>CATKYJ010000032.1 GCA_949840885.1 uncultured Acetatifactor sp.
TTGTTCTAAATGACATATTTATCAACCGCCTTTGTTTGATAGATATAGTATACCACATTTGGCGGTTGATGGGAATCTGTGTGAAGTTTTCAAGGTGCTATATTAGGGGACTTTTGACCCTTACATCTTGGATAGAGTGTAGCATATTTCTGAGGGAATGGCAAATATTTTTTTATCTCATGTATTTGCTCTTATGTATTTGATTTCGGATTCCGAATATAATTGCAAAATGAGGGGCCTCTGGCCCCTCATTTCGTCTCTGTCATCACTCCTCCTGCGCTGTCCGCCGGCACCAGCTTGCCGTGCAGCACATACCTTGCATTGTCAAACACATAGGCGCAAGTGGAAAGCAGCACATAACGGGCTTCGCTGTCCAATTCCACATCCGCCTGAAAAACGGATTTGGCCGCGCATTCTGCCAGGTACTCGTCCAGCGGCTCTCCGGGTCCCTGAAAGATCGTGTAGGTATCCGAATAGGCCGATGTGGTATATCCGCTGAACAGGTCTATCCGGTAATCCCTCTCCGGCGTCAGCAGCCACATGACAGGATGCTCCTCGTAGAACTCCTGATTGTCCCAACTGTCCAGCACGGCGAACATGGAGCCGTTCTTCATATGATGCCCGTATATGATCATGTTGGAATCCACGAAACCATGGCGGTTCAGCGCCTCGATGAAGATAGAGCCGGCCATGTTATTCGTTTTGTCGAAGCTTCGGCGGAGATAGAAGTCATTGTCCTCTCCATGGATCACCGGATAATTAATGGGCGTATCCTGGCAGTAAATCCAGCCTACAATGTCGCCGTTCAAAGCCTGCAGCCCCTCAAAATCCACCTGGATCGGTGCTATCTCAGCGCTTTCCCCCGCCAATCCGGCCTGCGTCCCCCCGGAGCCGTCAGCCTCTGAACCGGCACCCGCGCCGCCAGCCCCGGAACCGCCAGTCCCCGAAGCCAGCGCAGTATACTGCCGGGCCACATCATCATATAACTCCCCGCTTACCCGGTACTGGTACAGCGTGACGATAATGGATATGACAGAAAACAGAAATATTGCGGCTATCACCAGTACCACAGCCCGTCTGATCCATTTTCCCATAAATGCCTCCGTCAGTCCTGCCTGTCCCGCAATATTTTCGCCAGCATATGGAACATCGCGCCGCACAAAATCAAAAGCGCCGCATACAGCTTTCCCACACTGCCCGACAGCAGCCTCATCACCGTGCCCAAAAAGGGAACGTGGAACGCCACTTTCCCTTTCAGGCTGCCGTACTTCACCGGCTCCATATCCTCTTTCTGATTCGCATCCCCTTTTGTGACGAATTCCCCTTCCACATACCGGTTCTCTTCCACCCGATGGGTGACGATGGCGCCGTCCCGTACAAAGGCGATGATGTCATCGGCTTCCACCGTCTCCGGCTCCGCCTCTTTGACATAGATAATACTCCCCACCAAAATCTCCGGCTCCATGCTTCCGCTGACCACCTCGTAGATCTCATATCCCATGAGCCGCGGAACGGTCAGCGGGAAAAATGCCGCTATCACCCCCAGCAGAATGACCGTTCCCAATATGCTGCAAAGGGCGGGAAAAAACCTCTTACGCTTGCTCTTCTTCATCCTCTTCCGCTTTCTTCCTGTGCCTCGCCAACAGGAAATACCATGCAATTCCTATGACACCCATCGCGATGACGATCACCACGGGGATGGGGATTCCCAGCAGACGTGCATCGCTGCCAAAAGACAGGAAGCCGCTCAGGGGAGTCTCCTGTTCATCCAGATCCTGTAGTTCATCCGCATTTCCCAGTGGAGTCGGCTCCTCGGTAATATCCAGTTCCTCAAGGCCGGGATCGTCCCCGTCCTCTCCGCCGATGTCCGTCTCCCCGTCCGCCCCTCCCGGTCCGGCCAGAGGAGGCTCCTCATTGGGAATTACAATGATGCCCGGAACTTCCGGGGCAGCGGGCTCCTCCACGGGAGGCTGCACAGGAGGCTGAGGTCCCGGAGGAGGCGCCGCCGGCTCCGGAATCCTGGTGTACACGAAACTGAACTCATTCTCCGCCGGATCTTTCTTCAGCGTCTGGGTCATATTGTAGGCCTGGGGCATCCACCCCTCAATGTAGATATACGCAACCACGGGCCGGTCGCCTACATTTCCGTAATAGGTCTCGCTGGGAGCCAACTCGTTTCCGGCCTCATCCACATAATGGATGGTGTAGGAAGTGGCGTCCCCCAGAATCCCATATGCTATCACATAGTCCATATCCCCGGTGACCACAAAAGAGGAAGTCTGGAAGCTGTCGCTGTTGTCCTTTCCGCTCTCCCGAATGCCCCGGATGTAATACTTGCTGTTGTCATTTAAATTTACCGCATTGTAGTAAAAATTGATGCGATCCCCATAGTGGAGGTCTTTCTCCACCACCACGATGTCCCCATTCCGGAAAGTGCCCTGTTTCCCGGCAAAAAAGCGAACCGTATAAGTATATTCCTCCTCCCTTGCGGAAACAGGCATGGAGGTCAGGAGAAGCAGACACAGGCACATCAGGGTATAAAACGTTCTCTTCAGCCACTTCATCCCTTTACTCCCCCTTTTTCTTTTTATGCTCTTTGAAGCAGTAGATACAATAGATCAAAAGCATTAGTCCGGTCACACCGCTGATAGCGGCCAGCAAAGGCAGTTGGCTCTCATCGCTGGTACGCACGATGTTGGTCCCCCGCCCCGGGGCTGGGGTGGGATTCGGAGTGTCGTCCACCGGCTGGGGCGGATCGCCGGGCGTTGGCTCGTTGGGCAGATCCACCCGCGGCTCCACCGCGAAATTCATCTGCAGGTCAGCCAGGGTATCCTGATAGCTGTTGCCCTGGGTCTCGCCGTCCAGCGCTACCTCCAGGGTGATGCTGCCGCCCTGTCCGGTATACACCGTGTCCAGATAAAAGTAATCTTTCAGGGCGCTGGTAGCCCCATGGAGACCCTCCAGCGTATCCTCCACGGTAGTGCCGTTCTCGCCGCCTACGGTATCGCTGTCGAAGAGGGTTTGAACCGTGCCGCTTGGGTTCGTATAGAAGAGACGGTAAGTATAGGCGCCGCCGCCCGTCTCCTCGTTGGCGCTCCTGTCCTCCAGGGAATACAGGACTTCGTTCTGCATGTACCAGTCCGTGGCTGCGCTGTTGTCATTCCTCAGCTTCAGGGTAATGATCACATTGTCGCCGGGCTGCATGCCTCCCACCACGTCGTTGATGTCCGATGTAGCGAAGCTGCTGACCATCTGGTTGTCGGCGGTAAAGGACACGTTCCAGTTCTCATCCCCGTAAAAGGTCTCCGCATGAACCGGAACTGCCATAGAACAGGCTGTCAGCACAGACAGCAGTCCCATCCATATCTTTTTCTTCTTCATGCTCTCCACCCCCTACTCCGTCAGCCTCAGGATACCGTCTTCCCCAATTTCGATTTTTCTGCCCCAGGCACTCCAGACAGCGTCCTGTGCATTGTGCTCCTGCACAGCATCCACTTCTACCTCCACCCTGAAAGACACGCCGTCGTAATCATAGGTGGTAATGATAGTGGTATAATTTCCCTCTTTTTTCGTCTCCTGCGACACTTTCTTCGCGATGCTCTCATCGATTATCAGAGAATCCGCAAAGGGAACCGTCTCGGAAGTCCCCTCGCCCTGGGCGTACAGAAGCTTGTTGTAATACAGAACCGTGCGTTCTCTGGTTCTGGCTCCCTCGTCCTCCACCCAGTCCGTGCCCAGGTTCACCAGGTTCAGATGAATCAAGTCCGGGGAAAGGTCGCGCATCTTCACATTTTGGGAATCCAGCCAGTACTTGTAGATGCTGACACGGACATATTCATTGATGGTGCCTGTATTGCGCACTTTCAGTTCTTCCGTGTACCGCTTTCCCAGCGTCAATTCTTCGCCCTCAGGGAGCATGTTCTCCAAAAGCGTGCCTGTCTGCTCGTTCCAGGTTCCGTCCCCGGCGCTGCTGTAATCCCGCCAGGATATCTCCTCGCCGTTCTCCACCAGGGAGACACCGATGTCGTACATCTGGATCCGGGAAGTATATGTCTCGGAATAATATGTCAGCGCAGCCCGGGCGCCGCCGATGGAACTGCCCAGCAGCATTGCCACAGCCGCCACGAACAGAACCACGGTCACTATGGGGGATACCGCTTTCAAACGCTTCTTCTGCTTCTTCATGCCTCGCCCCCTCCTTTTGTGCCGCTGCTGCCTGTGCTGCCCGTATCCAGAAGCTCGCTCCAGTCAGTCTCCCATACCGTGTAGGGGCTTCCGTCTTCATGATATTTTACAGGCGTGCTCTCATAGATTACGATCACATTGAAACGCGCTTTCTCCTCCGGATCCGCCGGGATGTCCTCGATCTTCACGTCCAGGTTGCCCGTGCTGGCCCCACCGTTTACCATTTCAGTGTAATAATAATATCCGTCTTCCCCCTCGGTCCAGCCCTCTCCGGAATAAGACAAAGTGTACTGGCTTCCGCAGAACGCCCTGACCCGGATGTACACCGGCTCCGAGCTCTCCTCATTGGCAATGGCCACATGCTTCGTCCAGCTGGAAAATTCCTCCGTGATCTCCGTCCTGTCCCCCAGCCGGATGGTATATCCCCCTGCCGCTTCCGCATAGGTGGTAAAATAGGACCACGCGCTGCCGATTCCCGCGGACGCCGCCCCGACTATGGCTGCCAGGGCAAGGACTTGGGGATAAAAGCTTCTTCTCTTCCTCATATTTTCACCTCTTATTCTGATTCCGCATCAGCCACCATGTGGTCAGTTTCCCGCAGGCGGCTCGCCCTGGTTCCCCGCGGCGTCCTGTGCCGGGCTGGAATACCAGTTCCATGCCCCTGCCTCCTCATCGTATACAAACTGGTTCTTGATTCCATGTCCGTTGGTTCTCCGCCCGTCGTACTCGTTCTCGAACTCCACGGACACCACATCGTCCGCGGCAATGGTGGCCGTCCGGTCTCCCGGCACAGTGAGCTGATAGCTGGAACCGCTGTACACCTCTGTCACCGTGACCTGGGCCAGGGCCGGAATGTGATCCAGCAGCACGCTCTCCTGCCCGGCGGCAGTGAAAGTAATGCTCTCCACCTCGCTGTAGATCACCTCATCGTCCAGCCTGCCCGTCACCTCGAAGACGAAAGTGGCGGATTCCTGGACGCCTCCCATGGTCTCATATTCGGAGAGCGTCTTGATAATCCTCAGCGAACCGTACCGGTCAAGCCGCTCCGGCTTCAGGTTCACGGAAGCATTGAAAATCCAGTCCCCTCTGTTCGCGGTATTGACCACGCCGTTCTCGTCCGCCTCCTTGGCAGGCAGGGCCACCAGCTGGGGCAGGAACGCGTAAGAATACTGATCAGAGTTGGCAATGGCAGCAATCCGGACCTCCTCCTGGCCGGTGAGGGGATTCTGCTGCTTTATGGTTATTTTGTAATCATTCAGTTCTGTCAGGCCCTTTCCTCTGGCTATTAAGAGATACAGGCCCGGATCCAGATCGGATATGGCTGTGCCCGCTGCCGTCCCGCTGCCCTCTATGGGCGTCTTGCCCGCGTTCGCGTCCAGGGCGATGGCAGCCGCCTGCTGTGCCAGCCGCTCCCAGTTTCCCGCCGCCTGGTCGCCGCTTTGGCTGCTGTCCGGAAAATTCATATCATAGCCGGGCATGGGCTCCAGGCTATAGCTATCATAGCCCGGCGTCTTGA
Source organism: uncultured Acetatifactor sp. (assembly GCA_949840885.1). Classification (GTDB taxonomy): domain Bacteria; phylum Bacillota; class Clostridia; order Lachnospirales; family Lachnospiraceae; genus Acetatifactor. The sequence continues at coordinate 5,702 of CATKYJ010000032.1, forward strand.
CGGCCCTGGCCACCTGATACAGATCTACTACCACATCCGCTGCCGCCAGGTCTTCCCCGAACCCCTCCGACTCTCCCTTATGGGGATCCTCCGGATAGACAATCAGGGAACAGCTCCCGGCCACGAAGCCCTCCGCATCCGCCTCAAGAGGCGCCGCGATGCCCGCCATGGGCTCTGCCATGCATATACCGGCCGACAGAGTCAACACAGTCACCAGACAGATCCATCTTTTTTTCATGAGCAGTTTCCTCCTAATTTCCGTTCCGCGGCAGTCTGCCCGATACCACTGCCGCTGTTTTTAGTTCCGCTTCTCTCCCTTCCCGCCCTGGCGGGATTCCCGTCCAGGATGAAAGGATTGGCTATTGGTCAGAGTTTATTCCTCCTCGGAACTGTCCTTTCGGAGTTCCTCCAGGATCTGATTCTTCGTCTTCTTATGTCCCGTGGTGCTGCTGACGATCAGCATAATGGTCAGGGTCACGAACAGCAGCGGGACTCCCACTCCCAGTATTACCACGTAGTTCGGAATCCGAATGGCTTCCGCTACGACTACGACTTCACCGGCAATGTTCTCTATGCGCTTGCCGCGCACCAGCATGCGGTGAGTGTTGACGCCGTAGGGGGTGCAGGTGACTAAGGTACAGTAGTCTCTTCCGGGCTTTATGGCAAGTTCGTCCACTTCTTCCGGAAGCACGATACGGATTTGATCCACCATGTAGGTGATGGTCTGATCCATGACATTCACGGTAAAAGTGTCCCCCTCCACCATTCGGTCTAAATCGGAGAACAGCTTCGCGCTGGGGAGTCCCCTATGGCCGGACAATACGGTATGTGTCCGCTCCCCTCCTACCGGGAGGGAGGAGCCTGGTATATGTCCTACTGCAATCTGGAGCACGCTCTCGTCTACGCTGTGGTAGATTGGCAGATTCACACCTATGGCTGATATCTGGATATATCCCATGATTCCAGTACCGCCGATATCTAACAGCTTCTCGTACTCCGCGTATTCCTCTTCCGTAAGGTCGAAGTCAACGCCGTTTTGAAGTGTCGCGTTGTATGCCTAAGCCGCTTTGATGGCTTCCTCCTTGTCCCGGGCAGATAAATCTTCCACTGCGGTTACATAGCCTGCAATTGCTTTCGTGGCGTGCATGGAGTTCCACCAGTCGCTGACAGACGGATAAAGCAGAATTCCTATGCCTGCCAACAGTATAATGATTAATATGATTGTCGAAATCGAAGGGCCTCTTTTTTTCTTCTTCCTCTTCTTTTTCACGGGCTCTTTTTCTTTCATAGGTTTCCCCATTCTGACTTGATACGGCAGCTTTCATGCTGCTTACTGACGTTGGCCGGAATCACGGCATATATCCATACCTGCTCCGTTGCTCACCGCACACCGCGTGAAGGTGTCAGTCTGTGCGGCATCCCCATGGGACGGAAGTTCCGTCCCTCGGGGCTGTTGTTGCTCAAATGTGCTTAAGTATCGTGGCAATCCTGATTAGCGATCGCTCATGCGCTTCTTGGCTACCAGAAGGATGCCGGCTCCAATTACCAGAATAGCTCCTACTACATAGAAGATTGTCGTACCGATACCACCGGTGCTGGGCAGGAGGGAACCGGACTGGTTTATAACAACTGTTGAGAAGATTCCTTCTTGTACACTAAAATTCACTGTTTTATTCTCACTATCTTCATCAACTACAATTGTCCATGTGCATTCTTCTGATCCATCCGTTACTTTTGCAGGAGCTTCAAAAGAAATGGTAAACTTTATCGGGTCAATCGTGTTATAACCTTTAGGTGTAACAGTCTCTTCTAAAATATATGTGCCCTCGCCCAAATCATCAAAAGAAATAATGCCATCGGAACCTGTGGTCTTCTGAATAGAGACTTCTACTGGAACCTTACTTATTTCTTCTTTGGTTTTCTGTGCATACTTTACATTTACATCTGAATAATTTGATGCATTCCCATTAACCCGTTTGTAAATCGTTGCCTTATTATATTCCTCTGTATTCTCAGGCACATAATAGCATTCATCTGTATGATCATGATCCGTTTGTGCATCTTTCAGCAAATAACCTGTTGTTGTATCGAAATCGCCTACACCTACTTCCACATAACTGGTACCTGTAGGTGCCTCCGTTGTATATGTGCCATCTAACAACTTATAATAAATATTATTTTCTGGCTTTTCTGTATCCGGCTCATAATAAACGACATCTTTCAAAACAACCTGATAGGATATGCCCTTTAATGTAAATGTAGCACCCGCTAACTCATTTCCTTCTTCCGGCTGATTTGCATATTTAACAAGCCCTATTTGAGTAAGATATGTTAATGTCTTTTCCTCAGGGGTTTTTCCGAAAGGTTCATTTTCTTCATCCTCAGGCAGACCCGGAGTATTTTCTCCATCCGGTCTCTCTCCGTCAAATGTATCATTCGGGTTATTGGAATACTGCAGATTCCAAGTATTAGGGTTACCAGTTGTTCCAACGATCGCCTTATCATTCACAGTTGCAGAATAGGTTACGACAATTTCTTCGCCAGGATCATAGTCCATGATATCCGCAAATGCAAGCCTGAAAGTATAAGGTGTAATATCTTTTTCAGCGCATGTTAACTTGGAATTACTCTCGTCATCTGCCTCCTTAGTATAACATTCGTCTGTATGCTGATGTGTGTAAATATAATAGTCGGTGCCCCTTACTAATGTTTTATTTCCTACCTTAACAGTAAGACTATCTACGCCATCAAATGTCAAGCCTTCACTCAAGGTATCATTCATAATAAAGTAGTAATAATTATAACCTATATGATTTGGAACATGGCTGGTAATCTTATAAGATACATGTGCTCCAACAGATGCATTGTTTGCATCACCAAGGTTTTCAGTAGTTGTTCCATCTGGATTAGTAGTAGTTCCATCTACATAAATCTGCTTGTCACCAGTAGGAACCTCAGATTTTACCACTACAGTAGCATCACCAACCACCTGTAGCAGGAAACGAGTATATGCAACGTCTTCCTGATCACCCAAACTTGAATCCATGTCTTTTATAAAATAATAACCAGATCCGTTAACATGAATTTTAGTAGAGTCTTCATCTATTCCATTGCCGTTTTGGTAATAGTCATTGGTTAAATGTTCGGAAACAATGGCGGCAAAAACATCAATATCCTCTGAATTATTTGCTGTTGAACTTGCAAATCCACTTATAAAGGCTGCTACATCAGCCGCGTTCTTACAATCAATTAAATCAGCCGCATACTTTGTTTTAAATGCTGTTATGGCTTCGGAATCGTTCACTCCGCTTGTATGCAATGCAGCAAGCAAACCACTTCCATCTACACCAGACCCCCATTCAATATTGGAGAGAACATATTTCGGCATTTTATTATTAATTGTATAGCACTCATCACTATGAGTATGAGCATCGCCCTCTTCCTCATTACATGTCAGTGTCTTATAGTCCGGATTATCTGCCAAATCTCCCGCAAAAATCTGATATGCCTCATAGGTATGTGTCCCTTTGTCGTTCTGATTTCCGGTCACTGTAATAACATGTTCATGGTTATCCGCAGCAAACGCTGTCGCTGTCATGGCCAATGCCATAATCAGTGCCAGTGCCAAACTGACTATCTTTTTCATACGCTTCATAATTTTTGTCTCCTTTTCTTTTATATTTTTACTTGTTTGAAGCCATGTGGGTAACCTCCCACAAAATCACATTTCTTTTTTCAGATCTAAGAGGATTTATCCCCCCATCGCCCCCTTTCTCTGAGTTTTGTTTTTATACAGAAAGCCTGCGCCAAACAGAAGAACTATGCCGCCTGCCATTGTATATAGGATTGTGCCGGAGCCGCCGGTTTCGGGAAGATTAAACTGTTCAATATTGTTATATTCAATTTCAACTGTACTGTCTTTTGTAATAGTACCTGTCACTACTCCTACTGCTTCACCAGTACTTCCACCCGAAATCTCCGGTATATAGGGATTTTTACTCTCTTCTGTCCATTCAGGATCTTCTCCTGGATCCTTATTCGTAACATTTACAGGTCCAACTTCTTTGATAGTATATTGGGAACCGTCTGGAAGGAAATCTATAATGATATATTCCCCCGCCTTTAAAGTAAACTTTGCATTATTCCATATAAGGACATCATTCCGCATGACATCACCGTTTGCATTAAATTTTTTATATGCAAAATCATCCATCAAGTCATGTCCTTTCGAATCCTGAAACTTTACTTCAAAGCCAAATTCTTTTTCTTTTATATCATCCGATAACTCTTCACCTGTTAATCCATTCACTTTCTTTTGAATTTGTAATTTCCCTATATCCTGATCTGTTGTGGCAAAGGATATGGACGGAAGTGTAAACTGCATCCAACAGGTCGATCCGGAAGCTCCTCGCTCTGTGTAGTAAAACGTGAGAGTATAGTGCCCTTCTGAACCCTTTTTAATATAGTCCCACAGATTCACATATTCACCTATAGAAGTGTGTACACCGCCGATATCACAAATCAGTCTTCCTGTATTCTCTGTCTCGGGACCGTCCAGGAATATCCACATATCATCGTCCCCATAGAAGATATACTCCAACGGGCCCACATAATCTTTCACCAAGTCAAAACCAATGGTATACTGCATTCCAAAATAGTGATTGTGATTTTGTCCGTCATCACTTATAGGAGCATTTAAGGTGTAATTACCTTTTGAATTTTTATAGCCGCCAAAATTTTGTAATTTATTTTGCTCAGGAGCTCCAAACATCAAATCATGCCCTTTGGTACCCGCACTTTTGACAGTATCCAATGGATAAAAATCGTTTGCTGCAAAATAGTATTTTTTATAATTTGGTGAGCTCGGGCTAGCATAGCTAAACATCTGCCTTTTAAAGATATTTAAATTATCCACACTACTGATAACGATATCTTCATCCGTATTTTTATCTTTTTCTGTTACCTCTGCCCCTATTAAAGTATAAGTATCACCTTTCTGGCTAAAAATCAGATTGCCTGTATAATTCTCCTTTCCCGCTGCAGCCCCGTCATTGAAAAGGTTAGGCGCTACCACACCAGACTTATATTGAATCTTATCATTCGCCATACCTGTAACCAATCCAAAGGTTGCCTTACCATACGCTATATTGACATCGGTAGCTCTGTTTCCAGATATATCACCCAGAGATGTAAGCATAGAGCCTTCTGAGTTACCAAATCCTAAGGTTTGGCCTGCCATGCTGTTAATTCCCTGTTTGTTCGTATACATATACCATACATCTCCGCTGGTATGGGTAGTAGCATTTCCGCGGTCTATTGTATCCGGTTTGTTCTTATCCGTAAGAGGACTCTCTGTGTATGCCTTATAAATGTTTCCATCTGAAATATCATAATCATAGAAATTTACATTACCCCTCACAGTTTTGTTTTTTACTTCATATATCAAGCGAATGGTTGCATCCTTGGTAATCAGAATAAATTTATCTGGGTCATCTTTCTGTGTGCTTGATTTATTCGTAAAATGCCACTCATTATTTTCTTCATATTTATATGATTCCCACCCATTTCCTCCTTCTCTCTTCACTTGAATTTCCTTTAATGAATAATTATCGTTTTTGGCAATCTTGTTAAAATATACAAGACCCGGAGATTCGACATAATTATACACGCCAGGTGAGTAAATTTCTGTCAGCTTAGTAGTCATGCTTATCTTCATCTCAGCGTCTAATGTAACTTTCCTAATTCGTGTTCCTGCTTCTGCCTCGCTGTTTGTCGGTAAATTTCCACCCTCTCCAAGACTTGTCAACTTACCGTTTTCTCTTTTTGCCGTATCAATGATTCGCAATGTTTCTGATGCAGTCTTTTTATCTTCTTCAGTAAATTCTGCATCGTTAAGCGTTTCAATCTCAGCATAAAATTCAACTATAAAAGATGGATTCGCCTGGCTGCTGCCACTGACTGTCATGACATTTTCTTTGCCCGAGGGCTGCATCGAAAATGACCTGGCTTTACTTGCTTTATCAACTACTATTGCCTCCAAAAGTTCCATTTGATTAGTATCGTCATCTTCCCCTACCGGTTTCATCACTGACAATACCACCTCAGGTTTCACTTCAAAATCTTCCGCTATTTCCTTACTTTCTGACAATTCCAACGTTGTAGGGTCAAGGGCTGTTTCCGCATATTCCACCAATGCCTGGGATGGCGTTACTTCAGCAGTCACAACACAGTCCGACAGATCCAGGTTCTTCCCATCATATGTTACTTTATAAGACAAGACCTCCAGAAACAGTTGGTCATCAAGTGCTTCCGCCCCATCTGTCCCTTCCCCATACACTGCGGCTGTAGCTCTGGCATACTCTTCCGCTCCCTCATCCAAAGGGTCTACACGGAATTCCAGTTCTTTATCCAGGCCATTATTTTCGATGGTTACGGATACGCTTTCGTCTGACTTTGTGCCGTCTGCTTCCGCTTCATCCACCACAGCACTTTCCTCTGTGTTGTTTTCCACTGTGTCGCCTGGTGCGGCAGCTTCTCCCTCTGATTCCGTTTCCACAATAGGTACATTGACTTCGCCTTCTATCCGAAACGTAACCTCAAATTCATTCGTCTCATACTTCAGTTCCTCATTCACCGGAACCTTTACATTCTCTACACCATACCCGACAGCAATCTCAGAAAAGCTCCCCATCTCAAAGGTAGTGCTGCCGTCCTCCACGTTGCTGCCCTCCAGCAGTTCCGTGCCTTCTTCCGCAAAGTGAATGACTGTGATGGGATTTCCCTCCGCCAGTCCGTTCTCGTCCAGGAACTGTATGGTAATGGTGACCGGGCTCCGGGGCTCTACTTCCTTTGTGAACTCACCGTTTTCGTCTTTTACATAGAAGCCAATCTTCATCAGGGCCTGCATGGTGGCGGTTTCGTCACCCAGGGCTTCCTGGTACTCCGCCTGGCGCTTCGCGTAGTGCTCGCTGTCGCTCTCCTCGGTAATCTGCTCCGCAATCAACTCTGCCGCTGCCGGAATGCTGGCGCTGGGCTTATAGACTGCGGTCACGATGAAGTTTTCTCCCTCGAATGTCTTGGTGATCGGCACATTGTTCACATATCTTGCAATGGCCAGAACGCCATTTTCCGCAACCGCATTCCGGAGGACAGGAACTTTTGTCATATCCGGCGTCAGGAACACGCTTGCACTCTCCTGCATGCCGTCCGCTGTCTTCTCTAATGCGGAGACTATGATTCCGGCGTCTTCTTCTGCAGCGGCCTCTTCCCCATAAGCCTCGATCATTTCCTCTGTGGTCACTGCTTTGGGCATTACATTCACGTCTATGATGCACTTGGAAAGGTCGATTTTTTCCCCATCCCGATATACATGCAGTTCCATTACGGACAAATCCAGTAATTTACTGCCCTGTTCCTCGCCGCCAATTCCCTTTACAAAGTCGGCCGCCTCGGCATGGATTCCTCCTCCGGCATTCATAGGGGCCATCTTCAAGGTAAGGCCACTTTCTTCGTCCGTCAGCAGAATCTGTGTATCCAACTCCGGCTGTACGGCTGCCTCGTCAGGATTCGTATCCTCCGGCACATCTTTGCTGTCATTCTGGCTTTCTTCTGCCTCGGGTATAGTCGTGTCTATGTCGCCCTCACGGACTTCCGAAAGTTCCTCGATGCCGGAAGCGCTGGCTTCCTGCTCGGGTTCCTCCGCATTATCGTCTGCCACAGGCTGAGACTCTGCTTCTGACGGTTCTGTGCTGCTCTCTTCAGCCTCGCTGTTGCTTTCTGCCTGGGACTCCTCCGGAGCAGACGGTTCTGTGCTGTTGTTTTCTTCGGTACCGGGCACTTCGGCCTCGCTGCTATTTTCTGCCTGAGATTCTTCCGGAGCAGGCGACTCTGTGCTGCTCTCTTCAGCCTCGCTGTCGCTTTCTGTCTCGGATTCCTCCGGATCTGCAATGGGCTCTTCAGTTGCGTCAGGTTCTGGCGTCTCTAAAGGAACCTCTGCCTGGACATGTATCTCCAGGGTGTAATCTTCTGTTTCATAAAGGAACGTGCCGTTCAGCTTCGGAGCCTCCAGGGTCTCATAACCACAGATCAGGTTTCCGTCTTTACCATAGCAGTTCTCCTCGTGCACATGGGAAGCCGCCTCATAGCCGCAGATTACATTTCCATCTTCATCGTAGCAAGCCTCTTCATGCACATGGGTCGCTGTCTCATAGCCGCACTGCAGATTGCCCTCTGCATCGTAGCAGCTCTCCACATGAGGATGGGATGCCGTCTCATAGCCGCAGTTCAGGCTGCCCTCCTCGTCATAGCAGGTGTCCTCATGCACATGCACCGCCGTACCATAGCCGCAGATCAGCTTCCCTGCATCGTCATAGCACTCCGGCAGGTGGATGTGGGTGGCGTCATGGCCGCAGATCAGATTGTTTTCCTCATCGTAGCACTCCTCGGTGTGGATATGAAGTTTCGCGCCCTGGTTCAGCGCCGCCACTTCTTCCGGGGTCAGTTCCACGATCTTGAAGCATTCTTCCGAATGCACATGCTCTTCCAACTGAGCCATCCCGCAGGACCGCACGCTTCCCTCAATCAGATTGCCGTCCTCATCGAAGCATTCGGGAGCATAGCAGGCATCGGTATGGGTATGGCACTCCAGTTCCCCGCATACCAGCCTGGTCACTTCCTGATAGCAGGCATCGGTATGGACATGACCCTCTTTCTCGGCGTCTTCCTGGAGTTCTCCGCCGTTCTCTGCTTCGGGCGCTCCCGTGCTTTCTGCCGAAGCTGCAGGTGTTTCCGTACTTCCTGCCGAAGCTGCAGGCGTTTCCATACTTCCTGCCGAATCTGCAGGCGTTTCCGTACTTTCTGTAGACGGTGCAGGCATTTCCGCATTTTCCGCTAAAGGCGCAGCATCGCCTGCCTCTGCTGCCTGTGAGTAGCAGTTTTCTGTATGATTATGCTCATCCAGCCCGCAGATAAGATTCCGGGTATGGCAGCTCTCATTGTGCGTGTGTTCCTCTTTTCCGCAGATATACTCCTGGGTATAGCATTCGACGGCATGGGCTGTATGCTCTTCCAGCCCGCAGATCAGATTGCCCTCTTCGTCATAACAGGTTTCTGCATGTATATGCTCTTCCAGTCCGCAGGTCAGGGTCTGGTTCAGGCATTCTTCCCCATGGACATGCTCTTCGGCAATGTAGCAGATCAGGGCGTCTTCATAGCAGTTCTCTTCGTGTGCATGGACTTCCATGCTGCAGACCAGTTCCTGGGGCTGCTCGCTCTGTGGCGTTCCCGCTTCAGGCTCCTGGGGCGTCTCGGTTCCCTCGGCAGGGGCTTCTCCCTCTGCAGGAGTTTCTTCGCTGCCAGGCTCCTGGGACTCGCTGCTTCCCTCTGCAGGGACTTCTCCATCGGCACACTCCTTGGACTCGCCGGTTCCCTCGGCAGGAGTTTCTCCCTCTGCGGGCTCCCGGGCGCCGTCCTCTGTATCTTCCACTGCTTCTTCCCTGCAGGTCAGGACTTTCTCAGTGACATAGCAGCTTTCGGTATGCGCATGAACTTCGCGCTCCTCCAGGACGCAGACCAGTTCGCCCTTGGCGTCATAGCAGTCATCATTATGGGTGTGAACGACATAGTCCCCATATCCGCAAAGGAATACGTGGTTCCCCTCCTCGTCCGTTCCGAAGCATGCGTCTGTATGTGTATGCACCTGATACTGGCAGTCAAGCACTTTTACCTGATGGGTCATGGCCTGACCATACAGCTTTAGCGCGGTAACCGTGCTAAATGTAACTATCACAGCCAGGCACAGGAAAACCGCCAACTGGCGCTTATGCAGCTTCTGTTTTTTTAAATATTTCGCCGCCTGTGATAAAAAGTCTCTCATATTGCCGTCTCCTTCCTTTTACCGGTTTCCTATCAGTTAATGATTCCGAATCCTTCCAGTGGCCAGACTCGAATCAGTATCTTTCCAATCACCATATCATTGCTGACGCATCCTACCGCCGTGTTGCGGCTGTCTATGCTGGTGGCCCTGTGGTCTCCCATCACGAAGCATCTTCCGTCCGGTACCTGATAGGGCAGGGTGATATTGCAGTTGCCCAGGGCTTTATCCGTTACATAGGGTTCATCCAGCAGTTCGTTGTTTACATAGACATTTCCGTCCTTGTCGATGTCCACCCAGTCTCCGGCAGCGGCAATGACCCGCTTCACCAGGATGTTGTTGTTATAGTAAAAGGCGATGATGTCGCCTGTCTCGTATTTCGAGATGTTCACCGCCACCACAATGTCCTCGTCATAGAGGGAATCCGCCATGGAGGTTCCGCTGATCTGTAATACCGGGAGCAGCAGTACTGCTATCAGTACCGCCACCGCAGCCACCACGATCAGAGAAAACGCCGTGCTCCTGAGGACATTGGCATATCTCCTTTTATAGCGCTCCCTTTCCAGCGCCGCTTCCAGTACCTCCAGCTCTGGCAGCTCTCTTTTATTCTCCTCACTCATGCGTAACCCTCTGTGTCATATGATTTCCTCCGGAACCTGAGAGGTTTTCTATGGCCTCGGTTCCCTTTCTTTCATAACAGCGCTTTCAGCCTGCTGAGGAGTTCTGTGGGAAGTCCGTTCTCTTCCAGTTCATTCCATTTATTCGTCCTGAGCTTCTCATTATCTGCTTCCAGCTTCCCTATTTTCTCTTCCCTGCGCTCTATCTGTTCCCTCAGCCTGTCGATCAGGGCATCCTTTTCGTCCAGCTTCCCTTTCAGGCGTTTAAAATTTTCTTCCGCCGCGGCCGCCTCCGCCGCCAGCGTCTCATCCTTTTCATCCAGACGGCCTTTCAGCTTCTCGACCAAGGCATCTTTCTCGTTCAATTTATGCTTCAGGTTCTCCAGCTGTTCCTCGCTGACAGTTGTCCGCTGTGCCAGTTCCGCGTCTTTCTCGTTCAGTCGGCCTTTCAGCTTCTCCAGCTGTTCGTCTTTCTCGTCCAGCTTCTGCTTCAAGCGTTCATTGCTTTCCGTTGCCTGCGAAAGTTCCTCTTCCCTTTCATCAAGGGCTGTCTTCAGCCTGGCCGCCTCCCTGCTCTGTTCTACCAGCAGTTCCAGCAGATCCTGTCTGTGGAGTTTTCGTAATTCTTTGTCTGTCATACCAAAACTTTCGCTCCTGTTCTTTTATCCTATTCACCCAAATTCCTATTCGCCCAGCATCTCATCGAATAACTGTATCAGCTCTATGACGCTGTGGAATACCACTTCCAGGTTCTTTCTCTGCCATATCAGCCTGCCCTGCCAAGTGTAATGCTCTCTGAACAAAATCTGTATCCGGAACACTTCGGCTTTCTCATTTTCCTCATGACTGTTTGGTATCAGGGGCAGGGACGGATTGGGGCAATCCTCCAGGTCGATGAGGCTGTTCAGCAGCAGTATCATCTGGGAAAGACTCTGTATCTTCTCCTTGCCAGCCAGCCTGGGATGCTGCAAGTATCCATCCACAATGCCGTTATGATAATCCCATACCGTGACAACCGCTTCCCGGCTCTGGCAGGGGAACATTTTTTCCCTTAGCACCATATCTGTTCACCTTCCCGTCTCTTTCTGAGTCTACTATATCAAGTCATGGTCATCATCCGGTCATTTTCCCGAAATTTTTTACAGATTTTTTTGCGGAACCACATCCGGCTTCAACGCGGATACCCGGAAAAAGATGCAGGCCCTGGAATGGGAATATGCCTTATGAAAAGTGCGGTTGAGCCGCTCCATCACTGTCCAGGCATTTTTCTCCGTGGCTCCGGTCAGCATCAGGATATAGGAACTGGCGTCCAGCCTGGCCACCGGATCCCCTGTCCGCAGACCCTCCAGCAGGACACGCTCCAGCCGCCTTGCGTCCGTGGTGGGCGTCACCTGATTCCCCAGGCTGACGATGGCAATGCTGGATTCCTCCCCGGAGCGGGCCATATGCCTTTTTTCCAGCGCCACGATGCTCTGGAACACGCTGAAAGTGCAGAAAAAGGCTTTTGTCTCCATTTCCTTTTCCGCCACCAGCGTCAATATGTCCTGGAAGTCCATGTTGCTGCGGCACATGCTTTCCGCCAGCATGTAGATCTGCTCCACCTGCTCCGCCGGCTCAATCTCGAACTCCTGCCAGAGCTGCTCCCGGAAAGTCCTGTATGCCAAAACCGCCTGCTCCGGATGTCCCATGGAGATCAGGGCCTGCATTTGATATGTAATGTATGTGTCCGAGCCGAAATCTACCCGCCCTGCCTGGTCGCAGATGGCGATCATCTCCGTCCACCGCTCCTGCTTCTGGAGCAGGGGGAGGGCCATCTTGCACAGATCCAGGTACAGGGTCTGATAATACCGCCGCAGGGACAATGCCCAGTCGCTTTCGTTTCCCAGGAGGAAATCCCCTTTGTACAGGGCGATGGCTGACATCAGCTTCTCCAGGTAGATATCCCCGGTATGCTTCCTGACCTCCAGGCAGATCTGCTCAAACTTCTCGCAGTCCAGCTCCAGCCTCACTGCCGGGTTCCAGGCATAGCATCCCGGCAGGGTCACCAGCAGATTCTCCTGGTTCGGGAACATAGCTTTCAGTTGGCTTCTTACTATATATATCATGTTCTTCAGCGCATTGGCCGGATCGCTGCTGCTCTCTGCCCAAAACTGCCCTATCAACTCTTCTGCCGACAGATTCCTGGCATGGTTCACAATCAGGTACTGTAAAAAGGACATGGCTTTCTTTCCTGCCGCCGTGTTCTTCTTTTTGCTGTCCTGCGCTTCTCTGCAGGAAAAAGAGCCTAACAATTCAAAATGTATGGTGCGTGTTTCTTCCGTGAAACTTCTCTCTTCCATGATTCTGCTATGCATCCTCCCGTCTCTTTCTTCCTGTCTGTCCGGCAGTTGTTTTAACACTTTTCTGCATGTATATGCTCTTCCAAACCGCAGAAATACAAGACATCGTTTCATTATCTAAACGAATTAAATGCGCCAATTATATGTTTGTTCTCCTCCGTTATCTTCTTCACGCTTTTTGCTTTTTTATATATCGGTTCAACGGCTGTTTTTCTTTAGGCAAACTTCCTTAATTCATACTGGCGGTCGCAAACATATGCCAGTTCACCAGACTCACGAGCGTCAGATGCTATAAGCCGGTGGCAAACTTTATCGCTCGTGAGTATACCGGTCAGTCCACCAGCCCCAGCTCCTCTAACGGCCAGACACGGAACATGATCCGGCCTACGATGCCGCTTTCGCTGATGCATCCCACTGCGGTGTTGCGGCTGTCGATGCTGGTCTCGCGGTGGTCTCCCATCACGAAGCATCTCCCGTCCGGAACCTGGTAGGGCAGCTCGATGTCGCAGTTGCCCAGGGACTTCTCTTTTACATAGGGTTCATCCAGCAGTTCGCCGTTGACATAGACATTGCCGTCTTTGTCTATGTCAACCCAGTCGCCGGACGCGGCAATGACCCGCTTTACCAGGATGTTATTATTATAGTAGAAAGCGATGACGTCTCCTGTCCGGAATTTGGAATTGCTGATGGCTACCACGATGTCCCCGTCCTGCAGGGTGTCCGTCATGGAGGTGCCGTTGATCTGAAGTACGGGCAGTAATAAAACTGCTACCAAAACTGCTGCTGCGGCTACCACCAGGAGAGAAAAGGCAGTGCTCCTTAAGACTTTTCTGTAGCTGCGCTTGTATTTTTCTTTTTTCAGTTCCGCTTCCAGCTGTTCCATGGTGGGAGCTTTTATGGGTTCCCTGGGTTCTTTGACCTCTCTGCTCTCCTCGCTCATTTCTGCTCCTCCATGCGATCCGTGTCATGGGCAGAAGTCTGCTGTGGCGCGGCATCTGTGTCCGGCTGTAGCTGCTTGCTTTCTTCCGGCTGTATGCCGCAGGCCCGCTGTGCGGCAACGGTCTGCTCGGCAGTTTCGGGCCGAGAACCGTCCAGATACCGGTTCACGGCTTTTTGTGCGGCTTTGAAGACGGCGTTCAGCTTTCCGGAGATCTCCTCTATGGAGGGGTCTCCCTCGAAGCCCAGGATTTCGCCTGAGCGGTACTGCTCTATCTCTTTGGTCAGTTCACCAATGCGCGCGTCTTTTTCATTGAGACGGCTGATGAGTTTCTCTATCTGGGCATCCTTTTCGTTCAGGCGGTCGGTGAGCTTCTCAATCTGAGCATCCTTTTCGTTCAGGCGGCCGGTGAGTTTCTCTGTCTGGGCGTCCTTTTCGTCCATGCGCTCTATGAAACGGATCCTGGTATCCTCCAGGGCGCGCAGCTTTTCTGCCGCCTCGTCCAGCTGTGTCTGCAGCTGGGCCGATTCTCTTCCCTGGGCCAGCAGCAGTTCCAGCAGGTCCTGCCTGCGTAACTTGTGCAGCTGTTTTTCTGTCATTCTTGCTACCTGCCTTTGCTCAGCATACTTTCATATGAGGGAAATTTCAATATCTTTCACTCATCTTTTACTTTGTCTGTAATCGTCGGCTGATGCGCGGGCACAGCCGGGCTGGTAATTATTATAGCAGGTGAAGCGTCTAAGGATGCGTCTAAGGTTGGGAAGTTGTTGTGCGGCAGATGGAGTCGGAACACAGGAAAGCCAGCCGACTGACTGGCCTTTCAAGCCGGACGAAGAAAATGTCTTGTATTTATTCCCCCATCCTCCTAAGCGCCTCCTCCCTGCCCATGTCCTCCAGCTTTCGCTTCTCGCAGCCGGGCATGGCGGGCTCGAAGCCGCAGACTTTTTTGTAGGCGCAATAGGTGCAGGCCTCCTCTTTTCCCTTTTCGTATGGGTTCAGGGATATGGCGCCGTCCAGGATTTCCCGGCCGATGGATGCGATCTTGCGGGTCACAAAGTCGGACACGGTGCGCAGCTCCCGGCCGCTTAAAAGGGAGGAGCGAGCGGAGAAGCTGCCGTCCTTTTTGCGCTCCACGGGGATCACATCGGACTTGTCCCCCATCTCCCGGTCCAGCAGTTCCACGATGCCCGGCTCGCTGTTCACCACGCCGTTCATGCGCAGCTGCCTGCTGATCTCTTCGTTGATCTCCTCCTCGGTGAGCTCCACGGGCGTCTCCACGGCAGGGTCGTCTATGCGGTAGTACAATAATGCGGCGGGCACGATCTCCTTTCCCCTGTGGCGCTTCGCCTCCAGTTCCGATGCCGCATTCATGTACACTACCAGCTGAAGCTGCAGGCCGTAGTACAATGCCGCCAAGTCGAACCTCTTGTGGCCGGATTTATAATCGATTACTTTGATGTAGACATTTTCTCCCTCCTGTGCCACATCGATTCTGTCTATGCGCCCCTGGAGGCGCATTTTCTCTCGCTCCGACAGGGTCACTTTGATGCTGTCCAGATTGTCGGCATGGTGGAAAGAAAGTTCAAAGGATTCCGGCACAAAACTTCCCCGCCGCAGCTGCCTTTGCAAAGTCAGCACGGTGCGGGTCAGGATGCGGCCCATACGGATGATGGCGTATTCGTTCCGGGCGCTGCTGTACAGGATGGTGTTCTGAAAGTCGGCCGCGTAATGCTCCAGCGCCTCCTGCACCTGTGCGCCCGCAAATTCTTCCGGAAAGTCGAACCATGTGTAGCCCTTTTCGTCCAGGCTATGGGCGAAGTACTCCAAGACAGCATGGTACACATTTCCCATGTCCACGTTCTCAAAAGAAAATTCACGCCTTTCCTGCAGGGTCAGGCCGTACTGGAGGAAATGTCTGTAGGCGCAGGCCGCATAGGTCTCCAGCCTGGTGACGCTTGTTTCCAGCTGCACTCCGTAGAGGGCCCTGGCCACCGCCCGGGACAGGGCAGCGTCCTGATACCGACGGAAAGCGGCCCGGGTGAGAAAGTCCCGCTTCCCCTTAAGCCCCTCTGCCCCATACGCCTGGTAGATGGTGAAGAATTCCTGCTCGTCCTCTTTCCTGACAGCGCCCTCCACATATTCCCGCAGTCCCTTTGCCAGATAGGCCAGCCCCTCCTGACCGGTCACGATCTGCTCCAGAACGCTTCTTCGCTGGGGGAACTGCAGGGAGAGCCCGGGGAAGAGCTTTCCCACCACGTCCACCAGGTAGGCCGGGCGGATGGACTTGCCGGCGCTGTTTACCCTGGAGTAGGACAGGTAGAGCCGTCTGGAGGGCTTGGTCATGTTCAGATAGAGATAAAATCTTTGGATATACATCTGCTGCCTGGGGCTGGGAGCCAGTTCCAGTTCTGACTCCCGTAGGAATTCCCGATCCATGTCCGAGATGATGCCGCCCCGGGAAGCTCCCTTGGGAATGTTTCCGTCATTCACACCCAGGAAAAAGAGAATCTTTATCTGCTGGAGCCTGGTGCGCTCCATGTCGCCCACCAGCACCCGGTCCACGTTCTGGGGAATTGTGCCCACCTGGATCTCGTCAAAGCCGGCCTCCAGAATCTCCGCGAACTCTTTTAAGGGAATGATCTCCTCCCCCAATAGGGCGTAAATCTGATCCAGAAGTTCCATCACAAGGCGAAAGATCTGGGCATACTCCTTGGCGCGGATCAGATCCCCCTCCGCCTCGAAGCGGCTCTGGTATACAGAGAGCTTCTGCTGGACACGGTTCTGCACCAGGAAATCGTAGAGGCTGCTTACATAGGTCTTTACGGGCTCTTTTCCGGTCAGGTGCAGCATCTCAACCTGCTCCATCATCCGCTCCCGCAGGGCATTCAGCTCTGCCAGGGCTTCTTCGGCGGCATCCGCTCCTTTTGCGGCGTCCGCTCTTTCTGCCGCATCCGTTTCCCCCATAAGGCGCTCCTGTTCCATGGAATGCCCCTCTTCCATTGCTTCCCCGCCGGGATTTCCCTCCTCGCGGCGCGCTTCCTCTGCGCGCTCCATCTCCCGGGTCTTGCGGGTAAAGAGGCGGCTGTAGGCGCGGTATCCTTTGATGCCGGTCTGGAGACAATAATTCTCCAGCCTGTCCACTTCCTCCCAGGTCAGGTCGGAAAGGCCGCTCCGCAGATAGTGGAAGACGGATTCGTAGGAAAAATCTTTGGCGTACAGCTCCAGGACGCTTTTGATGTACTCGATCATGGGGTTTAAGGTGATCTTCCTGGTGCGGTCAATATAGCAGGGGATGCTCATCTGGGCGAACTCCGTCTCCACATAGGGGGCGTAGCCCGCCAGGTCTCCCAGAATCACTGCGATGTCGCGATAGGCCAGGCCCTCCTCTCTGATAAGGCGGCAGATTTCCAGGCCGGTCTGGTGCACTTCTTCCTTGGGATCCGTGGTCTCGAAGAGCCGGATTTCCCGCTGGTCTTTTTCATAGGGAACGGCATTGTAGCGAAACAGGCTCTGCTCCAGATGGTGCAGGGCAGGGGACCGGTGAAAGCGGTTCATCTTGGTCCGCAGGATATGGCAGGCTTCTGCCTCCGGCGCAGTCAGCCGTTCTTGTAAGGATGCTTCGGGATGGCCAGGGGGCGTTCCGGATTCAGGGTTCTCCGGCAGGACAAAGATGTCCGTCCCGCGCTCTATGTCAAGCTCCCGGGCTTTCCTGTTCAGGTCGGCCACGGTCTTCTTGCTCAGATAAAAGAGATTCTGCTCCCCCTCCTGTCTGTAGGGATTCTCCCCCTCCCCCAGGGTCAGCGCAACCATCACCTCGCCGCAGCAGCGCATCAGCTGCGCAATGACTTTCGTCTGGATGGGCGTGAAGCCGGTGAAGCCATCGAACACCACGATGCTGCCGGGCAGGAGCTTTGACTTGGGAAGGGCGTTGCAGAGCACGTCCAGGGTCTCTTCGGTGGTGATGAAGTTGCCGTGGATGTATTCCAGGAAGCCTTTGTACAGGGTCTGGAGGTCTTTTAGCTTCTGCACCAGAGCGCCCCGCTTCTTTGCATAGTCTATCAGCTTCTCCACATCCTGGGTGCCGATGCCGTACTGCATGAATTCGGAGATGGCGCTTTTTACCTCATGAATGTAGCCCTGCCTGTGGAGGAAGCCGCCCAGCGTGGGCAGCCCGTCTTTCAGGCTCGCCGCCACTTTCTGGAGCACCAGGCTTTTTCCCGTATCGTCCAGCACGGGAGTCTCCCCTCCGCCCACTTCTTCCAAAATGCGGTGGCCCAGGCGGCTGAAGCTAAGCACATCGATGTTCAGGATGCCGCCCCGGTCATTTAAAAGAACCAGGTCTTTCTGGGTCTGCATGGTGAACTGGTCCGGAACGATGATCAGAAAGTTCTGTCCCGGGTTTGCTGCCGCGCGTCTGGTGATTTCTTCATATAGGAAACGGCTTTTCCCGGCCCCGGAGGGACCGAAGCAGAATTGTAGACTCATATGTTTTTAGATCCTTTCAAAACTTCTTCTCACGCTTCTTTCAGGTCAAGCTCCACCGGGCAGTGGTCGGAGCCGAAGACATCCGTGTGGATCTTCGCGTCCGCAAGGCGCTCTTTCAGGCTCTCTGACGCTACAAAATAGTCGATGCGCCAGCCTACATTCTTCTCCCTGGCCCGGCCCATGTAGGACCACCAGGAATAGGCATCTTTTAAGTCCGGATAAAAATGGCGGAACGTGTCCACAAAACCGTTGTCCAGCACCCGGCTGAAGCACTCCCGCTCCTCGTCGGTAAAGCCGGCGTTGCGGCGGTTGGATTTGGGGTTCTTTAAGTCGATCTCCTTGTGGGCCACGTTCAGGTCGCCGCAGTAGATCACGGGCTTACACTTCTCCAGTTCCTTTATATAATGCAGGAAAGCCGCTTCCCACTCCATACGGTAGGAAAGCCTGGTAAGTTCCCGCTGGGAATTGGGCACATAGACCACAATTACATAATAATCTCTGTATTCTGCCGTAATGACGCGCCCCTCGTGATCATGGACTTCCACACCGATGCCGCAGGTCACTTTCAGAGGCTCCTCTTTCGTGAAAAGGGCCGTGCCCGAGTAGCCTTTTTTCTCCGCATAGTTCCAGTACTGGTGGTAACCGGGCAGTTCCATTTCGATCTGGCCGCCCTGGAGCTTGGTTTCCTGCAGACAGAAGACGTCCGCGTCCGCCTGGTTGAAATACTCCATAAAGCCTTTCTGCATACATGCCCGCAGTCCGTTAACATTCCAGGATATCAGTTTCATCTCTTCTCCATTTCCGCCCCGGTTTCGCTTCCGCCCGGGGGCTGTCTCCTTTTCCATTATCATAACACGGCCTGGGTTTTTGCGCCAGTACATCGTCTATTTTTCTTATCCCTACCGCAAAACTTTTGTTGAATCCCGCAAGGTATCATGCTATACTGGGGGAAGATTTTGATTTGGCTTAAAAGCAGGGGGATAAGCGGATGAAGATTCCTTTCACTCCCAGACACAGGAGCCAGAAATATGTCACAAAACGCAAGAATAAGGCAGGCGGCTGATATGAATGCAGATTTCAATCGATTAAAATACAAAAAGCTCTTCCTCTTCGACATAGACGGCACTTTGGCCGTGGGGGACAGCCTCTATGAGGGCAGCGCCCGGCTTCTGTCATACATTGACGCAATCGGCGGCAGGGCCTATTATATCACCAACAACTCCACCCGCAGCGGCCAGGACTATGTGGAAAAGTTCCGCAGGGCTTTTCATCTGGAGACCACCGAGGATCAGTTCATCACCTCCGGCTACATGACGCTGCGGTTTTTACAGGAGCATTATCCGGAGGGGAAAATCTTCGTTCTGGGCACGGCTTCTTTCATTGCGGAACTGAAGAAGAACGGGCTGCATGTTACTGAAACTGCACAGGAGGATATCGACTGTGTGGTGGCGGCCTACGACAGCGAACTGACCTATGAGAAGCTGGTTCAGGCCTGTAAGGTGCTTTCCACCACAAACGCGCCTTTCTACGGCACCAATCCGGATCTGTGCTGTCCCATCGATTTCGGCTTTGTGCCGGACTGCGGCGCCATCTGCAACATGCTCACGGATGCCACCGGCAAAAAACCTGTCTACCTGGGCAAGCCCAGCCGCAGCGTTGTGGATCTGTGCCTGTCTCTGTCCGGGTTCTCCAGGGAAGAGACCCTGGTGGTAGGGGACAGGCTCTACACCGACATCGCCTGCGGCATTAACGGCGGCGTGGACACCTGCGTAGTGTTCACCGGGGAGGCAAAGCCGGAGGATATGGCGGATACTCCCTATCCTGCGGACTTTTGCTTTGACAATATAAAAGAGCTTCTGGCGCACTGCGCCGAAGCCCTCTGATTCGGACCCCATGGGCGTAAACTCCCGCCTCTGCCTATGGTCTCATGCAGCCCGGCGGATACAGCAATCCCCCGCTCAAAAGCCCGTACATTGCGGCCTTACAGGAGCCCTTTCTCGATAATGCCGAAGCCCAGCGGGTACGGTCCGGTGTGCACACTGATGGTGGCACCGATCTGGTACAGGGGGATATCCTTTTCGCCCACCTCATATCCCTGGCCCCGCAGCACTTCCAGCGTATGCTCTCGAAACGCCACAGCCTCCTCATAATCGTATCCGAAGCCGATGGCGATGCTGTAGCGGCCGATGGCTCTCCCGTTCTCCTCCAGATAGTCCAGCAGGAGGCCGATGGCTTTCTCCGTGGTGCGCTTCCTGCCCCTGCCGATGCCGGAGGGGAAGATCTCACCCTCTTTCAGAGTGATCACCGGGCGGATGCCCAGAACACTCCCCGCTACGGCGGACACTTTGCCGATGCGCCCTCCATGCTGTAAGTATTCCATATCCCCTACGGTAAAGAAAATCCTGCCGGTGCTCTTGATTTCCTCCAGCCTGTCCACGCATTCCCTGTAGCCCATTCCACTGTCCCGCAGCTTCGCCGCCTCCAGCACATACAGTCCCTGGAGCACGGTATTGATCGTGGCGTCGATGACCGTAATCTCCGCTTGGGGCCAAGTCTCCTGCACGATTGCCTTTGCGTTCACTGCGGACTGCATGGAGCCGCTGAATTTCGTCGTGATGCAGATGCAGATCACAGGCATTCCGTTCCGGGCATAGGGCATAAAGACATCTACATAATCCTGGGTGGACGGCATGGAGGATTTGGGAAATACGCCTTTTCGGTCCACCATCTGCTGATAAAAATCCCGGATGCCGATCTCCACATTTTCTTTCAGGTAGTTCTTGTCGTCAAAGGACACATAAAAGGGAACCACGGTGATATTCTTCTCCTCAGCCAGCTCCTTTGGCAGATCGCAGGAACCGTCGCTGATGATATGATATGTCTCGCTCATAAAACTGCTTCCTTTCGTACCATACTAGACAATGCTAAGCCGCCTTTATGCTTTCGTCTTAACTATCATCTTACAAAGGATAGAATACCACTTCCGGAGGAATTAATCAACTCATTTCGTAATGGAAATTGGATTTTGTGGTTTTCATAACCACTTGATGTGTTTTGTTCCGTCACATGCTCTTTCCTGCCGGATACGTCACCTCTCCCATGGCTCCCTGCTTTTTGGGCAAAATCTTTCGTCCGCGGCAAAAGGCTGTTTTTTATCAATCATTACGCCAGTTCAATCCGAACGAACTTCCGCTTCCCAATCTTCAGCACATCCCCGGATTCCACCGCCTCTTCCAGATCCTCCACCCGAATCCCGTTCTTCTGTACGCCCCCCTGGGCCACCAGCCTGCGCAACTGTGCGCCGCTTTCCACTATGCGGGCCTCTGCCAGCGGACGGATACAGTCGTACATGGTAGGGCTCTCTTTCCATGGAACCCGCAGCGCGTCCACATCCTCCGGCACGGATTTATTGGTAAAGGCTTCCGTGAAAAACCGTTCCGCCTCCTCCGTCTCCTGCCTGCTGTGATAGAGGGAGGTAATGGTTCTGGCTAAAATCAGCTTGCAGTCCCTAGGATTCCAGCCCTCCTCCAGCCGCCGCTTCATTCCGTCCAGTTCCTCGGGCCGGATGTCCGTAGCCAGCTCGAAATACTTTACAATCAGGGCATCCGGCACCTGCATCGTCTTGGTAAACATGGTGCGGGCATCCTCGCAGATGCCGATGTAATTACCCAGGCTCTTGCTCATCTTCTCCACTCCGTCAAGCCCCTCCAGCAGGGGCATGAATAGGGCGGCCTGGGGCTCCTGCCCCCGCTCTTTTTGCAGGCTTCTGCCCAGGAGGATATTGAAAGTCTGGTCAGTGCCGCCCAGTTCCATGTCCGCCTGAAGTTCCACGGAATCATAGGCCTGCATCAGCGGGTAGAAGAATTCGTGGAGGCCGATGGGAATCCCGCCTCTGAATCGCTTCTGGAAATCGTCCCGCTCCAGCATCCTGGCCACGGTCATGGTGGAAGCCAGCCGCAGCACCTGATCCAGATTCAGTACCTCCAGCCATTCCCCATTGAACCGCACCTGGGTCTTCTCCCGATCCAGGATCCGGAATATCTGTTCCTGGTAAGTCTGGGCGTTCAAAAGCACCTCGCTCTCGGTCATGGCTTTCCTGCCGTTGCTGCGGCCGGTGGGGTCGCCGATCTTGGCTGTGAAGTCGCCGATGACTATGACGATTGTATGCCCCAGATCCTGCATTTGCTTCAATTTCCGCAGTGTGACCGCATGTCCTAAATGGATGTCCGGCGCGCTGGGATCCATGCCGAACTTGATGGTCAGGGGCTTACCTGTGCGGATGCTGCAGGCGATCTTTTGCTTTAGTTCCTCCTCTCCGATCAGTTCCGCCGCGCCCTGGGTAATGACGCGCATCTGTAGACGGACTTGTCTCTCCAGAATCGCCGCTTCCCTTGCTTCTGCCATCCCATTTACCTCTGTTTCTTCCCTTGTTTCCACTGCCTTTTTTGCCTCCATTGCTCTCTTTGCTTCCATTCCCTCTCCTTCCGCCGTCTTATGCGGCTTTGAAATTTTTGACTTTCATTTCAAGCGGATCGGATAAGAGCAATGAGAGCACAAAAAAACTCCCATCCTTTCAAAAGGACGAGAGCCAAAGCTTTCGCGGTACCACCTAATGTTTACAGACGGATTCCGCCGCCTGCCTCTTCGGGTACGTCCACGCAAATAACAGTGGGTGATACCCTAGCACGGTAACGGGTGCGGGAACCGTCGCAGCCTACTAATCCACGGGATATTCGGTGCGAAGCTCAAAGATGTATTCACATCAAGTCTTCCCATGCGCCTCTCATCCGCCGGCTGCTTTCTGTACGTTCCAACTTGTGCTACTTCTTCTTATCATTGCTTTTCTGATATCAATCGCTTGAATATGAAGTTAACTGTATTATAGAACTTCCTATAATCGCATACGGCGCAAAGAAATGCGCCTTTTATCAGAAACGAAACATGTGCTTCTGATAAAATGTATTATAAGGAAAAAACCGGCGGCTGTCAAGAAGATTTTGGCGGGCATATCCTTACGACATAATCCATATCTGCAGCGCATTCCCCTATTCCGCGAACATCGCCGTGGACAGATACCGATCCCCGGTGTCAGGCAGCAACACCACGATGGTCTTGCCCTTATTCTCCGGACGCTTCGCCAGCCGGACCGCAGCCCACAGAGCCGCGCCGGAGGAGATGCCCACCAGCAAGCCCTCTTTTCTGCCCATCTGCCTGCCTGCGGCAAATGCGTTTTCGTCCTCCACAGCGATGACTTCATCATAGCTCTGCGGATTCAGCACCTCCGGGACAAATCCCGCGCCGATGCCCTGAATCCCATGGGCTC
Source organism: uncultured Acetatifactor sp. (assembly GCA_949840885.1). Lineage (GTDB taxonomy): Bacteria > Bacillota > Clostridia > Lachnospirales > Lachnospiraceae > Acetatifactor. Next base: position 29,274 of record CATKYJ010000032.1, read on the forward strand.
CGGAAATCCCCTTGCTCAGCACAGGAGAGGAAGCCGGCTCCACGGCCACTACCTTTACCTGGGGATTTTGGCTTTTCAGGTACTCTCCCACTCCCGTCAGGGTCCCTCCGGTACCCACTCCGGCCACGAAGATGTCCACCTCTCCCTCCGTATCCTCCCAAATCTCCGGGCCGGTTGTGGCTCTGTGGGCGGCAGGATTGGCCGGGTTCACGAACTGGCCCGGGATGAAGCTGTCCGGAATCTCTTTTGCCAGCTCATCCGCCTTTTCAATGGCCCCTGTCATGCCCTTTGCCCCCTGGGACAGCACAAGTTCCGCTCCGTAAGCTTTCATCAGCTGGCGGCGCTCCACGCTCATGGTGTCCGGCATGACAATGATGATGCGGTAGCCCCTGGCGGCGGCCACGGAGGCCAGGCCGATGCCCGTATTGCCCGAGGTAGGTTCGATGATGACGGAGCCGGGCTTCAGCAGGCCCTTTGCCTCAGCGTCGTCGATCATGGCCTTGGCCACACGGTCTTTCACGGAGCCAGCAGGGTTAAAGTATTCCAGCTTGGCCAGGAGCCGGGCCTCCAGGTTCTCTTCCTTTTCGATATGCGTCAGCTCCAACAGCGGAGTCCTGCCAATCAGCTGATCGGCGGATGTATAAATTCTGCTCATATGCTTCTCTCCTATTTCTATTCCAATTCCGCACAAATCCGCATGGCGCCGTAAGGAACTTGGTCTCCAGCTGTACTGGCATCGTTGCTCACCGGCACTATCCGCACCCATGCTGTCTCCTGTTCCCCGCAAGCTTTTTTTCTGCCCCTTGCGGAGAATGATGTTTTATTTTCTACCTATCTGTTAAGTGGGTTTATATGATTGTATGACAGGAGCCATATTTTGTCAATAGAGAACAATTCATATTTATATTGATTTTCCTATTAACCGTGTTGTATAATGGGTTTATGACTACAGGAAGCCGCTCTTGCTTCCTGTAGTAGGTTTATGATTACAGGAAGCTGCTGAAAAAGAAAGCCCTTGGGTTGCGGGAAAGGAATGGAGATTGTTATGTTGATTTCTACAAGAGGACGCTATTCTCTGCGGGTCATGATCGATCTGGCCGAACAGAATTCGGACAGATATATCCCGCTGAAAGAAATTGCCGCCAGGCAGGAGATTTCCGAGAAATACCTGGAGAGCATCATTAAGCTCCTGGTCAAGGGGAAGCTCCTCACAGGTCTGCGGGGAAAGGGCGGCGGCTATAAACTGACCAAATCCCCCGATCAGTGCACCGTGGGCAGCATCCTGCGCCTTACGGAGGAGTCCCTTGCGCCCGTTTCCTGCCTGGAGGCGGATGCTCCGTCCTGCCCCAGGACATCCTCCTGCCGTACCCTTTCCCTGTGGCAGGGGCTGGACAAGGTCATCAGCGATTATCTGGAGCAGGTCACACTGGCCGATCTAATGCAGGACTCCCATCAGGCAGCAAAACCGCAGGTCTGATGCCGCGCCATGGCGGGCACTGGGTGCCGCCCCGGAAAGCGGTGACGTCCCCTTATATAACTTATGACAATGATAGTAAGAAAGGGACCCTGCTACCGCTTTTCCACGCTCATCCGGCAGCCCACCCGCTCCCTGGCGAGAAAAGGCCCTATCCTTTCCAGAACCGCCGAATCGTCCGAGTCGCATATCAGCCGCTGGGGCCTGGCCAGATCAAGGGCGAGCACGCCCAGAATCGATTTCGCGTCCACGATACGGCTGCCAGAGCCCAATTCAAAGTTAGCCTCTACCATGCTGACTGTATTCACAAAATTCCTTACCTGATCTACATCCTCAAACTTAACCAATACCTGCTGCATAACGAATGCCTCCTCTCACCTTTCTCCGGGTGTTGCCCCGATTATTTTTTCAGGTTTCTGAGGTACAATCATATATCAGGTTTCGTTTTTTGTAAATTGACGTTTTCTATAATTTTTTTAGATTCATTTGTCCACTATATTGAAACCATTTTCCCCTTTTATGCAGACTGTCCAGCAGATATTCTCGTTTGAAATCCCGCATATGTCACTATGAGATAAAATAAAGTCTGCGGACAATAGACAGCCCGGAATCCGCCTCAAATCCTCACTCCAGCGTATCCCGGTACACCCGCAATACGTTTCCGTAAAAAATCTTGTCCAGCCGGTCCTGGGAAAATCCCTCTGCATGAAGAGCATCCCACAGCCGCTCCATGCCCTGGGCTCCCGGCAGTTCCGCGTGAGTGGGGATGCCGTCAAAATCGCTGCCCAGCCCCAGCACTTCTGTGCCGCCTATGTCCGCGATATGCTTCGCATGGCGCACCACAGCCGCGACGGTGCCGGGATTCTCCTCCCCCACCGGCTTCTCCTCCAGGAAATCCGGGCAGAAATTCAGCCCCATAACGCCTCCCCTTTCAGAGAGCCTGCGTATCATGTCATCGGTCATATTCCGCACATTGGGGCATACGGCCCGGGCGTTGGAATGGCTGGCCACAAAGGGCTTCTTCGTTGTCTCCAGTACGTCCATGAAGCCAGCGTCGGACAGATGTGACACGTCCGGGATCATGCCCAGCCTCTCCATCTCCTCCACAAATTCCCTGCCCCTTTCAGTGAGCCCTCCCGTCACGTTGGGGGTATGCATGCAGAGATCTCTGGCGGCCTGTGCCGCCTGGCGCCCCTGCTCCCATTCTAAAGTATACGGGCTGCATCCACGCCATTCCTCCACAGCCCCGGTGAGTTTCTCCCGCAGTCTCCTGTCGAAATTCGGATGGCCGATCTCATTGTCGAAATTCCATGTGAGGGTGAGCATCCGGACGCCCATTCTATAAAGCTCCCGCAGCTTTTCCGTCTCTCCCTTACAGACGCCTCCCTCCTCCACGGTAAGCAGGCAGGACACTTTGCCGTCAGCCTCATTGCGGGCAATATCCCCGAAGCCATACACCGGAGCCAGAATGTCCTGATTGCGCTCCAGTTCTTCCTTATAATATCCGTACATGGCACAGACCTGTTCCCAGGGATCATGGCACTGGTTCAGCGGAATGAACATGGCGAAATTCTGCAGCAGATAATGGCTCTTCTGTAACCTCAGCAAATCGATATGGCCGTCATTCTCCCGCAGGGATCCGGGCCTCCCCTCTTCTCTTAAGCGGAACAGTTCTCCTATGGTATCGCAGTGCATGTCTATTACTTTCATATGACTTCTCCTCCTCTCCTGCCAGGCGTCAAGCCTGGACAAGGCAACCAATTTGCCGTTCCGGCCATGCCCGCAGCGGCGCCAAAGCCGCTTTCATTTTCCGTTGCCGCTGTCAGGAACAAGCCGCGAACCGGCAAAACGCATAACAAAGCGCACAATATAATATGCACTTGAAAGAACCATTACAGCCCGGCCTTACGACCGGGCTGCACTCATACACTTATCGGATGTGTTTCTTTTGCAAGCCTATATTGCAGGCCTATCTTCCCCTCACCGCAAAATCCACTCCCGTATCGCTGGGCTTGTCATCGTCAAACTTATAGTCCTTTCCGGGCAGCACGGCATTCAATATGATACCCGTCAGGGCGCCTACGGCAATGCCGGAGAAGCTGATGTTCAAATCGCCGATGGCAAATCCCACGGAGCCCGCCGCGCTGTAGTTGATACCGATGGACAGCACCAGAATCAAAGCTGCGATGATGACGTTGCGGCTCTTGGCGAAATCCACCTGAGTCTCCACGATATTGCGCACTCCTACAGCCGAGATCATGCCGTACAGCACCAAGGACACGCCGCCGCAGGTAGCAGTGGGCATACAGCCGATGATGGCCGCGAACTTGGGCGAGAAAGAAAACAGGATTGCAAACAGGGCAGCCATGCGGACTACAAATGGGTCGTATACCTTTGTCAGTGCCAGCACGCCTGTGTTTTCACCGTATGTAGTGTTGGCAGGCGCGCCGAAGAGCGCTGCCATAATGGTGGCAAGGCCGTCACCCAAAAGCGTACGGTGAAGTCCCGGCTCCTTGATGAAATTCTTCTCTACAGTAGATGATATGGCGGAAATGTCGCCGATATGCTCCACAATTGTAGCCAGCGCAATGGGCATGATGGTAATCACGGAAGTAATCAGAAGAGATACATTGCCGTCCGACAGCGCCCAAAAGGCTGTCTGGTTCCAGTGGATGGGAATTCCGATCCAGCTTGCCTCTTTCACCGCGGTAAAGTCTACCCTGCCCATGACTGCCGCCAGCACATAGGAGCCGATGACGCCGATGATGATGGGCACGATCTTCACCATTCCCTTACCCCAGATGTTGCAGACGATCACCAGGGCGATGGCCACAATGGCAATGAGCCAGTCCGCGGAGCAGTTGTCAATGGCAGACTGGGAAAGGGTCAGACCGATGGCAATGATGATGGGACCGGTGACGATAGGCGGGAAGAAGCGCATGACCTTTCCCGTGCCGAAAAGCTTGATCAAAAGGGAAAGCAGCAGATACACCAGACCGGCGCAGGCTACGCCAAAACAGGCGTATGGCAGAAGCTTTGAATTGTCCGCCGCACCTCCGGCAGCGTCCGTCATAGGAGCAATGGCGGCATATCCGCCCAGAAACGCAAAGGAAGAACCCAGGAACGCCGGTACCTTGCCTTTGGTCAGGAAATGGAACAGCAGTGTGCCCAAACCTGCGAACAGCAGTGTCGTGGATACGTCAAGCCCCGTCAGCATGGGCACCAGTATGGTGGCGCCGAACATGGCAAACATGTGCTGAACCCCCAGCACCAGGACTTTGGGCGCCCCCAGGCTCTTGGCATCGTAGATACAAGTATCGCCGATGCCTCCCCGGCCGGAAGCGGATTTCTTTTTCTCGTTCATGAACTCTTTCCTCCTGTATCTGTCAGACAGTTCTCCCCCACCTGACTATGTATTTTTCCGCCATGAAAGGTTCTATCCCTCCTCATGGAAAGAGGCTGCAGTCGTTCCACTACAACCTCTGACAATTATAATAATCTTTCGGCCCCCATCCGTCAAGAAAAATTCATAAATTCTCTGAACGAATTGGGCATATACTCAATTTTCCGGATTCCACCGGGCTATGGCATGGCTCTTTAGGAAGTCTTTCCAGATATCGATATATTTCGCTTTCAGGTGCACCCCGTCAAAGGTGTACTCCGGAATCATTCCGCCGCTCTCATCGCATATCAGAGGATTCACGTCCAAATAGAACACATGCTCATTGTCCGCCATCCGGGCAATTCCCTCATTGCGGGCTATGATGCCCTCATTGTTGATATAGTCACCTTGTGCGGAGCGCTCCTCAGTCACCTTGATGATACCCTGGAGGTAAATGATGGCGTCCGGCTGCAGTTCCCTGAGATGGTCCACCGCTCCCTGATAGGCTTCCAGGAAAGACTCCACCGTTCCCGTGCCCATCTCATTGATGCCTATCATAAAATAAATCTTCGCAAAGGAATTCTGCTGCAGGGCCTCCTCCACGCTGATCTTCCCCCGCTCGGCGGGCACGATCTGCGCTTCAAATATCTTGTACACTGTCAGCCCGGTAGAGCAATAGAAAGCTGCCGTCTCCTCCAGCCCGCCGTACTCGAACATCCCCATGGTCCTGGAATCCCCGATGAACACTGCATCCGCAAAGTAATCGTCCTCCACGGTCATGTAGGTCACTTCTTTCGGCTCCGCTGATCCCGGCCCTGCGTTGTTTCCAGAACCGCTCCCTACAGAAGTTCCGCCTCCAGAGCCGTTTGGCTGCCAGTCCCCCGGACCTGCGCCAAGCTGGCCGCTGCCGGTCCCCCCCGGCATCCCGCCCAATTGGCCGCTTCCGGTCTCTCCTGGCATCCCGCCCAATTGGCCGCTTCCGGTCTCTCCTGCAGAGCCTGTCTGGTCATTTCCCCCGGGCTCACCCTCCGGCGGGGAGCCGGTTCCATTGCCGCTGCCGGACGGAATTTCCTGCGTTCCCGCCTCCTCGTCCGTTCCCGGCGCCTGGCTCTCCTCCCCAAGGTCTGACCCATTGCCATTGGCTTCGCCGCCTGACGGCAAAGCCTCCTGTCCTCCGGCTGGCTCCTGCGTGCCGTTCTCGCCAGCCCCCTCAGCAAAAAATATACCGCCCTGTATCCGATTGTCCAGCCAACTCTTTGCCTCCTGAAAAGGCTTTGCGTAAACCTGCCATTTATCCACACATGCCAGATATACAATCCCCATTCCCACCAGCAAGATCAGGTAGGACCACTTCTTTACCCATTTCATACTTGTCACCTAATTCAATAATGCAGATACATGAAAGGATTCTGCCCCTCCACCTGCAGCCGCCATACGCACACCCAAAACAATGCTGCCAGAAGCGCCATCATGACCCAGCTGTCCCGAAAGCGCCTGAAGAGCTTGCGCAAAAGCGGCGTGGAAGCAATGGCCCCTGCCAGAAACAGCAGCCCATAATTGGTCAGGGCTTTCTGCCAGTCCCCCGCTGCAATCCGGATACCCGGAACCACATGGAACATCCTGCCCAGAAAAATCTGCAGCTGCCCAATGTCCGTGACGGCAAAGCATACCCATGTAATAGGAATATATGCCCATACAAAAAGACGTGACAATATTTTCCCGGGCACTTTATCCAACAGTCTTGTCACTCCCAGCGCCTCCAGCTGCCTCTCCGTCACAATGGCGAGCCATAGCAGGCACCCCCAGATCAGGAAATTACCCATGCTCCCATGCCAGATGGATGTCAACAGCCAAACCGCCAGCAGATTGCAGACCGTCCGGTACTCTCCCCCACGGTTCCCCCCAAGCGGAATGTACACATACTCCCGAAACCACCGCCCCAATGTCACATGCCATCTGCGGTAGAAGTCCCGCACAGAGGTGGCCATATAGGGATCCTTGAAATTCTCCGGCAGGCGAAAGCCAAGCATTCTGCCCAGCCCCATAGCCATCAGGGAATACCCGCAGAAGTCAAAGTAAATCTTCAGGGAATAGGCGATGGCCGCCAGCCATGCCAGGGGAGTGGAAATGCTCTCAAATCCCGTGACCTGAACCTCCTGCCACAGCAGTCCGATCCGGTCCGCCAGCAGCACCTTTGCCACCAGCCCCACCGTGAACACCTTTAGCCCCTCCTGCACGCCCTTTGCCGAAAACTCCCGGGATACGATGTCCTTTCGCACCTCTCCATAGCGCACGATAGGCCCCGACAACAGCTGCGGAAACATAGCGATATAGGTGGCGAATCTTAAAAAAGAGGGCTCTTTTCTCTGATCTCCCCGATACACATCTATCTGATAGGACAGAATCTGGAATGTATAAAAGCTGATACCTAAGGGCAGATAAGCCCCTCCTCTTACGTATTTGAACGCCGCCAGCATTCCCACATTGTATAAAATGGCCGCAATGAATACTGCCCTGCGTCTTCTATTCAATTTTTCCTTTATTTTATTTGTCCTGATCCTGCTCTTTTGTCCCGTCTCTGACTGCGTCTCTTCTGTCCGGTACTGCTCCCTGCGTCCAATGTGCAGGCCCAGAAAATAGTTCAGCACAATGGACAGCACAAGAAGCGCCAGATACTTAGGCTCCCCATAAGCATAAAAAATAATACTTCCTGACAGAAGCGTCATATTTTTCATCCTTGCAGGGACTAAGCTGTAAACTATGAAAAATAACGGAAGAAAGAAGAGCAGGAATTCTATGCTGCTAAATACCAAGAATTATCACATCTTTCAACAGTTCTTCTCTCTATAAATATAGTATCCTGCTTTCGTTATATTTTCAACTTAAAAATAATTAATTTCTCCTTGTAAATCTTTACAGAAATGTAGCATTTATGTAAAAACTTGCTGCTAAGACAAAAAATCTATAAATGAAAACAATAGAATCCACCCGATATGTGGATTCTATTGTCATGCATAAGGAGGCCCACCCCTCAGATACTGCTCTGACTGATGTGCATCCTTATCTGTTATTATATCTCCGTCTTCCTATGAACTCCTCTATACAGTGCCGCTATAACGCGAGCTCCCCTGTACATGATAGGTTCCGCCCGATGTATAGCTGTTGGCAGCCCCTGCCTGGGTGGTCATGTAGTAGTCTACCAGTGAGGCATTGGTGGCAATGGATGAACCATAGTCCTTGAAAAAGGCCTGTACCTTGGACATGTCCGCTTTCTTAAACGTATCCTCGTCTATCTTCATCCTGCCTTTGCCGTCCACGCTGATTCCGAATGCTTTTAGCGCATCCGCGTTGCGGGCCGTCTTTTCCCTGATATAGGACAGATTTGCCACCACGCCGGAGTTGGCGCTGGCCTCTGCCTTGTCGAACATCTTGTTGTAATTGCTCACAAAGCTCTTCGCCGTGGCAAAGATCTTCTTGACATCGTACTCGTCAGTCTCATTGCCGTCCTTGTCCTTTACCTTTTGGTATAACTCATCGGAGGCAAGGGCCTGACTGTCCGCCTTGAGGGAAGAGGCACCGGAAGTCGTCTTGTCATCCGTCCCCTTACTGTCTGTGCTGGCTGTGCCGGACGTAGAGCCTGCGAACTGGAGGCGGGAGGAAACCATGGAGCCATAGCTCAAAATGTTGTCGCTTGAGAACAAGTCCTGAACCTTGGAAATGTCAGCTTCCTTTAACTTCCCCTCATTAAGCATAAGCGTCCCATTGGCATTGACCGTGACTCCGATCTCCGAAAGCTTATCGGCGTTGGCCGCCGTGCTGCTCATAATGTTCGCCACATAGGCCGTCTTACTGGACAACGTGGAGTCCTTTGCCGTAGTCACCACATTATTGTAATTCGTCACATAGGCTTTCATGGCGGAGACCACCTTATCCGCCGCACTGCGGCCGTCTGTGGAGTCCGTATAAGTATTGTCGTTGCGCAGGGTAGCGACAGAACTGTTCAGGCTGGAAAGCCCCGCCGTCAGCTCCGTATTGGCTTTCTGCACCTCTTTGGAAACCTTGGGGTGCATCTTCTCTTCCAGCAGCTTGTCGAGAATGTTGGTCGTGCTGCCTTTCCTGCCGGATGACGATGTACCTGTGCTCATGCCCTGTCCCACGCCGTAATAGGCTTTCATCAGCTTGGAATAGCTGCCGTTCTTGATGCCGGCATAGTCCGACAAAAAATTCAGATTGCCCAGGCTGCCGCCTGAGAGGCCCTGAAACAAATAGGAATAATCCGAACCCGTATTTCCTACATCAATGCTGATACCCATATAATCACTCCTTTGACATCTGATGAAACTTCCCACAGAACATCCCTGTTCCATGGTTAAATATACTTATGATACTTTTCTTAACTATATATCGTCCGAATCCTGTTTTTCATTAACCATATTCTGACATTTCCCATACCAAAATCTCTTTTTCATATGGCATTTCCGGAAAAACTATTGTAAACTAGGTATAATACCAACAGAAAGGACAAAGCCATGAAAGAACAACTATACACCATCCCCTTAAACGATGCAGTGAACGCAGGCGATGAATGCCCCTTCTGCTTTATCGAGAGAAGCGTGGAGCAGGATCTTTTGGATTTCGTGCTGGGCAGCGGCTCCTCCTACATGGAGGCGGACATCCGCGAGATGACAGACAAGGCCGGCTTCTGCAGGCAGCATTTCCAGAAAATGTTCGACTACGGCAATACTCTGGGCAATGCCTGGATCCTGAAGACCCATTACCAGAAAGTCATCGGCGAGATGAAGCATGAATTCGCCCATTTCAAGCCTGCCAGAACCTCCCTCAAGGACAAGCTTAAAAAATCAGCCGAGTCCAATCCCATCGCCGCATGGGTTCGGGAAAAAGAGGCTTCCTGCTACATCTGCCGGCATTTTGCCGACACCTACGCCCGCTACATGGACACTTTCTTCTATCTCTGGAATCAGGACGAAGCTTTCCGCCAGAAGATCAGGGACGGGAAAGGGTTCTGTCTCCACCATTTCGGGGATCTGTGCCAGGCGGCGGACGACAAGCTGTCCAACAAGGCAAAAGAGGAATTCTACGGCACCGTCCTGCCCCTGATGGAGCGAAATATGAGCCGCCTGTCAGAGGATGTGGCGTGGATGGTAGAGAAATTCGACTACCGCAACAAGGACGCGGACTGGAAGAACTCCAAGGATGCCATCCAGCGAGGCATGCAGAAGCTCAAGGGCGGGTATCCCGCTGACGGCCCCTACACCATGAGCAAGTAGTCACTGTTCGCTGCGTTCACGGTAACAGATGCGCAGAAACCGCAAGAACAGCTGTTTCACGCACAGCAATCTCTGGTTTATCGCGCAGATAGCGCGTGAAAATACCTCGCGGCGACATCCAGCGGACAGTAAATAGGCTCATCTGTATACGATCCCCCGGATCATGTCCAGATAACCACAGATTTCCTCATAGAGCATCTCCGGCTGGAAAGACGCCTCCTGGAACCGCTCTGTCATCAGTCCCTTGATGGTAAAGTCCAGCATCTTCCGCAGTTTTTCCCCGTCCACCCCCTGGGGCAGGGCTGCATAGTCGATCTGGCTGTCAATGGCAGCATAGGTCTCCGACAGGGCGCCGCGCTTTTCCTCCGTGGAAAGCAGCGCCTCGTAGGAGTCCTCCGACTGGGAGCGGTTCAGGAACTGCTGCATGTAAGGGTAGCCTTTCATGGCATGCATCCTGGCGCACTCCATCTGCTTCATGATCGTAAACAGATCCGTCTCCTTGGCGTTCACAGTGGAGCGCAGTTCCAGGTTCATGAATCTGGAACTGTAGTCATATACGAAAACATAAAGCCCTATCTTGCTGCCGAAGTAGTGGAAAAGCAGCCCCTTGCTAATGGCCGCTTCCCTTACAATGTCATCGGTGCTGCCGTGGCGGTAGCCCTGCATGGCAAAAATCTTCAGGGCGGCATTTATAATCCTGTCCTGTTTCTCTTTTTTGATGTCGAAAAATTTACTGTTCATGCGTAAGCCGCTCCTATGCCGGGGAAATTAAGATAATTATACCACGCTCTTCCCCTGACGGAAAGCAAATCATAAATTTTTAGTAAAATTATGCATATTCTCTTTTCAATTCTGCAAAATAGTATTAATATCATAATAGCACTTGGATAATGGAATCGTTTCTTTGATTCCATTATGGCAGAAAAAAACGAACTCATTTCGAAAGGAGTCACCTATGTCTAAAAAATTTGCAAAGCTTTTGCTTGTCAGCGCTGCAATCGGTTCTGCGGTGGGCGCCGCATGCTATTTTATCCGCAAGAAAAATGCCGAACTTGAAAGCGCCGAAGAGGATTACGATGATTTCAGCGAGGAAGAGGAGACCAAGCCCGGCGATTCCCGCAGCTATGTTCCCCTGACCCCGGAGACAAAGGCGGAGGAAGAGGAAACTCCCTGCGAGGAAACCTCTGGCGAAACTCCTGCTTCCGAAGAGCCCGCCCCCAGCCAGGACACTTTCACCCCTCTGGCAGAGAAAGTAGCCCAGGGCGTTGAAAATGCGGAAGAGACCGTGGAGGAATTCTTCGATGAAGACAGCACCAATGAAGAGCCTCCTATCAGTGAAAGCTGATCCCTGCTTACAAACCGAAACATTTGCGATTCCGAAAGTTCCAGGCACCAAAGAGGTGGGTAATACCCCCTCTTAGAGGTGGGCAATGCCCCCTCTTGGAGGTGGGCAAGCTCCCTCTTGGAGGCGGACTAATGCCCCTCCTGGCTGCCTGGGGCTTTTTTACATTTACTCACATATTGCCCCCTTTCCAAGCCTCTTTCAAAAGCCCCAGGCCTTTCCTGATTCCATCCGTGCTAACCCCCCCAAAGCCCAGAAGCACGGTTCTGCTGTCCGGGGCTTCCTCCACCATGCTCTCAGACAGCCCATAGACACGCACACCCCTGTCTGCCCCACGCTGAACCAGTTCTCTCTCGCTCAAGCCATTTTCGGCTGTCAGCAGCAGATGCAGCCCGGCATTCTCGCCCGAGACCCGGAACTCCTCCCCCATATCCGCCAGGCATTCCAGAAGCAGGTCGTGCTTTGCCCGGTAGATCTTTCGCATCTTGTTCAGGTGCCGCTCAAAATATCCCTCCCCGATGAACTCGTTTAAGACACTCTGGTCAATGCGGGACACCGTGCAGGAATAAAAAGAACACTCCGCCTCATATTTCTCAAGCAGCGGCTGGGGCAGCACCATGAAGCTGACACGGATGGCCGGAGCAATGGCCTTGGAAAAGGTTCCGATATAGATAACCTTTCCGTGCCTGTCTGAGGCCAAAAGCGCCGGAATGGGCTTGCCGCGGAAGCGGAATTCGCTGTCGTAGTCATCCTCTATCAGATATCTGTCTGCTCCGCCGTCCGCCCATTTCAGCAGTTCCATCCTCCGCCCGATAGGCATAACGGTTCCTGTGGGGAACTGATGGGACGGCATCACATAGGCCGCGCTCACGTCCGCCTGTTCCAACTTGTCCGCCCGCATGCCATGCTCGTCCATGTCCACCGTGACAATTGTGTAGGCAAAGGAGCCAAAGATCCGATAGGACTGTCTGTAAGTGGGATTCTCCATTGCAATCCGCGTGCGGGGCCCCAGTATCTTTTCCAGCAAAAGCAGCAGATAGTCATTTCCTGCCCCTACGATGATCTGCTCCGGTCTACAGTCTGCCCCTCTGGAGGAGTGCAGATAGCGGCTGATGGTCCGGCGCAGTTCATAATCCCCCTGGGCCTCCCCTTTTGCGAACAAGTCGCTGTTTGCAAAGGTCAGGACATTTTTCGTGATCTTCTTCCATACGCCAAACGGGAAGCCTGCCATGTCAATGTCGTAGGGCGAGAAATCCACAGCGTACCCTGGATCAAACGCCTGCCGCGAAGTCCCGGACTGACTCTGCCCTGCCCGGGCGGCATCTCGTCCTGCCCAGGGTGGGTTTTGCCTCGTCCGGGCCGCATCCCTCCCTGCCCGGGCTGCGCCCTCCCCCGGATCCCCACTGTATGCCCCCATGTCCCCATCCAGCTGCAGCAGTTCCTCCACGGAACAGACGAAATACCCCTTACAGGGCCTGGACTCGATATACCCCTCGCTGAGGAGCTGCGCATAGGCGTAGTCCACGGTGCTCCTTGCCACCTGAAGATATTCCGCCAGAGAACGCGTAGAGGGAAGCCTCTCTCCAAAGAGAAGCTTCCCACTCCTGATTTCCCCTTTGATATGTTCATAAATCTGCTCATACAGCCGGCTGTCCCCATCCGTCCGTATCCGAAACGTCATCTCATTCAAGCCGTTCCCCCGTCACTTCGGATTCTGATTCTTCTTCATCTCCAGCATCACCTGGTCTTTCATGTCCCTGGCCTTATCTTTGATCCGCGGATTCGCACTTCTGGAAGTTATGATGCTGCTCAGAAGCTTTATGGAGTTTTCAAAATCCTTGAACCTGGCTCCCAGCACGGCCAGGAGATAGTCCAGCGTAATTTCGTTCATGCCGCACAGCGGAAACATCTCTGTCTGCCTGGCCTCCGTCAGGCCTTTGTAGGCATGCTGCAGAAGCTCGTTTTCCTCCCCCTCCAGCTCCGCGATGAGTTTTTCGTCAGGCTGCTCGCTTTCCAGCAAATGCTCCCTGTAGCCTCTGACAAGCCAGGCATATTTCAGGCATATATACGCCCTTTCGCTGTTCTTCGCGTGCTTTACCACAGCCCCCACCAGAGCCAGCTTATACCGCTGCAGCGCCTCTTCATAGGAATAAGTCTCCCCGTCATGAGGTTTGATATGGAAGTTCTGGCTGATTTTTTCCATGATCAGCTTTGCCTGGCTGGATGTAATGCCCGTAAAATACCGCATCAGTGCGGCATAACCGCACACAGGGCACATCACCACCTCGTACTTGGCCGCATCTATCCCCTCGTACCTGGCTCTGAGGTCCGGATCCGTGCCCAGAAGCTTTGCCCTGTTGGATTTCATGATCTTGGCAGTAAAGGAACAATCGCAAACAGGGCAGACAAAAGACCTGTCGTATATCAGCTCCTTTTCCTCCACCTTTGGCGAGGCCGCCTGTTCATGCTTTTCTGCCTCTTTCTTTTTGGGCTCTTCAAAAAGACTCACATTCTCCAGGCTGCCCAGTCCCAGGCTCTTCAAACCCGATAAGATTCCCATACCGTCCTCCATCCCATAAGACTCAGCAAGTTCCCTGCCATCTCCTCACTTTTCGTCCTATTGCCCGCGAAAGCTCCCGCCCCTTTTCAGGCTGCGCCACTATGTCCATCCTCTCGTTCTAAGTCCGTCCTGCCTACGACTCCTTGGGCAGCACATAGGAACTCTTCAGCGACACGATGCGGTTGAACACCAAGGCATCCGGCCGGGAGTCTTTTGCGTCCACACAGAAAAAGCCCTGTCTCACAAACTGGAATCTCTCATACTTCTGCGCCCCTGCAAAAGCCGGCTCCAGATAGCAGTTGTCTCTGACCGTCAGGGAATCGGGATTCAGGTTCAGGCTTCCGTCCTCGTTGTAGACGCCTTTTTCCTCATCGATGATATTCTCATACAGCCGCACCTTTGCGGGGACGGCAGTGGCGGCGGCCACCCAGTGGATGGTGCCCTTTACCTTTCGTCCGTCCGGGCTGTTGCCGCCCCTGGAGGCCGGGTCATAGGTGCAGTGCACCTCCGTGATTCTCCCCTCCTCATCCTTGACGCAGCCGGTGCATTTCACAAAGTAAGCGTTCATCAGGCGCACTTCATTGCCGGGGAACATGCGGAAATACTTCTTCGGCGGCTCCTCCATGAAATCTTCGCGCTCAATATACAGTTCTCTCCCAAAGGGCACTTCCCTGCTGCCAAGAGCCTCGTTCTCGGGATTGTTCCCCACGGTCAGCATTTCGGTCTGCCCCTCAGGGTAATTGTCAATGATTAATTTCACCGGATCCAGTACTGCCATCATGCGGGGCGCTTTGGTCTTTAAATCCTCCCGGATGCAGTACTCCAGACAAGCGTAATCCGCAATGGACTGGGCCTTGGAGACGCCGCACAGCTCCACGAACCGCTTAATGGATTCCGGGGTAAAGCCTCTGCGCCGCAGAGCCGCAATGGACACCAGCCTGGGATCGTCCCAGCCGTCCACGATATTTTCCTGCACCAGCTTTTTGATATAGCGCTTTCCGGTGACTACATTCTTTAAATACAGCTTTGCGAACTCGATCTGCTTGGGAGGATG
Source organism: uncultured Acetatifactor sp. (assembly GCA_949840885.1). GTDB lineage: Bacteria > Bacillota > Clostridia > Lachnospirales > Lachnospiraceae > Acetatifactor. The sequence goes on from CATKYJ010000032.1 coordinate 44,374, forward strand.
GGGATACTCCAGCTCCCGCACCACCCAGTCGTAGAGGGGCCTGTGATCCTCGAACTCCAGGGTGCAGATGGAATGGGTGATTCCCTCTATGGCATCCTCAATGGGATGCGCAAAGTCGTACATGGGATAAATGCACCATGTATCTCCTGTATTGTGATGGGTCATGTGCGCCACACGGTAAATGACGGGATCTCGCATATTGATATTGGGAGAAGCCATGTCAATGCGGGCCCGCAGCACCTTTTCGCCGTCTGGGTATTTTCCGTCTTTCATCTCCTGGAACAGCTTCAGATTCTCCTCCGCGGTGCGCTTGCTGTAGGGGTCGTCCTTTCCGGCCTCAGTCAGGCTCCCCCGGTACTCCCGGATCTGCTCCGCCGTCAGATCGGATACATAGGCCTTTCCCTTTTTGATCAGCTTCACCGCCGCCTCGTACATCTGTCCGAAATAGTCGGAGGCATAGAACAGCCTGTCCTCCCAGTCGGCCCCCAGCCACTGGATGTCCTCCTTGATGGACTCCACGAACTCAATGTCCTCCTTGGTGGGGTTGGTGTCATCAAAGCGCATGTTGAACTTGCCATTGTACTGCCTGGCCAGGCCGTAGTTGAGCAGGATGCTCTTGGCATGGCCGATATGGAGATAGCCGTTGGGCTCCGGCGGGAAGCGGGTGTGCACGGTTTCGCATACGCCCTCCGCCAGATCCTTGTCTATGATCATTTCAATAAAATTTCTGGATTCTGTATCGCTCATCTGTCAGATCCTTGCCTTTCCTGTGGTGTCTGTGGTTTTTATGGTTTTTATGCCGTGATTGCTGCAGGTTGTGGGCAGAGGCCCGGGGAGCCCTTGGCTCCCCGGGCTCGCTTCGCTCCTCAAATGGGCGGAGAGCCAGCTGCCCGAGCCAGCTCGGCAGCTGGTTCTCCGTCCATTTGACTCTGCCCTTTGCGGACATTATATCATATCCCCGCGATGTCTTTCAATAAAATTCCGTGCATTCCCGAAAAAATCTGCACAAAGTCTGCACAGCCTGCGGATTTTCCACGGTATCTCTGCGAAATCTCCGGGAATGCATGCTTTTTTCAGGATTCCGGCAATTCCAGGATTTCCGCCTTTGCGGCAGTTGCGATACAGACATAGAGTTTATCCGTATACCGCCCTGTAGTGCAGAAATGCTCCATGACATACTTGGCTGACAGGGGCATCTCCAGGGAAAGGATGTCGCCTAAGGGAAACCATCTGCATGTGCCCTCATTGGAGACAATGTTGTCGTCCACCTCTTCCTTTATGTCCGCAAAAAAGTAATAGTTCTGCCGGATCTCCCCCTTTGTATTCCGCAGGGCAATGTAGCGCAGCGCCAGATTCTCCACGTCCTCCGGCGCCAGCCCCAGTTCCTCTTTCAACTCCCTCAGTATGCACGCTCTGGCATCGTTCAGTTCGTCCCTTTCAAAGTGGCCGCCCGCCGAGCCCGTCCACACGTTGTTGACCACTCTTCCGCCCTGCCTGTAGAGGACGAGCACCTTTTCGCCCCGAAACAGGTATATGGCCGTCATATTTCTTAATTTTCCATCCATAGCTTATCCCCCGGCTCTCTTTTGATGTTTCAGCCCCTTTCCGGTCTGATCCGATTCCTGCCCAAAAAACGCTCCTCGTATACGGCTCCCCATACAATGCTTCAAGGACCATGTTGTCCACAGTCCTTGAAATGTCTTACCATAGCGGCGCCGGCACAAATTCCTTGCGGCTTGTCTGCGCATCTTCCTGCCGGAGCGAAATACTCAAGTTAAACTCAATGATGGAACAGCCGGATTCCGGTAAAGGCCATCATCATCCCGTACTTATCGCAGCACTCTATTACCGCGTCATCCCGCACGGAACCGCCGGGCTGGGCGATATACTGCACGCCGCTCTTGTGGGCTCTCTCGATATTGTCCGAGAACGGGAAGAATGCGTCGGACCCCAAAGTGACGTCTTTCATCTGGTCCAGCCATGCCCGCTTCTCCTCCCTGGTAAAGACAGGGGGCTTCACCTTGAAGACTTTCTCCCAGGCGCCGTCCGCCAGCACGTCCATGTATTCGTCCCCGATGTAGACGTCGATGGCATTGTCCCTGTCCGGCCTGCCCAGCTTGTCCACGAACTGCAGTCCCAGCACCTGGGGAGACTGGCGCAGGAACCAGTTGTCCGCCTTGGTGCCTGCCAGCCTGGTGCAGTGGATGCGGGACTGCTGCCCCGCGCCGATGCCGATGGCCTGGCCTCCTTTCACATAGCAGACGGAATTGGACTGGGTATATTTCAGGGTAATCAGCGCGATTTTTAAGTCGATCATCGCGTCTTGCGGAATCTCCTTGTTCGCCGTGACGATGTTGGAAAGCAGGTCGCCGTTCACATCCAGTTCATTGCGGCCCTGCTCAAACGTAATGCCGTAGACCTGCTTCCTCTCCACAGGGGCCGGGACGTAGGAGGCATCGATCTGGATAACATTATAGCTGCCGCCTTTCTTGGCCTTTAACAGCGCCAGCGCCTCCTCGGTATAGCCCGGAGCGATACAGCCGTCGGAAACCTCCCGCTTGATGAGCCGGGCCGTGTCCTTGTCGCAGACATCTGACAGAGCGATGAAGTCGCCAAAGGAGGACATCCTGTCGGCTCCTCTGGCTCTGGCATAAGCGCAGGCCAGCGGAGAGAGTTCCCCTAAGTCCGACACCCAGTAGATTTTCGCCAGGGTCTCGTCCAAGGGCAGGCCTACCGCCGCGCCTGCGGGGGAGACATGCTTGAAAGAGGTGGCGGCGGGCAGGCCCGTGGCGGCTTTCAGCTCTCTCACCAGCTGCCAGCCGTTAAAGGCGTCCAGGAAATTGATATAGCCCGGTCTGCCGTTGAGCACGGTTACAGGAAGTTCGCTTCCGTCCTCCATGTAGATTCTGGAGGGTTTCTGGTTGGGATTGCATCCGTATTTCAGTTGAATTTCATTCATGGTTTTGTTTTCCTTTCGTGAAGCGTTTGCCTTTCTGACGGTTCTTTTTTCATTGGTTCCGGTTTTCACTGGTTCTTATTAAAGATGCGGGTCTCGTACTGCCCTGTGGCAATGTCGATGAAGCGGACGAACAGGGAGACCTTGTTCTCCTCGTTCAGGCTCTCCCACAGCATCCCCGCAAAGCTGTCGATGTCGCCCTGGACAGCCACTTTCTTCGGCTCCCCCCGGAAGCTGGGCAGGGGATCGCCGTCATGCATATAGGTATGGAGGAAGCACCCCTCTCCGTCAGCCGGATTGTCGTAAGTAAAGGTGTACCTGTTGCAGCAGGCAGGGTCTCCGTCATTGCTCTTTAAGATGGACATGCAGTAGTCGAATTTGCCTCCTGCCAGACGCACCAGGCCGGAAATCCTTGGCGTGTAGTTGGGGCCGTCCGGCTCAAACTGGCGGCTGCGCAGGGACTGCTCGAACGTAAACCCCCGGGAAAGGCCGTCATAGATGGTGTCCGTCTGGTCTCCGTTTGTGACAATTATGTCTGTCTGTCCGTCCGGCGAAGCCAGCACCCGCACCGGGGCGTAAATCACCAGGCTGGGATCCGTGAGTTTTTCCGGATCAAATGCCTGGGTGCGGATCCCCTCTCCCTCCGTGACAAAGACCCGGTTGCGGCTGTTGGTGCTCCTGCCCATGATGAAGTAGGCGATAGCTGCCTTTTTGCCGTCAGCGGAGCGCCCGATGACGATTCCTCTGCCGGGGTAGGCGTTGTTTTTCAGTTCCTGTTCCAGTTGCATCATGCTTTTTCCCTCCTGATTCAAAGTTTCACATCCACTCGCCCTGTGACGGGAGGCCGGGCGTCCTGCGCCCCGCCGGCTCCGTTGTCCGGACGGTTCGCCCTCGCGGCAGTCGTCAAATGTGCATGCAAGCATGCCCACTTGACTCATTGCTCGCGGGAATAAAATAGCCTGCGGCAAGCTGCGGGACATTTGACCCTCGCGGCGTAACTGTCCGTGCAGGCATGTCCGCCCGGCTCGTTGCCCGCAGGAACAAAAACGCCGGCCCCCAGGCGTCACAAGTTGAGTGTGCCCAGACGGTCGGCTTCTTACGGCTGCACTCCCTGTGGGTCATCCCACTTCCGTCAGTCATGCAGTTCTTTCCTTACCTTGATTCTGTTTTGTCCGCGGCCTCCGGCTTTTTGCGGAATGTGCGGATATGTTTATCTTACATGTTCTTTGCGGAATTTGCAAGGATATTTCTTGGGTTTTGGCGAATTTTTTATGTGCAATTTTTCTATGCCTCCATCCGCCATTTTAATACAGTTCCTGTTCCAACAGGAAATCCGCCACATGCATGGTTCTGATTCCTTCATAGTTGCCCCCTGCAAACTCATCCGTCCGGAGGACATATTTCGGATAATTGTCCGGAATTGACAGCAAATTTCCATACTCCCTCTGTTCGGTCTCTTTCCGTCCAATCAGCTGGCATATCTGAATATAGAGTTTTTCATTTTTTCTGGTGGCCACAAAATCAACTTCGGCATAATCCAGCTTTCCCACAAAGACATCATATCCCCGGCGCAGCAATTCCATATATACGATGTTCTCCAACATACTGGCCACGGCATCTTCGCTGTATCCCAGAATGGCAAAACGCAGCGACGTATCCGCAAGATAGAACTTCTCCTGGGTCTTCAGGATTTCCTTTCCCTTTATGTCATATCTGGAACAGCGATGCAGTAGATACGCTGTCTCCAACTTGCTCAAATAGCTGTACACTGTTTCGGGATCCATCTGGCGGTTCTGGCTCTTCAGATACTTTGAGAGCGTCAAAGCAGAAAATGTCTGCCCTACATTGGAAAACACATATTTTACCACTCGTTCCAGCTGATCGACTTTTCGAATCCGGTTTCGTCTGACAATGTCCGTGAAGATGGTGGAATTGTAGATGTCTTTCACAATGGTATATACCTCTTCATCGCTGTATTCTTTCAGTTGAAGCGCCGGAAAACCTCCCATTCGGACGTAGCGCCAAAATTCCTGATAGCAATTGTCCGGCTCAGTGTATTCCCTCCTGAAGTTCAGATATTCCCCAAAGGACAGCGGATAGATGCGGAAAGAAATGTACCTGCCTGTCAGATATGTGGAAATCTCCGAGGACATCATCCGGGAATTCGAGCCTGTCACGAAAACATCCACATCAAAATCCGTCATGAATGAATTAACCGCTTTCTCCCAGTCCTCGATTTCCTGTATCTCATCCAGAAACAAATAGCTTCTTTGACCTTGCGGAATACATTTCTTTATTTCTTTGTACAGCTTCGATACAGTGTCGATTTCCTCGTACTGCATACTGTCAAATCTATAGAAAAAAATCCGTTCCGGCTGAATGCCCCTCTTCTTCAGATATTCCTGCAGCATCAGGAGAATCGTGGATTTGCCGCACCGGCGCACGCCAGTCAATATCTTTATAAACGGGGCATCAATGAACGGGATTATTTTATCCATGTACTGCTTACGGTAAATCATTCGACATGTCTCCTTGTCTCCCAATTTATGGTTTTGGGGCTGTCTGGTTTATTCAGGGGATGTTATATATTATATCCTGTTTTTTTGATATTATCAACAATTTATCGGAGTATAATCGGATAAAATCTTTATCCGGCTTCTGGTAGAATGGTACGATAGTTTTACATCCGGAAATCAAAGGGATATCTATCATCCCGGGTCCATTCTGAACTACCTGAAGACGGGCAACCTATCCACCTAAGCACCAGCTCCAACAGCCTAATCGGAAAACTGGTTCAGAAAGGAACTTTCCAGACAGAATAAAAATCAGGCACTTTGCTGCCAACGCTTATTATTTTAAGAACCATATTAGCCAAACATCTGTCCTAGAAAAACGGTTGCGTATAATCAATATCCAATGGAATGAGAAAACAGAGAAAAATCTTCAAAGCCCAAAATCATAGGATTGAACAAGAGTCATATTCCTTGAATATACTTAGACACTACGAGTTGGATGACAGAAACCTTGTTGCGCTGAATACGGACGAACATTTGAAAATGAGGGAAGAGTTTCGCAAAAGGCATGAGGAGACGATTCAAGCGGTAAGGAAAGTCATCTCACAAGGGATGGCTTGAGAACGTAAGCCTCTCTGGATGCACACCCAGGGAGGTGCGACACCCCCAATACATAATGCATATATGTTTGCCATGACTGGTAAACATACTTATATCTCTCAAGAATTACTGGTAAGCAGCCTAAATGCTTTCTTCAGCATTTCTAATCCTTTCTTATTACTTGGATTTCTGTGGTTTATTAAAACAAACAGCATATTAGGCACCAAGCAACAGATAACTAACTTAATCACTATCGCCTGGAATCCATAAAACGGTAATATATTACAAATCATATATGTAATCACCCCTAGGATTCCAGCTTCAAAAATATATAAGAGCATTTGCAAATAATACTTAATTTCACTCTTCAAAAAGTAGAATTTCACTTTTTTATATGATAATACTCCAATTTATTTTAATTTATATCGTCTGTTTCTGTTCTCTCCCAATACCTCTACCTGGTCTTCGGCCACCAGCATCTTCAATAATTCCCGAGTCCTGGAAGCTTTCAGCCCGATACTTTCGGCGATGATGTCCGCAGAGTACTCCACCCCCGCCTCCATGCACTGCAGAATCTGCTGAAGTCTTTCCCTGGTTTTAGTCGTTTTTTTATCGCCGATTTTTATCGCCGATTTTTTATCGCCGTTATCCCCTGCATTCCTCCCAACGCTCTGTGCTGCCCGCTCTGATCTCGCCTCAATCAAAGACCCCGCTGCAAGCAATGGGGTATCAATCTTGCAGCGCTGCAGAGCAGCGGGGTATTTGACCCTCGCGGCATTCGTCAAATGTGCATGCAAGCATGCCCACTTGACTCATTGCTCGCGGGAATAAGCCAATTTATGTACAATGCATTCCTGACGGACGCGCCAACGGTTTCCCCAGTGATGTTTTGTAAAGGACTTTTTAATCATATTCACAGAAAATTTACATTTCAGGGCAAAAAATAGAGCCAGGAACCTTTTTTTTAGATTCCCGGCTCCATGACTCTGCCTATGCGCTTCTATCAGCTTTCAGTTGTTTGACTTCCTCAAGAGAAAGTCCTGAAATATTAACGATTTCCTCTAAAGCATATTTGCCAGCCGCCAACATACGGAGCGCAACTTCTTTCATTCCCTCTTTCAAT
>CATKYJ010000033.1 GCA_949840885.1 uncultured Acetatifactor sp.
GTGGGCATGCTTGCATGCACATTTGACGAATGCCGCGAGGGTCAAATACCAAAGTGTCCGAAGGACACTTTCTGCTCTGCAGCGCTGCAAGATTGATACCCCGTTGCTTGCAGCGGGGTCTTTGATTCCCCCACGGCATCTGCTGTGGGGGAGATTCATTTTGCTCCGTCCTTTGGCCTCACTTTATCGGATGTCTTTCCTGCAGTACTTCCCATAAGCCGCCGCAATGCCCACTGCCCCAAACGCCAGCCCTATGGCCGCCAACTTCCCATCCAGATGCCCTTCCGTGACGATATCCGCTCCCTCGGCATAGCCAAAAGGCGTGATGTATTTCAGGAATTCCGCTTCCCGGGCGATGTTGGCCACCAGGTTCAGGAAGTACATCCCTGCGGCAATGCCTAAACCTATGCTTACGCCGCCCCTGCGGGCAAAGGCGGATATCCCGAAGCAGATGCCCGCAAGCTCCGCCTGAAGGAGGAAATAGGCCAGGTGAAGGAGGTTCAGCTCTTTCCATGGGACGTCCTCCCCGATGGCCCCCATGGAAGCCACAGAAATCCCATAGATAATCAGATTCATGGCGATAATCTGCACATACACCGCGGCCAGCTTTCCGGTGACGATACGCGCTCGGTTGACCGGATGGGTCAGCAGAAATTCCGCCGTCCGGTCTTTCTCCTCCTTGCTCAGGATCCCTGCGCCGCACAGGGACGCGAAAAAGGCCCCTCCCAGCCCCAGCACATTCCCGCACTCAATGGCGTAGAAGCCCATGAGCGTCCCGAAATTCAGCCTGTCCATGCCGAAAGCGTCGCTGAACGACCCCATGGAGGAGAACATGTCGCCCACGTCCTCCATCTGCCCTTTCATCTCCGGGAACAGGAACACGCACACTGCCAGGAGAAACCCAATGGATGCCGTCCAGATGATAAATGAAATCCTGCCCTGCCTCAGCTCATGTCTTATCAGTGTCATACTCTGCCTCCTTTTTAGGAAGCTGTACTTGCTTCCTGTAATAGTGCATGAATATCTCCTCCAAGTCCGGTTCCGATACGGACAAATCCGAGACGCTGCCCGCTGCCAGCCTCTGCAGCAGCAGGTTCATGTCCCCGCTGTACAGGAAGTTCACACCTCCCGGGGAATCCTCCCTGTCCCGGATGCCCGCAAGCCCCTCCAGCGCCACTGTCCCCCGGATGCTCACCCGCCTGGCGGTGGTCTTTGAAAGCGTCTCCACGCTGTCGCATGCGATGATTTCACCCTCCCTGATGATGGCCGCCCGGGTGCAGTTGTGCTGGATTTCCGAAAGGATATGGCTGGACAGAAACACCGTGGCCCCCGCCCGGTTCCGCTCTCTGAGAATGTCAAAAAACGCTTTCTGCATCAGCGGGTCAAGGCCGCTGGTGGGCTCGTCCAGAACCAGGAGCGCGGGCTCATGCTGCAGGGCGCAGACGATGCCCACTTTCTTCCGGTTGCCAAAAGAGAGTTCCTCCACCTTTCTGGCAGTGTCCAGCTGCAGCTGTTCGCAGAGCCGGCCAGCCTCCTCCCCGCAGTCCTTTTCCCGCAGATTCGCCGAGAGCTTCAGCACCTCCCGCACCCGCATCCCGGCGTAGAACACCGCCTCGGAGGGCAGGTAGCCCGTCCGGGCCAGGATATCCTGCTTGTCCTTTACAATATCCAGTTCAAAAACGGACGCCCTGCCGGATGTCGGACTGATAAGCCCCAACAAAGTCCTAATGGTAGTGGATTTCCCCGCGCCGTTGGGCCCGATGAAGCCGAAGAACTCCCCTTTGGCCACGGTCAGGTTAATCTCCCGGATTCCCCGGGCTTTTCCGTAATATTTCGTCAGATTTTCGATTTTGATTGCATCCATATCCGCCCTCGCCTTTCCCTGCTCTAAAAGTCTTACATCCCCGCGTTACGCCTTTCGCAGATACACGCTCTTCCAGAACGCGATGAGCCTCCCAAAGTCCCGCTCCATCTGCTCCATGTCCACATCCCCCCGCTGCACCATCTCCCAGAGATACCCCTCCGAGGCCCAGTACATCTCCTGGTACATCTCCGGAATGTCTAGCCCGGGGATGTACTGCTCCGGGTCAAAGTTCAGCCGCGCCTTGTCCGCTTTCAGGTTGAAATACCGATGGTAACTCTCCTGAACGGCAGCGTTGATCTCCGGGTCTTTTTCATAGAAAGCCCTGATGGTGAAGCTGGCCATGTCCGGATACATACGGGCAATCTCCATCTTGGCACGCATCCCTTGCTCCATGCTCTCGAACAGGCCTGTCTGGCTGTAGCATCCGTACCTGGTCAGATGCTCGATGGTAATCTCCGCGCATTTGTCCCAGAGGAACAGGTACAGCTCTTTTTTATTATGAAAGTAATGGAACAGCAGCGACTTGCTGATGCCCGCGTCCCGGGCGATCTCGCTCATGGGGCTGTTCTTATAGGTATTCTGCGAAAACACCCTGTATCCGGCATTGATGATGGCCTGCTGCTTTTCTTCCGGCAGGGAATAGAACCTCTCGTTCATCCTGTCACCTCCGTTGACCGCCCGGTCAATTACAGAATATACCCATTGACCGATTTTGAGAAGACCTATTTGTCAAAAACCTTTCCTTTTTTCTGCGAGGCTGCAAGACAGGGAAATCATTTGTTAGTGTGTAATGTAGTCATTCATTTTATGCTTGCATATTCCCCGGAAAGATGTTACACTAATCTTACATTCTGTACAGGATATTTCATCTTATGTTCGAAAGCCATCAGCAATCTTCCTGCAGTTATGTTTCCTTTTATTCCATTGTACAAAGAGAATTGGACGCCGTATATGGCTTGACGGATTCTTATCGACCGCAGGAGGCCGAACCGGTTCGGAACGCGAAATGGCTGCTGCACCTTGTCAATTGAATAGGCTTTGCTACAGAAATATGATAAAATGTCCTTATTACAGGAACCGCTTTGCGAACCCTGTAATCAAAGGTCTATTCAGGGCATGAAACGGCCGGATGGACAATCGCTATGGGCAGCTGCGCTCATAGCAAAATATTGGTTAATGGGAGGTATTGCTTATGACAGACAGTGAAAAACTCGATCTGCTTTTGTCCGAAGTGCAGGGGGTACGAGGGGAGACTCAGGAGTTGCGGGCGGAGACCCAGGAATTGCATGCGGAAGTTCAGGGGTTGCACGCGGAAGTTCAGGAATTGCACGCAGAAACCCAGCAAATGCATGCGGAAAATCAGCAGATGCGGGCAGAGACCCAGGAAATGCGCGCGCAGATTCATGATCTGTGGGCCGAATCCCATGACATGAAAAAGGACATACAGGAAATCGGCCGGAAAGTGAACCGGCTGGAAGTGGGACAGGCTGAACTGAAAAGGGAAATCTACCGAATCGACCGGAAGATTTCCGACACCTACAACCTGGCGCTGGACGCTTGGGGACAAGGCGTAGAGAACAGGGCATACCTGGAAGAAAGCTTTCAGAAAGCGTAACGGATTAAGGCTATGCCCACTGCGGCATAGCCTTAATTGCTTTTATCTGCTCCGGCAGCCGCCGGCTATCTCCTGCTTTCACAGTTCCGCCAAAAATGCATCCGCCATACTGTTCAATCCATAACGGGATACCGCCTGCTTTAATCCCAGCCCAATCTCTTCTCTGCTGTAGCCATGCGATTCCAGGAATTCATCCTCCTTGTCGTTCAGGTAAGAATAGAACAGCAGGGCCATTCCCAGATGGTTCCGGTCGCCGTCAGCCGTCAGCTCATACAGCACGTTCTCGGCTTCATTGATTTTCCCCTCGTCAATCATTTCCAGCAGTTTTTCCGTGGTCTCTATCTGCTCTTTCTCCGGCAGCAGCTCCATGGTAGGAGAATCCGTATCCACAGAAAAAAGAAGCTTCAAAATAGCCCTTAACATTTCCTTGATGACACGCATGATGTAATCCTGCTCGAACAATTTCTATCCCTCCCACCCGGTATGCCAAGCTTTCATGCGCCCTGGCACATATAGAATCAAAAGTCGGCACCATGCCTCTCCGGGTCAACATTATAGCACATGACTGCAGAAAGATGCTATACAGGATTTTTTGATTATATGATTTTCCCACAATGCCGGCTGCTCCCAAATCCCATTCATCTCTATCATTCATATTGACATATTGGTAACTTGTTGCTATACTTGTAAGCGAAACTAGTTGCCAATAAGGAGGATTCCATGAACTTAGATGAGTTGACAAAAAAATATTCAAGTTCTACGGAGAACCAAAGAAAGGCTATTTTCAGTACATTATTTATCGCCGGAAACAAGCTGCAAACGCTTTTTGATAACCATATTCCAGAGGTATCGTTAAAGCAATTTATGTTATTGTCAATCGTCAGACAGTCAAAGGAACAGCTAACATTTACTCAATTAGGAAGTTTGTTGGGCTGTTCCAGACAAAATATCAAAAAATTAGCTGATGTTTTGATGAAAAAAGGATTTATTGCCATTCAGCAAAGCCCCCATGATACAAGAGCCATGTGTATCTGCCCCACAGAAAAGGTAAATGCCTTTTATACAAACGACTTTTCGAAATACCAGGAGGAATTGAAATATCTTTTTGAAGTTTATACAGACAAAGAGATTGAAGCTCTTTTTACCCTTTTATCAAGATTGTATGCCGGAATTGAAAATTTGGAAAAGAGGGTTTCTGATGAAAAAAAGTAAAAAGGCGCATGCCCGACTTATGGAATATTCAAGATGGGAATTATATAGGTGAATATTCGATGGCACCTGTTCATGTCTAGGCTGAAGTATCAGTCAGTAATCATCACACAACGAATATTGCAATTTTGCAGCATGATAATGGGTTGGGAAGTATGGCAGAAAGTATAGTCAATGATGGAACGGAAGCACAGTCATTCGGTATAGACGCAGTATCGGGGTGCTGCGGTAAGCAGTAAAGGTATCTTAAAAGCTGTTGAAAAGCAATAGAAAATGAAAGAGGGCTAAGCAGATGAAAACGATCGTAATTTACAATTCACAAACAGGGTTTACAAAGCGTTATGCCGAATGGATAGCGGAGGAGTCGGGGGCTGAATGCCTTGAATTATCAGCCGCAAAAAAGAAAGATTTGGCTGCATATGAGGCAATTATTTTCGGAGGCTGGGCTTGTGCGGGCAGTATCAGTAAAATAAATTGGTTTAAGGGAAATATAGATAAATGGGCAGATAAGAAGCTGGCTGCATTTTGTGTTGGGGGAAGCCCGATAGACAACCCGGAAATTGACATAGCTCTCAAACGGATTTTCAACCAGTCGGAGCAGAAAAAGGTAAAAATATTTTATTGTCCGGGAGGATTCAATTATGAAAAAATGTCTGCTCCGTCTAAGCTGATGATGAAAATGTTTATAAAAACACTTAAGGCAAAAAAAGATAAGACGGAAGCGGAAGAAATAATGGTAAAAATGATTTCCTCGTCTTATGATATTTCGGACAAAAAGTATATAGAGCCGATTTTGCAATATCTGAAACAATAACTTCAGCGCCATCAGCCTCCTCATCGCAAAGCGAAAAACAAACGGGGCATAGCCCCCCAGATTGGAAAGCTGTCGGAATACAGCCGAATTCCAACAACGTATGTGGCTGCGCGTTGGAATTTGCCGCAATCAATTTGCGCAGACGCTATCTGCCGACAGCTCCCTTTTGCTCCCTCTCACATCCCGCCGAAAATCCGCTTCACCGTCCGGAAAGAGAGCTTAGGCCTGCGGTACTCATCCCATATCCCCTTATTGTTCATGGTCCTGGGCCTGCCGCCGAACCAGCTGTCGCAAACCCTGCAGTCGCAGAACTGCCAGATATAGACGCCGCTTATGTCCTCTCTGGAGAGCACTGCTGTAAGCTGCACACCACTTTCAGGCAATGCTCCCCCTGGCTGAGGTCTTTCAGCACAGCCGAGAAAGGCGTATAGGCATTGTAATGGGATACTATAAGCCTGTCGTCCAGATAGACCTCCGCCGTATGGCTCACCCCCTTGAACTCCAGCCGCACATTCCCGGAGCACCGGATATCCCGCTGGTACTGGGCCCTGCCCCGGTAGCCGCGCATATCCGGGCTGCACTCCCAGCACTCCGGCACCATGGCTTTCCTGGAAACCTCCGCCCCCCGGGCCGTTTCCAGGGTCTTGAAATCCCACAGGGAGGATGAAATCTCCCTGGAGTCTCTGATTGCGTGTGTCGCAAAGCTTCTTACCATAAAAACCTCCTCATGCCTGCCAAAGTCACTTTATTTTCTTGACTATATCACATAACCTGACAGATTTCCAGATAAACCTCATCCTCGGCACCCGTCTTATAAAATTGCTTATAAAATTGAGGGCTTTATGGTAGCATGTAGACCTATCTCCTGCCAATCTCCGTATCCGCCGCGCCGGTCCGGCTGTGCTCCTTGATGTAGTCCATAATGTCATCCAGCCTGGTGAACGCCAGCCCTACGTAGCTGTCTGCCGCGCCGTAGTAGATGGCGATTTTCCCGCTCTCGCTGTCATGGATGGTGGCGCAGGGGAAGCACACATTGGGCACAAAGCCCCGCTCCTCATACCATTCCTGAGGGGTCAGCAGGAAGTACTCGCAGCGGTATTTCACGATGGAGGGATTGTCGATGTCCAGGATGGCCCCGCCGATGCTGTACACATAGCCATTGCAGGTACCGGTGACGCCGTGGTAGAACAGAAGCCACCCCTCACTGGTCTCGATAGGCGCCGCGCCGCCGCCGATTTTTAAGGACTCCCACCACTCGCTGCCCTTGCCCATTACATGCCTGTGCTTCCCCCAGTACACCATGTCCGGACTCTCGCTTAGGAAAATGTCCCCGAAAGGCGTGTGCCCGCTGTCCGAGGGCCTGCTCAGCAGGCAGAAATTGCCGTGAATCTTCCGGGGGAAGAGCACCGCGTTGCGGTTGAACGGCAGAAAAGGATTCTCTATCCTGGTAAAGGTCTTGAAGTCCTTTGTTCTGGCCATGCCGATGGCGGCTCCGTAGAAATCCTGGCACCAGATGATGTAATAGGTGTCCTCCACTTTCACCAGCCTGGGATCGTAGGCGTAGATGGGCATAAAAGGCTTTCCCTCCTGGTCCACAAATGGAATCTTTTCCTCTTCAAAATCCCAGTGAATGGCATCCTTGCTCCTGCCCATGTAAATATACGGTATACCGTTATTCTGTTCCCCGCGGAAGACGCCGATGAAGCCGTCCTCATAGGGCATAACGGCGCTGTTGAAGATTCTGGCCACGTTCTTTAAGGGATTGCGCCCAATGATGGGGTTCTCCGAATATCTCCAGACGGGCGCGCCGGTAAAGGACTCGGGCCCCTCCTGCCAAGGTACATTGGGAACTGCGGGACTGATCATTTTGTATTTACTCATTTTATTTTCCTCTCTTTCCTCTTCATCAATGATGCTCTAAGGTCACCCTCGAAGCAGTTTTAGATTCTTCTCTATCAGGCTGCACCTCTGGGCCACACAGTCCGGGCTGCGCAGGGGATCCTCCGGTGTATGGAAGACATAATCCGTCAGCTTCTCTATGGTAGTAGCCGCCACATGCATCCTGGTGTCGCTGGATGCGTAATAGATGTACACCTCCCCATTATCCCTGGCAATGGCACCGTTAGTAAACACCACATTGGACACATCCCCAACGCGTTCTCCTGCCCTGGGGCCGATCAGCAGCCCGCCGGGCTCAGCGATCACCCTGGCCGGGTCGTCTAAGGCCGTGGCAAAAGCATATATCACATAGCGCAGCCCCGCTGCCGTGTTCCGCACGCCGTGGGCGATATGAATCCAGCCCAGAGGCGTCTTAATCGGCACGGCTCCCGCGCCGTTCTTTGCCTCGGTGATGGTGTGGTAGCGCCGCTTGCTGGTGATGCGCTCTTCGTCAATGACCGGGTGCAGGATGTCCTCGCAGAGGCCGAAGCCGATTCCGCCGCCGGATCCGGTATCTATGAAATCATCCATAGGCCGGGTATAGAAAGCGTACTTGCCCTCCACGAACTCCGGATGCAGCACCACGTTCCTCTGCTGCGGCGACTGCATCGTCTTCAAGTTGGGCAGGCGCTCCCAGGTCTTCAGGTCTTTGGTCCGCACGATGCCCGCGGCAGCCACCGCAGCCGACAGGTCGGACACGGTGGTGTCCTTGCTCTCCGAGCAGAAGACCCCATAGATATAGCCGTCCTCATGCTTGGTCAGCCGCATGTCGTACACATTGGTCTCCTCCGGGCAGGTGTCCGGCAGCACCACCGGATAATCCCAGAACCGGAAGCCCTCCACCGGGCTCTCGCTCTCCGCCACGGCGAAGAAAGACTTCCTGTCGTTCCCCTCCACCCTGGCCACCAGGTAAAATTTCCCGTCCAGTTCCATGGCGCCGGAGTTCATTACTGCATTCACGCCCAGCCGTTCCTGGAAATAGGGATTGCTGTCCATGTCCAGATCGTAGCGCCAAAACAGCGGGATGTGCTCCCTGGTCAGCACCGGATTCCTGTAGCGGTCATAGATGCCGTTGTAAAAGGAAGCGTCCGCTTCATTGGGACGGTTCAGCAGTTCCTGCTGCTTTGCCAGTTCTTTTTCATATTGAGGATGTATGCTCATATTCTCTCCTATTCTTGGCTGTTGCCAGCCTGCTTCCTATTTCTGTCTGCCTGATACTTATCTGCATGCTTATGTCTGCCCATGCCGCGCACTGGACGGATTCTCGTGCATATGACTCATCGCCCCTCGGTATGGTCATCCGTTTCTTTGGACATATCCGGACTCCATGAAGCGGATCCGCCGATGGCCCGGGGCCAGCTTAGGCCGCAGCCACCTGAAAGCCGTATGTATTCCGAGTATCGTCACTTGCCGCTGCGCCCGATGATCTCCATGCACATGCGCCCGTTGTGGTAAGGGCATTTCCAGGGCTCCACGATGGGCTTCTCCAGGGCAGGATTCCCCTCCGCGTCCGTGTACCAGAACCACTCCCCCTCCGGCCTCTCATCCACCAGATGCTCCTGAATGAATCCCCAGATATCCTCCGCGGCCTCCAGATAGCGGCGTTCCCCGGTCTTCTGATAAGCGTTGTAGAATCCCACCACGCCCTCGGCCTGTACCCACCAGACCCTTTTTTCGTCCGCCACGCCCCGCTCGCACTCATTGGCCAGGGAGTGATGGGCGTAGGCTTTTTCGTAGACCTCAGCCTCCAGGCACCGCAACATAGGGCTCAGGCGTCTACTCAGCTCCTCATCCCCCAGCGCCTCCAGGCACCTGTCCATCAGCCAGGCTGCCTCGATGTCGTGTCCGTAGGAATGCAGGTCAATCAGGCTGTTCATGTGGAGATCAAAGAACACCTCCTGTCTGCGCCGCGCCGGATTGTATACATGCTCCGCCACCTGGTTCAGAATCCAGTACAGCTTTTCCGTGACCACCTGCTGCCAGCGCCTCTTTCCATAGACATCCCGGTCTGCTGCCGGCAGGCTTTCATCCAATGCCGTCCGGCAATCTCCCCTGAGCGCGCTTCCCGCCTCTTCCCCGGGGCTCTCCTGCCAGCGCCTCTCTTCTGCCGCCGGACAGTTCCCCTCTGAGGCCGTCCGCCAATCCCTGCCAAGAAACCGCTCCGCCTCCCTGCAGGCCAGCAGATACTCCGTGTAAGCCTCCAGCACATGCAGCAGTGTGTTCATAGTCCGATCCGCCATCACTCCGTTCTCCGAGAGCTTGTCATTGGCAATGGGGCAAAAAGCAATGTCCTGCGCCTCCTTATACCCATACTCGTCAAAGCACCTATCCTCAATCACCTGAATCAATCGCCCCGCCAGTTCCAGAGCTTCCCTTTCATGGAAAGCCCGGAAGTAGGACGACAGGGCGTACACCGCAAATGCCTGATTATAAGTATGCTTCGTAGTATCCTCCGGCTGTCCCTTATAATCCAGCGACCAGTACACGCCGCCCCGCTCCGCGTCCATGCACTTGTCCCGCAGGAAAGCATATGCCCAGTCCGCGTGCTCTCTCAGGGAATCCGCCCTGCATTCCTGCTCGTCTCCCGTTCCCGGGGCCTTTGCGCCGTCAGGCCAATGACCCGCCTCTTTCCGGCAGCCCCTGAAATCCTCCCCCTCCAGGCACATAGCGGCATTGGAGAAGAACCACAGGATGCGGCTGTTGAGAATGCAGCCCTTTACTGCCTCCCTGTCCACCTCCAGCCCGGAATCCATCCAGCCGTAATATCCGCCATACTGTCCGTCCCGCAGTCTTTCCCAAAAGGGAATCAGCCGCCCGCACAGATGGCTCTTGAACTCATCACTTACCATGCCATTCCTCCTTTCCGGACCAAACCGGATCGAATTAACTTCTAATGCTATTATTAACTTATTTCATTAATTAAGTCATCAGTGTTTCTTGCGTTTTATCTCTATTTCTTGCTCGTAAAAGTGTTTTCATCTATTTTCACAATAAATCCACCATTTTTTCAGAGCATTTAACAATGTTTCTTTTCCATTTCTTCCTTTATAATGAACTTATATCACCTAAGCATTGATTAAACGCTACTTAATTTTCTCTTATCAGAAATTCGTTTTTTAAGCAATCAAAGCAAAAAGGAGGGCCGCTATGTCCATAACAGAAATCTATACGCCCGGCCTGGCGCTGCTATCCAAGTCAGGGGTGAGTCTGACCCTCTTCCGCCCGGAACCGGAAGACGCAGACTTCCTCCTCTGCCGCACTGCCCTGGAGACCAGTTCCATAAAGAGCCCCCTCTCCTACTATCTTTCGGAGCATCCGGGCTTATGCCTCCTGCGCTTAAAATCCGGCTCCCTGCTCTTTACCGCCCTCCCCTCCGGGCATTCCTCCACCCTGTCCGAGAGGGGCCTCTACCTTTTCAGCGGCAGGCGCACCTGCCGTATCCTGGTGCGCGACCGGGCAGAGTATGACATCCTCTATTTTGACGGTATCAGCCTGCCCTGCTTCTGCCGCCATCTGCCCCAGGAGGCGCCTTTCTGGCAGGTTTCCCAGGCCCTCTCCTGGTCCGGCGAGCTTCTTCCCCTGTTCGCGAGAGAGGAAGCCAATCCCATTCTCTGCCATATGCTGCTGACCTGCCTCCTCTCCCGGCCCGCCCTGGAGTACATGCTCCCCGGGAAAAAGGTTCCCCCCTATCTGGCGGACATGAAGTCAAAGCTTGAGACCTGCTACTATGAGGACTACGGGCTGGTGCAGCTGGAGGAAATGTATCATGTCAACCGCTACCGCCTCTGCCGGGAATTCAGGCTCCATTACCAGACCTCCCCCCTGCAGTATCTGCACAAAATGCGCATACAGGCTGCAAAAAACCTGCTGACGGAAACCAACATGAAAATCCATGAAATCGGTTATGAGGTGGGCTATGAAAACGTAAACCACTTCATCGCCCATTTCAAGAAGAATACCGGCATGACGCCCACCCAGTACAGGCAGCAGGGACTTCCTTTCCCTGCCGTCTTATGATACAATTTTGACAGGGCAGCGGAGCTTGCGGCAACAACCCGTCCTTACAATGTCCTGTCAAATCGTTGATTTATGCTTGACAACCCGACTGTTATTCTTTATTATTATACATAGTGAAAACGCGTCCCGCAAAGCCTTGGACAGAGGCTTTTCTTTTTTATGCACACGAAGGGGGACTGAATTTGGAAAGCAAAGATTACGAAATCATCTTAAATAGTATGCCGGAGACCGCTATCTATGTCATCCGGCAGGATAATCACAGTTTATTGTATTTTAACAAAAGAGTACATACCGTATCCCCGGAGGTACGCTTAGGGATGACCTGCCATGAGGTATGGACAGGTTCCTGCATCAACTGCCCTCTGCTGACCATTCAGGACAGGCAGGAGAGCCGCTCCTTAAGCTACAATGCCACTTTCGGCGGGGTTGTGGACATGGTGGCCACGCGAATGCTCTGGAAAGATACCATCCCTGCTTTCGTGGTCAGCGTGACGCCCCGTATAGAATCCTCCGGCTATGTGTACCGGAAAATTCTGCGCCTGGATCTGGGCCGGAACCGTTACGATGTGTTGAAATTTGACGGCGCTACATGGCTGTCCCCCCAGGGCACGGAGAATCTCTCCAGAGAATTTGAAAATCTGGCGGGAAGCGGCATGGTCCATCCCGAGGATGCGGACCGCTTCCGGGCCTTTACCGACATAGCCCATCTGCGCAATGCTCTCCGCCAGGGCAAGTCCATGCTGACCTGCATTTACCGCCGTCTCTACGAGCAGGAATTCCGCTGGAATCTGGTGGAAGTGGTCCCTGCCTTTGACTACAGCGAAGAGAACGAAACCGCCATGTTCTGCGTCAAGGATGTTCATGACACCATGCGGGAGGGGTTAGAGCGGGAGGAGGACAATGTCCGTAGCCGGGACGCGCTTCTAACCGTAAGCGAACAGAGCTTCGGCATATATGCCGTCCATCTGGATTCCGGCACCGTGGACCTGATCCGGGAGGAGGGCCATGAGCCCAGAGAGCGCTTTTCAGAGCCCCCTGTCTGGGATGACTTCATGCAGTCCCATATCATTAAGAAGCTCCATCCCGCCTACCAGGACGCTTTCTGGACAAAGTTCTCACTGGCAGGCCTCATACAGGCTAAAAAAGCGGGGGAAAAGGAATCCGAGCTTCTCTGTCAGCTGGAGATCGGCGGCTCCTACCGCTATGTGTCCGTGACTGCCCGTCTGGACAAAGACCACGGCGCCGGCCATCAGGCTGTGCTGGCCATGGAGAACATGGACGAGCAAATACGCAAAGAGCTGGCACACAGCAAACGCGATGTGCAGATTGCAGCCATCCTCAAATCCCGTTTCGACATGATGACTACTGTCAATCTGGATAACGGCCAGTGCGAGCGCATTTTTCTGGACAGCGCTTCCGAACTGCAAGACGCCCTTGTGGGCGATTACAACTATTATACACAACAGATGCTTTCCCAGCTGTACCCGGAGGATATGGTCAGTTACTTCAGCCTCATGTCCTTGGATCATCTGCGGGAAAAAGCCCGTAATACGGAAAACTACGCGGAGGAAATCTGCCAGTACCGCACAAAAGACGAGCCTCCCCGCTGGCTGGAGCAGCATATCATCTACAGCCGTCAGAACGGTAATATTGTAGTCAACATTTTAGGCCATGACATCACTGCCGAAAAAAGCAGGGAGGACGAAAGGCTGCGCGCCATGCAGGATCGGGCTTACATCATCAGCAGCTTAAGCAGCCTGTTCTTCTCCACTTATTACATAGACATCGAAAAAGATACATTCCGCGCAGTCACCAAGCTGGGCAAGGCCGGGGACGTGCTGGGCAGCGAAGTAAACTGCACTACCGCACTGCAGGTCTACGCCGAGAACTTCATCCATCCGGAGGACCGGGAAAAATACCTGCATGTCATGAACATGCCCCATCTGCTGCAGAGCCTGCGCTGGTGGCAGCCCTATGTATCCGCCATCTACCGCACGCTTCCCCAGGAGGCGCAAAGCGGATCTGGAAATTTCGGATGGGTACGCGCCACAGTGGTGCTGGCCCAGATCGGTGACAACGATCTTCCGAAGACCGCGGTATATGTAGCCCAGGACATCACAGAAACCATGCAGCAAAAGAACCAAAACTAAAAAGGAATGGGAGGCAGACGATTTATGGACAAAATATTGATCATCGAAGACAGCCGCGCTCAGGCGGAGTACCTGAAGTCCATTCTGGGTACAGACTATGAAATCACCATATGCCTGTCAGGCGAGGAGGGGTTCCGCAAGGCCAAGGCCGAGGCCTTTTCTCTGATCTTTTTGGATATCATTATGCCGGACGTGGACGGCTTTTCCCTGATCCGCAGGTTCCAGGAGACCATCCTGACAAAGTATACGCCCGTGATCCTGGTCAGCGGCCTGGCCGATGTCCAGCACGAGGAAAAAGGCCTTACCTTAGGGGCGGTGGACTATATCACCAAGCCTTTCAGCCCCATTACGGTCCGGGCCAGGGCTAACATCCATATCAAGCTGCACCATTACCAGATGCAGTTCATGCGCCAGGCCACGGTGGATCAGCTTACCGGCGTTGCCAACAGACGGCGGTACGAGGACGAGAGCATCCTGAAATGGCGGGAGGCCACACGCTTAGGGCTGTCTTTTTCCGTGTGCATGTTTGACATCGACAAATTCAAGGTATACAACGACACTTTCGGCCATCCCGCAGGCGATAAGGTCATCTCTGCCGTAGCAAAGACGGCTTCGTCTTTCCTCCAGCGCTCCACGGACTTTTTCGGGCGCTACGGCGGGGAGGAATTTGTGGCTATCCTCATCGGCAATAACGCCCAGGCGGCTTTTGAATTCTTAAAGACCATTCGACAGGCAGTGGAGGATCTGCACATCCCCCATGACCCGTCCGTCTCTCCCTGGGTCACCATCAGCATCGGAGGCGTGACGGTTCTGCCAAAGGATGGGGATTCCTATGACGACTATCTGAAGATTGTGGACAAAATGCTGTACAAGGCCAAGGCAAACGGCCGGAACATGGTGGTCTGGTCCGACTCCGGCAGGGAAGAATGGCTGGAGGAAAGCCAGGAGAAGCAGCTATAGAACTAGCTGATGAAACAACAGGAACAGCAAAAGGAGAAGCAAAAGAAGCAGCTTCTCCCCCAGGCGGACGCGCACAGGCTTCACAACCCTGCCGTCCAGGCATAAAGAGGATAGAGGGACAGCTTCTCCGCAAAGGACAATCCCCACATCCCAAGCACCATCGGCACCGCCAGAACCACCGCCCCCAGCAGATAGGCCTGCAGTGCGTCTTTGCGCCAGTAGGAAAGCAGCAGCACAAAAAGCGTTGTCCCTACGCACACGAGTATCTGGGACAAGGCCAGCGCCGCAGCCATCCCTCCCACGGTTATCCAGCCAGGAATCCCACAGCAGTAGGGAATGGCTGCCGCGGAAAACCGAAGCCCTCTCAGGGGAAAAGCCGCCGAGATACTGACGATTCTGCATACATAGGGGATCAGGGACAGCAGCGCTGCTGCCAGCGCGCACACAATGGTTTTATCCCGCAGGATCCCTGGCTTTCCCCGCAGTGTAGCGCCCAGCAGATTCCAGGCGCCTTTCCCGTCTTCCATGGCCATGGCACCGCCGAAAGCCAGAATGATTCCGAAGCTAAGCAGCAAAAAGTCAATCCGAACCCCTTCCCCTCTCGCCCCGAACAAGTACAGATAGCCTGTGTCATACACAAAATTGCCGCCCCTTTCGCAGATACCCTCATACTGCTCCCAAACTCTCAAAAAGGCCGGGTAAAAAGCCGTCACCGCATACCAGCGGGATTTCATGTCCTCTCCCACGCGCTCCTCGATCTCTCCGGCCAAAATCAACTCGTCGATCCGTCGGATCTCTTCAAACGCATGTATGTACTTGGCTTCCTCCGCCAGCACCAGCGACTCTTTCTCCCCTGTCAGTTCCCCCTCCAGCTTCAGCATAATGTCCTGATAATATTGCTCCTGCACGGAGAGGCTGTATTTC
Source organism: uncultured Acetatifactor sp. (assembly GCA_949840885.1). Lineage (GTDB taxonomy): Bacteria > Bacillota > Clostridia > Lachnospirales > Lachnospiraceae > Acetatifactor. Next base: position 15,492 of record CATKYJ010000033.1, read on the forward strand.
CGGGACAGATCCCGCCCCCCGATCAAAATCCCGAATGCCAGCAGCACCAATGCCGCCCGGTTCATTACCAGAATCTTATAGCCCTCATGGAGCAGCAGATTGCCTGCGGGCCGAAAGGGCAGCACCCGGATATAACGCCTGCCCCGAAGCGTAAAGCCCTCTCCCTTTACAAACAGAATCAGGCAGCATGACACTCCTGTCACAATAGTCAGGGCCAAAAGCCCCAGGGTCAGCCACATCCTGGACAGGGGCTGTCCCAGCACATTGAGATTCAGGTATGCCCCGTAAAGTTTCTCCGTCCGCAGGCAGCCGGCAAGATTCAGATACTTAAGCGCCGTTCCCCTGGAAGCTGCCGGGATCCCCATGTACAGTAGATAGCTTCCCCCATACCAGATACCTCCTGCCAGAAAGGGCAGGAAATACCGCGCGGACGCCATGGAGACCGCGGCCAGTACTGTCCCAAAGCCGAAGAGCGCAAGTCCTTTTGTAAGGACAGACAGGATCAGGTACTGTCGAATGCTGATCTGCAGGCAGGACTCCCTGTAAGCCTCAAGGGACTGGAGACTTGCCGACAGGTCTCCGAAGCCTGCCCCCTGGCCGTAAAAGAGCAGATTCTCCCCGTAAAACAGCGCTGCCATGGCCATGCAGTGGACCAGAAGCGCCGCCAGTCTGGCCCAGATGTCAGGTCCAATACCCCTGGGAGTGCTGCGGGTAATGTAGAACAGCTGCTTCTCCTTGTCCTCCAGGATCAGATATCCTATGAAAAATGCCGCGGACAGTAATAGCAGCAGGTCTGTCCACAGGTTCTCCATGGAGCCTGTGACGGCTTTCTGCGGCATCCACCGAAGCCCCTCCCCTGTTAGCTTCCCGTAATCCCCGGCGCTTTTTTCCACATTCCGGGCAGAAAAAGACGACTCTTTTGCGCCGCCGAACAGTTTGATGCTTTTCAGCATATTTTTGTTCTCCTGCACGGACAGCAGGTATTCCCCGTAATCTGCGCAGCTCTTCCACTCCTCATACAGCTCCTCCGCCAGCATCCTCTCCTGCCGGAAAGAATCCGTGAATTTCAGATACGATTCGCTCTGATAAAGGTCTATATATGTCTCGAATACCCCTGGGGACTCTGCCAGCATCTGTGCCTGCAGCGCCTCCCCCATATCCCTGGACATCCCCTGCAGCATCAGCACCTCCTCCACAAAGCGCAGACCGTCCATGGTTTCCTTGAAATCAGAGACATACGCCCCTTTCTCCGCCTCCGTCATCCCGGAAATCTCCTGGCAAAAGGCCCGGTAAGCGGACAGGGGCGGATGCTCCCCGTCCGTCAGATTGGTGTACCACAGCAGAAAGCCGTTCACCGTAAGCAGAACACAGATGCCGACAAGGAAGCTGCGCCTGCCCCATATCTTTCCAATCTCAAATCCTGTCAGACACAGCATCTTTCTCCTCCTCCCCGAACAACCGCATATAGACCTCCTCCAGTCCTCCCAGGCTGCCGTATTTCCCGCGGGCGCCCTGTGCCCCGCTGTCCTCTTTGTCACACGCATCCCCGGCCCCGCAGCCGTACTTTTCACAGAGACCCTGCACTGTACCCCGATCCAGTATGCATCCTGCCTTTATCAGGATAACCTCCTTTGCGATAGGCTCGATGTCCGACACCACATGGGTGGACACCAGAATGATGCGCTCTCCGGCCAGGGACTGGATCCGTTCCCGTATCCGTACCCGCTCCTTGGGATCCAGCCCCGCCGTGGGCTCGTCCAGCACCAAGAGCCTGGGATTCCCCAGCATGGCCTGGGCAATCAAAATGCGCTGCTTCATACCGCCGGAATAGGCTCCCAGACAGCGGCGGGCCGCCTCTGTGAGATTGACATAGTCCAGCACCCGCCGTATTTCCTCCCTCTGCGCTTTTTTCGGAATGCCCTTTAGCGCAGCCATGTAGGAGAGAAACCGCTCTCCCGAAAAGCTGTCGTACAGTCCCTGCTGCTGGGGCGCATAGCCCAGGAGCCCCCTGTATGCTGCCCCCAGAGTGCCGATCTCCTTTCCCTCCCATTTCACCTGTCCCTGGGTGGGCCTGCGGTTGCCGGTTATGATATTCATCAAAGTGGACTTGCCCGCCCCGTTAGGCCCCAGCATCCCATAGATGCCTGCCTCCAGCTTCAGGGACACCTGATCCAGGGCCAGCTTGTCTTTGTATTGCTTCGTGATCCCGCAAAGTTCCAGCACGGTCTACCACCCCTTTCCTACCATATTGATCTTGCGGAAATTGTCATTGCCCACGAACAGATCCTCCTGGGAGATCAGACCGTGCTGGTACAATGTGATCTCATAGCTGCCTCCCCAGGAGGAAGTAGCCTCATAATCATAGACTACAAGTACATCTTTTTCCAGCACGGCCTTGAAATCCAGATCCCACCCCAAAGTCTTGTTCACCAGCCCGGAATGGCTGATTTCTCCGGTATTCCTGTCAATATAAGAATAAGTGTGATCCCAGTTCTCGCCGAAGTCCGCGCAGCAGAGCTTCTCCCCAATGATGCTGCAGACTTGGTAGAAGCTGCCCGGTTCGCTGTAGACATTCCGCTCCTCCTTGGTGTCCAGGTTGATTTCCTTTATGATGCCTCCCTCTTTCAGAGAACAGTAAAGGATATTTTCCTGGATCACAAAAGAGCGATCCCCCTTGTTGCTCATACGATATTTTTCCGTGAGCTGTCCGCTGTCTATGTTCAGGCAGGCGAATACCTCACTGGAATCTTTATACAATTCCGGATAGTCGTCATCCGAGAACATTTCCTCGTCAGAGATGATTCTGCCGTAATCCGTCCCCTGAAGCACCAGATTGCGGCCATAGCAGCTAACCACGCTCCAGGACACATTGCCCCCGAAGTCCATGGAGCATATCTCTGACAGCTCCCCTTTGTCCGGATCCAGAAATACCAGCCTGCGCTCTTCCGAATGGAAATAGGTGCTTACGCCTTCCTGGTTGGAAGTCAGCTTCTTCGTCACCATGTAGAGGCCGTTCTCATCCCCGCACACATAGTCCTCCACGGTCACGGAGGCGTCAAAGGTGTACACTTTCTCTCTGTTCGTACCGTCTAAGTCAGCCCGGTACAGGACGCTCGACGTCCCCTCCGTATTCATGCCGCCTGCCGATTCTACCTCCACGAACTCCGACCGGGCGGTGCCGTCATTGTCCTGAGCCTTGCTAAACAGATATAAGCTTCCCTGATAGGTAAACAGCAATGTGTAAAAGCCGAAATCATCCCTGGAGAGCACGGAGGGGCAGTCCGGCGAATTATGGCCGCACCCTGCATTGCTGCACAGAAACACCTCCTGCAAAGTCTCAAAGTCCATGTACAGCAAGCGGGCACCGGCGCTGCCGTCCGTAAGCTCTGTGGCTACTTTCTCGATGTAGTAATAGCCGTTTTGCGTATGACACCCCTCATCAACCTGCTTACACAAAAGCTTAAGCCCGCCGTTTCCTCCGGACGCCCCACTGCCCTCTGTGCCATTGTAGGCGGAAGCGGTCTCCACGCCGTCTGCGCCGCTTTCGTCCCCGGCTTTTGTATCATATGCTGCCGCTTCTTCTCCCACCGGAATTACACTCATCTGCGAGATACTGCCTGCGGCTTCCCCTCCGCAGGCTGTGAGGGACATTGCCACCCCCGCCGCCACAACCAGAGCCTGTATGTTCCGCACCGTTTTCTTCCTGACATTCTCCGTAAATCTCCTCATAAAAAAGACCTCCTTGCGCTTTTTTGAAATGCATCAAGGAGATCTTAATCTGTAAAAGTCAAATTTTCGTCAAACCGTGAGAAATATTTTTACCGCCGCCCCCCGGGGAGCCAGATTCCCCAGCCGCAGACAGCCCCCTTGCTTCTCGCAGAGCACCCGGCTGATGGCAAGCCCCATACCCAGATGGCCGTCCCCCCGGCCGGCGGGCAGAAGCGCTTTCCCCTGGCTTTTCAGAAGCTCCTGCGGGAATCCCGGACCGTCGTCCGCCACAGTCACCGTCAGCCCTCCCTCCTCTCGCTCAAACTCCACGGACACCGCGCTCTCGGCATAGCGGGCCGCATTTTCGAATACGTTTTCCAGCACACGGAAGAACATGGTTCTGTCCACCATGAGACAGCTCTCTGTGGGCGGATTTCCCATATGCAGGGTAATCCCGGCCCTGTCGGCCATCACCTTAAGGTCGTCCCGGGCCTCTTTCACGAGCTCCCCCGCCCCCACCTGTCTCCTGACAGGTTCCATGTCCTCCAGCCGGTTCAGCACCCGGACAGACTCTGTGTACTGCTCCAGGCGCAGGGCCGCCGCCTTTAGATTGGACGCGATGCGGGCCGACTTCTCCGGGCTCAGGTCCCCGGCCGGCAGATGCATCTGCAGATACTCCGCGTATCCCTGGATAATGGCGATGGGATTGCGCAGATCGTGGGCAATGGAAGCCTGCATGAGCCTGCGCTGGTCCAAAAGCCTCCACATGGATTTATTGTTCCGGGCCAGCTCCAGGCGCATGCGCTCAAAAGACTCACACAAAGCCCCCATCTCGTCCCCGCAGGAGTACTCTATGGAGAAATCCAGATCCCTGTCCGCAATCCGGGCCGTGGCCTTTGACAGAATGGCAAGGGGCTCCTCCAGCCGCCTCTTGTAGAAAAAGAAACCGGCGAACAGGATCCCGCCCACAGACAGCAGCGCCGGCACCGCCACCATAGCGGCGCCGCAGAACTGATAGGCCAGCTTGCGCTTCGGCGTCAGGGTATCAAAGCTCTTCTCGATCTTTTCGATGGAGTAGGTAACGTCCCCATACTCCCCGACAACCCTGCTCTCCTCTGCGAGCACGCCCTCCGGCCCTACAGATTTAGTCAGTATCGGGGGGAGCTTTATGACCTCGCCGAAATCCAGCAGTGTGGTCGACTCCGTCAACGAGCCGTCCGGCCGTATCTCCCGTATGGTCAGGTAGGCCGCCTCCGGATCCGGCAGAAGAGAATGCCGGAAAGCCGCACAGCCCCAAATCGTCAGGCCGGACAATGCCGTTACCCCGCCGAACACCGCAAATACCACCAGCAGAAAAAAGCCGCGCAGCCCTCTTATGCCGTCGGGTTTCTTTCCCGGTCCGCCCCAGGGCATTCTCCCCCGCTTTCCCGCCCCATTGTTCCGGCAGTCGGCGCCCTTCGCTCCATCCATACCGTTCCCCCCGCTTCCGGTGCACTTTTCTTTCATCAGCGGTTCCATTTATACCCTACCCCCCATACCGTCTCAATGTACTCATGCCCTGTGATTTCCCGCAGCTTTGCCCTGATCTTGCGCACATGCTCTTTTATGACACTGCTGTCACCCTCTGCGTCATATCCCCACAGCACCTCGTAGATATGCTCCCTGTCAAACACCTGCCCCCCGTTGGTCATCAGAAACTCGATCAGGTCAAATTCCTTTCTGGAAAAGGGAATCTCCTCCCCATGCCAGGAGACGATCCGCTGGGACAGATCCACGATCAGCTCTCCGGAGGTCAGCACGGAAGAACGGCTGCGGTTCCTCTCGTCCCTGCGCAGGTGGGCCGCCACCCTGGCGGACAGTTCGTTGAGGCTGAAAGGCTTCGTGATATAGTCGTCCCCGCCGTACTGCAGGCCGTTGATCTTGTCCTGCTCCGTGACCCTGGCAGTGAGAAACAGGATGGGACACGGGATATGCTCCCGTATACTCCTGCACAGCTCCAGGCCGTCCATCCCCGGCATATTGATGTCCAAAATGATCAGATCCGGCTGCCGCTTCAGAAAGGAGAGCGCCTGGCTGCCGCTGTTTGCCGCAAGGGTTTCATAGCCGCAGTCCCGAAGATGATCCGAGATAAGCTCCGTCATCATCTCTTCATCGTCCACTATCAATATCTTATACGCCATTGCTTCCGCCTCCGCTGGCCCTGCCTCCGGCCCTCCGGTCTTCCCTCCGGAGCCGTCCGCCGTTTCTTTCCCGGGCTAAGGACATCATACCACGGATTGGCGTGTTGTGCAATTTATGGTTTTCGTGCCCGCAGTGGAAAAACGCCGCTGCTTCTTACGAGTCCTTATATTTGCACTTTGGCAACAGGCTATGTACAATTACCAGCATTCACAAAAATCTGCCGCGTAACCCGACTCACGAGCCGGAGGCGCCGGGAATATGGCGGCAAATTTCAAAATAATTTGCACATTTTGCCCTGCTGAATTGTTATACTAAGTGAGGAGGTGATGAAATGGCGTACGGCGGGGAGTTTTCAGACCATGCCGGGGAGTTTGAGAAAATCATTGCTGCGTATTACGAGGACATCTACAAATTCTGCTTCCGGAAAATCCGCGACCCGGCGGAGGCCCAGGACCTTACGCAGGACACTTTCATCCGCTTTATGGATGCTGCCGGCACATATGTCGATATCGAAAAGCCAAAGGCTCTGCTCTATACCATCGCCAGAAATCTCTGTCTGAACTGGCTCAAAAGAGCGCGCCCGGTCTCTCTGGACGAACCCGAAAACGGCATCGCGCCTGTAGCGGACGATTTTTCGGACGAATCTATCCGGAAAGTCTACCTGTCCATTGCGGTTTCCGCATTGCCGGACGATCAGCAGGAGATCCTGATTTTGCGGTATGGGCAGGGTTTGAAGATAGGTGAAATCGCGGAGATACTCGGCCTTTCGCGGTTTCAGGTCATGTACCAGATACGCAGCGCTCTGGACAGGCTCAGGAAAAACATGAGAAAGGAGGACTGACAGTGAAACAGAACTTGAAAAAAGAATTGAAACAATTATACAGTGATGTGCCGCCTATACCGGATTCCCGCAAGATAGCTGATCTTATGGCCCAGGCAGGCTCAAAAGCGCCTGCGCTGCCAAGGGAATCCTCCCTGCTCTGGTTTATCAGAACACAGATCCGCTTTGTAAACCGGAAATTCCTGCTGGTTCAGTTTTTGCTGATTTGTTTGTACGGGTTCCTTACAACGGCAGTTTTGCAGGACAATGACGCATTTCTTTTGCTGGTTCCCTTTGCCCCTATTGCGGTTTTGCTTGGAACGGGAGAGTTTTCGCGGTCTTTCTACTGCAACATGACAGAGTTGGAATTTCCGTCCCGCTTTTCTTTGACGCAAATTTTGCTGGCAAGGCTGTTGATAGCGGCAGTGATCGATATGCTATCGCTGAGCAGTATGCTGCTCTTCACCGCAATGAAAACGTATCTCACGTTTGGCTCATTGATCCTATATGGACTCGTTCCCAGCCTCCTGGCTGCGGCAGGCGCCCTGTTCCTGATCAACCGCAGCCGTGGCGGGGATGCTCGTTATTATGTGTCCGCGTACTGCATCACGCTTTCCGCCATTGGCGCGATTTCCCTGACCGCCTGGCCTGCCTGGTACAACGGCGCAGCCACGGCTGTCTGGCTGCTTGTGCTGGCAGTCAGCGCAATGGCCTTTGCCGCAGAGGTATACAAGCTGCTGCGCGATTGCTCCGGATGGCTGGAGTGCGCGAAGCTGCAATAAAAAAGGAGGTGTCACATTTGGAACTTACATTTGACAGACTGACAAAACAATTTCAAAACAAAATTGCCGTTGACCGCTTCAGCTATACCATGACAGGCGGCGTATACGGTCTGCTGGGCGCAAACGGCGCAGGCAAGACCACGCTGATGCGTATGCTGTGCACGGTGCTGAAGCCAACCGGCGGAGAAATCCTTTACAACGGCAGCCCCATCGAAAGAATGGGTGTGGCATATCGCGACATCCTCGGCTATCTGCCCCAGAATTTTGGCTACTACCCCGATTTCTCCGCCCGGGACTTTATGCTGTATATGGCTTCGCTGAAAGGGATTCCCGGACACGCGGCGAAGCGTCGGGCAGACGAGCTTTTACACATGGTGGGCCTGTCCGACGTGGCAAGGGAAAAAGTGGGCTCTTTCTCCGGCGGCATGAAGCAGCGCCTGGGAATCGCCCAAGCCGTCCTCAATGATCCCAAAATTCTCGTGCTGGATGAGCCCACAGCCGGCCTTGACCCCAAGGAGCGGATTCGATTCCGCAATCTGATTTCCGATCTTTCGCAAGACAAGATCGTCGTACTTTCCACCCATATTGTCAGTGATGTGGAATATATCTCCGATCAGATTGTGATGATGAAAAAGGGCAGGCTGATTCTTAGCGGCAGTCCGGCCGAGCTGACCGAAAGCGCCGCCGGTCTTGTCTGGACGCTGACCGTACCAGGCAGCCAGGTAAGATTATATGAGGCCGATTTCTATATCTGCAACCTGCGGCATATGGGGGACATGGCTGAGCTTCGCATCGTCTCCGAAGAAAAGCCGGCCCCCACGGCACAGAGTGTACCTGCAAACTTAGAAGACTTATTCCTCTATCACTTCGCAGACGAACTGGAGCGAAGCAATACTCACCCCAAAGGAGGCCCACAGCAATGACAACATTGATATACTATGAGAAAAAGAAACTCCTGAAACGAAAATCCACCCTGATTACCTGTCTGTTAATGGTGCTTTGCATTTTTGCCATTTCACTGGTGTTTATTTCGGATCAGTTTTGGTTTGAAGAGGATGGCACGGAACTGTCCGGCGTGGAGGCCATCCGTGCGGAACGCGCCGCATTACAGGCACAGGCGGGACCGCTGACGCAGGAACGTTTGCGGGACACACTGCGCCATTACCATACGGTATACGGTGACTCTGCCAATTATAACAGTGCCGGCGCCCTCAAAGATGAAGTATACCTGAAAGAGATTATGCCTTACCGGCGCATTCTGAATCTGCTTGTGTGGGTATGCGTTTCGGACGGCCTTACCGATGTGAGCGCGCTTAACAATGTGACGGAGGAAATGGCGGAGGGCTTTTATGAGATCCGCCGCGCGAATGTCCGCAGGCTTCTGGATGCGGAAGGATCCGGCGAAACTTTTACACAGGCAGAAAAAGATGCTGCACTGGCGCTGGATCAACAGGTCTGCGAGCCGTTTACATACGACTATACGAGCGGCTGGAGGACGCTTCTGACGCGCGGGTTTCCGTTGTCATTTCTCCTGATCGCGCTGGCCGTTTGCGTCATTATCTCCCCAGTCTTTTCATGGGAGTACCAAACCGGTGCGGATGCCGTGGTGCTGTCCGCGAAGCGCGGCAGAAGCCAGGCGGTTCTGGCCAAAATCACCGCCGGCTTTCTTGTCACCAGCCAAATCTATGCCCTCGGCGTGTGCACTTTGCTTTTGTGTGTGCTTGTCCCCTTTGGAACCGGCGGCTGGAACTGTGAGTTTCAGCTGTTGTCTGAAACCTCATTCTACGGCTTGAAAATATGGCAGGTCATACTCTCCGGCATTGTCATCAACTACATCGTCATACTTTCCGTCATGGCCTTTGTCATGCTCCTGTCCGCTGTGTGCATAACCCCTTTCGCCGCCGTTATCGTCAGCATGTTCTGTACTGTCGTCCCCATGTTTTTTCCTGCCGGCAGCGCAGGCGGACTTATGAACCATATTCTCGCCCTGCTCCCTGCCAAGGCAATGGAAACCTATACCGTCTTTTCAGCCTATATGTTTTTCCCTATGGGGAAAACGGTTGTCACGCTTCCGTATATGATTCTGATTGCCGCGATTGCCCTGATTGTGATTGCGCTGCCATTTGCGCACAGGCGCTTCTGTAAGCATCAGGTGGTGAAAGGTTCCTTTTTCCGCCGGCTGTGGCAATCCGCCGCAGGGGGCGGAAAATGCTGTCAGCATGCAATATATAATTGTGCGTTTCAACGCGTCGTAATATATATTGTGGGTGTATAGCCATTTCCCGCCCCCATCACACGTACAGCAAGAGGGCGTATCGATTCTATTTCAATCAATACGCCCTCTCAGAACTGCTCATCCAATGGACCATACCTCCTTATTCAGTTTTTTCTTCTCTTCCATTTCACCCTTTTGTGCTTTCCACGTATTCTTTGTACCCAATGCACTGTAACGTTCTGGCAAGTTCCGCTTCAGCAATCCGTTACTTTTTTCGTGTTCTGCACTGTTGTCTGAAACCTTTGCTGCTTATTTAGTTTTCTTTCATGGAAGATTTTGTTTTCCCTTTCTTTATTGTAAGTTCATTATATTGCATGTCGGCCAAATTGTCAATGCCTTTTTTCAAAATTTTATTTGTATTTTTAAAATTATTTTTTGTCGCATCTTTATTCTAACAAAATATCGTTTTATCTACTTTTAACTCATATTATATCTATTTACTTTAATATGTTGTGTAATTTCTATTTATATGTAAAGTTTTCTGATTATATTATTTTGTCGAATCATAGAATTTTAATATATTTTTTAGAGTTCCTACATTGTATTTTGACAGCAGTAGGATTACGATAAATATTATCTGACAATTTTAACTCACCATTCATCCGCGGTGAATGGGCACTCTAAGAAAGAAGGCGTTTGAAAGCATGGACAATGCACACACAATCGAAAAAATCAACAAACTGGCCGCAAAACGGAAATCGGACAAGGTCATCAAGTTCCTCAGTTCCAAGGAGCAGGAAGTGGTGATGGCGGCGCTGAACGCGCTAAGCCTGATCAAGGATGAAGACAGCGTCAATACCGTGGCCCACATGATCGATCATGAGGATCCGGTCATCCGCCGTGAGGCTGCCAAGGCCCTGGGCGGCATCGGCTCAGAGTATGCCAAGACCTATCTCCAGCACAGGATGGCATCGGAATCCGATGAGGCTGTGAAGAAAGCCATCATGGATGCGCTGCACGCCATCTCCGAGAAAAAATGAGGAACCCGAAATCGGGCTGCCGTACTGGCAGCCCTTTCTTCTGCTCATGACGCAGGCCCTTGGAGCCTGGATTTCAGGCTTTCCGCTTTGTCCAGTTAAGCTTTCTTTTTGCCCGTGACACAAGACCCCGGAGCAGTTGCCACGTTTGCCGTCAGAGATACCATGCTTTCTTTTTTATCCCAACGGACGAAACCCCGGGGCCGGTGCGGCCACCTCCCATGCAGTCCAGCCATGCAAAAGTGCCTCACCCCGCCCTGCCGCAGGCCCCGTCCCTGCCCGCGCAGGCCGCCTGGAATTCTTTCAGCTTCCGCCTGGCCTCCTCGCCCAGCTGCCGGGGAACCTGGATCTGGATGGTCACATACTGATCCCCATGCACTTTCGGGTCTTTCATGGAGACGATTCCCTTTCCCTTGAGCCTTATCTTCGTGCCCGACTGGGTACCCTCCCTGATCTTGCACAGTACGCTGCCGGACAGGGTTTCCACCATGGCCTCGCCGCCGAACACTGCCGTGGTAAAGGGGATGTTCGCCACCGTATACACATCCATGCCCTGCCGTTCAAACCCCGGCTTGCTCCTGACGTTCACCCGCAGAAAGATGTCTCCGGGACTTCCCCCATTCCTGCCCTGGCCGCCTTTTCCCTTAAGGCGTATGCTCTTCCCGTTGTCGATTCCTGCCGGAATCCGCACCCGCAGGGACTTCTGGCCTGTATTGTTTCCGGCATCCAGGCGCACTGTCTTCTCGCAGCCCAAAGCGGCTTCCTCAAAGCTGACGGAAATCTCCGCCTCCAGATCTGCCCCTTTGTTTCCAAAATCCTTTCCGAAGTTCTCTCCGAAGCCCTCCCCATGGCTTTCCCCGAACAGGTTCTTCAAAATATCCTCCATGTCCCGGTCTTGGAAGCGGTATTCATACTGGTACCCGGCTCCGTCCTTACCAGAGGTACCGGCAGCTCCCCGCCCTGAGTAGGCGCCGGAATTTTTGAAGCCAAATATATCTTCAAAAGGATTCCCATAGGAACCTGAGGCCTGGGGCCCGTTGCCGTCGAAAGCGGCATGGCCGAACCGGTCGTAGAGCCTGCGCTTCTCGGGGTCGCTTAAGATCTCATAGGCCTCTGTCACTTCCCTGAATTTCTCTTCCGCCTGAGCATTGCCCGCGCCGGTATCCGGGTGGTATCTCTTTGCCAGCTTCCGGTATGCCCTTTTGATGGTCTTGTCGTCCGCACTGCGCTCCACCCCCAGCACCGCGTAGCAGTCTCTTTTCGCTCCCATTTCTCTTCCTCCCCGCGGCAGACTCCATTCTCCGCCGCCCGGTCCTCACACCCTTGCGCAGCCCCGGCCCGGTGACGGGGCCGGGGCGCTGTTACATGCCGAATCAAGTAGAGGAACCTCTTTCTCCCCTGCACGGCCCAGAGCTGCCGCCGGCAGCAAAGTTCCCTATCCGGGCCTGCGTATAAAATGCCCCGCAGCATCTCCTGCGGGGCACAGCCTGGGCCATGGATGCCGCAGCAGTCAGGCAGGTCGCCATACTGCTGCGGCAGAACATTATCCCTCAATGGAGATGTAATGTCTCTTTTCCTCTACTGCCTTTTTCTCTTCTTTCGGAATATGGAACGTCAGGATGCCGTTCTCGTACTTGGGATGGATATCCTCCTCGGTCACATGCTCCCCTACATAGAAGCTGCGGCTCATGCTTCCGGCGTAGCGCTCGCGCCTTACATAGGTTCCTTTCTGGTCCTTTTCGTCCTTGTCCAGGCCCTTGGCGGCGCTGACGGTAAGGTTTCCGTTCTGCAGTTCCATCTGAATCTCGTCTTTCTTGAAACCGGGCAGGTCGATGTCCACCTCATATCCGTCCTCCGTCTCCTTTACATCGGTCTTCATCAGGTTCCTGGCATGCTTGCCGTACAGGGTCCTGTCGATGTCCGGGAATGACGGAAACCCGAAATCCTCCATAAAGCTGTCAAACAAATTGTCTCTGAAAATACTGGGCATCATCATAAGTCATATCTCCTTTCTATCCAAAACCGCTTCTTTTTATATATCATTTCCCTGAACGCCGGATTTGATTCTTTTTCTCTCTTCCTTTGTTCTATCTGTACTATAACACATATATTAGCACTCGTCAATAGTGAGTGCTAATAATTTTTGTGAAGATTCTGTGAACTCTTGGAAATATATCTAATTCTTCTCGGTCTTCTCGGATATGGCCAAAGGGCTGACGCTCTAAATGATTCCGCCGCGGATCCTGGCGTTTTCCTAAGCGGCGGATTTGGGATTTTTGTCAGCAATTTCTTCATTCCAGAATATACATTCACAGCCAACTTGAAAAACGTACATAATTATGCCGGAATATTGTACAAAAAGGAGGTGCTGCTTTATGCCACAGATTAGACCAATTACTGATTTAAGAAATACAAATGAAATCTCTGATGCCTGCCATGCGGTTAAAGAACCAATCTTTATAATAAAAAACGGTTACGGTGATCTGGTGGTTATGAGCATTGAAACCTATGAGCAGATTGCAGAAACACAGCTTATCGACAATGCGATTGCTGAATCAGAAGATGAGTATAAAGTCTATGTGAAATTCTATGGATTTTTCCAAGATTGAAGGAAACGGAAAATTATCAGGAATAAAAAGGAAAGCAGCGGCTCCTATGGAGCGCTGCCTCCCCTGTCCAGATTTTTCCTAGTTACTTACTGGCTTCCCATGCGTCGATCTGGGACTGTAGTTCCGCAACAATCTTTTCCGAACCGTTCTGTTTCAGCTTCGCCACAAAATCGTCCACTGACTTGTTCACGGCTTCCTGAGACTCAAGATATCCGTATTTCAGATAATCGTAATACTCACTTATCACGTTATTGCATGCGGAGAGTTCGTTTTCAATGGTGGAAAGGTCGGGAATAAATCCCATATGTGAGGCCAGAATCGCCTCATTGTTGTATTCCGCCATTTTCTTCAGCATGATGTTGTCCGGTCCGCCATAGGACTCCGGAGCCTCCACAATGGTCAGATTTCCGAAGAACGGCCCGTACCACTGCAGCCACCCGGGATTTGCCGCGTCCGCATTGCGGTTTGCAAGCTGCATCTTGCCGTCCCCGTCTTTCTCCCAATGCTCTCCCTCAAGGCCAAAACGCAGCATTGTAGCCACATAGGGATCATTGTTTATGAGATCCATAGCCATCATAGCCCGTTCCGGGTTCTTGCTGTTTACGCCGATAGCAGTCATGGCTCCGGCATAGCCGCTTCCCTCCATATAAGGATTGTCATATACTACCAGTTTCGAGTCGTAATTCTCTCCGTTCAGGTCTTCGGAGATCCAGGTATAACCCCATCCGTTCAGCATCAGAATGAAAGGCTCCGCCGCCAGGTTTCCCTCGAATGTGAATCCGTTGTTCGAAAGGACGCCTGCGCTTACCAGGCGCTGCTTCATCAGGCACAGCTCCCTGAATTCATCTGTTTCAAAAAAGTTGTACACCGTTTTCGTGTCAACCCCGGGAACGGCTTCCTTTCCGGGCACATTGCATACTGCCAGCTCATTGCATCCAAACTGTTCCAAAGCCACATAGTACGGACAGAAGACATCATTGTAAGGCATCAGAGGCATCCCCTTATACTCAGGAAACTTTGCGTCGCGTGCCGCCACTGCCTCGATCAGAAAATCTTCCATTTCCTGAGGACCGGACCACCCCTGCTCCATATCCAGCCCCAGCTCTTTGGCCAGTGTATCATTATAAATATAGCTTATGATATAGCAGTTGTCTTTCAGCACCGGAACCCCATAGATATGGTCATCGACTTTCAGCCCCTCCCATACATCCTCTTTAAATAGATCTTTCAGGCTGGTGCCATACTCATCCCAAAGGGTGTCAATGGGATAGAACGCCCCCATCTTTGCATAAGTATAATAGGAAATATCCCCCGTGACTGCCAAAAGATCCACTTCTTCACCGGACATGAGTTTTGTGGACATGGTTTCTTCATAGCCTCCGGGTCCCATGATATTCAGCTTCACCTTACAGTTAAGCTTTTCCAGGAAATACTCGTCCAATGCAGCCTGAATCATGTCTACATCGGTGATATTGCCCGTCTGATAGCTGAGCACATACCATTGAAGCTCTGCATACTCCAGGTCCTCCCCTGCTGTCTCGCCTCCCTCTGCGGTCTCTGAAGATTCCGCGGATTCTGTCCCGCTCTCCCCAGACTCCTCCTGACTTGGCTTTGAAGACTCCTGGGAACTCTCCTTTTCCGAACCGTTTCCACAGCCGCTGAGCATGGCTGCTACCATAGAAAATACACACAGCAATGATACTAATTTCCGTTTCATTTGTCATCCTCCTTTTTATTTAATGAAACATTAGAAAAACTATATTATATACAGCTAGTACGGCTGCCTATAATCAAATGGAAAGAAATTGCTGTCAAATAAGCCATATTGCGCCATATTTACAAAATACGGGAATGCAGTCACTCCTTGATGCTGCCCACTGTAAGCCCCTGTACGAAATACCTTTGAAAGAACGGATAGGCGAACAGCAGGGGCGCCACTGCCAGAACGGTACAGGCCATCCGCAGGTTCGTGCCGGGCAGGTTCTTCAGCATCTCCATTCCCCCCGGGGTGGAGGCAATTCTCGAATTTGCTTTCAGATAATCCACATTGTTCTGCAGTTGCGTCAGCAAAGTCTGCAGGGGCACCAGCTTATTGTTCTCGATATACAGCATGCCCGTGAACCAGTCATTCCACCTGGCCACGAAGCTGAACAGGCCAATGGTTCCCAGCCCTGCCTTGAACAGGGGACACACAATCCGGAAGAAAATGGTAAAATGCCCTGCCCCGTCTATCCTGGCCGAATCAAACAGAGCCTCCGGAATAGATGTCTTGATGAAAGTGCGCAGGATGATCACCCAATAGGCATTCAGAA
Organism: uncultured Acetatifactor sp.; assembly: GCA_949840885.1. Classification (GTDB taxonomy): domain Bacteria; phylum Bacillota; class Clostridia; order Lachnospirales; family Lachnospiraceae; genus Acetatifactor. Next base: position 31,156 of record CATKYJ010000033.1, read on the forward strand.
TGCCTGCCAGCAGCAGAATCCAAAAGGTGTCTTTCAGATGGTAATAGCGCACATTCAAAATATAAGATGGCACCAGGCCGCCCCCGAAGAGCATCGTGAAAAACAGGAACCATGTGAGCCCTCTCTCCAGCCAGAATCTCTTCTGGCATATGACATAGGCATACATGGACATGACGATCAGCCCCAATACCGTCCCCAGCGCAGAGTTTACAATGGTGACCAGGTAGGAATACACCAGCTGGCTCCCCATCTTGAATGTGTAATAATACCCCTCCATGGACCATTCCACGGGAAAGAAATTGTACCCCACTTCATTAATGCTGTTCGTACTGGAAAACGATACGATCACAATGAGAAGCACCGGCGCCACAAACACAATGGCAAAAATTCCAAGGATGATACCGAAAAAAAGATTCCATTTCCAGTTGATCCGGTTCAATTGTCTCTTCTTTTTCATTATTTTACCCCTAGCGCGCTTTGGCGCTTATATCAATCAATACTTGCCCTTTGATGACAGACCACCAGGTCTGGCTTGTATCCTTTCCCGCCTCAGAACATGGCACTGTCCGGATCCACTTTGGAGACGATCCTATTCGCCAGCAGTACAAACACAAAGCCCACTGCCGACTGAAACAGCCCTGCCGCTGTAGTCATTCCGATATTCACCTGGCTCTTCAGCCCCCGGTAGATATAGGTATCGATTATATTCGTCACCGGATACAAGGGGCCGCTGTCTTTGGTCACGGTGTAAAACAGACCAAAATCCCCGCGGAAGATGCCGCCCATGGCCATGATCAGGGAAACCGCAATGATGAATCGCAGATGGGGGATGGTGATATAGATGGCCTGTTGGAACCGGGATGCCCCGTCCAGCATGGCTGCCTCATAATAATCGCTGGAAATCCCGGAAATCACCGCCAGGTACATCACCGCCTGATATCCCACGCCTTTCCAGGCATTGATGAATACCAATAGCGGCGGCCATATGCTGGTCCTTTGATACCAGTCGATCCCGCCCTCCTGGCCCAGCAGCTGCAGAACGTAATTTACAAATCCATTCGAACGCTCCAGAAATGCAGTCACAATGATCGCCACCACCGCCCAGGACAGGAAATAGGGCATCATGTATATTGTCTGGAATGTCTTCGCAGTCTTCTTGGAGCCCAGGGAGCTGAGCATCAGGGACAGAACCACCGCAATGGCCATGTTCAGAAAAATAAATACAATATTATACAATACCGTATTTCTTGTTATCACAAGCGCATCCGATGTGGCAAAGAGGAATTTGAAATTATCAAATCCGTTAAAGGGCGATCCGAAAATCCCTTTCTGCACATTGTACTTCTTGAAAGCCAGAACCAGCCCGCCCATGGGCAGGTAGCTGAACAAGATCAAAATCACCACTCCCGGCAGCGCCATGAGATACAGCGGGATGTCCTCCCTTTTGAATCTTCTTGTCATTGACTTTTGTTTTTGCTTTTTCACCCCATCCTCCATCCTCTCCTTTTTATCCAGATCTGCACTTCCGGAAACCTGGAAGCTTAGATTTTCCATTAAGCCATGTCGCTGCCGTCACTTTCTATGGCTGCCTTTCTGCCGTTGACAGCCCGGAACGGTTCCATGTCAAACTTTGGCTCCCGTTCATAGGTATACAGGCCGTTCACCTCCTGCTCCACATCGTAGAGCTGGGTATAGCAGAAGCCGGATATCCTGGGATTGTCCAGAAATACATCCGTAAGTCCCTTATAGCGCTCCAGAAATTCTTCCTCTGTCCGGGGCGTCTCCCCATAGCCCCAATCTCTCTCTCCTGCTGCTCCCGTGTCCCAGCGGATGCCGCCGTACTCGCTGATCATCACAGGAATCCCCTTTACGGGCGTCTGTCTCTGGGGATGGGTATCCTGCAGCTCTCCTCCTGCCCTGAAGTCTTCATAATGCCCGGCCAGCTTCCCCGGATCCTGCTCGTAATCATGGAGATCATAGATGTCCGTGATCACATGGTAACTGCCGCTGGTATCGATGCAGGGCCTTGTGGTGTCATAGAGCTTCGTCGTCTTGTATACCACCCGCAGCAGATCCTCGTCCTGCTTTCTTCCGTTCACGTCCCAGGTCTCATTAAAGGGACACCATCCCACTATGGCCGGGTGATTGAAATCCCGCTCCATGACCTCCATCCATTCCGGCAGAAACGCTTTCAGAGCCTCCGGTCTGCTGTAGTCCAGTCCCCAGCAGGCATGCTCCTCCCAGACCAGATATCCCAGGCGGTCGCAGTGGTACAGATACCGAGGTTCAAAGATTTTCTGGTGGAGTCTCGCCCCGTTGAACCCTGCCTCCATGGACAGCCTGATATCCTTCTCCAGAGCTTCCTCTGACGGCGCCGTATAAATGCCGTCCGGATAATACCCCTGGTCCAGCACCAGCCTCTGAAAAATGGGCTCTCCGTTGAGCAGCACCTTTTCTCCCCGAATCTGAATCTCCCGCATGCCGAAGTAGCTTTTTATACAATCTTCCCCGAAAGTAAGTTCCAAGTCATAGAGTCTGCCTTTTCCCGCTTCCCAGAGATGGGATTCTGTCAGAGATAAGGTCAGCGTCGCCACCTGTCCCTGGACCTGCACCTGTCCCCGTCCACAGTCCCTGCCCTCATAGGAGGCCCGGGCTTCCAGCACTCCCGACCCCTGCACCTTTGCTTTGATGGTCAAACTGTTCTCCGCCACATTGGGATAGTATTGCAGGGAGAGGATATAGCTTTCCGGCACCTCCTCCAGCCACACGGTCTGCCAGATTCCCGTGGTGCGGGTATAATTGCAGCCTCCGGAAAAATATGCGGGGCTCTGCTTTCCCCTGGGCTGCAGGCCGCAGCGCAGGTCGTCCCTGGCCAGTACCACCAGATTGTTCTCCCCCTCCCGGACATATTCTGTAATGTCAAAGGAAAAAGAGGAGTATCCGCCCCTGTGCTCTCCCACCGACTCCCCGTTGAGCCAGACGCTACATTCGTAGTCCACTGCACCAAAATGGAGCAGGAATCTTTTCTGGTTCAGGTCTTTTTTCAACATCAGTGTTTTCTGATACCAGACTGCAGGCATAAAATCCGTTTTTGCCACTCCGCTGCATTTGCTCTCCGGGCAAAATGGCACAATAATCCGTTCCGGAAGTTCCGTATTATTGTATAACTTTCTGTCTTTCCCGCTGTCGCCGTAATCTATGTAAAAGTTCCATTCTCCATTCAGATTGGTCCAGTGCTGCCGCTCCATCTGAGGACGGGGGTGCTCCGGCCTGGGTATTGTCCGCAAATCCATTTCTCTCTTCCCTCTCCTTTGGCTTTTCGCCCATGTTTCTCATGCATTTCTTTCTTACATACTCTATTTTAATCAATTCTGTGAATTAATCAGGTCAAAAAAATCCTGTATATGTATGAAAAAATCCTGTTTTTAGTTTTTCTGAGAATAAACCATTGATTTTTTGTCTGTTTATTGTATAATTTACACAAACAGGTTTCTGATACTTAAGCGATAGAAACGACAATCAAATACCCCGCTGCAAGCAACGGGGTATTTGACCCTCGCGGCATTCGTCAAATGTGCATGCAAGCATGCCCACTTGACTCAATGCTCGCGGGAATAAGATGAAAACAGGAGGTTGCAGCATGCCGGACATCTACAGGACAGCCCGGGAGGAATATTACTTTTATCTGGGGCCGGACTCTGCCGAGTTTTCTCCCCTGTCCTCAGGCATTACCTTTGCGGATCCAAATTATCATATCCTGCGGCCCAACGGAGACCACTATGTATTTGAATATGTGATCAGCGGCCGGGGCTATGTGTACTTTAATGACAAAAAAGTGGCCTTAGGCCCCGGCGCCGCTTACATCCTCCATCCCTGCACTTACCACCACTACTATTCCGATCCCCACGACCCCTGGACCAAGGTATGGCTCAATGTCCGGGGGATGTTAGTGCAGCACCTGCTCTCGGACTATCATCTGAACACCAATTGTTATGTGGAAAATTTCAAGAACAGGGACTATCTCACCCAGGCATTCACCATCATGAAAAAAGACCCGGCCCACTGCAAAAGTGAACTGGCTCTTTTTCTTCATCATTACATTCAATTGTTTTCGGAGACACTCATAGGCCATCAGGAGAAAACCTCCCCGGCTTTTGCCATGAAATGCTTCATTGAGCAAAATGTCCACCGCTCCCTGCATATCGATGAGATCGCAGCCCATGCCCATCTCTCCCGTTCCCGGGCCAACGAGGTGTTCAAAAGGTCTTACTTTACCCCCCCATACCGCTACTACCTGTCCCTGCGGCTGGAGATTTCCATGAATCTGCTGCGCCACTCCCCCATGACCATCCAGGAGATCTCCAACCATCTGGACTTTCCAGATTACCACCAATTCACGGCATTTTTCAAGAAATGGTGCGGCATGACGCCTAGCCAATATCGGCAGAAATTCCAGATGGAACTAAGCAGGTTGAATGCAGAGTCCGCCGCTAGCAATTCATCGGGGTAAAAATAGATTTTTCATACATACTATAGCTTATCGGCCAGCCATTATTGACAGATGGTTTGTTTTATTGTATCATATTTTTATAGTTAGTTATATCTAACTAATATATCTGGCTAATAGCGTAAAAAACGGAGGTTACACAATGCCAATAGAAACTTTGCAGGGCATCCTGCTCCCCTTTTTCGGAACCGTTCTCGGCGCTGCCTGCGTGTTCATCATGCGGGACGCGCTTCCCCTCAAAGTGCAGAAATCCCTTACGGGCTTTGCCGCCGGGGTCATGGTGGCAGCATCTGTCTGGAGCCTCTTAGTCCCCGCCATGGAGGAGGCGGGACATATGGGAAAATGGGCCTTTTTCCCGGCAGTGGCCGGGTTTTGGGCTGGCATCCTCTTCCTGCTTTTGCTGGACAGAACCATTCCTCATCTGCATCAGAACAGCGCCTCCCCGGAGGGACCCCGCACCCGCCTGGGGCGCACTGCCATGCTTGTGCTGGCGGTGACTCTCCACAATATCCCCGAGGGCATGGCCGTGGGCGTGGTGCTGGCGGGCTGGATGGCCGGGGATGAGACCATCCCCCTGGCCGGGGCCCTGGCCCTGTCCATCGGCATCGCCCTCCAGAACTTTCCCGAGGGCGCCATCATCTCCCTGCCCCTTAGGGCGGAGGGAGCCGGAAAAGGCCGGGCTTTCCTGTATGGCGTTCTCTCCGGCGTGGTGGAGCCCCTGGCCGCCCTCCTCACCATCTGCGCGGCAAGCTTCATCCTACCGGCCCTGCCCTATCTGCTAAGCTTCGCCGCCGGAGCCATGCTCTATGTAGTAGTGGAAGAACTCATTCCGGAAGCCTCCGCCGGAGAACACTCCAACCTGGGAACCCTGTTCTTCGCGGCAGGGTTTACGGTGATGCTGGCGCTGGATGTGGCGCTGGGCTGAGGGCTGCGCCTGGCCAGAAGCTCCAGGCCCCGCCATTCTATTTTCCTGCCCAAACGCACTGCGGGAACCTTGGCAAGAGAATCTAAGGCCCCCCAGGCCGCTCTCACAGTTCCCTGTCCAGACGCACTGACGGAACCTGGCAAAGGAACCTCACGCCCCCCAGGCCGCTCTCACAGTTCCCTGCCCAGGCTTTGGCCGGAGTTCCTGGCCGCACAGGCCGCGGCTTCACAGTTCCCTGCGCAGACGAGCGCCCTGGGCCATCTTGTCCATGGGAGCCCTGTAGACCAAAAGCGAGAGCAGATACTCCCCCGCAGCGCCCAAGGCAAGAATCCCAAGGCCTGCGGGAATCACTTTCCACAGAGAAAGCCCTTTTCCTGTCAGGAACCCCAGCATTTCCTCCCCTGTCAGGCCCTTTGACAGCACAGTGCACAGAATCGGAATCAGCCCCACGGATGCCAGAATGAAATGTTTATAGGCCAAGCCCATATAGAGCATTATCATGGCCAAGGACAGCGCCTGCATTATCAGGCTGCTGTATACATAGTCACGGTATTCCGGTCTCCCCAAAAACATAATTTCGCACACCAAAACCGTGATCAGGTACAGAACCGCCATGATGCTGAAGTTCATCAGGGCCGGAATGCTGGTCTGCAGCTTCTTTTTCATAGGAGACGCCTGTGTCATGCCCGCCATGCTCAGGGAAAAGAGCATCTGTACGGGCAGCATGCCCGCTATCAGGAGTATATAGCATGCGGGAAACACATTCCACTCCATCCTCGCTACGACAATGGCCAAAATCTCCAGCAACAGCAGCAGCCCTCCTGCGATGCAGTTGATCTTTATGCCGTAAGCATAACGCAGCATCCTCATCCCCAGTTTCCAGTTATTTATCATAATAGCTCCTTTCCACCCTCTTCATGGCAACCCTCACAGCCAAAGCGCTGATTCCCATACCGAGTATCGCCAACAGAATATCGATTACTAAAATATAGTCTGCCAGGTTCAGCAGGATCAGGCCAAATGCCGTGAAAAACATCGCCCCATAGCCCACCAGCAGGTTTATCCACAGCATGTCGCCAAATCTGGACAGAAACGTGCCCAGTGTAGAGACAAAATAGGAAAGCAGCACGAAATACAGCAAAATCCCCATTCCAGATGCGCTTACCATACCCTCCGGCGCGCCGGCTCCTTTGGCCGTCCATCTGCCTGCCAGTCCTGCTGCCAGCCGGCACAGAGCCAAAATCCCTAAGGCTGACAGGAACTTCCGGAGCAAGTCCATCCGCAGCGCGCTCTTTAAGACATCCATTCCCCGCCCGGAAGTCTTCAAAAATTCCAGCCTTAGGGAATCCTTTGTCTGAATTCCTCCGAACAGACCGTTGTCGGAAATGATTTCCACCGGGGGCAAAAGCACTGCCACAAGTATCAGTCCTGTGCCGCTCTGCACATTTGCCTCCATCCACAGCCCCAGCCCCACCATAGCCAGGGGCGCCAGCAGATATACCACGATCCGGTACCAGAGGCCGGTAAATACCAGGTAGCTTTTTATTCGTTTTTTCATCCTACAGACCATCCCCTTTCCCTATTTCCCGTCATGCCCTCTTTGCCAGCTTTGTGTTGGCTTTCATCACTGCCACGCTGATCTGGGACAGGCTGGGCGTCTCCAGACTCACGTCCATTCCGGCCAGTCCGTCAAGGTTCTGCGCCAGGCAGATTCCCTCAAACCCATAGGCGCTTCGGTTCATGGTAAAGAGGATTTTCCCGGCCTGCTCCGCATCCGCTGTCTCCCCTTTCACAAGGACGTATTTCTCTTTCAAATCCTCCACGAAGCCCTCCTCCACAATATTGCCGTGCTCCAGGATAATGGCGTAATCCGTCACGTTCTCCATATCGGCTATGTTGTGGGTGGAGAAAAACACCGTCTTTTCTCCGTCTCCCTGCTCCAGGTACTCCCTTATCATGTCGCAGAGCCTATCCCGCATCAGCGGATCCAGAGGGGAGGCGGGCTCATCCAGAATAAGCAGCCTGGTATCCCTGGCCAGGACCGCTGCCAGCATCAGCTTCATCCGGTTGCCGTCCGAGAGGCTTTTCACCTGCTTCGTTACATCCATGCCGCTGCCGCCGATTCCCAGTTCCTCGCAAATCGCCCGGTATCTGTCCTGATGGAAATTGGCGAACAGAAGCCCGCTGACCTCTTCCACCTGCCTGATGGTCCACTGGGGGAGGAAATAGCAGCCCGGGCCCGTGTAGCCGATCTGTTCCTGCACTTCCCCGCTGATGCCTGTTTCCTGTCTGTCAAAATAGGAAATCTCTCCCTTGTAGTCCAGCCTTATGCCGGTAAGGATGTTAAGCAATGTGGTCTTGCCCGCGCCGTTCTCCCCGATCAGGGCGGTAGCAAAGCCTTTTGGCAGCGAAAGCTGCGGAACCGAAAGGGCAAAGCCTTTGTATTTTTTGTGGAGATTCCGTGCCTGCAGGACAGTCTCGCGGATTTTGGGCTTCTGGATTTCATTGTTTTGTTTCTCTATATTTTGTTTTGTTATAGTTTCTTTTTCGTCTATTCTGGTCATTTCTTTCTCTCTCCTCCTGCATTATCTCTCATTTCCCTGGTCCTCTTCCATATCCAGCAATGTACACAAAATGTCCTGGAGCTCCTGGCCCGTCATCCCGGCTATCCTGGCAGCGCTTACCGCCTCCAGCAAAGCCTCCTCCACCTTGCGCAGATGCTGCTCTTTCAGCATCTGGCTGTCCTGGGCGTTCACATAGAATCCCTTGCCCTGAACCGCTGTCACAAGGCCCTCCTCCGCCAGCTGTTCATAGGCTTTCATGGTGGTGATGACGCTGATCCGCAGGTCCTTGGCCAGCCCTCGGATGGACGGGAGGTATTCTCCCTCTTTCAGCCTGCCTGCCAAGATATCCATCCTCAGCTGTTCTGCAATCTGCTGGTAAATGGGGATTCCTGAATTCTGCAATAGTTTCAAATCGGTATCACCCCTCTCTGCTGTTTATATGTTATATATACACCATAATCAGTTGAGTGTCAATAGGAAATTGGGTATAAGAGATAATTTTTAGAAAAAGAAGAATACCTGATACTCTTGACGTGGAGCAGCGATGCAGTGGCCGCGCTGTCTTCCGGATTGCGCTTTGCCAGCATATAGTTGGTGGGAAGCATGACTTCATCTATGGATGCCGTGTCCTCCGCCACCTCGTCGTAATATAGTCCCGCATAGGCGAACTCACTCCCCGTCCCCATAATATGGTCTCCATAGACCGGAGTCGCGGCATATCTCCTGCTGTCATAGACATATGCCGGCGTCTGCACCACCACATTGTAGAAGATAGATTTTCCAAGCTCTACCGGAAATCCCGCCGCGAACCAGTTCTCTCCCAGCATATGGCCATGGCCTTGGCAAAGGCAAAGATCTTGGAGATCGCCGCATTGTGGTAACGGATGGATTCATTCCACGAACCGTCCTGTCCGTAGATATTCACCTCGGTACACTGCCCCAGCAGGGTGTTGTAACCGTTATTATAATACTGTATCCCATATTCCCAGCCTTCCATTCCATTGAAAGCCAGTCCCAGCAGGGCGGAACCGATGGCCATATCCATGTTCCAGTTGGTATTGCCCTCCGCCGCCTGGGCAGGGATCATCTCGGAACGGTCCCTTTGTATGTCCAGCCCTCCGTGTCATGGTCTAAATCGGCGTTTGCCCCCCACAATAGAATTGCTGGCCGCATCATTCAGGGTAAACTCGTCCACATAGGCAAAGTATCCGTTGTTGATGCCGTTTCCCTGATAGTCCTGGTTTCCGGAGATGCGAACCACGAACTCGGCTTGCACCACATCCTCCACTTTCCCTCCGTTCACCAGATGCATTTCCTTGGTCTTGATGGTCTTGGAAGTGGCGCCGTAGCCAATGCCCGTGAGATCTAAAAGCCCCATTTCATCGACTTTCGCCGTATCGTTTGTAAAGAGCGCCTGGCGCAGTTCCTTCAGCTCATCCAGGTCCAGGAAATCCGATATATTCTTGATTTCTGCGAACTTTAACTGCAGTTCCCGGTTCGCCGCTTCCCACAGGATACGGCTCTTTCCAAGTTTTCTTTTACCCGATTTTGTAATCAAAATGACAAAGAAAGCTAAGACCGGAAACTGCACTGTCCCGCCTGCTTACACCACAATCCTGCAGCGCTCCCGTTCCCCGCCAGAGCGCTCCACGCGAAGCTTCCCCTCCGCATCTACCCCCAGGGATATCCTGTTAAACTTTCCCCGCTCAAAGGCAAAGGTCTCGAAGTCATCCTCATACAGGGTACATTCCTCCCGGACGTCCCCGTATATCCTAGGATGAATCTGGAAAACAGTGTCCCTGGACACATATTCCACAGGCTCCGCCAGAGGAAGAATGCAGCCGTCCCGGACATATACCGGAATCTTGTCATAGTCCGCGGTGATTTCGTAACTCTTCCCCCCTTCCAGGACGGTTCCGTTCCAGAAATCATGCCACTTCCCCGCCGGAAGATACACCCTGCGCTCCGTGCCGTCCTCCAGGGTCATGGGAGCCACCAGCAAGCTGTCACCCAGCAAATATTCATCGTCCACATTCCTCGCCTGGAGATCCTCCTCGTAATCCATCACCAGCGCCCGGACCGGCGGGATTCCCTCTCTCCGGTATCTCACAAAAGCACTGTAAAGGTAGGGCAGCAGGGACATCCTGATTTCGTGATATCTTCTGCAGACATCTGTGTAGTATCCCGTATCCTCCATAAACTCTCCCGCCAGGTTCTTGGTGATGTCCACCTGCTTCCACGGCGGATTGGGAATCCGCCAGCAGTTGTAGATGGCATGGGCGGAAAACATAATCGTCTCCATGCGCCGGAGCAGATCTCTGCCGTTCCTGCAGCTTCTTACCTCCGGCGCCCAAAGCAGCCCCGAGAACCCGGAAGTCACCATCCCCCGGATGAACTGCTTATGGTCATATAAATCGGAGTACAGCACAAAGGGCAGGGGCGCGGCCAGAGCCCCCGACGACCTTACCTGGGAGTATGTCCTCCTGTCCTCCCCCCGGAACATATCATAGACCAGGCCTTGGTACAGCCCCCCGATGGCTGCGTGCATTTGCTCCCCGTCCATTCCGGATGGGAAACGGGCCGTATCCGGGAATGACCAGTTGGAAGCATTCATATCCGAATTGTCGCACTCGTCCAGCTTAAAGCCTGCGATTTTCTTTCGAACAAAATGTTCCCTGTGATAATCCGCAAAAAGCTCCCTGGCCTCCGGCGTCCCGAAATCCGGCACCAATCCGTTCCACACCTCATATTCTCCGGAAAAAGGGAGAAGTTCCTGATAAAAGGACGCAGCCGGGTACACGAACAGATGCTCCCACAGGTTCAGCTTATATCCCTGTCCCTCCAGATCCTGTATCATCTCCTCCGGCCGGGGGAACAGATCGGACCACTGGTAGGTACAGGAATAGCTGTGAGAGTGCCAGCCGGGCTCCAGCCCCAGCACATCCACAGGCATCCTCTCCTCCCGAAAGCTTCTGGCCATGTCCTGTACTGCCTCCTGGCCGCTTCCGCCGTAGGAACGGTACCACACGCCCAGCCCCCACATGGGCGGCAGGCAGCCTCCTCCGGAGAACAGATTGTAACGCTGCACCACCTCTTTCACCTTTCCGGCAAAAAGGTAGAGATCCACACCCTCCACGGCCTTTAGGTCAATGATTACGGTGCGCCTCTCCGCGTTCCTCTTCAGGGCATAGAGCGCCGACTCCGAGAATTCCTCATGGGCCTGGTTTACTTCCCTCCTGTGGGAGGAACGCCCTTTCTCCAGGCTGGTGCCCATATAAAATTCCGCATGGCGGAAAGTGTCCGCAAACAGGCCGTACCCAGCCGTGGATATGTAAAAGGGAACCGGGGCATGGCTCTCCCCGGTATCCGCCGCCGGATCGGAATTAACCCGCAGCAGGCGCTTGCGCCCCGCCTGGTTCAGGCTCCTAAACTGCAGCCCGAAGCCGTAGATGTCCTCCTGGGTGTCCATAGGCAGCATAATCTGCAGTCCCCTCTTGTCCTGCCGGGAGGTAATCTGCCCTGCCACCTCCGGCAGCTTCGCGGTTCCCATGTCCTTTAATGCCTCCTCCTGTACGGGAAATTTCCTCCACGCCACAGGGGTATGCGCTTCCGGCACACCGATGGTCACTTTCCATATGCCCTCTGCTATTGCTTTCCATTCCATAATGCTCCTTTCCGCCGGCATTCTATGAACCGGCAATCCGTTTTTTCTTAACCGTTTTCCGTTTTTTCCCGTATAGCCCCGGCGTCAGTTCCCTGCTCTCCTCCTCTGTCAGATGAATTTTGTCATAGACTGCCGCCAGCCTGCCGTCCCTGTCATACACCAGCGCGGAGTTATAGCATTTTACTACGCTCTCCGAGTCGATTCTGCGGTTGTACACCCCTGCTACCAGCCAGGCCTTTTTGCCTGCCGCAAGCGCCTGCAGCCTTTCCCATAGGCCATCCTGAGGATACTCGGGCAGCCAGGAAGCATATTCTCCCTCCAGCGCTCTCTCCGGCCCGCAGTAATTGATTGCCTCTGAGGTCACAATCAAATCGCACCCCGGCGGGACAGACCAGGCGAGCTCCAATGTCTGCTCCAGCATTTCCCGCTGCAGTGCAAGGACTTCCTCCCTGGGAAAACGCAGCTTTTCATTCAGGAAATCGTACAGCCTGTTCTGCTTTGTCTGAATCAATGCCGCTTTCAACGTGTCATCCTCCTTTCCGCCTGTGAGCCATAGAGAGCCCTTCACTCCCGGCCCTGCACCTTCCTTTCTTTTTTTACTGTATCATGTTGACAAAGAAATAACCATTTCCTAAAATGTAATCAACTGATATTTTCTGTAATTTTCTACTTAAAATACACGGTATTGCCAATGGCAGGCACACTGTCGGACAAAAGAAAGGAGCTATTATGATCACAGTGAATATCTGCGGTTATGACTCGATGCATAAAATGTCGTTCAACCGTTCCTACCCTGACGGCTATGAGGATTATAGCCTGCTTCTCATCAAGACAGAATCTTATTTTGAAGTAGGTGGGGAAGTGTTGGATTTTCCGCCCAACACGACAATGATTTACGGGATGCATTCCCCTGTCCATTATGGCTGCCAGAATCCCCGCTACAATGACGACTGGATTCATTTTGAATTGCACGGCGAAGATGAGGATCTGCTCCGTAAACTTGCAATTCCTGTTGACTGCCCCTTTACACTGCCCTATCTGGGAGCACTAACGGATTATGTCAGGTTGATTGTACAGGAAAAATTGTCTGCCCATTCCCATAGCCGTCAAGTGATAGATTCTTTGATGCGTGCCCTGCTTTATTCCCTGGCCAGCCAGCTACATGCGGTTCCTGACAGCAATACGAATCATAAGTACTATTATCCCATGAATGAGCTGCGCATAGAGATTCTGAATGCCCCTTATCAAAAATGGGATACGCCTCAGTTTGCCAGGAAGCTCCACCTGAGCATATCCCATTTTCAGCACCTTTATAAACAATTTTTCGGGACTACCTGTATCCAGGATATCATCCGGGCCCGTATAAAGCATGCCCAACTCTATCTGTGCATCTCGGAGATGTCCGTCTCCTCCCTTGCCTCCTTTTGCGGCTACGACAATGAGCTCCACTTCATGCGTCAGTTCAAGAAGCTGACCGGCATGACGCCCAGCCAGTACCGGGAGACACACCGCAGGCAGTGCGGGGAGCGGGTATCGCTTTCTTAAGCCCAGGTTACCCGGCTCTCGTTTGGAACAGGAAAAATCCATTTGCTTGCAGGGGAGCCGGAAAATCAGGGGGCAATCTTTAGAATGAAGCCGATGTTTTCTACGCTGCCTCCCGCATCCAGCTTGCCATTATAGTCCATGTTCGTGATGGTAAGGGTGCTCCCCTCTGCCTGATAGCTTCCGTTCCAGCCGTTCTGCAGCGCGATATCACCCTGAAAGGTCAAAGTGATTTTCCATCCCTCCTGAGGCGTTTGCGCGGGATTTGTAAGGGTCACTTCATATTGGTAATAGCTTTCGTTGTTCTGCTCCCAGGAGTTTATTATCTCCGCTTTCACTGTCAGATCGCCTGCTTCCGGGCTCACTTGCCCTGCCATGCTGTCTGCGGGCTCCCCCGGAGGGGTCTGTGCGCTTTCAACCCCCGGGCTGCCGGGGGTATCCTGGGGCTTGCCTGCGTCAGTCCCGCTGTCCTGGGGGGATCCCGCGCCACTATTCTGGGAGCTGCCTCCGTCTCCCCCTGACGGGGAACCGTCCACCGGGCTTCGGCTTCCATCCTGGCCGCCCGCATTTCCCTCCTCCGGGCTCCCTAGCATCTCCAGCAGCCACTTCCCGGAATCGCTCAGATCCTCTTCGGTAAATCCGCTGGTCTTGCTGCAGCTGCTTTTCAGGATGGCGGAGGTCTCCGCTTTGTTAGACAGATTCCACGCCACATAGCTTATGCCGTACTCGTCCATGACCTCCACCCACTTGTCCGCCTGGCCCTTATCGATACCGCCGTTGCCGCTGGCGTCGCAGATGCCGTATTCCGACACAAATACAGGCAGGCCTGCGTCAACCGCTTTCCCCATGGTGTCCCGCAGGGAATCCCTGTGGGTGGCCGCATAGAAATGCAGGGTGTACATGATATTCTCATACCCCGTAATGGGGTCTGCCGCCGCCTGGTCCACATACTGGGACCAGTTGGGCGTGCCTACCAGGACAATGCCGTCCGCGTCCTGCTCCCGGATGACGGCTATGACTTGTTCCGCATAGGACTTTATTTCGGCCCAGGAGACGCCTCCGTTGGGCTCATTGCAGATTTCATAGATGACATTTACATAGTCAGCGTACTCCTCCGACATTTCCCGGAAAAATTCCTTTGCCGCCTCCAGATAGGTATTGGGATTCCCGTCTGACAGGATGTGCCAGTCAATGATCACATAGAGCCCGCAGTCCGTGGCGTACTCCACGCCGTTTTTGACCAGGGCCTTTAAATCCTCCTGGTTGCCGCCCGTGCAGTATCCGCCGCTTTCTCCGGTATACATGGCCAGGCGGACTACGTCCATCCCCCACTCCTCTCTTAGCTGCCGGAAGCACTCTGCATTTACATACTGCGGAAACCAGGCCAGGCCGTGGGTGCTGATTCCCTTTAGTTGGACGGGATTGCCGTCACTGTCCGTAAGCCCGGCGCCGGATACGGACAGGGGGCACAGCGTTCCTGCGGCATCCTGTCTCTGTGTCCCATTGCCGCCGGATACGGCTTCCCCGGTCATTGCCCCTGCGGTTCCGGCTTCTGCCTCTCCCGCTTCCGTTTCCGCGTCCCCGCTTACGGATTCTGTTTTTCCTTTTTCTGCTCCGGCGGTCTGGCTTCCGACGTTTTTTGTTCCACCTGCTCCGGTTTTGGCCTCTTCCCTCTCTGCCTCTCCGGCTTCCGTTCCCGCATCTCCGATTCCTGCTCCGGATTCTCCCTGCTCCTCAGTCCCGCTATCATGCACCTGGCTTACCCCGCCCGCCGGGGCCTGCGCCCGGCCGCAGCCTGCGGCACAGAATATCCCGATCAAAAGCACACTGCAGCATATGATCATCTTTCTCATAGCCATCCACCCTCCTGCTATCCTTTTATTCTCGCTTCCCTATATGCAGCTGACAGAATCAGTTCTTAATGATATATCAGCACAAAATACTCCTATTCTCAAATTCTATCAATCCACACGGCTTTGTCAAGTTCTTTGTTGCCGTGCCAGCTTTGCCAGTTCACATGCCGGCTTCAACTGTAGCAGCTGTTCCCTTGTATCTCTTCCTGTTATCCCTATTCCTGCTTCAGGGCAAAAACTCCTCTCTATGGACGTAATCTGCATTATCAACCTGCAGACCGGTCTTTGTCAAGATTCCCGCCAGGCTTCAAAAATCGCAAAATTCAAGCTTCCCGAAAGCAATTCCGGGAAGCTCGCTTCTTCTAAATATTCACTGGCCGGCACTCATATTTGACACTCATATTTCATTCTGTACCTTGAACCTACCTTGAAATCGACAAGGAAATATTTACATATTGATTGAAAAAACGGAATAATTAGGTTATAATAAAGTGTTAGATTTTGTAATTTTATAGATAAAACTTTATGCGAAAGAACCTCAAATACAAGATATAAAGGAGATATTTTATATGAATAAGCTAATGGACATTCTAGTAAACTTCCTTGCAGTAATGTTTTGCGAGGCTGGGAATTGGATTATAATTGTATTTGCAGTCATAAATGTGGCTTTTTATTTTAAGACTAAAAGAGCAATAAAAAGGACAGACGATATGTGTCATCCAAAAAGCGATAAAGTTAATAGAGTAAGTGCCAGAATGCAATGGAGTCCTGAAGAACTCCAAAAATTAGAATCTATGCGTAATAAATTGGTAAAAAATTATGCATGGTATGCAAATATCACAGCTATATTTCCGCTTTTAGGGATTTTAGGTACAGTAGCGGCACTTGTTACATATTCTGATGTGACTATGATGGAAAATTTTATGGTTGCATTAAGTACTACTCTTTTGGGGGTATTATGTGCCATTTTTTTTAAAGGTATTGATGCAGTCCTTTCTGGTCCTATGGATGTAATTATTGATGATGCGGATCATGTAATAGCCAGAGAAAGAGCCAAAGAAAGAGAGGCAGCGGAATGAGGCATAAGAGAACGCGAAACATTGTAATCGAATTGACTTCGCTTCTTGACATTGTAATGATTTTGATTTTTGCTGTTATGATAAAAAACTCTCAGCTTGTAGAAGCAAGAAATCAACAATTAACTGAATTACAAGAAGAGAATGCAACAATGCAAGATGAGTTAAAAGAATATGAAGGAATCTCTGAGGAATTAGACAATGCATTGGGAAAGCTTGAGGAAGGTGATTTAGAAACTCTATTAGAGCAACTACACAATGCAGAGAATCAACTTGACACCTACGAATATATGAACGATATTGTTATTGTCTACAATGTTGGATTGAAAAATCGTTATAATAATACTTCAAGATGTATAACTTATGGTAGGGCATCTGATGAAAACCATAAAACATATGATGCAAAACGAACTGCTGATGATGAATGGAATTATGCAATAAACTATTTAAAATTGGATTTGCAAACATTTATAGAGAAAGAATTACAGGAAAATGCAGAGGATAAATATATTTATCTTGTTTTTTCTGTTGATCTAACAAAAGTATATGCAAATGATTTTGATGATGTTGAAAAAGTATTGTCAGATTTTGAAACAAAGTATGGTGATAGAGTAAGATACAGACTTAGCATTTTAGAGGGAGAATGATCCAAAATGAAGAATATATTTATTATTGTTGTAATTGTGTTGGTTTTAATGTGTGTTGGCTTAACAATTGGATTAGGTGGATTTGGTACTGGGGATGGCAGTGGCGATGGAAATCAAGTTTTAAGTGCTTTTGCAGAAGAAAAGCAAGACGAAGAACTACAAGATAAAGAAGTAATCATAAAGGTTGAAGAAAATAAGATATATGTTGGGGAAGAAGAGTGTACAGGCATTGAGGATTTGACAGACAGAATAAGTAAAATTAGTTCCCAAGGGAAAGATGCGGAATATATTTTTGAATATGAGTATGCAATTAAAGCAACTTATGATGAAGTTAAGGAAACTCTAATGAACTTAGAAGAAACTTTGGGAATATCTATTGATTATAGGGAGTAAAACAAAATGATGCGGAAAACTTATCTTATAATGTGCTTTGCCGTAATATTATTGCTAGGAGCTTGCGGAAAAACAGAGGAAGAGCCAGAAACAATTGTGGTTGGCAACGGTGGAAATCAGATTAATGTAGATTCTGTAAATGCACCTGGCGGTGAAGCAGACAACAAGGAATCGGTTTTCGAGATTGGTAAAGAGAAATCTGATACGATTGTCATTGTCATAGATTGGGATAAAATCATAATCAATGACAGTGAATATAGCAATGGTGAAGAAATGAAAGATCAGATTGTAAAATCCGGATGCAAAAAGATAGATTTGCAACATACTGATGCGAGTAAGGAAGCATTAGATGAAGTTGTAAATGTTCTAAAGGAGATTGAGGAAACCTTAGGAATCGTTGTAAACTATAATTAAATTGTATATACAAATCTTATAAAATCTGTATTTTAGCCTGTGGGAGAAGTCTCACAGGCTTTTTCCATGTTTAAATCAGATCGCACACAATTCGCGCAAAAAACACGTCCTATTACGAAGCAGATATTTACATTATTTTTGAAAAAACAATTGACTGCACGTAACGTGCAATTTTACAGTATTAGGAGGTAAACATATGCAGGAGGCGACATTGCGTGAAGTGTGTGCTAAGTATAAAGTTTCAAGAAGGGCGGTGCAGGGGTACGAGAAAGCAGGAATAGTAAAACCAACAGGAAAAAATAAGATGGGCTACTTGCTATATGATACTGCTACACAGGAAAGGATTGGTATAATTCGAATGTATCAGGATATTGGATTTTCTGTAAGAGAAATTAAAGAAATCATTGATGCACCGAAAATAAGTGCTAAGCCAATCTTGGAAAAACAATTGGAGAAATTAAAGAAAGAAAGGAGTCGGATTGAGGAACAGATTGAAATTCTTTATGATTTAATACAAAAAAGATAAAAATTTAATGTAATATCTGCTTCAATAATAAAGAATAAAGGATATAAGCTAACTAAACTCCCATGTCCTGCACACTTGACACCACCATAAATGAAACCTTTTGGGCAAGTCTGGGTTTGCAATTGTTATTTTCTGGCCGTATACTATAAG
>CATKYJ010000034.1 GCA_949840885.1 uncultured Acetatifactor sp.
AGGGTCAAGTCGGGGTTGCGTAGGTGGTGGTTTGACATAACCGTGTAGCCCCTGTTTTTCTCCACCCGGAATACTGCCACGTTATCAGCTCCTTTCGTCTGCCCGGACAATGAAAAACGCCCGTTCCATGTGGAAAAGGCGTTTACCATGTGATTATAGGGCTTCGTGTTTAGTTTTCGTGTTTCTTAAAAGCCTTGTTTTATGCGGTGTTGCGGTGGTTGTCTATAAATACTTGCCCCGAACGGGGCCGGAAAATCGACCACCATCAAGATGATGTCCGGCATTCTGTTTCCCACTGAGGGCAGTATCAGGGTGGGCGGTTTATGTCCCTATAGAAAGCGGGAGGAGAATGCCGCAAACATCGGCGTGGTGTTTGGACAGCGCTCAAGGCTTAACTGGGACTTGCCGATGATGGACAGCTTTGAACTGTATAAGGAAATCTACCGGATTGATGCAGGCGTGTTTCAAAAGAACGTGGACCGGTTCGTGGAAATGCTGCATATGCAGGACTTTTACCAGACGCCGGTAAGGCAGCTGAGCCTCGGGCAGAGAATGAAAGCGGAGGTGGCGCTTTCCCTGCTGCATGAGCCGCCAATTTTGTATCTGGACGAGCCCACCATCGGACTTGACGTGATGGCAAAGCAGCAGATCCGGGATTTTATCAAGGAGAGGAATCGTCTTGCGGGAACGACGACGATACTGACTTCGCATGATATGAAAGACCTGGACTGCGTGTGCAAAAGGCTTATCGTGCTGGCGAAAGGGCGCATTCTCTTTGACGGTTCAATAGAGCGCTTTAAAGAGGAGCATGCAGGCGAGGGCGTATCGGACATCGAAGATATGGTCAGGAGCATCTATGAGGGAGAAACGGCCACTGTGTAAAATCATATGCAGGTACGTCTAAGCGGACGAACTGCATGGGCGAAAAAGGTATCCCAATCAAAACAGGGGGAACGTCATATGACAACAGGAGAAAAGATAGCGGCACTGCGGAAAGAAAAGGGAATCACGCAGGAGGCACTTGCGGAGAGACTCAAGGTGGCGAGACAATCGGTATCGCGCTGGGAGATGGATGCGGCGTTCCCGGAGACAGAAAAGCTGATCAAGCTGAGCCGGATTTTGGAGTGCAGCATTGATTTTCTGTTAAACGGGGAGATACAGCGAGACTGTGAGAACGAAGCGTCAATATCTGCGAGGGACTGTTTCCGGTTCATTCGTGAGTGTACTTACTGTTTTCTCGCGACAAATGCGGGCGAAAAGCCGAGACTTCGGCCAATGGGGCATGTGTATGCAGACGAAAAGGCGCTGTATTTCGCCACGGATACACGCAAGGGCGTCTATGGGGAACTTACGGAAAACCCTTATGTGGAACTTGCAAGCTACAACTTAAATACAAGGCGGTGGATTCGGATAAGCGGCAGGGCAGTTTTGGCGGATTCCCTGATGGTGCGGGAAGAAATGGAAATTTTATATCCCATGATCCGGCAGGAATATGTCGGAAAAGAAGAAGTCTATTTTGTGATTTTTCAGATTGTGATGGAGGAGGCGGTTATCGCATGAAAAGAATATCAATTGGGCCAAAACATGAGATGATTGTTCAGCCTGCGTTTATCATCGGCACATACAGTGAGGATAAAAGCCCGGATTTTGCGCCGATTACATGGGTGAGCAAGACCTGTGGGGAGGGGGATGAGTATTTGATTGTCATCAGTATGTACGGCGAAAAGAAGACGAGGCTGAATGTGCAGCGGACGGGGCAGTTCAGCATCAATCTTGTCAGCAAGGGGATGCTTGCGCTGATGGATTATTTCGGGCAGACATCAGGCCATGACGGGGTAAAGGATGGGATGGCTTACACTTACAATAAGGCGGTCTGCGTCGATGCGCCCACACTTGACGAAAGCCGCTGGGTCTGCGAGTGCGAAGTCCTTTCTTCGGTGGTCACTGGGCAGTCGGAGACCTTTTTTTGCAGGGTAAAGAATGTACAGGTCGATGAAAGAATCCACATTGATGCGCGCGGCATTGACCTGACGCAGTTTGATCCGGTGATTTATTCCGGGAATTATCATTCCATCGGGGAGTACTTGGGGGGAATCGGGGATTATTATCATGCGGGCGAAAAATGACCGGTGATTCAATAGGGGCGGATGATTCTGGTGGAGACATTATAAAAGGCACTCGGAACGATGTGGGTCATTTTGACATTGTATTGGAATTGGTGCGGTATGTTGTGGGATGATGTATAGTAGAAAGATGCTTGGGTCAATGGCTTCTGATATTTCACTGCCGTATACAGCTCTGCATCATATTTGGGGAACAGCCACTGATTGGGTGCAGCCAGCCCGCCGATGAAAGGCAGACGGAACTAGCTCCGGGCGGTAAGCATCCCGGTCATCGGGATGGGAGGAATCCAGTCGGCGGAGGACGCCCTGGAATTTATCATGGCCGGAGCCGCGGCGGTGGCAGTCGGTACGGCAAATTTTAGGACCCCTGCGCCATGCCGGAGATCATCGAGGGGCTGGAAAAGTATATGGAGGAAAACGGTATCAGCGACCTGCAGGAGATCAGGGGTATCGTCAACAGGAAAGAGAAATGACTTATGCATTACACAGGAACAATATGGAGGCCGCCTTACGAGGCATGCAGTGCGCTGATCCAGGTGACGGCAGGTTGCACACACCACAAATGTAAATTCTGCACGCTTTATGAGGACGTGCCGTTTAAGTTCCGCATGTCGCCTTTATCAGAGGTGGAGGCGGACTTGAAAGAAATGAGCCGCTATTACAGGAATGCAAAGAGGGTATTCTTCACCGGGGCAAACCCGTTCGTCTTAAGTTTTGACAAGCTGAAAACGCTGGCAGAGCTGGTAAAGAAGTATTATCCCAAAGTACAGTCCATGGGCTGCTTTGCCCGCGTCACGGACATCACGCCGAAGACCACAGAGCAGTTAAGGGAACTTAGGGAGATGGGGTACAACAGCCTTACCATCGGCGTGGGGGCAGGGGATTTACAGTATCCGGCGGAGGAACTGCCCCGTCAGGCTGTATTTCTGTTCCGGGTGGATAAGGAACCTGTATTCCTGCTGGACGGGACAGCGCCCGGCTGCCGGGGGCTGCGGTATTTCACGGTCTGCGGGCATGGTAAATTCTATAAATACGAAACTCAGTATGTCACTGAGCGGCAGAGGGACTGACTGGTCTTTCAACTATTTTTTCAGAGCTGGCCCATGCGAAAAACAAATGCGTAATCATGGTTACTCACAGCAAGGAGCTGGCACAGAAAGCGGATGTGATTTTGACTTTGAAGAGAGGGGGCGTTGTAGCAACTGAGGATACGGCATTGGATGAGAAGAGATGAGGGGCACTATTGGAGCAGGTTGAAGCAGATGAATTAAAGGATAAAATAATGCAGGAAACTGAAAAATAAAACAATTAAGCTGCTCATGTCAGAACTGTACAGAATGATAAGAAATACTGCAAAAGCTAACCGCCGCACTATGGACTCCATCCGCCATATGCGGCGGTCTGCCATTTTCGCGGGCAGGCCGGGCGGCCCGATAACGGAAATTGCTTGGAAAGTGGTGAACTTAGAGGTAGTATGCTTACACGACCAGTATCGGCTGTGTGCTTATAGTCATTTCGTGCAATTTATGGGAGCTTCGTGCAATGGGCTGACAGCGAGAAATACAAAAGCTATCTCTCCGCTATGTCAATAGTCATTTGGTGCAATCGTGGTTTAAAATGCAAGCGAATCTGCCGATATATTTTATAAGGCGGGATATGCTCATAAAATGTAAAATCTATGTTACAGGAGAGAGTGAAATAATGCAGGTCAATTCTTCTAATGCTTCATTGCAGAGCAGATACTTTTCAGGAACAGGAAGCATAGGCGGTATCCATCTGCCCGACTTTCATGATAAATATGTTTTTTCCAAAAAGAAAAGCGGCACAAGTGATGAGGAATACCGGAGGCAGATCAGGGAACAGGCTTATGAGGATTTTGCAAAAGGGCAGTTCCAGAATAAATCCGAAGGGTTTAACAGGCTGATGAAAAGCTACACATCGGAAGTGTCCCCGGACAGAAAGGGGATTATCACTTCCGGCCTGAAAGCTGTTTCAGGGAACAGACAGAATGTGCTTAAGCCGATAGATTTTGTGGCGACGCTGCTGGAAGGGAAAGTGAAATATCAGAAACTGCCATCAGGAAATAGTGATTACATAGAGTTTTATGATAAGAACGGGGAGATGGTGGCGACTTATTCCAATAACGGGTGGACGATGTATACCACCAATGCGGAGGCTTCCAGACAGACGGAAATGTGCATGATCTATAACGAGGCATGGGGAAATGCCAAGAGAGGGATTCTGCTGGCAGGTGAAGAAGCGATGAATGTGGAAAATACGCAGAATAGTTTTGACGCAAAAGCATAGGCAAATGGCTACAAACAAACCCGGAAAATGTGGCATAATCTTGTAAAAGCAGCAGAACTTTTCCAAATCATAAAACCTTGTAACAACTTTCTGAACAAAGCGCTGGAGGCATTCCAAATGCCAACCAGGTAAAGGAATATACTGACACCGGAATGCTATAGCATATCTGCGAGAATAGGAGAAAGAAGCATGATCACAGAAGCCTTTGACAATCAGTCCCCGGCAATCATCAATCCCCAGATAAAAGAAAACGCACCGCAGGTGGATGCATGCATCCTGACCTTTTCCCATGTGATTGAAACATTTGTCCTGGAAAACTACGACTGTGAACAGATCGCGTCATTCTGGTTCGCAACGGGCAACATGCCGATTTACTGTATCCCATATAAAGGAAAGAAATTTGCGTTTTATAAAACTTATGTAGGGGCACCCGCCTGTGTGGGCACAGTGGAGGATACTTTGGCGGAGATAAAGACAGACAAATATGTCGTATTCGGCGGCGCGGGCTGCCTGAACAAAGAAATTGCCCACGGAAAAGTCATGATACCTACCCAGGCCTATCGGGACGAGGGCACTTCCTATCATTATGCGTCCGCATCGGATTATGTCACGGTCAGGAACGCGGACATTGTGGCCGCTTTTATGGAGGAAAATGGCATCCCCTATGTGAAAGGAAAGACATGGACCACGGACGCGTTCTACAGGGAGACCGTCAATAATTTCCAGAAGCATAAAGCGGACGGCTGCATCTCGGTTGAAATGGAATGCGCCGCCCTGCAGGCCATGTGTGATTTCAGAGGCCTGAACCTGTACACCTTTTTTACCAGCGGCGATCTCCTGGATGCCCCCAAATGGGATACGAGGCGAAAGGAAGGGCAGACCAAAGGCACCCAGCACGATACGGGGCATTTTGACATCGCCCTGGAACTGGCCAGATTTATTGTGGGAGAGTAAAAAACATAACAACGAAACCGTAGGAACAGACAGGAATGTAGTATATTTGAGAAGCTTCGACCGATAGAGGGAGCCTATAGGTATTTCATTGTGACCCACTGCTGTGCGTCCAGCACCCAAACAGATTATAAAATTTGATAAGCCGCTGATTGCCCTGCCAAGGGATAAATTAAAATCATCCGTCTTGCTAAAGTCAGTTAAGTGTGATAGAATATCGACAGTTTTACAGTGGTATTTATGCGGATTTTACGATTTGGGAAATGAGGTGCTATTTTGGATTACAGAAATTGCATGGACAGGATCCGGCTGGAAAATGTTACAGACTTAGATGCGCTGGTCGATTATAGTGCGGAATTGTTATGGGATAATGGCGTTATTTTGACGCCTACAGATACTGTTTATGGATTGATTTGTTTACCGACCTCTGATATTGCAATAAAGAAAATATTTGAGATGAAAAGACGGCCGGTAAACAGACATCTTCCCATAATTGTTGCAGATTGGCAACAGGCAGAATCCAAGTTGCCGATTGTGTGGAATAAGCCGGCTCGAAAGTTGGCAGATAAATTTTGGCCAGGGGCATTGACGCTTGCATGCGGAATAAAAGAAAATAATGTGAAGTGGCTGGAAGGGCGTGTTGAAGTGGGAATCAGAGTTCCCGATCATATATATATTCAGAAACTTGCCAGAAAAATGGGTCCTTTACTGATGACAAGTGCAAATAAACATGGTGAAGATACTCCTCATACGCTTGAGGGTGCATTAGAGGATCTTGCAATTGCTCCTTCGCTTGCAATAGACGGAGGTTTATTAAGCGGAGCTCCATCTACTTTAGTAAATGTGAATCTTCCGGAACCGAAAGTAGAAAGAGTCGGATTCATACCAGAGTCAGAGATTGAGAGGGTAATTTATCATGGATAAAAAACAAATACTTTTGGCAATTGAATCGTCTTGTGACGAAACAGCAGCAGCTATCGTACAGGATGATTTTACAGTAATATCATCAGTGGTATCAAGCCAAATAGCATTACACGCAAAATGGGGAGGTGTTGTGCCGGGAATAGCCAGCAGACAGCATGTTATTGCGATGAATGGTGTCATTAAAGAAGCGTTAGAAAAGGCAGATGTAACACCTGAAGCGTTATCGGCCGTAGCAGTTACAGTTGGACCGGGGCTTCCGGGAAGTTTGGCGACAGGCATCTCGGCAGCCAAAGCGCTTAGTCTGGCATGGTCGAAGCCGTTCGTTGCGGTGAACCATCTTGAAGGGCATCTTTTTTCAGCAGAACTTGACGGGGCGAAAGTAGAATTTCCTGCAATATATCTTCTTGTTTCAGGTGGTCATTGCATGATTGTCTATGCGCCTGAAAGAGGAAAATACATGCTGCTGGGAACAACGCTGGATGATTCGATAGGAGAGGCATATGATAAAGTGGCCAGAGAACTTGGGTTTGAATATCCGGGCGGACCAATCATTGATAAGTTATCATTGCAAGGGAAAGATAACTACAATCTTCCGCGCCCAATGATGGAGCGGGGATATGATTTTTCTTTTTCGGGATTAAAATCAGCAGTGCGCCGGGAAATTGACAAAGGAAATATTGTAAAAGAAGACATCGCAACCTCTTTTGTCGTTGCGAGCATGGATGTCTTATCAACAAAGCTTCGCAAAGCTGTCAGAGAATACACTCCCAATAGCGTAATAGTTGTTGGTGGTGTATCAAAAAGCCCGATATTACGAAACAAGCTTACCGATGGTTCTTTGGGAAAGGTAGATGTGATTTTTCCGAGTTTAAAGTATTCTACAGACAATGCAGCTATGATCGGAGCAGCCGGCTGGTGGCAGTTTAAAACTTACGGTGCATCTACAGATGATGTCCCTATGATGCCGAGTTTATCACTACCGTTAGCAGAAAGAAAGGTTGAGATTGGAGAGTGGACATAAATGTTGACAGAGGATATCAAGCCCATTGTAAAAACAATGAATTCTGTTGAGGATACAGCGGCATTGGCATATAGATTTGCAGAGATTCTTGAAAAAGGAGATATTCTTCTATTTACAGGGGAAATCGGTACCGGAAAAACCACTTTTATTCAGGCTCTGGCAAAAAATCTGGGAGTGAAAGAACTGGTTACAAGTCCGACCTTTGTGATTCAAACGCTTCGGGAGTCAGGAAGAATTCCATTGAGCCATGTGGATCTCTATCGCTTAAATAACGATGACGAGGTAGAAAATATTGGCTTTGAGGAATATTATGATACCGCTGTAACGGTAGTTGAATGGGCGGATCGATATTCCGGATTTGAGCCGCCGTATATTGAGCTTCATTTTGAATATGGATTGCATGAAAATGAACGTATTGTTTCAATTTTATCCAATGGCGGAGACTGGAATAAAAGATTAAATAATATTCTTTGACATTCTTTCAATTAATTTAGTGTTTAAATATGATGGAGGTGGCTTATGGCTATCAGACTCGGCATAGATGCTTCACAATCGGCTGCCAGTTGTGCTATATCTACTGAGGCAGGAATAATTGCGTCTGCAACGATTGAGAGGCCAATTGAAAATTTCCCCACATTGATTCGGGATGTTGTTGCTCGTGCAAATATTTGCTTAGAGGACATTGATGAGGTTGTAGTATGTATTGGACCAGGTTCCCAAACGGGAATTCGAACCGCTGTGGTTACAGGAAACGCTTTGGCGTTAGCATTGAATAAGCCCGTTTCCGGCGTATTAAGCACAGATGCTGCGGCAATGATCTCCAAATCAGATGAAATATATAAGGTTGCCGTTTCTGCCGGCAGAAGACGCTGGTATGTACAAAGTTATAATTGGAACGATAAAAAGCTTTGCCGGTTGGACGAACTGCAATTGATGGAGGAAATTCCGATAAATGCTTTTTCGGTGTTTAGTCCTACCCCCAACAATTCAAAAGAGTTTAAATCATGTGCATATGGTATCCTTTTGGTTGCTGAACAACAGCGACAATTAATAGATCAATCGCTTTTAAGCGAGATTTTACCTTATGAGCGGAAAGGCAGTGAGGGGGAATGACTGGTTAGGGTGATAGAGGGCTTATTCCTCCTCTGTCACCCTTTTGTCTGCCGGGACATTCGGCAGACGCTGGAGAACTATATGGACAAAAAGAACCCGCTTAGGGAAGACGCCATAGACCTGGGAAAGTGCGCAATAGGGTATGTAAGAGGAAAAAAGGTGATCCGCGATGAGATATGGGGACTTTAAAGGGATGGAAAAGTATTAAAAAAGTATTAAAAAAATAAATTGACAAATTTTCTGTTTTCATCTATTATAGAAACTTGATAATAGAATCTTGTCTTTGATTCTATTATAATATCCAACATGATAGAGGCGCGGAAGACAAGAGTACGTTCTCTGTAACTTTGAGAGGGGTTGCCCGGGCAGCGGGAGGGAACGGAAAGGGGATTTCGCCGAGACAAAAAGGCCTGTGCCGGGCGTTTTGTCGGGCCGTGGGAGAAGATCTCACGGACTGTCGTCCCTTTTGGGGCGGAGCGCTGTTATGACTCTTTAGGGATGTTTGCGAAGTCATGGCAGAGTATGTCATGACTTTTTTCATTTATTCAGGCGTGCGGCATGTGGCACATGCGGTGCCCCCGCACGGCGCAGACACGAGAGGAGAAAAGGATGAACAAGAGAAAAGGAAACATGATCAGGGGAATCCTGGTGGCGGTCATTTTAGTGGCCGTATTGGCGGTGCCGTTCATTTTCGGCGCCAGAGACAGCGCGGTGGAGGGAGGCGGATACTATGGCACGGCCTGGGCGCTGCTGCCGCCGGTGGTGGCCATCGCTTTGGCACTGATCACCAAGGAGGTGTACTCTTCGCTGTTCGTGGGGATTCTGATGGGGGGGCTGCTGTATTCGGCCTATTCCTTTGAGGGCACGGTGCTGCATGTGTTCCAGGACGGAATTGTCAGCGTGCTCTCGGACGGCTATAACATCGGCATACTGGTATTCCTGGTAATTCTGGGAGCTATGGTGTCCCTGATGAACAAGGCCGGGGGCTCCGCCGCTTTCGGGCGCTGGGCGGCGGGACACATCAAGACCCGGGTGGGAGCTCAGCTTGCTACAGTGGCATTGGGTGTGCTGATTTTCATCGACGATTATTTCAACTGCCTGACAGTGGGTTCTGTCATGCGTCCGGTGACGGACAAGCACAAGGTCTCCAGAGTGAAGCTGGCTTATCTGATCGATGCCACCGCTGCGCCGGTATGCATTATCGCGCCCATCTCTTCCTGGGCCGCGGCTGTGGCCAGCTATGTGGAGGACGGGAATGGATTGACCTTGTTTATCCGGGCCATTCCTTTCAATTTCTATGCCATCCTGACCATCGTGATGATGATCGGCATGGCTGTGATGAAGCTGGAGTTCGGGCCTATGGAGAAGCATGAGGAGAAAGCCCGAATCACAGGAGATTTGTTTGGCGGCAAGAACCCTTACGCAGGTCTGGCGGCTGACAAAGAGGAGAAAAAGGGAATTGTGCTGGATCTGGTGCTGCCCATCGCGGTGCTGATCGTCTGCTGCGTCATCGGCATGATCTATTCCGGCGGGTTCTTTGAGGGCGCATCCTTTGTGGAGGCATTCTCCAATTCCGATGCCTCTGTGGGGCTGATGCTGGGTTCTGTGTTCGCCCTGGCCTTTACCATTCTGTATTACTGCCTGAGAAAGACTATGACTTTCCGGGAGACCATGGACTGCATCCCCGAGGGCTTTCGGGCCATGGTGCCGGCGATTTTGATTCTTACCTTTGCCTGGTCATTGAAAGCCATGACAGATTCCCTGGGGGCAGGGGAATTCGTGGCAGGGGTGGTAAAGGAGTCTGCAGGCGCATTCCAGGCATTCCTGCCCGGGGTGGTGTTCCTGATCGGGTGCTTCCTGGCCTTTGCCACAGGCACCAGCTGGGGGACTTTCGGCATTCTGATTCCCATTACCCTGGACGTCTTCCCGCTTACGAACCCCCTGGGCGTGGTCTGCGTCTCGGCCTGTATGGCGGGAGCTGTCTGCGGTGACCATTGCTCGCCGATTTCCGATACTACGATTATGGCTTCCGCCGGGGCACAGTGCGACCATGTGGACCATGTGTCCACACAGCTGCCTTATGCGGTGGCTGCTGCGGCAGTGAGCTTCGCGGCGTATCTCCTTGCGGGCTTTGTGCCGAATGCGTTGATCGTCCTTCCGGTGGCGATTGTGCTGATGGTGGGGACGCTGTTTGGCATCCGCATGGTTCAAAAGCGGAAGTAGGGGCTTCACGAGCCGCTGGACTTGTAGCGCCGCACCCCGCACCTCCACAGCAGATAGCAGGGAATCAAAAACAGGACGGCAGCAAAAGGGAGGAAAGCGTACCGGATTTCCTCCCGCCTGCCCAGGACATAGAGCAGCGGATAGTACTGCACCAGGGCAAAAGGGATGATAAAAGTCAGAACCCACAGCACGCCTTTTCCGTAGATATCCACAGGATATTTGCCGTGCTCGTTGAGGCCGAAAGTGAAGATGTTAGTAAATTCCAGCCCCTCCAGGAAGAAAAAACTCATGGCAGCCTGAACGAGAAAGATGCCGCTAAACAGGGCGCAGCCTCCGGCCAGCATAAAGAAGACTGTGGCAATTCTAAGGGGCGTCCAGCGGAGTTCGCTTGTGGCAACGGCATAGAGGAGGATGACCAGGGCCTGGAGCACCCTGCTGAACCGCTCTATGTCGCATTGGGTGCCCAGGATCTGCAAAAGGAGGCTGCGGGGGCGCAGCATCAACCGGTCGAATTCCCCTCTGCGCACCATGCCGGGAAATGCCTCCAGCCCTCTGGCCCAGATTTCCGCCAGGGAAAAAGACATCAGCACAATGGAGTAGCAAAGCAGCACCTCCTGGAAAGTATAGCCTTTCACTTGGGGAAAGCGCTGGAACATGAAATACACGCTTAAAAATATCGTGAAGGAGGCCAGGAAGCTTCCCACGAAAAGCATGAAAAAGGATTTCTTGTACTGCATTTTGCTGCGAAAGAGGATGGACAGGTAGCGGCGGTAAAGCCGCAGAGCACCTGTCCTCTTATTATTATGTTCGTATCGCTTCTCGTGATTCATGCGCTTTCCTCCTTACATTCTGCGCTGGCGCAACACTAGTTACCTTGTATAATCACTTTCCGCTCCGCGCCCCGGCACAATGCTCTGCCGATGGCAACCAGGGTCACCAGCCAGAATACCTGCAGGCAGATGGCCCTGTACATGGCCGGTCCCGCCAGGTCGCCGCTGTAAATGCGCAAGGGGACATTCTGCATGGAGGCGAAAGGGAGGAGTTCCAGTACCTGCCTTATCCCGGCCGGGAAGAAAGGCAGGGGGATGTAGCCCCCTGTCAGGAAATCCATCAGGGAGGAGCAAAGGCGCCTCAGCCCGTCGGAAGATATGGTGTAAAGGCCGGATATATAGATCAGCATGATATAGGCTACCGACACCAGCACTGCCAGCGCCAGGGTCAGGACAAACAGGGCGAACGAAGCTGCGCTGGCAGGAGCCGAAAGCCGGTAGGATTTGGGCAGAAGCACAGCCACCAGCAGAATGGGGATGCAGCGCAGGCCTGCGCCGGACAGGCGGGAGGCGGTGCTTCGGGAAAACCAAAGGTCATAGATCCGCACGGGCCTGCAGAGTTCGTAGGCGATGTTTCCGCTACGGACAGAGTCTAAGATCTGGCCATCGAAGACCCTGGCGGAAAGCATGGCGATGAATGCCTGCTGGAACCAGATATAAGAACAGGTGGCCTCCATGGTCATGGGATAGGCATCAGGGTTGGACTCATGGAAAGCGTGCATGGCGGCAATTTCCATAAATCCCCAGAAAAACTGCGTGACCACTCCGCCAAAGGCCGCGGCCCGGTACTGCAGCCCCATCACGAGCCACATTCGGAAGTAACTGATATATTTTTTCATGATTTTCCCAATCCCCCTTTTGTCAATATTGGATGAAGGCAGCGGCTGAAAGGCTGGGCGCTACATTTTTTCAGCCAAAGAACATGTCCTTGCGGAATATATGGCCCGGAGACTCTGTATGCGATTGACGCTATCTGAGTCCTGTTTTGTATGGATTTAGGTGATCTCATAAGATTTATAGAGTTGGGCCAGGGTTTCGTCCATGGTGGCGTCCCCCTTTCGGATGTCCCCCAGGGTGCCGTCCATGAGAATCCGGCCTTTGCCGATCAGGATGATGCGGCTTGCCAGCGCTTCGATATCCTGCATGTCATGGGTAGTGAGGATGACAGTGGTGCAGTGTTCTTTATTCAGCTTTTTCACGAAATCGCGGACGGCAAGCTTCGACACTGCGTCAAGGCCGATGGTGGGCTCGTCCAGAAAGAGGATGCCGGGGCTGTGCAGAAGGGAGGCGGCGATCTCGCAGCGCATGCGCTGTCCTAGGGAAAGCTGTCTGGTGGGTGTGCGCAGAAGTTCTGACAGAGCCAGGGATTCGGTTAGTTCATCGAGGTTTTTCCGGTAAACGGAATCCGGAATGGAGTAGATGTCTTTGAGCAGTTCGTAGGAGTCTATGACCGGAACGTCCCACCATAGCTGGGAGCGCTGTCCGAAGACTACGCCGATCTGCTTTACATGGTCAATGCGGCGGTACCTTTCCCTGCGAGGCCAGGGGCTATGCGCCTGGCCGGCTATGTCCCAGAGAATGCGGTCGTCAATCTCCACTTTCCCGCTGTCCGGCGTCAGTATGCCGCTTAAAATTTTGATGGTGGAGCTTTTGCCCGCTCCGTTGGGGCCGATGTAGCCTACCATCTCCCCGTCTCGGATGGTAAAGCTGATGTTTTTCAATGCTTCGATTTCCTCATACTCTCTGTGGAAGAGAGCCTTACAGGCTTCTCTGAAGCCTGCGTTCCTTTTTGCGACTCTGTACGATTTGCATACATTCTCCATCGTGATCATTGTGCTTCCTCCTGGTAGTTATACTTTGCGGACGCATTGCCCGCTGCCTTTTGCACAGGCTGTCCATATCTTGCCAAGTGGGTATGGCGTCTGGCGCCAGTCCTGTCGGATTTTGCCGACAGATACCTGAAAGGTAAAATAGTTATTTTTAGAACAGGATACATATTATAGCAAATGTTGGAATTAGGGTCAAGCATTTTGTGTCAACTTCGCAAAATTTCCCCGAGATTGCCCGAGATTCTCCACGGTGGCCCGCAGGGCAAGACATTCCGGCAAACCTTATGGCTGAGGAATTCATGGGCAGCAGATTTTGCAGGACTCGTATCCCATGGAGATTATATCGTCCCGGCTGCCCGTATAGTCCTGTTTGTTCTTTTCTTTCATCTGTTTTACGCTGCGGCAGGAGGGATAGTGGAATTTTTTTGTGTTTGTGTTCAGGACATAGGCTGTCTGCCGGGGCGGCTCCTCCTGAGAGACGGCGGGCGTTTCGGGCGGCGTCTGGGCTTCCTGCGTAGTCTTTGCCTGTGAATCCTGTGCAGGCTCGTCCGGCGGGGTATTGGTGGGTTCCGGAACCGGCTCTGGCGTTGCGGCTATGGACTCCGAGGAGGGCTCTGGCGTTGGGGCTGTGTATTCCGGGGACGGCTCCGGAGTTGCAGATTCCGGGGTCTGGGCATCCGGAGCAATGGAGCTTTCTCCAGTGGTATAGTCGATTGTGATGCCGGGCTGCACATTGTAGACATATACACAGAAAGAAACGCCCTTGCCGCCGTCTTCTACCGATTGCGCCTCCATCAGCACGCCGGAGGCCAGCAGGTTATCGCCCTCGAAGATGGGCGTGACACGGTAGAGGACATGGTTTCCGGTCTCAGCCACATAGTCTGCGACTGTATTTTCAAATGGCAGCATTCCCTGGACATTCAGATACCGGGTTCCGGTGATCAGGTTTTTCTCGTTGGCATTCTCGCCGCACAGCAGGTATCCTATCAGATGGCATCTGTTATAGAGGTAATTTCCGTCTATTATTCCGTTATATTTTACCGTATGCCATCCCGTTGGCCGGACATTTCCGATTGTGCCGCGTTCTTCTGTCGGCATCAGATCAAGCCCCACGCAGGCATAGGCAGTGCCGCATCTTCCGGATTCGTCCAGTTCGCTGTAGAGGGCGAAAGAGTCTGCTGTCAAATCCCTTTCTGAAAAGTAAGGCGCATTGTCACTTACGACAGCGTAGGGCTGGCCGGAGTAAGGCTCCACGTCTGCGAGACTGAAAGAGGCCCGGGGAATCTTTGAGGCGGATTCTTCTGAGAACTTTAAATCCGCGGACTGCTGCGGGGAGGACGCCTCCGGTTCCGGCAGGGAGGATATCTCCGTCTGGGGCAGGGAGACCGATTCGGATTCTGACAAGGAGGAAACATCCGGTTCCGGCAGGAAAGGCGTATCCGGCTCAGGCAGATGTTCATTGGTCAGGCTGCCAGCCACATTGCCGGGAAAAGAGGCCTCAGCCGGAGATTCCTTTTCGCGGCTGTCCGCATTAGGCGGCTCTGAGGCCGTGCCGCTGGGCTGTATGCAGGAACATAGCATCAAAGCGGCAATGGCAATCAGGAGCAGTCTTATCTTTTTCATCTTTGGCGCCTCTCTTTCATCATCTTATGTTAAGTATTCTATGTCTTCTTTTTTAATTTTTACCTCTCTATTTTAACAGATCGGAATCCTGATATCCAGTCTGGGGATATTTTTTATAAAAAGCATTGAAAAAGAACAAATGTTCTGATAAAATGCTATATAAGAGCAAGGAATGAGCAAAATCGGATGATGTTGGAAAGGCGGTGTCTGCGGATGGAGAAAAGCCATATTTATGCCGCAATTGATCTGAAATCTTTCTACGCCTCCGTGGAATGCATGGAACGGGGGCTGGACCCTATGGACACGAACCTGGTGGTGGCGGACAGCAGCCGCACGGAGAAGACCATCTGCCTGGCGGTGTCCCCGGCCCTGAAAGCCTACGGCATCCCGGGGAGACCCAGGCTGTTCGAGGTAGTCCAAAAAGTCAGGGAGGTGAACGCCAGCCGCCTGTACAGGGCGCCGGGGAAAAAGTTTATCGGCAGTTCCTGCTATGCGTCACAGCTTTTGGACTCGCCTCAGCTTTCCGTGGATTACATCACGGCTCCGCCGCGGATGGCATTATATGTGAAATACAGCACAAAAATATACGATATCTATCTAAGGCATGTGGCGCCGGAGGATATCCATGTCTATTCCATCGATGAAGTGTTTCTTGACTTGACCCAGTATCTGGAAGTCAGCCATCTCACGGCCAGGGAATTCACGGAGAAGATGGTGCAGGAAGTGCTGCAGGAAACGGGCATTGTTGCCGCTGCCGGAATCGGTACGAACCTTTACCTGAGCAAGATAGCCATGGACATTATGGCAAAGCATGCAGAGCCGAATCAGGACGGTGTGCGGATCGCGCAGTTGGATGAGATGGAGTACAGGAGAGCGCTTTGGAGCCACCGTCCCCTGACGGATTTCTGGAGGGTGGGCAGGGGATATGCGAAAAAGTTGGAGGAGAACGGCCTCTATACTATGGGGGATATCGCCAGATGCTCTCTTGGCGGGCAAACGGACTATCACAATGAGGCACTGCTCTATGGGCTGTTCGGAGTCAACGCCCAGCTGCTCATCGACCATGCCTGGGGGTATGAACCCTGCACCATTGCGGATGTGAAAGCGTACAAGCCCGAGGGGAGCAGCATGGGGGCGGGACAGGTGCTGCACTGCCCGTATGATTTTGAAAAGGCGAAACTGATCGTGCGGGAGATGACAGACCTCCTGGCGCTGGATCTGGTGGACAAAGGGCTGGTGACGGATCAGATGGTGCTGACCATAGGGTATGACGTGGAGAGCCTGACGAATCCCGAGATACGCAGGAACTACAAGGGGCCGGTCACCACGGACCGGTATGGCAGGAAAGTTCCCAAACATGCCCACGGAACGGCAGGCATAGGCCGCTGGACCGCCTCCACAAAGCTGATCATGGAAGCGGTGATGGAATTGTACGACAGGATTGTGGATAAAAGTCTGCTGGTGAGGAGGGTCACGGTGGTGGCTGGCCGGGTGAAAAAGGAGGGCGAGGTGCCCCCTGGGGAATCCTA
This sequence comes from uncultured Acetatifactor sp., assembly GCA_949840885.1. Classification (GTDB taxonomy): domain Bacteria; phylum Bacillota; class Clostridia; order Lachnospirales; family Lachnospiraceae; genus Acetatifactor. The sequence goes on from CATKYJ010000034.1 coordinate 16,474, forward strand.
TGAGCAGCTGGATCTCTTCACGGATTACGAGGCGCTGGAGAGGGCGCGGGAAGAGGAGGAGGCTGCCCTGAAGCGGGAGCGGAAGATGCAGGAGGCAGTGCTTGCCATAAAGAAGAAATTCGGGAAGAATGCCATCCTGAAAGGCATGAATCTGGAGGAGGGGGCCACCACGGTATCGCGCAATGGGCAGATCGGCGGGCACAAGGCGTAAGTGTGGTGCGGGAAAGGGCTGAGAAGCTGCGGCTATGGCTGGCAGATCAGCGGGCACAGGGCAGGGATAGTGCGGGAAAGGTCTGAGAAGCCGCCGGCTATGGCTGGCAGATCAGCGGGCACAGGGCAGGGATAGTGCGGGAAAGGGCTGAGAAGCTGCCGGCTATGCAGGGGAGGTAAGCGGACACAGGCGGGATGTTGCAGAAAAGGTCTGGAAATTTGTAGGAGAGCCGGGGAAAGACAGGACGGAGGATATGCCGGTGGAAAAGATAAGGGAAGACATGGCAGAAACAGAAAAAGTGAGGACGGATGGGGCAGGAACAGCCAGGGGGATAAGGAAAGAGAGAGCCGAGAGAAGCGTAAATGCGGCGGAATGCCTGCAAGACAGCCATCGGTATGACGATATCATAAATCTGCCCCATCATGTCTCCGCTCTGCATCCTGCTATGCCGGTGGCAGACAGAGCTGCACAGTTTATGCCGTTTGCGGCGCTTACAGGTCATGGGGAGGCCATTCGGGAGACAGGGAGGCTGACTGAGGACAGGTCAGAGCCAGAAGCTGATTTCATGGAAAATCTTGACGGGAGGCTGCAGTATCTGAGAGAGCGGATCGGGGAGCATCCGGAGATTTCAGTCACCTATTTCAAGCCGGATGCCAGAAAGGCCGGCGGGGCGTATGTGACCGTGACAGGCCGCATCCGGAAGCTGGATCTCTATGAGCGGATTCTGCTAATGGAGGACGGCACGAACATCCGCATGGACGAGGTAATGGGGATGGAGGGGGAGATATTTTCGGATTTGGAGGGGATGGGGCCGTAGCGCCCAGCCCCTAATCCACCGTAGCGCCAAAGGGCATGAGTGCAAGCTTTGCAATCTTAAAGCACTGCATGCCGAAAGGAATTCCAATGATGGTGCAGCAAAGGAGGAGGCCGTTTAAGACGGCGGCTATGGCCAGCGGAATCCCGCTCAGCACCAGCCACAGAACATTGGCCAGGAGGGACATGGCCCCGCCGCCGTAGCGGATTTCCTTTCCGAAAGGAAAGAATGCCAGGGAGGCAAATTTAAAGCACTGGGTTCCGATGGGGATGCCTATGATGGTAATGCACCACAACACGCCGGCAAGCGTCCATCCCAGCCCCTGCCATAAGCCACCGCAGATAAACCAGATCAAATTTCCTAAACAGTTCATGTCTTACCTCCATGAGCGCTCTGTCGCTCTTTCTATTGTATTATATGCCATCCGCCTCTTCCGGTTCTCCATCCCCGCTGACAGCAGTGCGCACCGTGATACCGTTGACTACAATGCTACCATCCAATGCGATCACAAGGCATTCTCTGCCGTCTATCTGTCTGGTCTCGATGAGATCCGTGCGCTCGGGTTTGACCTTGATGACAACGTCAGGGGTTTTCACCTCAAAGGAACGGGTCTCCATGATATTGTTCATAAGCAGGGAAGTGCTTTCCCCCGCGGTCTCGTCATAATGTCTTTCGAAGTCCGAGAGCCTCTCGTCTGTCACGCCGCTGTCCGCCAGGATGGTCTTTACCTGGGTCTTGTCCAGGGATAGAGGTTCCGGGGATTCCTTGTGCTCCTGGGCAAGTTCCGTGAACCGCTCGTGGATGTCCTTTACCATTTCGATGCTGCAGTCCTCCCCCAGGGTGTCCTCGATCAGGGTCTGGAAAGTCTCTTTCTGGCCGCCGGCGGACAGGGGCAGGGGGCAGTCAAAGAGTCGGTCTACGAAGCCCTCCTGCAGTTCCTCGGGATTCTTCGAATAATAGAGGAGACTGTGGATATCTGCGCTGCGGTCGTTGAAAGCGGGGAAGAGGAAACCTGTGTCCGGCAGGGACACCACCCAGTCCCTGATTCGGTTTTGAAAAGCGTTTTCCTCGGGATTGTAGCTTAAGCCCGGCTTGGACAGTTCTACCGGGCAGATGCAGGAGAGTATGTATTCGTAGATCTCGTCCGAGGCGTCCTCCATTTCCAGCCCGTCCGAAGTCCGGCCGGGCACATCGTACACATCATGCACCAGGAGAATCAGATAGTTGCCTACGTATTCGTAGTTCTCTATGATACGGTCAAAATATTCCTCCAGCAGGGCCTCATCCTTAAGTTTGCTGTCCCGCAGCCCCAGCAGGAGGCCGTGGGCATTTAAGGCGCCAAAAGCTGAGGGGCCAGCAGTCAGGGCCTCAGCGGCTAAGCCTCCGTCACTTAAGGCTTCGGCAGATGAAATGCCGGCAGCTGGGGCATCAGCCATCGGGGCTCCCTGCCCCCCGGCCTCCATGTCCTGCGTCCATTCGGCGGAGAGGGGGAACTCCAGGTTCAGCAGGTTCTTTCCTAAGGTGCCGGAAAGGGCCTTTCTCAGTATCTCGAAATATTTGAACATCTCCTCCTCCGGAAGCGCCAGAAAAGCCTGGCCGAAGTGTGTCTTCTTATTTTTCTCTCCGTCCACATAGCAGCCGCATATGCGGGTGATGGAGCAGTTTTTCGGTGTCAGCAGTTTTTTGATCTCTGATATATCCTGTTTGGTCATGGCTTTGCCTCCTGTTCAAATCCTGCGTCAGCCCATCCGGTACAAGGCATGGGCGGAAATCTGAATCCAGTATATAACAAATTTTCCGAATGGGCAAGCATACAAATGGGTTGTGGCAAAGGAAATCTTGTGTTACTATGGAAAAGGAATTTTGTAGAATAAAGAAGAACAGGCACAAAAACAAAGTGCAACAAAAACACACGGGATACGGGGAGCCGCGCAGGCAGGCGAGCCCCGGGAAAGGCGGGAAGAGGACAATGAAAAAGGACGGAAAGGGATTTATTGCAGAATTTAGAAAATTCATTACCAGGGGCAATGTGCTGGACATGGCGGTAGGTGTGATCGTGGGAGGCGCGTTCACTTCTATTGTGACCTCCCTGAACACAGACATACTGACCCCTTTGCTAGGGATATTCGGCGGCACGGACTTCAGCTACCTGACAATGACGCTGGGCAGCGGGGAGAATGCCCCTGTGCTGAACTATGGCAATTTCATCACGGCGGTCATCAATTTCCTGATCACGGCCCTGGTGATCTTCTGCCTGGTCAAGGGAATCAACGCCATCGGAGAGCGGGTGAAGAAAAAGGAGCCCGAGAAGCCGGCTGCGCCCACCACGAAAAAATGCCCTTACTGCCTCAGTGACATACCTCTGGAGGCAACCAGATGTCCGCATTGCACCTCCCGCTTTGATGAGGAGGATTAAGATGGGGCGGAAAGGAATGGGAAAGAAGCTGAAATATCTTTGGCTGGCGGCCATTGTCCTGGCACTTGGAGGGTGCGGCGGCAGCGACGAGAGAATCGGCGGGGCCATGCAGATGATCGGCGAACTAAACTATCAGGGGGCGCTGGAGCAGCTGGAACTGGCTAAGGAAAACGGGGAGAACGACCGCCTGGTAGACAGGGCCAGGGGAATCGCCTATATGGGGCTTACGGATTATGAGCAGGCCGCGCTCTGCTTTGAGGCTGCGCTTGCGGGAAGTGACGGGCTGGTACAGAACGTGGACTTCGACCTGAATTTCTACCTGGCCGCAGCCTATACCAAGAGCGAGAGATACGGCGAGGCGGAAGACATCTACGATGCGGTGCTGGCCCTGCGCCCCGGTGAGGAGGATGCCTATTTCCTCCGGGGGAACGTAAGGCTTGTCCAGGGGAACTACGAGGGCGCGAAAGCGGACTTTGACAAGGTGATCTCCATGGACGCCTCGAATTACGACAGACTGATCGAAATATATGAGGTGCTGGACTATTTTGGCTATGGGGAAGCAGGCAGGGAGTATCTGCAGGCTGCACTGGCCTCCGGCGACAAGGAAATGGACAAGTATGCCAGCGGCCGGATCTACTATTATTTAGGGGAATACCAGCGTGCCTATCTGGATCTGGAGGAGGCCAGGGAGAAAGGCGGCGTGGAGAGCTATCTGTATCTGGGAAAAGCTTATGAGGCTACCGGAGACTACAATTATGCCTCCAGCGTCTATAACAGCTATCTGGAGAAAAATGAGGGCAACGCGGAGATCTATAATCAGCTGGGTTTGTGCGAGATGACAAAGGGGGAGTACCGAAAGGCCCTGGAGGCATTCCAGGCGGGGATGAAGCTGCAGAATGTCACTATGATGCAGACTCTGTCATTTAATGAGATTGTGGCCTATGAGCACCTGGGGGACTATCGCCAAGCGGCTATCCTGATGGAGAATTATCTGAAGAATTATCCGGACGACACGCAGGCGAAGCGGGAGTATGAATTCCTCTCCACCAGGTAAGGAACGGAATAACAAGGGGGCCTAAAAGAAAAAGCATCGGGGGGATTCCCCGATGCTTTTGTCGCCTGGTTCGTATAGAAGCAATTAGCCTACCACTGTAACGTTGGTAGCGCGGATCTTGCTGCTGTTCTGAGGATCGCACTCGGTATCGAAAGAAACTTTTTGGCCTTCCTCCAGGGACTTGAAGCCCTCAGCGTTGATTGCGGAGAAATGAACGAACACTTCCTCGCCGGTTGCATCGTTGGTGATGAAGCCGTAACCTTTCTGTGCATTGAACCATTTAACTGTACCGTTGTTCATGTTGGTACCTCCTTTAAGTAATGAAAATTTGTGATTCTTAAACGTCGGACAAAAAAATCACATATTTTTGTAAATCGTCATAAAAAGTAATAGCGACTTACAAAAATATGTGAGTTCCATGACTTTCATTCAGAATACGACTATGAGTATAGCTTGCTTTGAGCCAGTTGTCAACACTTTTTTTAAAATTTCGCATAATTTTTTTTGGAAATGGAGAAATTGATATCAGAAAACATACCTTAGGCAGGAAAGGATGGATTTGATATGGCGATGTTAGGTGTGATGTGGCTGATGACGGCAATGGTAGTGGGCTTTATGCTGGGCAGGGTCTCCATGTACGGACAGATGGAGGAAGCGCCGGAGGATACGAATGAGCCGCCGGCCAGAGAGGAAAAGCACTTTCTGCGGCGGGGAAAGGCGCATCACGAGGAGGAGCGGGCGCACTGGTCTGTGGGCAGCCCTGTGTCAGGGTTCGCGGAGGCGGGACAGGACGGGGAGAGTCCCGTGGTGGTTATCGATCCGGACTGTGACTGCGTGTATGCGCCTGCGGGAGGAAAGGTCACCAGGCTTTTTCCCATGGGGAATGCTTTCCGCATGGTGACAGAGTTTGGAGCGCAGCTGTATGTCCAGGTGGGGGATGGCAGCGATGAACTGATGGGTAGGTATTACCGACCCAGGATCATGCAGAATGAGATCGTGGGCAAAGGGAAGCTTCTGATAGAGTTCGACAAAAGGGGGCTGCAGGCGGCGGGAGCCTCCTGTCTGGTCAGCGTCCGCGTGGAAGGGTGGCGGTATGGGGGAAGCGTGAAAGAGACTGCGGGAGAACAGGTCAGGATCGGAGAGGAGATTTTTCAGGTGCAGGAGGCTGCCGGCCAGGAAGTGCCGTTTCGGCGCAGGGCCTTTGAGTAAAAGGCGTGAGCGCTGCCCTGCCCCCGCCGTTTGCATGAAATGCAGCCGGCAGAAATAAAATCTTAATAAATTGACGCTTGACAAATACCCTGTGGGGGTATATTCTGTGATAGTAGGAACAGATACCCCCATAGGGTATTTTGTACAATAAAAACCGGATAAAGAGGGCGGAACAATTTGCCGCTTGAGGCTGCCGGGGCAGGAGGATAGAAAGATGGCAGAGGGAAATACCAGGGACAGCAAGCAATGCAACGGAATAACAGAAGATGAAAGTGTCTGCAATTGCCACCAGAAGACCACGCCCCGGGAGGAAAGGGAGCTGAGGGCTTTGAAGAACCGTCTGAGCCGTATGATGGGGCAGCTGAGCGGCATCGGGAAGATGCTGGACGAGAACCGCTACTGTGGGGAAGTGCTCACCCAGGTGGCTGCCGTGGAGAGCGCGCTGCAGTCGTTCGCTTATCTGATTCTCAGAGAGCATATGGAGACCTGCGTGGTGGAGGAGATCAGAAAGGGGAACCTGGCCGTGGTGGACGAAGCGGTGGAGCTGATGAAGAAGCTGAAGTGAACGGTTCGCACAGGCAGGCTGCGGCGCAATGAATAAGCGGAAAGCCAGACAGAGGGGCTGTGGTGCGATGGGGCCTGTGGCCAGTGACAACGCGGCAGATAGAAGTAGTCATTTGGCAAAGTGTAAGGTGGCCGGTGCGCCGGGCAAATGCGCAGGAGGCCCGTAAGAACAGGGGTATGGGGTGGAAAGGAGTGACATAAAAATGAAAGAGAGATATCATATTTCCGGCATGACCTGCTCGGCCTGCTCTTCCCATGTGGAGAAAGCGGTGAACAAGCTGGCAGGCGTGGAGAAAGCATCGGTGAATCTGCTGACGGAGACAATGGAGATCAGCTATGATGAGGGGAAGCTTGGCGGAGGGGAGATCGTGGCCGCCGTGGAAAAGGCCGGGTACGGCGCGGCGCTGATCATCGGCGGGGCACGCGGACGGACGCAGACCGGGAGAGAGGCCAGAGCAGCCCAAGGGGCGCGGCTTGGAGAGGGCAGCGGGGGATCGCGGTTCGCAGCCGGTGGACCGGCGGTGAACTGCACGGAGAATGCCTGCTGCAACACGGAAAAGCCGGAGGACGGACAGGGCCGGGCGGCCTGTGACGGCAGTGCGGGAGACTTGGATTCGGACAGAGAATATCACAGCAGGTACACCAGAACCACCGGCAGTGCCCCGGGCCGGGACAGCGTAGAGAAAAAGGCGAAAGAGGAGGCCAGGGCCATGAAGTGGCGCTTAGGTCTTTCCATAGGCTTTCTGCTGCCATTGATGTACGTGGCTATGTACCATATGTACAATGAATGGTTCGGTCTGCCTATACCGGGCTTTGTACATCGTAATTTTCATGGGAATGAGAATGCCCTGACATTTGCCCTGACGCAGTTTCTGCTGCTCCTGCCAATCGTGTACATGAACCGGAAATTTTTTTCGGTAGGCTTCAAGACCCTCAGGCACTTAAGCCCCAATATGGACAGCCTCATCGCCTTGGGGGCCTCTGCGGCCATTGGCTATGGGATTTTTGCCATGTACCGTATCAGCTTCGGCCTGGGGCATGGGGACATGGCGGTGGTAGAGCAGTATTCCCATGACTTATATTTCGAGTCTGCGGGCATGATACTGACTTTGATCACCGTGGGGAAATACCTGGAGAGCCGTTCCAAGGGCAAGACCAGCGAGGCCATCACCAAGCTCATGGATCTGTCGCCCAAGACGGCCATCGTGCTTTTGGAGGACGGCAGAGAGATAGAGGTTCCCACGGAGGAGCTGCAAAGCGGCGATATCTTCCTGGTAAAGCCCGGCAGCCTGGTGCCGGTGGACGGCACGGTGCTGGAGGGATATTCCAGCGTGGACGAGGCGGCCATCACCGGGGAGAGCGTGCCCGTGGAGAAGCAGGAGGGCGACAAGGTGGTGTCCGCCACGGTGAATAAGGCCGGGTTCTTAAAGTGCCGGGCCGACAGAGTGGGAGAGGACACCACTCTGTCCCAGATCATCCGCCTGGTGGAAGAGGCCAGCGCCAGCAAGGCCCCCATCGCCCAATTGGCGGACAAGGTGGCCGGGGTGTTCGTGCCGGTGGTCATCGGCATTGCGCTGGTGACGCTGGCAGTGTGGCTGATCGCCGGGGCAGGGGCGGAGTTCGCCATTTCCACGGCTATCGCGGTGCTGGTGATATCCTGCCCCTGCGCTTTGGGGCTGGCTACGCCGGTGGCTATCATGGTGGGCACCGGCGTGGGAGCGGGCCATGGCATTCTGATCAAGTCCGGGGAGGCGCTGCAGCAGGCGAGGGATGTGGATACTGTAGTCATGGACAAGACAGGAACCATTACATCCGGGAAGCTGAAATGCATGGAAGTGGGGGTTTATGCGCAGGATATGTCTGTGGACACCCTGGTGCAAATCGCGGCTGCCCTGGAGAAGAAAAGCGAGCATCCCCTGGCGGAGGCCGTGGTGGAGTACGCCGCCTCCCGGAAGCTGGATTTGCCCCAGATAAAGGAGTTCAAGGCAGTCTTCGGCAGAGGCGTGGAGGGGGTGCTGGCGGAGGACGTGCCTCCGAGACGGTTCGTGTCCGAGGAGGACGGGCCTGTCACAGCGGTGAACCTGGTGCCCGGGGAGGGCGCCCGGAAAAGGGCCGATAAGCCCTCGGAAGCGCAGAGGGAGGCTTTCCTGGCGTGCAGAGATGCAGGCGCAAAAGCTGGAACCCGGTATCTGGTGGGGAACCAGGCTTACCTGAAAGAGAATGGCATCTCCATAGACCCTGTGGTGCTGGGAGGGATTCAGAGCATCGCAGACGAGGGGATGACGCCCTTTCTGGTGGCCGGGGAGGGGAGGTTCCTAGGCAGCATCGGCGTGGCGGATGGAATCAAGCCCACATCAGATGCGGCTATCCAGAAGTTCCAGGAGATGGGCATCCGTGTGGTGATGCTCACCGGGGACAATAAGCGGACTGCGGAGGCCGTGCGCAGACGTTTGGGAATCGCCGAGGTGGTGGCGGAGGTCCTGCCCCAGGACAAGGAGAAGAAGATCAGCCAGCTAAAGGCCGAGGGTCACAAGGTAGCCATGATCGGGGACGGCATCAACGATGCGCCCGCACTGGCCGCGGCGGATGTGGGAATGGCCATAGGCGCTGGCACGGACGTAGCCATGGAGAGCGCGGATATTATATTGATGAAGAGCGATCTGGGAGACGCAGTGACGGCAGTTCGCTTAAGCAGGGCAGTCATCCGCAATATCAAACAAAATCTCTTCTGGGCATTCTTTTATAATGTAATAGGGATTCCATTAGCGGCCGGAGTGTGGTATCCTATATTTGGCATCAAACTAAATCCTATGTTCGGAGCCGCGGCCATGAGCTTAAGCAGTATCTTCGTGGTGGGCAACGCCTTGCGGCTGCGCGGCTTTAAGAGCGGGTTCGCCCCGTCTGGAAGAGCCGGTGCCGGGAGACGGTCGCGGGCGGGTCAGGAGCCGGATAAGACGGCAGACGGATCGGTGTCGGCTGTTACCGCAGAGGAAACTTCGCAGGGAACCGCCGATGAACCTGACAATGCGGCAATGTCGGCCATGCCGTCAGCGGACACACCCATACAAGCCGGACATGAAGCCGAACACGAAATGACGAAAAATACAGCGAGCGCGGCAGAAACCAGCGCGGAAAGGATGGAAAGTATGACAAAAGTAATGACGATTGAGGGAATGATGTGCGGACATTGCACAGGCAGAGTACAGAAAGCACTGGAGGCTATAGAGGGCGTAACCGCCGTGTCCATGAGCCTGGAGGAGAAGACAGCCACAGTGGAGCTGGGGGCGGAAGTTCCAGACGAGGCTCTGACCGCAGCGGTGACCGAAGCAGGGTATGAAGTAAAGGAAATTGCCGGATAACGGCCTGACGAACCGGCATAGTAGTTGCCTCCTTTGCGGGAGTCATGAAAACCGCGCGGGAGGATAAGAGGAATGAGAGGAACCAATGAAAAGCAGATTATTTTATGGATTATTTGTAGTTTATGTTGCCATGGCAGCGTTTGTGATGTATATCAACGGCGTGTTTACCGGGCAGATCGAATCCCTGGACAACCTGATCATCAACGGAGTCTTTCTGGGCATCATCGGCATACTGTTTGCCATATCCATCGCCAGCTTCATGCGGCTGAACCGCCTGACGGACGAGCTGGAGGATGCGGCCGGGGACTTAAAGGAGGCTTATAAAAAGGCCGGAAACCAGAATGTCTGGGGCGAACTGGAGAAAGAAAAGGATTTTTTCGAGGAGAAGAATCTGAAAGAGGCCTTTGGCAGATTCCTGCGCCAGATGAGGGCCAGCCGCATAGGAAGAAAGTATGCAGGGGGCTGTGATATTGAAGATTACGTCAATGAAGAGCTTCTGGATCAAGTGGGCAGCAGCCACTTCAATTCAGCCATCTCCGGCACCATGACCGGACTGGGAATCCTGGGCACTTTCATCGGATTGTCCCTGGGGCTGGGGTCTTTTAGCGGAGACGATATCTATACCATCTCCGATAATGTAGGGCCTCTCCTGTCAGGCATGAAAGTGGCGTTCCACACCTCCGTATACGGAATCATCTTCTCACTGGTGTTTAACTTCGTCTATCGCAGCATCATGGCGGACGCCTATGAGAAGCTGGGATATTTCCTGAGTGTCTACAGACAGTGTGCCGCCCCGCCCATCAGTACCGGCGATGAGAATACCGCGGCCATGCTGGTCTACCAGGCGAATCAGGCCAATTATATGAAAGAACTGCTGGAACTGGCCAAGGGCGGCTCCGTAGAGCAGGCAAAGCTTCTGGAGCAGATGGCCGGCTCTTTTGTGGAGCAGATCCAGTCCGTGATGGGAAGCCAGTTTAAGCAGTTGGGAGGCGCCCTGCAGATGGCTGCCCAGGCCAATGCCGCAAGCGCCCGGGACAATGGGAAGCTCTTGGAGGCCATCAGCGCCCTGGCGGACTCCAACCGCGCCATGCAGGAAAATATGGCGCATATGCTGGAAAGGCAGGAGGAGCTTGCAAGAGACCTTGCCGGCCAGAGGCAGAGACTGGAAACCGTCTGCCAGGAGATCAGCCGGGATGTGAGCAGCCAGCTTTATACCTTTGAGCAGATGAGGACTTTGTATGAAGACGAGAAATAGACGAAGAGACAGAGAAGCTTTTGCGGAGCACAGCTACTGGCAGTCCTACTCGGACATGATGGCAGCGCTGCTCTTGATATTCGTACTGATCATAGCCATCACTTTGGCCATTTACCGGCAGAAGACCGTAGACCTGGAACAGGCTCAGAACAGCCTGGGCGTGGCCAGACAGGAACTGGAGGACGCCAAAAAAGACCTGGATGAATACAGGGCCGCCATAGAGAAGTCCAACGAAGAACTGGCAAACTCTTTAGCGGAGCTTCAGCAGGCCTATGCCAATGCGGCGCTGACCCAGGATGAACTGAATAAGGCCTATCTGGAGATAGAAAATGCCAGGAACGAACTGGCCACCACCCAGCAGGAGCTGGAGGACATTGTAGGTATCCGGACAGACATCATCGGCGCCCTGCAGACCGCATTCAACAATTCAGCCATGAGTGTGGACGCCCAGACCGGCTCCATCACCTTTTCCTCGGACGTACTGTTTCGCTTCAACAGCGCAGCGCTGTCTGCGGAGAGCCGGAATACTTTGAAAGAGATCATCCCCATGTACCTGGATGTGCTGATGCAGGACAGTTTCCGGGAGTATATTGCCGAGATCATCATTGAGGGACATACGGACACGGACGGCACCTACGAGTCGAATATGGTGCTGTCTTACAACAGGGCCTATTCCGTGGCGAAATTCTGTATGGATCCCAAAAACGGCCTCACCGAGGAAAAGATCGAGCAATTAAAAAGCGTCCTCACAGTCAACGGTCGGTCTTTCAGCCAGCCCATTTATATGACGGACGCCCAGGGGAACCCCACCGATGAGGTGAACATGGAGGCCTCCAGGCGGGTAGAGATCAAGTTCAGGCTCAAAGAGGACGAAATGATCGAGAAGATTCAGGAAGTGCTGCGGCAGTAAAAAGAGCCGGCTGCGCCATAAGGCGGGAAAAGGAACAAGGCGGATGAAAATCAAGCTAAGTCCCTGGACGGGAAAAGCGTGGACGCATAGAGCGGCATAAGCGGACGGAGAGACAGCCTGGAGACGAGGGGAAAGTCTTCGGGCTGTTTTGCATCCACCGTATTATGGTATTTTTATAGAAATTTATGGTTTGTTTATTGATTTCCACAAAAAAAGTGTTATAGTGGTTATAGAACAGGCGAAAATAACTGACAAAAACCGAAACGCCGCGCAAGAGGAGCTGTTTTCCCGGATGTGGGCGGGCAGGCGATTTTGAGAGGGAGGCTTATATGAACATACAGAAATTCACACAGAAATCCATGCAGGCCGTGGAGGGCTGCGAAAAGCTGGCCTACGAATACGGAAATCAGGAGATCGAGCAGGAACATCTGCTTTACAGCCTGCTGAAGCTGGAGGACAGCCTGATTCTCAAACTCATCGAGAAGATGGAGATTCAGAAAGAACACTTCGCAGACCGGGTGGAAAAAGCAGTGGCGAAGCGCACCAAAGTTCAGGGAGGCAAGGTGTATGTGGGAGCCGACTTAAACAAGGTGCTGGTAAGCGCGGAGGACGAGGCAAAGCAGCTGGGGGACGAGTATGTGTCCGTGGAGCACCTCTTCCTGGCAATGATCAAGAATCCTAACAGAGAGATCGCCCAGATCTGGAAAGAATACGGCATCACCAGGGAGCGCTTCCTCCAGGCCCTTTCCACAGTCCGGGGGAACCAGCGTGTCACGAACGACAACCCGGAGGCCACCTACGACACCCTGGAGAAATACGGTCAGGAGCTGGTGGAAAAGGCCAGAAACCAGAAGCTGGATCCGGTCATCGGCAGGGACACGGAGATCCGAAACGTGATCCGCATCCTGTCCCGCAAGACCAAGAACAATCCGGTGCTCATCGGCGAGCCTGGCGTGGGCAAGACCGCGGTGGTGGAGGGGCTGGCCCAGAGAATCGTGCGGGGCGATGTGCCCCAGGGGCTGAAAGACAAGAAGATCTTCGCCCTGGATATGGGAGCCTTGGTGGCAGGGGCCAAGTACAGGGGTGAGTTCGAAGAGCGCCTCAAAGCCGTGTTGGAGGACGTGAAGAACAGCGACGGCCAAATCATCCTGTTCATTGATGAACTGCATACCATTGTGGGCGCAGGCAAGACGGACGGCGCCCTGGACGCAGGGAACATGCTAAAGCCCATGCTGGCCAGGGGCGAGCTGCACTGTATCGGAGCTACTACATTGGACGAATACAGGCAGTACATCGAAAAGGATGCCGCCCTGGAAAGGCGCTTCCAGCCTGTCATGGTGGATGAACCCACGGTGGAGGACACCATTTCCATCCTCCGGGGCATCAAGGAGCGCTACGAGGTCTATCATGGCGTGAAGATCATGGACAACGCTCTGGTCAGCGCCGCCGTGCTCTCCAACCGCTACATTTCTGACAGATTCCTGCCTGACAAGGCTATCGACCTGGTGGACGAGGCATGCGCTCTGATCAAGACGGAACTGGACAGCATGCCCACGGAACTGGACGAGCTGCAGCGAAAGATCATGCAGATGGAGATCGAGGAGGCTGCCCTGAAAAAAGAGGATGACCGTTTAAGCATAGAGCGGCTGGAGAATCTGCAGAAGGAACTGGCGGAGGAAAAGGAAAGCTTTGCCTCCAGGAAAGCCCAGTGGGACAATGAAAAGGCCTCCGTGGATAAATTATCGAAATTACGTGAAGAGATTGATGCCGTGAACAGCGAGATTCAGATTGCCCAGATGGAAGGGAACCTGGAAAAGGCCGCGGAACTAAGCTACGGCAGGCTGCCGGCTCTGAAGAAACAGCTGGAGCAGGAAGAGCAGAGCGGGGCAGCGGACCGCTCCCTTGTCCGGGAGAAAGTCTCCGATGACGAGATTGCCAGAATCGTCTCCCGCTGGACAGGGATTCCCGTGACCAAGCTGACAGAGAGCGAGCGCAACAAGACCCTGCATCTGGACGAGGAGCTCCATAAGCGGGTCATCGGCCAGGACGAGGGCGTCACCAAGGTGACTGAGGCCATCATCCGCTCCAAGGCAGGCATCAAAGACCCCTCCAAGCCCATCGGCTCATTCCTGTTTTTGGGCCCTACAGGCGTGGGCAAGACGGAGCTGGCGAAATCTCTGGCCGTGTCCCTCTTTGATGACGAGAACAATATGGTGCGCATTGACATGAGCGAATACATGGAGAAATACTCCGTGTCCAGACTCATCGGAGCGCCTCCCGGATATGTGGGCTATGAGGAGGGCGGACAGTTGACCGAAGCGGTCAGGAGAAAGCCCTACAGCGTGGTGCTCTTTGACGAGATCGAGAAAGCCCATCCGGACGTGTTCAACGTGCTGCTCCAGGTGCTGGACGATGGGCGCATCACGGACTCCCAGGGCAGGACGGTGGATTTCAAGAACACCATTTTGATCATGACCTCCAACATCGGGGCAAATTATCTCCTGGAGGGCATCCGCCCGGACGGACAGATAGACGAAAAAGCCCAGGAACTGGTGATGAACGACCTGCGCAGCCATTTCAGGCCGGAGTTCCTAAACCGCCTGGACGAGACAATCCTCTTCAAGCCTCTGACCAGGGAGAATATAGGCGGCATCGTGGATTTGATCATTGCCGATCTGAACAGGCGGCTGGCAGACCGGGATTTAAGCCTGGAACTGACCGAGGATGCGAAACAGTTCATTGTGGACAACGCCTACGACCCGGTGTACGGCGCAAGGCCGCTGAAGCGCTATATCCAGAAGTATGTGGAGACTGCCACTGCGAAACTGATTTTGGCAGACGGGGTGGACAGCGGCGATACCGTGCTGATATCAGCGGAGAACGGAATGCTGAAAGCGTCTGTTAAGTAATCGCACAAACCATAGGATGAATGGGAATCTGGAATCAGAGACCGTCTGCAGCATCCGTTTCATATTGAACTGGATGCCCGGACACAGACCACAGGCGTGATCTTATGTGATCAGGTGAAAATGTTGGATGTTGGCGCAAGAAATGCCCAATTAAAAGAAAAATGTCCGGAAGATTTATGGACGGAAGCCAAAGAACTGATAACTAGTTTCATGTGAGATAATAAATGGCGCGAACTCGGTAAAATCAAGAGTGAGCGCCATTTTGCATTCCGGTGGCAAAGTTAAGTAACCATGGGGATATCTTAAGAAATATTAAGAAATCACTTCATAAAATCCTAAAATATCTCCTTTATAATATCTCATGACAGAGTTTGCAAGCAGTCTCTGTCACGAAAGACATGAGGTTAAATATGAGGAGGATTCTGATATGGCGGCAGGCACAGTTCGGGGGAGAAGAAAGGGCAGAAGCAAGGCAAAGCTGATTTTTTTTGGAATTGAGATGATCATCATTCTGGCCATGCTGGTGGTGCTGTATCTGGTACTGAACAAATCCAGCGAGGGTCCCAAGATGGCGGAACTGGATCCCCAGGTTCTGGAGATTCATGAGGAAGTGCAGCAGCTCAAGGAGGAGGGCGGCACCATGCAGGGCTATCGCAACATTGCGCTGTTCGGGCTGGACGCCGAGACGGATGACCAGCTGTACAAGAACAGCCACAGCGACAGCATTATGATCGCCAGCGTGAACATGGATACAGGGGATATCAAGCTGGTCAGTGTGTACCGTGATACATACCTGAACCTGGCAGGCAGCGACAACAACTACTGGAAAGCCACCCAGGCCTATTTTGCGGGTGGTGCGGAGCAGGCTGTAAAGATGCTGAACATGAATCTGGATATGGATATCACGGATTTCGTGGCTGTGGGCTATAAGGGGCTGCGCGGCGTCATAGATGGGCTGGGCGGCATCTATATTGATGTGGACAGCGTGGAGCTGCAGCATATCAACAATTATCAGATCGGCATTTCCAATGTGCTGAAATGCGATTACACGCCGGTGCGGGAGACGGGCTATCAGCTGCTGGACGGCATGCAGGCTACCGCTTACTGCCGTATCCGCTATGGCGGAGGGGACGACTACAAGCGCACCGCCAGGCAGAGAAAAGTACTGATGGCTCTGGAAGAGCGGGCGAAAGAAACGGATCTGGTGACATTGACCAAGGTGTTCAACGACTGCATCGGGGACATTTATACCAGCCTTGATTCCGGAGATATCCTGGATCTTTTGGCAGACATCGGAAAGTACAGTATCGTGGGTCAGGATGCCATTCCTCAGGAGAGCATGCGTGTTCCGGAAGAAATCGGCGCCAAAGGCAGCTGCATCATACCTGACAGTCTGGAGGACAATGTGGTATGGCTGCACGGATTCCTCTTTGGAGATGAGGATTATAAAGTCACGGAGAGCGTAAAGGAGTGCCAGAAACAGATAGAGGCGGATACGGCGCCGTATATGGACAAGTAGCCGGCCCTATGATTTGACAGATTTGCATGGCATGGAAGAACTGAAAAAGGGATGAAAAAGCAGTAGTGTGAAAGCTGCTGCTTTTTTGCGGAGCAATGCCATTAATGGATGGAAAAGAGAGGTGAGAGACATGCTTCCAAAGGATCCGATCATGCTGCTTAGCTTTGTGAATACGAAGCTGCGGGATTTTTATGACAGCCTGGACGTGATGTGCCGGGAACTGGACGCGGACAGGCAGGAGATTGAGGAGCGCCTGGAAAGCGCCGGCTATCATTATGATGCGGAAAGAAACCAGTTTCTGTAATTTGTTGTTGTAATTTCCGCTTATTTTTGGTATGATCTATACTGACAAGCGCTAAAGTCTGCAATGTGCGCATGAATTGGCGATACATTTTACTGCCTGGGAATATACAGGTGAAAACATTGTAAGTACATGTCGGAGACCCCGACTTGCAAAATTTTTTATGGAGGATTTTAAAAATGGCTAAGAAACGTAACATCATCGTTGGTCAGTCCGGCGGCCCTACCGCCGTGATCAATTCCAGCCTGGCAGGCGTCTACAAGACTGCCAAGGAGAGAGGCTTCCACAAGGTATACGGAATGCTCCACGGCGTTCAGGGTTTCCTGGACGAGCAGTATGTGGATTTGTCCACACAGATTCATTCTGATATCGACATCGAGCTCTTAAAGAGGACACCCTCGGCTTTCCTGGGCTCCTGCCGCTACAAGCTGCCGGAGATCCATGAGAATCCGGAGATCTATGAGAAGCTCTTCGAGATCATGGACAAGCTGGACATTGAGGCATTTATCTACATCGGCGGAAACGACTCCATGGACACCATCAAGAAGTTGTCCGACTACGCCATCCTGAAAGGCCATTCCCAGAAGTTCCTGGGCGTGCCCAAGACCATTGACAACGATCTGGCCCTGACCGACCACACGCCCGGCTTCGGAAGCGCCGCCAAGTACATCGCCGCCTCCACCAAGGAAGTCATCCGCGATGCCCTGGGCCTGAACTACAAGAAAGATTCCATCACCATCATTGAGGTCATGGGACGCAACGCCGGGTGGCTGACAGGCGCCACAGCCCTTGCCAAGACAGAAGAGTGCGAGGGACCGGATGCCATCTACCTGCCTGAGGTGGTGTTTGACATCGACAAGTTCTTAAAGAATACCAAGGAGCTTCTGAAGAAGAAGAATTCCGTAGTCATCGCCGTATCCGAGGGTATCAAGGTAGAGGACGGCAGATATGTGTGCGAACTGGGCGGCGGCGCAGAATATGTGGATGCTTTCGGCCACAAGCAGCTCCAGGGAACAGCCGCTTATCTGGCGAACTTCTTAGGCGCGGAGATCGGATGCAAGACCCGCAGCATCGAGTTCTCCACCCTGCAGAGGAGCGCTTCCCATATGGCCTCCAGAGTGGATGTGGATGAGGCGTTTATGGTAGGCGGCGCTGCCGTAAAGGCGGCGGACGAGGGCGACACCGGCAAGATGGTAGTCATCGACCGCGTCTCCGATGATCCTTACCAGAGCGCGGCAGGCATCTACGATGTGCACCGCATTGCCAACCACGAGAAGCTGGTTCCCCGCAACTGGGTGAACAGGGACGGAAACTATGTGACTCAGGAGTTCATCGATTACATCGAGCCCCTGATCCACGGCGACTACCAGCCGTTCATGGTAAACGGTCTGCCCCAGCATCTGGTGCTGAAGAAGAAATAAGATAGAAATAAATGAAAAAGGACTGTCTCATGGCTGGAGCGCCAGCCGGGAGGCAGTCCTTTTTGCAGACCATTTTGTTTTCTTGGTCTGATTGACGGACTTTGGTGGTTATGATGCAATGAAACAGAGATGCCCTGATTTCAACAGCCCTCTTTCTTCGCGTCCGCCTCATAGGCGAAGCCGCGCAGCGCCAGCTCCTTTGCCCTGTGGCAGGCGCAGAGCCGTCCGCCCGGCATCTCGGTGAGCGCAGGCGAATCTGTCTTGCACTTGTCGATGCAGTAATGGCACCTCTCGTGGAAGTAACAGCCGCTTGGCGGGTTGGCGGGATTTGGAATCTCTCCTTTCAGAGGAATACGCTCCATCTGAATCGTAGGATCCGCCACGGGCACCGCGGACAGCAGGGCCTCCGTGTAAGGGTGCATAGGCTTTTCGAACAGATCCTCTGCCGGCGCAAACTCCACCATCCGGCCTAAGTACATAACCCCAACCTTGTCGGAGATATGCTCCACCACCGACAGGTCATGGCTGATGAACAGATAGGTCAGGTTTAATTCTTTCTGCAGATCCCGCAGCAGGTTGATGACCTGCGCCTGGATGGACACGTCCAGAGCCGACACAGCCTCATCGCAGACGATGATCTGGGGTTCGATCACCAGGGCCCTGGCGATGCCGATACGCTGGCGCTGTCCGCCGGAGAAAGCATGGGGATAGCGCATCAGGTACATGGGATTCAGGCCTACCTTTTCCGCCATGGCCTTTGCTTTCTGATCCATCTCATCCTTGGACATGCCCGGGAAATTGGCCTTTAAGGGCTCCTTGATGATGTCCAGGACGGTCATCCTGGGGTCGAGAGAAGAGTAGGGATCCTGGAAGATCATCTGGATCTCCTTTCGGATCTCTTTCATCTTCTTTTTGTCCACTTTCAGGAAATCCACCTCTTCACCGGCTTTGGTGCGGTAGAAGACTTCGCCCTCGGAGGCGTTGTAAGCCCGGACGATACAGCGTCCCAGGGTGGTCTTGCCGCAGCCGGATTCTCCCACGATGCCGATGGTCTCCCCGGGCTTTACATTGAAGCTTACGTCAGTGACGGCCTTTACCGTGACGCCCTTGGAGGTGAAACGTTTATGAAGTCCTTTGACTTCCAAGATATTGTCTTTGTTCATGCTTTGCCGCCCTCCTCTTTTTTCGGGATAGCCTCGCCTTTCAGGTCTGCCTCAACCTTTGCCCTTTGGGCCTTACAGGCTTCATGAGGGCAGTTAAAGCAGGCAATTTTGTGTCCCGGGGCAACTTCCACCAAATCCGGCTCAGCCTTGTCGCAGAGCCCCTCGATACGGGCATCGCAGCGGTCATAGAAGCCGCAGGCCTTTGGCAGATTCATGGCCAGGGGAACCGTTCCCTCTATGGAGAAGAGCCTTTCCTCTTTCTTGGAGCCGATCTTGTGGACGGAGCCTATGAGGCCTCTGGTGTAGGGGTGCTGGGGATTTGCGTAGATCTCGGAAGCGTCCGCGCTCTCCACGATTTTTCCCAGGTACATTACCGCCACCCGGTCGCACATTTTGGCCACCACGCCCAGGTCATGGGTGATGAAGAGGATCGCCATGTTGAAGTCTTTCTGCAGGGACTTCATCAGCTCCAGAATCTGCGCCTGAATGGTCACGTCCAGGGCAGTGGTGGGCTCATCGGCGATGAGCATCTTGGGATTGCATACCAGGGCCATGGCAATGAGGGCGCGCTGGAGCATGCCGCCGGAGAACTCGTGGGGATACTGGTTGTAGCGCTTCTCCACATTGGCAATCCCCACCTTGCGCATGACTTCCATGGAAATTTCCTTGGACTTCTTCTTGTCCTTTGTGATATGGAGCCTGGTGGCTTCATTGATCTGGTTTCCGATGGTGTACATGGGAGAGAAAGCCACCATGGGCTCCTGGAAGATCATGGAGATCTCCTTGCCCCGGATGGAGCGGATTTCCTGTCCTTTCTGATCCAGGGAAAGGAGATCCACCTTGCCCAGTCCCTCCGAATCGAACAGAATCTGCCCGCTGGGCACGCATTTCTTGTCATTGATGCCAAGGATTGCCTTACAGGTCAGGGATTTCCCGCAGCCGGATTCGCCCACCAGGCCTAAGGTTTCCCCTTTTTTCATCTCAAAGTTCACGCCCCGGACTGCCGTCAGAAGCCCCTCTGTCATATGAATGTCCACATGGAGGTCTTTGACTTCGAGAATATTTTCTTCGTTCATAGTTTTCTCCATTTCCGCGCTGTCAGGGACAGCGTCTTACTTATAAGGGTCTGCGGCATCGCGGATTCCGTCGCCTAAGAAGTTAAAGGCCAGAACCGCAATGGTCACGAAAATGATGGGTATCAGTTTATGAGGATTGCTGGCCACGTCCGTGACGGAACTTGCCTCCTGAAGCAGCACGCCCCAGCTGGTGGCGGGAGACTTGATGCCAAGCCCTAAATAGGACATGGACGTCTCGCCTACAATGGATCCCGGGATTCCCAGCGTGATGGAAACAATGAGGTAGCTCATGAAGCCGGGAACCAGATGCTTCCAGATGATCTTCCAGGTGGACACGCCGGAAAGCCTTGCCGCCATGACATAATCCTCATTCTTTAAGGACAGGAACTTGCCCCGCACCACACGGGCCATTCCGGTCCAGTTGATGAACGAGAGAATGATGGTTATGTAAAAGTACATCTTTATGGTCGAGATTCCCGGAGGGATAGCAGCGGAGAGCGCCATCCAAAGGGGGATCTGGGGAACTGCGCCGATCACTTCGATGATTCTCTGGATCACGATATCAATGGCTCCGCCGAAGTATCCGGAGATGGAACCGATGGTAACGCCCAGGAAGAAGCTGATAATGGCGCTGGCAAAGGGAATTGTCAGGGAAATCCTGCTGCCCAAAAGCACCCGGGAGAAGATATCCCGCCCCAGGGTATCCGTGCCGAAGAGCATGATCTTTGCCCCGGTTCCTCCGTTGCTTCCCTGGCCCACGCCGAAGAGATGGAGGTCACAGGGGATCAGCCCCAGAATCTTATATTCCGGGCCGTGGACGAAGAACTTCAGCTTGTAATACTCCGAGGTATCCTCCGAGATGGTAACAGAGAAGTCCGCCTTATTGATGACCTTTTCCTGCTTGTAGACAAAAGGGCCTACGAATTTCCCTTCATGCATCACATGGATGCTGGTAGGAGCGCTGTTTTTGTACAGAGCGTCAAATTCCTCCAGGGAATAGGGAGCCAGGAAATCAGCGAACAAAGCGCCCAGATACAAGATCAGCAGGATGAGCATGGAAAGCTTTGCCAGCTTATGCTTCTTTAACTTTCTTCCCATCAGAGTCCACTGGGAGGCAAGATAATAATCTTCATTGCTTTTCTGCTTCTTTTTCTTTTTCCACATCATCTGCCACCTCCTGAGTAACGGATTCTGGGATCCAGGAACGCCAGCGCGATATCGGATAAGAGGATGCCGACCACAACCAGAACTGCCTGAACCATAACGATTGCACCTGCCAGGTACATATCCTGAGCCTGGAGCGCTTTCAAAAGCACAGGCCCCTGAATCTGCATGTTCAGCACCATTGCAGTCACCGTGGAGCCGGAGAACAGGCTGGAGAGAACGCCGCCCAGACCGGAAACGGTAGGATTGATGGCTGCACGGAAGCAATATTTCATGACGATGGTGCGCTCCGGAACACCCTTAGCCCTTGCGGTCAAGGTGTACTGCCTGCCCACCTCGTCCAGCATCTGAGCCCGAACGGAACGGATAATGCCGCAGGTGCCGCTGGTGCCGATGACAATGATAGGAATGATCATTCTCTTTAAGAATTCGCCGAAATTATACAAATGAACCCCGTTCTGCAGCATTTCCTGGGAGAATAGACCTACGTTCGCGTTCCCTGTCCATTTATAAGACAAATACATCAGTACGATTGCCAGGATAAAATTCGGTATGGCCGCTCCCAAAAAGCCAATGACTGAGGAAATGTAGTCACCCACGGAATATTGATGGGTAGAAGCGTAGACCGCGATGGGGAGGGATACGGCATACTGGAAGATCATGATGATGGCCGTAACCAAAATGGTCAGACCCAGGCGATCATCCACCACGTCCCAGACATCTTTGCCGTAGGCAAAGGAATATTTCCAGTTATGATGGGAGCCGTATAAGCGGTAGTAGGTGGAATCTGTAGGAGTCCAGATAATATCCTTGATCCATTTGATATACTGCTCATGAATGGGCAGATCCAACCCGTAATCCGCGCGAAGCTGCGCCGCATAGTCCGCGTCCACGATTTCGCCTTCTGTTGCCAGTGCGGCAATATGGGCTGAAACGTAGTCTCCGGGCGGAAGCTGGATAACGAAGAAAACCAGAATGGAAATTAAAAGCAGGGTGGGAATGAACATCAGAAGACGTTTTACGATGTATTGGACGAGATCTTTTTTGAAGAAATCGCATACGGATTCCCACAGGGTTTTCTTCGGGAGGTCTTCATGCATGCTTTTTGATTTGGACGCATTTTCTTCCATGAGAAATTCCCTTTCTGATATAATCTGATATGAGTTTTAAAAACCGGAGGCGGGGAACCGGGTTCCCCGCCTCCGGAAGTCATCTTTGACTTTCGCATAGCGCCGCGAAGAGTCGCTTGTGAAGTTCTATTATTCGGTCTTGAACAGCGTCCAGTAGTGTACGATGTTCTGATACTGATACAGGTCATCGGATACCAGGAGATCCGGGAAGTTATGGATCTTGGAGCTTACGATATTATAGTCGCCGCCTGCCTTCAGATATGCAATGGTCCACAGGTTTTCCTTGTGGAGGTTATAAATATCCAGGGTGTACTGATCTCTCTCTGCGGAGTCGGGAGTGGACTTCCACTGCTCATAGATCTCTACCAGCTTGGCCATATCGCCTTCAGGCTTCACGCCCTGAGCGCCCTTTGTGTCATAGTATGTGCCGTATTCGCCGTACCACTCAGCAGACTGGGCGATGGGAACGAAAGGCTGTACTCTGGATCTTAAGGAAACGCCGCCGATAGCGGTGTGAGGTCCGAGAACCGCGTACCACTCATTGTTGTCGATTTCCTGATCAAAAGCAGACACTTCATAATCTTTCGTGGCACACTTAACTCCGGCAGCCTGGAAATACTGTTCCAGAACAGGATATACGGTGCCGCCCAGACCCAGGTCTGTATAGGTGTAAATGGTCAGTACAAAGTCGGTACCGTCAGCAAAATCATAGAATCCGTCGCTGCCCATAACAAGGCCGCACTCTTCCAGAAGCTTCTTTGCGCCGTCCACATCGTATTCGGTCCACTTGTTGACCCACTCCTCATCGTAACCGAAGTTGCCTTCCTGAGGAGCGCACTGTCCGGGCTCCAAGAAGCCCTCGGTGAGCAGGCCGGAAACCTGATTGCGGTCTACGCAGATGGACATGGCCTGACGGAACTTGGGATCAGCGAACAGTTTTGCATAATTCTCATCCTTGCAGGTATAGTTGAAAGTCAGCAGATAGGAACCCCAGTTGGTGCTGGCGAGAGTGCGCAGATAAGCGCTGTCTCCCAGATCTGACAACAGGGAGGCGATGTCCTCCATGGGCACAGAACCGAGAATGTCAAGCTCGCCGGAACGGAACATCAGCTGATCCTGGCCGTCCTCGGAGGTTGTGTTGAAATGAATCTCCTCGCAGTAAGGAAGCTGCTGTCCCTGGGCGTCCACTTTCCAGAAGTAAGCGTTGCGCTCCATGATGCAAAGCTGTGCGTCCTTGGAGTTGTTGCCTTCCTTTGTGGACAGCACATAGGAGTTCAGGGTGGGGAGGCCGTCTTCATTCCAGAAATAGTAAGCTACCTGCTTGCCCAGATCCTTGACTGTGGCAGCGTCGATTCCCTTTGCCTGAGCGTTCTTAAGGACTGTCTCGTCGTCCAGGCCGGTGGCCGCATAATAAGGATTCTCCACATAGGGGAACTCCTCGGTTTCAGGAATCATATCGCTCAGGTAATGCTCGGGAGCCCAGCACCACTTGAAATCGCCGTTTTCGATAAAGTCTGCAGGGAACTTGGGATTGACGAAAGTCCAGGTCACGGTGTAATCGTCGACTTTCTCCAGCTTTGCCCATGCGTCTTCGCCGTCAACGGTCTCTTTCAGGGCAGCCCAGCTTTTCTTGGTATCGTAATTGTTCAGATGGCACATATAATACCAGAAAGTGATGTCATCGGCATTGAAATCCTCGCCGTCGGACCATTTCATGCCCTCTCTGAGATGGAAAGTCCATACGGTATACTCGTCGTTGTGCTCAAACTCCTTGATGACATTAGGATAGTAGGTACCGTCGGAATTGTAGCGGATAATGCCCTCCAGAACAGGCCTGGACAAGCCCCAGCCGCCGCCTGCGCCGCCAAGGTTGATGACGCCGCCGTAAGTACCGATCTCCAGCGTATTTCCGGCTGCATCCGTGGTATCAATGAACACATCGTCCTTAACAGGAATACGCTCCTCCACTGCGGGCAGGGTTCCTGCGCTTACCAGCTCGGCAAGAGCGGGGGACTCGCTGAACGAGGACGCCTCAGCCGGGGGGGTATTTTCCTCGGAAGAGGATTCCGCGGGAGTTTCCGAAGAGGATTCCTCAGGGGTTGATTCTTCCGCAGATGACTGCTGCGTACTTTCCGAAGAATCGCTGGGTGTGCTGCTTCCCTGATCGCCGGAACCGCCGCAGGCGGCCAGAGACAGGGTCATTGTGCCTGCTAAAAGCAGAGCAATGATTCTTTTTTTCATAAAACATCCTCCTTTATAGTTTGGGAACGCCGACTATGTCAGCGTTTTCTAATAGCCAGTATAACAATAACCCCTAAAACCCTGCTACGCATCTCTTGCTTTTTTTGAATACATATTGCAAATATTGCTTTTTTGTTATATAATTTATTTGTGAATTGCATAATATAGACAAAAATGAAGTGGTAAAACTGTGCAATTTTGCCAAATTCATGCCTGTTTGATGGAAATTGGATTCCGGAAAAACTGCGATGAAAGCAAGACAGGCGAGATAATATGTGGAAAAGAGTATACTATTGACCGTGTGCCGGGGCAGACGGGGCGGGAGGTTGCTTGTGCTGATCGACAATACCGTGATTTATGAAGACAAATACCTGATCGAAATCAACAGACAGGGGGCGCCGTTTTTTTATTTCTTTGACTGGGACGAGCGTTCCTATACCATTAATATGGAGTTCCAGCATTTCCATCAGTTCTATGAGCTGTGTATTTTCCTGGATGGGCAGGCGGGGCATCTGATCAACGGGGCCTGGCATGATCTGCGTTGCTGCGACATTGTGGCCATCCGCCCCTCCCTTTTGCACAAGACAGCCTATCCGGAGGGAGCGCCCAACAAACGCCTCATCATCAATTTTGCCATTCCTGCTTTGCCGGCGGGCCTGGAGTCCTATATGAAACATATCTACAGCATCTTTGACGGGGAAGTGCCCATCTACCGCTTTGAGGGGCGGTACAAAAAGGCGGTGTTTGAGAAGCTGAACGATATCTATTATCTCTCCCAGTCGCCCAACGAATTGTCTAACCTGGCCATTCATCAGAAGTTCATTGAGTTTTTGAGCCAGATTTATCTGCATCGGGACAAGAATGTATATGCGGACCGGGTGGACTTTGACAATATCACCAACAAGATCTACAGCATCACGGCCTGTATCCACAACCGCTATACGGAGGATCTGTCCTTAGCCTCTCTGTCAAAGGAATTTTATATCAGCAGCTATTATCTGTCCCATCAGTTCAAGCGGGTCACCGGGTTCACGCTGACAGACTATATTTCCATGACCAGGGTCCGCAACGCCCAGACACTTCTGCTCTCCACAGACGCACCTATCACGGATATTGCGCTTCAGAGCGGCTTCAAGAGCTTCTCCCAGTTCAACCGGGCATTTAACAAATTCCTGCAGATGTCCCCCTCCAGATTCCGGCGGGAGGGCGGGAAATGAGGGGAGCACGCGTAAAATGCGCGGAATTATGCCGTGCTTCATACAAATCTGACAAATTAGTAAGGACAATTTGAAAAATCTTATACAATGGACAGAGGAATCCTGTGCAATAATAGCAAAAAGTGCAAAGTGCCATATCCGAAAAACAAGAGACGCGTTGAAATAGAAGGTGATCTTTGGTAAGATGGTTAAAATGATGGCATAAAGAAAAGGGAGGAGAGACTATGAGTAAGAATCTTATCATTTTTACGGACAGCGGGGACACCATCATTGACGAGAGCACCCAAGTTTACGACGACAAAGGGATAGTTACCCGAGCGGAGTTTATCCCCGGGGCAGGGGAAGTGCTTGCCCAGTTAAAAGAGGAGGGGTACCGCATCGCTTTGGTGGCAGACGGCGAGTGGGAGTCCTTTCAGAACGTATACCGGGAAAACGGCCTGGGATACTGCTTTGAGGAGTGGATCGTCTCGGAGGTGGTGGGAGAGCAGAAGCCAGCCAGGTCTATGTTCGACACTGCCATGGAGAAGATGGGGCTTGCGCAGGACGACAAGCCTTTCATCGTCATGATCGGCAATAATCTGAAGAAAGATGTGGCCGGAGCCAACCGATACGGCATTACTTCCATATGGCTGGACTGGTCCCCCAGGTATTTCCATACAGTGGAGGAGCCGGACTGGCAGCCGGACTATACGGTGAAGACAACTCAGGAGCTGAAAGCCCTCATCGGAGAACTGGAAGAAAAATGCGGGGAGAAAAGGAAGCTCATAGAGCGCATCAACAGGAAAATAGATAGGATGGTGGATGCTTTTTCCCAGATTCTCTATGAGACGGACGATACTTTCCTGAAAAATATGGAGAATCATAATCTGGCCGGGGACGATATCGCCAGGTACCGCTATTGGGAGTGGACCCAGGGGGTGGGGCTGTTCGGGCTGTGGAAGCTTTTCTGCTATGAGAAGAAAGAGAAATACCTGGACACCCTGCAAAAATACTACGACAGGCAGATTGCCATCGGATTCCCTGCGCTGAATGTGAACACGGCGGCGCCCTATCTGACCATGTCTTTCCTGGCGGAGTACACAGGGGAGGAGAAGTATATGCAGCCCTGTATAGCGGCGGCGAAAGAGATCATGGAAAGCTTTCCAAGGACCAAGGAGGGCGGATTCCAGCACAAGACTTCCGACAGCATCAATGAGCAGGAGCTGTGGGACGACACTCTTTATATGACGGTGCTTTTCCTGGCCAATATGGGGCGGATTCTGGGCGATGAGAAGATGAAAGAGGAGGCGGAATATCAGTTTCTGCTCCATGAGAAATATCTCTGCGACAAGGTTACCGGATTGTGGTACCATGGCTGGAGCTTCAAGGAGAAGAACAATTTCGCCGGGGCTTTCTGGGGGCGGGGAAACTGCTGGATTACCATGGCCATACCGGAATTTCTGGCCATTCACGCCTGCAGCGGGCCGGTGAAGCGGATGTTGATCCATACGCTGAGGGCCCAGATTGCCAGTCTGAAGAAATACCAGGCCCCGGAGGGCATGTGGCATACGCTGGTGGACGATAAGGAATCCTATGTGGAGGCCAGCGCTACCTGCGGATTCGCCTACGGGATATTAAAGGCGGTGAAAGACGGCCTGGCGGACAAAAGCTGTCTGGAGATGGCTGCGAAAGCGGCGGCGCCTATTCTGGACTACATATCCGAAGACGGCGTGGTGAACCAGGTCTCTTACGGAACGCCCATGGGACGGATTTCCAGGGATTTCTATAAGGAGATTCCGCTGAAGCCCATGCCTTACGGCCAGGCGCTGGCAATTTTGTTCTTGATGGAGTATAGAATGATGCTCTGATTTTCGTTATAGGGAGGATACGCATGAAGCTGGGGCGGCAGTGGGACGAGAGACTGAGGATATGGGACGAGGCTTTCGGGCGGAATCTGTATACAATGCTGGGGGAGGTGGCCCTTTCCGGCTTTGCCACCATGGACCAATTGTCCCTGGAAGAGGCGATGGCACGGGACTTTCAGCCTTTCCCTACAGGAACGAAGTGGGGGAAGAAGTGGGAGTACGGATGGTTTCGGGCCAGTGTGACAATGCCGAAAGAGGCGGAGGGGAAGCGCATTGTGGCGCATCTGGCGCCGGGGCCGGAGATGCTTGTTTACGTAAACGGACAGGAAGCGGGCTCCATTGACAGGAAGCACTCCGTGGTGGAGCTGTCCCCCTGCGCCGCAGGAGGCCAGCACTTTGAGATTTATGCGGAATGCTATGCGGGGCATGGCATCAGGCAGGAGGGAGCGGGAATCTGCAGGAGGAGCGATGAGCCGGTACCGGAGCCGCCCTGCTGCCAGTGCAGGGTGGAGTGCAGCCATTTCGGCATCTATGAGGAGGAAATGGCCGCGGCTTACGCGGATTATCACACACTGTATGAGCTTTGGAAAGCACTGCCGGACAGCGACTTGCGCACCATGAAGATCGGCCAGGCGCTGCAGCGCTTTACCTATGTGGCTGATTTTGAGGCCCGGGAGCCTGGGCGGAGGGAAAGCGTCAGGGAGGGGAGGAAGCTGCTTTGGCCCCTTTTGGATAAGAAGAACGGGGATACGGTGCCGGAGTTTACCGTGTTCGGACAATCCCATCTGGATCTGGCCTGGCTCTGGCCTTTGGAGGAGACAAAGCGGAAAGCGGCCAGAACCTATTCCAATCAGCTGGCGCTGATGAGGCGGTATCCCGACTACAAATTTCTGCTCTGCTCGCCTACCGTGCTGGAATACCTGAGTGAATATTATCCGGGGCTTTTTGAGAGGGTCAGGGAGCGGGCAAAGGCGGGGCAATTTGTGCCCGAGGGTGCGGTATATGTGGAGAGCGACACCAATCTGCCGGGAGGCGAGAGTCTGGTTCGCCAGTTTGTCTTAGGCAAGCGGTGGTTTCTGGAAAATTTCGGTGTGGACAGCCGTATGGCCTGGCTGCCGGATACGTTTGGATTTTCCGGCGCTCTGCCCCAGATTATGAAAGGCTGCCGGGTGCCCTATTTTGCCACCCAGAAGCTTTTGCGCTGTGACCCGGAGTGCGAGCAGTTCCCCTATAATGTGTTCTGGTGGGAGGGGATTGACGGCACCAGGATTCTGTCCCATATTTATAAGAAGAACAATGCGGTATTTGGCTCCGGCGCCCTGCGGGAGCGGTGGGAGAAAGACAGGAATCAAAGGCAGGACATGGATACTTTTCTGTTCCCCTTTGGATACGGGGACGGGGGAGGAGGCCCTACGGAGCTTATGGTGGAGACGGCGATGCGCTGTCAGGACCTGGAGGGAGCCCCCAGGTGCACCATGGAGAGTCCTGCGGCCTTTTTTGACAGGCTGGATCCGGCCTGCGTGGAAAATGTTTACTACGGAGAGCTGTATCTGGCATGGCACAGAGGGACTTATACCACCCAGGCGGGAATCAAGAGAGGAGTCCGAAAGGCGGAGTACGCCCTGCGGGAAGCGGAGTACCTTGCCGGGCTGCTGCGGCTGGCGGGGCGGCCGGGGACGCTTACAGATTCTGACGGGTATGCAGATTCTGCGGGCAGCGTGCTTCGGAAGCTGGAGGAGCTGTGGAAGCTTCTGCTGGTACAGGAGTTCCATGATATTCTGCCGGGAACCTCCATAGAGCGGGTGAACCGGGAGGCGACGGAAGCCCTGGAGCGCGTGGAGCGGGAGAGCAGGGAGCTTGCGGAAGAGCTGCTGGGCAGACTGGCAGGAGGCAGGGCTCTGTTCAATTCCTTGAGCTGGGAGAGAAGCTTCGGGGGTCTGAAACTTCCGCCCTGCGGGTATGTAAGGCTCGGGGAGGAAAACGGGCCGGGCTTACTTGGCGGGGAGGCGGACAGGGGTTACGGCGTATTGGACGCACAGAAGAAAGGCGATTGCCGGGAAAGCCTTGGCGTTTCCGTTTTGACAAAAAAAGAAGATGGAAATGTAATCTCTTTTGAAAATGAATTTTATCGCGCCCGGCTGGACACCCAGGGGCAGATTGTCAGCCTGATATCCCGGGAGAGCGGGTATGAGTACGCGGACAGGCCCCTGAACCAGTGGAAGCTTTACCGGGATGTGAATATAGACTATGACGCCTGGGAGCTGGGGCGGATGTATGAGCAGGCGCCGGAAGAACTGACGGGCTGCAGTACGCTTGGGTTGGAGAAGCATCCGGACGGCAGCGTGACGGCAGCGGTGGAGCGGCGGGAGGCATATTTCACCGCAAAACAGAGAATCCGTTTCCGGGCGGACAGCCCCCGGATTGACTTTGACACGGAGATTGACTGGCAGGAGCACCACAGGATTTTGAAAGCGGATTTTCCTACCAC
>CATKYJ010000035.1 GCA_949840885.1 uncultured Acetatifactor sp.
TACCCAATGATCACCTTACTGTCCGCATAGGAAATATTGTCCGCCGGCGTGCGGCTGTTGAAGACCAGCGCCAGGGTGATGGGGCCGATCCTGCCCAGGTACATGGTGAGGGCCACGATCAGTTTCCCGGCGGGGTACAGGGCTCCGGTGAGTCCCCTTGACAGCCCTACCGTGGCGATGGCGGAGGTCATTTCGTACAGAGTGTCCAGGAAGTCGCTGCGCTGCACGGCCAGCAGGGCGACGGTCAGCACCACCAGCACGGAGAAGCTGAAAGTCACGATGGCCACGCACCGGCGGATGGTCTCGTCCGCAATCTTCCGGTTCATGACGGTGACGTCCTTTTTCCCCTTGATATTGGCCAGCATGGAGGCGATGAGCATGACGATGGTCACGGTCTTCACGCCGCCTGCCGTTCCCGCGGGGGAGCCGCCGATGAACATGAATATCAGGTATGTCAGGCAGGACGCGGGACGGAAAGATTCCTGGGGTATGGTGGCGAATCCGGCGGTGCGCAGGGTCACGGACTGGAACAGCGCCGCCATCCCTTTTTCGGGCCAGCTTAGGAGCCCTAAGGTGGCCGGATTGTCATATTCGAAGAGCAGTGTCAATGCCGTGCCCGCCAGAACCAGAGCGAGGGTGACGGAGAGCACGATTTTCGCCTGCAGGTTCATCTTGCGGGGGTAGGGGCCCTTTTTTCTGTGGGGCACGGCCACCCTGGCCACCTCCCAGTACACCGGAAAGCCCAGCCCGCTGACAATGATCAGGAAGACGGTGGTAAGGTTTATGACGACATTTTCCCGGTAGCCGCAGAAGCTGTTGCCTCCCAGCAGATCGATCCCGGCGTTGCAGAAAGCGGACACCGCGTGGAAGACGCTGTACCAGATGCCCTTTAGGCCGAATTCCGGAATGAAGACAAAAGCGTAACCGAAAGCTCCGATGCCCTCCAGGCAAAGCGTCACTTTCAGGATGCGCATAGTCAGCCGCACCAGCCCGGAGAGGGTGTCCAGATTGTAGGCGCTCTGAATCAGCATCCTGTCCGACAGGGTGATCCGGCGGCGAAACATTAACAGGACCATGGTGGTAAAGGTCACGATGCCCAGCCCCCCGCACTGAATCAGCAGCAGCAGGACGATCTGCCCGAAAGCGGAGAAAGTCTGGCCGATGTTCACGGTGGACAGGCCTGTGACGCAGATGCCGGAGGTGGACACGAAGAGGGCGTCCAGAAAGCCTATGGACTGGCCGGGCCTGGTGCTGACGGGGAGCATGAGAAGCAGCGCCCCCAGCAGCGCCCCCAGGAGGAAACCCAGCATGATGATTCCGGTGGTTGTGGTTTTTCTTTTTTTCATATCTCTTTCAAACGTCGAAACGTTCTTCCTTTTCTGATTTCTGGCCGGTTCTCAATGGAAAGCAGCGCTTCAGAACGCTGCGGCACCATGTTAGTATACTACGAAAACCAGAAACTGTCAAAGAAAGCTGTGCCTGGGGTCAGAGTCTGGGGTCAAAGCAACCGCTTTGATTTCTGCGGGCAATGAGCCGGGCAGATGCGCCGGCATCCATTTGACCAATGCCGCCAGGATCAAGAGGATGCGAACAAAAAATGTCGGCTCATCCAAAGCGGGTCTGTCCGGAAATTCCCGACAGACCCGCCAGTTTGTGTTTATATATCCGTTTTCAAAGGAAACGCTGTATTACAGCCCGTTCTTCTCTACATAATCAAGCCACTGCTTTTTCCAGCCCTCTCTCGCAGTTTCCAGTCCAGCCTCTTTCAGCTTCTGGCGAAGTGTCTCGACGGATGCTTCAACGTCATCTACCACACCCATCTCAAGGGGCTTTCCGTATTCGAGCCATACATTATCCACGGCTGCTTTCTCGGCCGAATAGGAAGAGGAGTCCTCTGCGAAAGCGCCGAATGGATCCACACTGGGGGTGCCTTTCTCCTCAATGACTTCCGTATAGTGGTCAAACATCTCCTGCATCAGCACGCCGCCCTGGCCGTTGGCCAGCTTGTAGGCCGGGTTTCTCAGAGACCATGCATTCAGCGCCTCATAACCGAATTCACCGCTCAGGTTCTTATAGGTGCCGTCCTCCGCCACCTCATAATGTACGCCCTCGATACCGTACTGGGTCAGGAGGTTCAGCTCCTTGTCCATCACCAACAGCTCCAGGACTTTCATGGCCCGCTCAGGATTTTTGCAGTCCTTGGTGATCGCGGTGGCATCTGCGGTAGGCGTGGTAGACCACACATAACCATCCTCCTCGGCGTATGTATGGTAAGCGGTCTTCCAATCGGGATGCGAAGTTGTCCATGCCTCTACGCGGGTGGTGAATTTGTTGGGATTGTTTCCGCTGGGCATGCACACGAACATTCCGTTCTCGTACCGCTCAAAGGGATCGGTGGTATCCGAGAGCGCGCTTCTTGACCAGAAGCCCAGATCCGCCCACTCTTTCATAATCTTCATATCCTCTACAAACTGATCCGAGAACCAGTAGTCCACCAGCTCGGAGGGATTGTCTATGGACGCTTTCAGACCATAGCTGCTATATGCATCCTTTGTGGTATTATAAGCCAGAATACTGTAACCGTTGGGCAGCAGTCCCTGACTGGGATCGTTCTCCTGGATTCCCAGCAGATATGCTTTCAGGTTCTCAAGGGAATCCGGCACGGGCAGATCGTATTTCTCGCGCAGATCTTCCCGGTATTCGATGCCGGCGCAGGTATATTGTTTCCACAGACAGGGAATGGTCATCAGCTCACCGTTGACCATACAGCCATTGAGAGCCGCCGGATCGATGGCTGCTTTCAGATCGGGAGACACCGTGTCCAGCAGATCGTCCAGCCCCAGAAACGCACCGTTCTGTGCCAGCTGTCCGAAACTGGCCCAGTTTGCGGTATAGATGAGATCCACGCCGCCGGTGGTCAGAACCATCTTGTACTTCTCGCCCCAGTCCGTCCATGTGGAAAACTGGAACTCCACGGAAGCGTTCACTTTCTCCTCCAGAATCTCATTGATGGCATCCTGCACGCTCTGGAGCCCTGCAGGCGCGTCGCCAAGCAGATAGAACACCAGGTCTACATGCTCGGAATAGTCCGGTTCTGTGCTTTGATCTGCAGATGAACCATCAGGGGCATCTGACGATTCCTCCGGGGACTCTTCCTGCTGCGCAGTGATCTCCTGAGCGGAGGAAGAGTCACTCTCCTCCAGCGCGCTGTCCGCCGTCTTTTTATCGCCGCAGCCGGCCAGCATGGTCGCTGCCAGGGCCAGCGTCAACAGTACACTCACGACTTTCTTCTTCATAGTCGTTCCTCCTTTTTCTCCCTCCTTGAGGAGGGGCTTTTTTCTATAAAAACAATCCTCCCATAGGGAAAAACTGCTCTTACCTCATTACCGCATACAGGCTATCCCTTGACCGCTCCGATGGTGATGCCGGAGACGAAATACTTCTGGACAAAGGGATAGAACAGCAGCACCGGTCCCGTCACTACCAC
This sequence comes from uncultured Acetatifactor sp., assembly GCA_949840885.1. Lineage (GTDB taxonomy): Bacteria > Bacillota > Clostridia > Lachnospirales > Lachnospiraceae > Acetatifactor. Next base: position 3,488 of record CATKYJ010000035.1, read on the forward strand.
GGCCATGGCCATCTTCACCGACTGGGTAGGAAGATCGGCTATGGAAACAGTGGTGCCTATGGCCAGATCCTTTAGGGCCGTGGTGGAATTGAGCATGTTGGACAGGTAGAACTGCAGTTCATAGGTGCTGGAGCTGGTGGAGAACAGGGACGAGCGATACCAGTCATTCCAATAGCCCAGCGCCAAAAACAGCCCAACCGTGGCCAGCCCTGGCTTCAGTACCGGCAGCACGATTCTCCAGAAAACCGTGAACTGGCCTGCGCCGTCGATCTTGGCGGATTCGGTGATGGCGTCCGGCACGCTTCCCGAAATGAAAGTACGCATCAGAATGATCAGGAAAGTGCCGGTGATGCCGGGAAACCATATGACGAAAGTGGTCCCTTTCAGATGCAGCACATTGGCGTACAGCAGATACCAGGGAATCATACCGCCTCCGAAGATGGTGGTGAAATACAGCAGGAAAGACACCACATTCCGGTATTTGAATTCCTTTCTGGAGAGCACATAGGCCGTGAGGGTGGTCACGAACAGCCCTGTGGCAGTGCCCATCACCGTATAATAGATGGTCATTTTATAGGCCTGCAGGATGGATGCGGGATTCCTGAAAATCGTTGCATAGGCATCCAGGGAGAAGACTTTCGGGAGAAGACTGTACCCTTCCCGCATGACCACGCCATTGTCCGTGAACGAACCGGACACGATCAGGAGGAAAGGCAGAACACATATGACGGCTGCAGTTCCAACGAAAAAATATGCGATGACATAAAAGGTGATATCGCTGCCTGACAGCTTGATTTTATTCTTTTTTTGACGATTGTTCATAATGACACCTTCCTGCGCTCTCCTGCGCATATCAATTTCCTAAAACAATGCATATTCCGCTTCTTTCCTGCGGATGGCCCAGTTGGTGATAAGCACCACCACGAAACCGAATATGGACTGGAACAGGCCGGCGGCAGATCCCAGGCCGATGCTCAGGGGCTGCCCGATGGTGATACGGTACACATAAGTGTCCAAAATGTCCGTCACCTCATAGAGCAGACCGTTATTGCCCACAGTCTGATAGAACAGCTCGAAGTTGCCCCGCATGATGCCGCCCAGAGAGTAGATCAGCAGGATGACAAAGGTAGGCTTTAGCTGGGGCAGCATGATATAGCGTATGCGCTGGAAGATATTGGCCCCGTCCACCTTGGCCGCCTCGTAGAGTTCTCCGTCAATGCCCATGATGGTGGCCAGATATACTACCATGCCGTAGCCGACCGACTTCCACATATGAAACAGAGTGATCAGAAAAGGCCAGTAAACAGGCGTATTGTAGAAGTCTATGGGCGTTCCCCCGCCGCTTCGGATCATATTGTTGATGGCGCCGCACTGGTATTCCAGCAGACTGTAGACTATGACTTTCAGCAGCACGAAAGAGACGAAATAGGGCATGAAGATCAGAGTCTGTCCCACTTTCTTGAACCACTTCAAGGTCATCTGGCTCACCAGCACCGCGAAGAAAATCTGGAGCACATTGCCCAAAAGAATGAAAACCACATTGTACAGAACCGTGTTCCGGATCAGCCGCCCCATCTGGGACTGGAACAGAAATTCGAAATTCTTAAGGCCCACAAAGGGGCTTGCCCACAGACCGTCCGTAAAGTTGAAATTGACAAAGGCGAAATAGATGCCTACCATGGGCAGATAGGAATTCACCAGGAAGAATACGCCCACCGGAAGCAGCATCAGGAAGAGCACCCAGTTCTTGCGGAATTCTTTCACCAGCCCATGCTCATGGCAGCGGATCCGCTCGGCGGCCTCCAGCTTCTTGATCACCAGATAGGCGGCCAGTGCTCCGACGAACTCCACCGCTAGCAGAGGGGACGCCCCAAAGCCTGTCATGCCGAAGAAACGATTGGCATACAGCACGAACCCGTATGAACCTATGATCAGCAGAATCGTCAGCAGCATGGCTGCCTTTCCGAACACATACAGCCTCAGCTCGCCTTTGCCGTCGGAATCCTGAAAGCGGTTGCGGAGAGCTCTCCAGATATAGACTATGTGGAGGTACCATACGCCCGCCAAAAGCAGCAGCAGAATCATGGAGTACAGTCCCAGCGCCCCTATGCCGGAATTTCTCACGAAGCTCAGCAGGGAGAAGACGCTGTAGCTCTGGTACAGGGTGGAGGCAGTCTCCCTGGAAATCCCCAGTTTGCCAAACAGCGCGGATATATTCCGCAGATGGATCCAGTCAAAAAAAGGTAAGGAAAGAAAGAGCAGGGCAGCGCTTATGCCTGCAGTGAGAAGCACGCCGGCTTTCCGCCCGAACTTTCTTTGCTCCAGTTTTTCTCCCCATGCCGGTTTCCTGTTTGCCTCATTCATGATTCGTGTCCCTCTTTTCTTTGGATGGAATGCCGACCTGCCTCTGACCTGGGGCAGAGGACTGTCAAAATGCCCATTTTTTTCCTTGTTTTGCTTCATAATTCGTAAACACTTATTATCATAGGGCATAGCACCCTCTTTTTACACATAAAATAGTTGCATATATGTGCAAAAATATGCTATCATATTCATGCCATATTTTTTTACAGTGATTTTTCATAAGGAAGTTATCTGAATTTGGTATTTTTTGTGAAAAGAGAGTTTTTATTACTACGGAAAAAGATATCTATAGAACGAGCGGGGAAAAATACTGTCCTTTTACCGGGAGCTCCACGCCTGCTTTCATTCCGCTGTCCGCCGGGATTACCTATGAGGATCCCCGTTATTATATCCACAGGGTTAGCAGCAGCTACTATGTGTTTGAATACGTTTTAAGCGGCGCAGGCTATGTGGAGCTTAACGCAGAGACAGTGGAGCTAACCGCAGGAGACGGCTACATCCTCTGTCCCTGCACCCGTCATCATTACTATTCGGCGCCCAGGAGGCCCTGGCGCAAGGTATGGTTCAATGTGCAGGGAGATCTGGTGGCGCATTTAATGGGTGACTATCAGCTAAAGGGTAACTGCTGCATCCAGGGGGGGTACTTGAAGGAAAGTACCTGCAGCAGATTCTGGAGATCGTGGAAAAAGAACCGGCTTATTGCATCAATGAACTGGCTTTTTTGCTCCACCGCCATATCAGCTGCTTTTCCGAGGCTTACAACGGTAAGGTGCTGAAGACCTCCTGCGGGCTGCTGATGAAAAATTTCATCGAGCAGAACCTGACGGCCGATCTGACCATGGCCGACATTGCCGCCCATGTCCATCTGTCCGTCTCCCGGGCGACGCATCTGTTCAAAGAGGAATATCAGGTGACACCCTATCATTACTACCTTTCCCGCAGGCTGGAGATCGCCCAGAATCTGCTGTTTTCCACCAATATGCCCATTCAGGAGATATCCAGACGGCTGGGGTTCCCGGATTACCGGCATTTTTCCAATCTGTTCAAGAGATGGACAGGGGTCTCGCCCACGGACTTTCGGGGCAGATAGGCGCGGGGGTGGCGAGACGATGTATGGTGTTGACGGAAAATAATTTTTCCCGGCAGCCGCACCAGCCCGCTCTTCCTTTTTTGGTTTCTTATAAGTTGCCTTACAAAAATGGGTTAGTAAGGTTCAGTAATGAACCGGGATTCAACGAAGATTCAAAGTAAGATTCGCATATAAAAATAAGGATGGCATTGGTAAAAAGCAAGAACGAAATATCCGGATGAAGAATCACATCTGGCACGTTCTGCTTTTTTTCGTTAAAGTAGAAAAAACGAAGAAAGGCGGAGGGATGACAGATGAATGGAAGACGATGGTGCATCTGTTTTTGGTGACGGGATGCCGCCGGGGTGAAGTGCTTGGTTTCCACTTAGGCACGCATCCCATTTCATTTTACCAATATTGCTTTACCTGTTCGCTGGATTCCTTTTCAGACAACTGAAATTTTTCCGCAATCCGTTTTATAGTCTCGGCCAATGAGACTCCCAAATCCTTGCACATTAAAATTGCTCCTTTAATTTCGCTTTCTTCTCGCATCTGTTGAATTGCCAAACACATATTCACATCTCCTTTCCCTTCAGGATATTTCAACTTGGATCCCGTAACAACATTTATTACTTCAGCTGCCTGTCTTTCCATGCTTTGGAACTTTATGTCTTCTTTTACAACCTTATTCAAGGTTTTCTTATCTTTAGAATACTTGATGTACAGCATAACTTCCCGTAGGTTCGAGTGGAATTCGTTGATTTCGTTATCTGACATCTCCTTTGGGGCAATTAAGTTTACATGGTAGTCCGGCGCATGTGCTAAAATTACGCTGTCGGTGTTGGAATACATTTCTTTCAAAGAGAGTGGTGCGTCCCAGCTGTCTGAGCCGAAATATATGACAAGGGTAACAACGGGAATAAGGCGGTCTGTCTTCCAGAAACCGCTTAGAAATTCACCGTCTGTGGGCTCTTCTTTTTCTTGCAGAGCCTCTCCGGATTCTGATCTCAGCCCTTTCATGGCCTGCCTATGGGCGCTGGCCGCCTCGCTGACTTGGTGAGATAACTGGAGGAAATCATAAACGCCATTTTTGACCGGAAGTGCATAATGGATTTCCGCCTGGTTCTCGATTCCCACAACACAGTATGCAGTCATGCCGTCCGTCATGGCATACAGAAGCTTTAGTACATCTCGGTATTTCTGTTCCGGCACACCTGCACTGCTGGCTCCATATGGAATCACAATCTCCGTAGTGTCCAATTCCGTCAGCTGGGCAGGATCGATTTTCTGCTCCCCATGGTATAAAAACTGATTGAACGCATCAGCAAAAACTATCGGATTCCCCATATACATTTTGGTTATAGTATCTATCTTTCCCATGATGAAAATTCCTTTCTTTCATGGGAAGATTCTTCCCATGGGGAGGGTTCTTTCCCATTGATAACAGTATACGCTGAAAAAGAGTTTTTCTCAATAGGCTTTTAAAACCTTTTGACATGATGCTCTTACACTCTCTTGCGGCGCAGGCTATGTGGAGCTTAACGCAGAGACAGTGGAGCTAACCGCAGGAGACGGCTACATCCTCTGTCCCTGCACCCGCCATCATTACTATTCGGTGCCCAGGAGGCCCTGGCGCAAGGTATGGTTCAATGTGCAGGGAGATCTGGTGGCGCATCTGTTCAAAGAGGAATATCAGGTGACACCCTATCATTACTACCTTTCCCGCAGGCTGGAGATCGCCCAGAATCTGCTGTTTTCCACCAACATGCCCATTCAGGAGATATTCAGACGGCTGGGGTTCCCGGATTACCGGCATTTTTCCAATCTAATTTTTCCCGGCAGCCGCACCAGCCCGCTCTTCCTTTTTTGGTTTCTTATAAGTTGCCTTACAAAAATGGGTTAGTAAGGTTCAGTAATGAACCGGGATTCAACGAAGATTCAAAGTAAGATTCACATATAAAAATAAGGATGGCATTGGTAAAAAGCAAGAACGAAGTGTGCTCTATCCCCGGTGCATCCAATCAGGCATCCGGAGCCTGTCTTCTGTTGAGGAAGACATAGAAATTGTCCTCCCGCTGGATTCCCTCCAGGACCTGCTCCGCCAGGTACTGTGCGTCCGCGGCAGGGTTCCGGCGCAGGGCGCACTCCATGATCTCTATCATCTTTGGCAGGTAGCGGATGGAATTGCCCTTGGCCAGCACGGGTTTCACCGCCTCCGTGAGCAGGCCGTAGGATATCCGCTCAGGCACCATGTCCTCGATTAAGGCAGGGTATCTGACTTTTAAATTGTCTACAATGCTCTTCATCAAGTCAGGATACAGGATTTCATGGTACTTGCCTCGCATGGTGTCCGCCGCTTTGCCGATGATATACTCCACTGTCCCCTGGTCTACGGTATCCAGCACCTGGGAATAAAGGACCGTGTGGAAAGAAAGAATCATGAATTCCATTTTGCCTATGGCTGGGTGGGGATGGTCTCTCACGCGGAGCACGGGCATCAAGATGCCCTCTTCCCTGGCCAGCTCCAGTCTCAGGTTCTGAATCCGAACCAGCAGCTTGGGATTGTACTCCATGAATGCAGGTATCAGGCCCGTCCCGAACACCAGTTCCAGAGGCTCTAAGCTTTCCCGCAGACAGTTTCCCAGTTCCGGCTGTAACTCCTGTATAAAATCGGGCTTATCCCTGTCTGCGGAAGCATTCCCTTTCGCCTCTGGGGCCTGCTCCCCGCAGATACCCAGCAGCCAGTCCGTGCTCACATGCAAGAGGGCGGCCAGGTCGGCCAGCATGGAGATGTCGGGAAGACTTGCGCCCCGCTCCCATTTGCTTACGGCCTGGGGCGTTATCCCCAGCCTCCCGGCCAATTCCTCCTGAGTCATGTTCCTGTCCTGGCGGCAGTTTGACAGTCTAAGGCCTATCTGCATCAGTTCGTTGGTCTTGCTCATCCTTTTTCTCCTCTGCTGTTGGATTTGTTTTGTGAATTATTTTGTCCGAAAGCTTTCCCTTTGACAGTTTCAGTATAACAGAAAAAGGAAAGGCTGTAAAACAACATGCGGTTCATATGGGATTCAACCGATGGGAAGAGAGGCGTAGGAATAATCAGGAGAAATAATTGCTTTTGACTATTTGGTATGATAGAATACAATCATATTGAATGCGGAAACGCTGTATTCTGTCAAAGAAATCCTGTCTCACCTATGGCCAAAGCTGTGTCGTGATGATGCAAAGGGAGTCGGATAAGGCAGTGAAAGGGCAGATAAATGCAAAAAAGCATGCAGCGTAGAAAGGAATCGGTGCAAATATGAGGATTTATGCAGCAAAGGACTACAAAGACATGAGCCGCAAGGCGGCGAATCTGATTTCGGCCCAGGTCATCCTGAAGCCGGAGGCAGTGCTGGGACTGGCCACGGGCTCTACCCCTGTGGGGGCTTATGAGCAGTTGAGAGAGTGGTATGAGAAAGGGGATCTGGACTTTTCCGCCGTCCGCAGCGTGAATCTGGACGAGTACAAGGGGCTGTCCGGGGACCATGACCAGAGCTACCGGTATTTCATGAACCATAATCTGTTCGACCATGTGAACATCGTGAAAGAGAACACCAATGTTCCCAACGGCCTTGCACAGGATCCGGAGGCGGAGTGTGCCCGCTATGACGGCGTGATCCGGCAGCTGGGCGGCATAGACCTGCAGCTGCTGGGGATAGGCGGCAACGGGCATATCGGCTTCAACGAGCCCTGCGATGTCTTTGAGAAAGGGACTCATGTGGTGACGCTGACAGAGGAGACCCGCCGCAGCAATGCCAGGTTCTTCCGCTCCATAGACGAAGTGCCCACCCATGCCCTGACCATGGGCATCGGCGGCATCATGTCCGCGAAGAAAGTTCTGCTGCTGGCATCCGGCGAGGCCAAGGCGCAGGCTCTGTACGATTCCTGTTTCGGACCCGTGACGCCGGGGGTGCCCGCCTCCGTTCTGCAGCTCCATAACGATGCGGTCATCATTGCCGACGAGGCGGCGCTTGCCTTGATTCGTGAGAGGACGGACTGGAAAGGGGAAGTCTATGATTGTTAAGGGAGGCTATGTCTATCAGGAGGACAAGACTTTTGCGGAGAGAGACCTGTACCTGGAAAACGGTGTGATCGTGGGAAGCCCTGAGGAACTGACGGACCGCACGGAGGTGGACGCCGCCGGGCTTCTGGTGCTTCCAGGGCTGGTGGATATCCACAGCCACGGCGCGGTGGGACATGATTTCTCCGATGGGGATATGGAGGGGCTTGGGAAGATCCTGGCATACGAGCATTCCTGCGGCGTCACCTCCTATTGCCCTACCTCCATGACCATAGGCAAGGACGAACTGCGCAGGATATTCAAAGCCATGGGGGATTTCCGGGAAGAGCCGGGGATGGCCTATGTGGCCGGTATCAACATGGAGGGGCCTTTTCTGGATGTGGAGAAGAAAGGGGCGCATTTAGCGGAGCATATTCTGGCGCCGGATGTAAGCTTTTTCCGGGAGTGCAACGCTGCCAGCGGGAACCGGATCCGCCTGGTGACTCTGGCACCTAATGTGGAGGGAGCTTTTGCGTTTATCCAAGAGCTGCGTGACGAGGTAGTGATCTCCCTGGGGCATACCGGGGCGGACTATGAGACGGCGAAAGCGGCCCTGCAGGCAGGGGCGAACCATGTGACGCACCTGTGCAATGCCATGATGCCTCTGGAACACAGGAAGCCGGGGCTCATCGGCGCTGCGGCGGAGGATGAGGACTGCTATCCGGAACTGATCTGCGACGGCATCCATGTGCACGAGAGCATGGTGCGGGCAGTGTTCAAGCTGTTCCCCGGCAGGGTGGTGCTGATCAGCGATTCCATGCGGGCTACGGGCATGGCGGACGGCACCTATGACTTGGGCGGGCAGCAGGTGACAGTGAGCGGGAAGCTGGCCACATTGGCATCCGGCACCATCGCGGGCTCCGCCACCAATCTCTACGACTGCATGCGGACGGCAGTGTCTTTCGGCATTCCTAAAGAGGAGGCCATCGCCGCCGCTACCATGAACCCGGCCAAGAGCATCGGGATCTATGATAAGGTGGGTTCCCTTACCCCCGGCAAGCGGGCGGATGTGGTGCTGGCGGATGGGGAGCTGAAGCTGGTGAGAGTGCTGTAGGAAATCGAAAATTGCTGAAAATATTCAGGCCGCTGTCCGATGGGACGGCGGCCTGATGCTGTCTGCTGTGAGGGCTGTGCCATAAAGCGCAGATCACCGCAAGGCGGTGATCTGGTATAATAGGATAGTTCTCGGGAGGGTGTTTAAGGTAACATCCAGCCGCCGATAGGGGTTTTACCCCTTTTTTTATGTGGATGTGACGGTTCTCTGATTTGTCTGAGTGCATGGTAAATCCCCCGGAAATTTCCGTGAAACATACCAATATATCCAAAATACAGGATTGACATTTACGATAATTATACTATAATAAAAGAGAATTGACTAATTGGCTCGGGAAACCAGGAAAGCGGCAAGGAAGAAACAGGAAGGAGAAAGGGAAAGTGAAGATGAGACGAAAGCTTATCTCAATAATGGCGGCGGGAGCCCTGGCGCTCTCTGCGGCGGGAGCATGTCTGTGCGCGCCGGTGGCCGCTCAGGCCGCCGCCTCCGGAGGGGCGGCAGGCGGCGGAGCCACCATATATGTGGATCCGCAGGAGGGCCTTGACTCCAACGATGGGACGCAGGACGCCCCGGTGCAGACCCTGAAAAGGGCGCAGGAGCTGGTAAGGGGCCTGGTGCAGGACATGGACGGGGACGTGACCGTCCGTCTGCGGGGTGGCCGGCATACCCTTGAGGAGACCCTGGAGCTCGGCCCCCAGGACAGCGGGCGAGGCGGCTTCAGCGTGGTATGGACCTCCTATGAGGGGGAGGAGGCGGAGATTTCCGGCGGAGTCCGGATCACCGACTGGACGCTGCATGACGCGGAGAGGAATATCTGGGCGGCCCCGGCCCAGGGCGTCATCAGCCGCGACTTCTACGTGGACGGGGAGATGGCGGTCCGTGCCCGGACGGATCTGGAAGCGGTGAATGTGGACAGCGCTTTCAAGCAGATTATGGTGAAGCCGGGCAGCCTGCCGGAGAGCTTTACAAGGCCCGAGGATATGGAGGTGCTCTATCAGGAAAACGGATGGAGATGGGGCATAGCCCACGTTGAGGCAATGGGGGAGATAAATGGATATCCGATGCTGCAGTGCACGGAGGCGTCGTTCATTGCCAATCCTGAGAACAAAAACATCAAATACCTGGAGAACGCCTATGAACTGCTGGACGAGCCGGGCGAATGGTACCTGGACACGAAAGAGGACTGCGTCTACTACATGCCGAAAGAGGGGCAGGACATGAGCAGGGCCGATGCTCTGCTGGGCCGGCTGGAGACTTTCTTCATGCTTCTGGGGACGGCGGAGGGCCCGGTGGAGGGCATCGCGTTCGAGGGGCTGACGTTTAGCCACACCACATGGCTCCTGCCGCTTTCGGAGCATGGGCTGCATCTCGTACAGTCCGCCATGCTCCCCTATGCCCCTTACCAGGGGGACGGGAGCGGGTACGTGCCGGCCCCCCTGAGCAGCACCATTATCCGAGGAGGCAATATAACCAACTGGATACCGTCTACCTCCAGCTGCGTATACGGGGAGTACGTGGACGGCATCCGGTTCAGCGGGAACAGGTTCCAATGCCTGGGGAACGGCGGGGTGCACCTGGGGAGAGCCACCAAGAACTCCGCCATCGAGGGCAACGTCTTCAGGGAACTGGGGGCCGGGGCGGTGATACTGGGCGGCTTCCACTTCAATGGCATCGACCATTTCCCCCTGGAGAGCGAGGAGGGCCTCAAGGTGCTGACGGAGAACAACAGGGTGTCGGACAACTATATTGAGGGCATGGGCAGGGTGAACAAGGGCTGCAGCGCCATCCTGGTGGGACTCTCCGCAGGGACCACCATAGATCATAATACGATCATCGACTTCCCTTATACCGGCATCAGCATGGGCTGGGGCTGGGGGAGCCATGACTTTGACTACGATGAATTCGCACTGGTCGGGAACAGCATCACGGACAACTACCTGGAGGACGGGATGAATTTTGTCTTCAACGATGGCGGGGCCATATATACGCTGGGCAGACAGGATGATTCCGTTATCACGGGCAACTATATTGAACAAATGTCCAAGGGCAGGGGCATCTACCTGGACGATGGCTCCTACGGCTTTACGGTGACGGGCAATGTCGTCAGGGACAGTGACCGGAATTTTACGTACAAGGGCGATTACAATTATATTTTTGATAATTATACGGTCAATGCGCAGCGTGAGGATTCCGATATGCGGCTGCCGATCGGCGATACATCCGTATACAGGCTGGAGAACAACGACCTGTGGGACGAGAACACGGTAGCCGCCATCCGGGCCGGGGCCGGAGCGAGTGGACCCCACGTGCCCGGGCGGGAGGAGGCCGCAGGGACGCAGCCCGGAGAAGCGGAAGAGTCCGTGGAGACGGCGGCGTCCGCAGAGGCAGAAGCCGCAGGGACGCAGCCCGGGGAAGCGGGAGAGTCCGTGGAGACAACGGCGTCCGCAGAGGCAGAAGCCGCAGGGACGCAGCCCGGAGAAGCGGGAGAGCCTGTGGAGACCGCGGCTCCTGCAGACCCAGAGCCCGCAGATAAGGGAGCTGCCCCGCAGGAGGCGCAGGACGGGGCCGGAGTCCCAGCCGCCGCATGGCTTCTGCTGCCGGTGCTGGCGGCTGGGGCTGCCGCAGGTGTTGTCTTTGCAAGGAAGCGGAAGAAGTGACCGCGGTCTGGCCAAAGGAAATGGCAAAAGCCTATGGTGGACATTCCCGAAGAGGAGACCATCGTTACCACAAACCCGGCCAAGATCATCGGCGTGTACGGCCGGGCAGCTCCCCCGCCTCCGGCAAGCGGGCGGACGTGGTGCCGGCGGAGCGGGATTTGTAGCTGGTTAAAGCGCTGTCGGATTCTTCTGCGGAGGCTTGGAATACCGCGGACAATATATCCGCAGAGGAGACCGGAAAATGGGGGAAAGCGAGACCGGAAAGACATCGGAAAGATTGCAAGTGGCCATTGCATTTTGTAAAGTCATGTGGTAGAATACTGATTCAAGTGAATAAGGACATGACAGGTGCCGGAGGGCGGAGGTATCCGCCTGGTCCGGTGAAAAGGGAAGCAGGTGCAAGACCTGCACGATCTCGTCGCTGTGAGAGAAGAGTCATGCTTCATGCTGCCTTTTGGCAGCGTATGTCACTGGGAAGAAAGTTCATTTCCTGTGAGGAAAGAAAGGGAGCCGCAAAGGCTCCGGACAATGGGGAGAGGAACCGATTCCCGGGAAGGCGAAGCTGGCGGTGACGCTCAAGTCAGAAGACCTGCCTGTGATGTGTGCCATGTGGCCACGAGGAATTGGCTGGCGCGGAGTGCGCGTGGAATGCGCGTATTCCATTCTGCGTTTTGTCTGCATCAATTGTTATGACTACATAAAACCTTTTCGGTTGCATATGCTGCCAATAACAATATTGCTGCCGCGGAATATCCTGCTGACAAAGAAAGGCGTAAAGACTGCCTTTCTGTTTTAGGTACGCCAACTCCTGCTTAATGCGGGAGTTTTTTCGTGTACCGGAATAGGCCGCGCAGACTTCAAAAGCGTAAGCGTTAAAAGCCCGGGTTTTGAAAGCGTTAAAAGAACGCAGATCTGCCTGGCGAAAAGGGGCGCAAGTGCATAGCCCTAAACTGGCCGGCACAAACCTTATCGCTGTAAAAAGGGGAAAAGCCCATTGCGGGCTAAGCCCAAAAAGAGACTGCATAAAAGCAGCAGAAAGCGGAGGAGAAAAAGAGATGGAAAGCAAAAAGGGAAACAAGAAAGTACTCCTGGGCGCGGCAGCGCTGGTGGCAGTGGTGGCGATTCTGGCCATTGTATACATGGCGTTTCGGGAGAAGCCTGTGGAGGGCTCTAAGACTATCACGATTGAGGTCACCGGCAAGTCCGGAGCCACCCAGAGCTATGAGCTGAAAACAGACGCCCAGTACCTGCGCCAGGCCATGGAAGAGGCAGATGGGCTTGTATTTTCCGGCACAGAGAGCGAGTATGGCATGATGGTGGAAGCCGTCAACGGCGATCTGGCGGACTATGATGCGGACGGCGCGTACTGGAGCTTTTATGTAAACGGGGAGTATTGCAACTATGGCATAGACACCCAGCCGGTGGAAGACGGAGATGCTTTCGGAATCATATATACAGTGGGTTCGGCTGAGTAATGCACAACACAGCGGCATTTGAGAAAGAGGCACCAGGGCGCCGCCAAAGCGCTGTCAAAGCGTTTATGACACTGACGTAAGGGTAGAACACATGGGGCCGACTGGGGATAAGGTAAGAAAAGACAGAGAGCGCGCGGAAAGCCGGACCAGTGAGGCGGGAAAGAGGCGTTCTGGACAGGAGAGCAGATTCATGGATATCACGGATAAGAAAAAGAGAGAAAAAAAGCTTGCCATACAGGACATTGCCCTCATGGGTATGATGGTGGCCGTGATAGAGGCATGTAAGGCGGCCATGGCATTTCTGCCAAACATTGAGCTGACCAGCTTCTGGATTATCCTGTTCACATTGACGCTGCGGTGGCGGATCCTGTTCGTGATTCCGGTGTTTATCCTGGTGGAGGGAGCGGTCTACGGCTTTGGCCTGTGGTGGGTCATGTACCTGTATGCCTGGCCGCTGCTGGCCTTGGCAGTCTATGTGTGCAGGGAACGGGAATCTGTGTGGTTCTGGAGCTTTCTGTCGGCGATGTTTGGATTTTCCTTTGGGTTCTTATGTGCCTTTCCCTATGTGGCAATCGGGATCGCGGACAGCGGCCTGCGGGGCGGTCTGTACGCAGGGTTTACCTGGTGGGTGGCAGGGATCCCCTTTGACATTGCCCACGGCATAGGAAATTTCGCGCTGATGACAGTGCTGTACAAGCCTGTGCGCCTGGCCATGAAGCGGGTCAGGATAGAAAAATCATAAAACATGCCGCCACCCTGGTCCGGATACGGAGCCGGGACAGGACGGCGGCATGCTTAGACACGGAACCATTGGCGGGACAGCGGCATGCACGAACGGAATCGGGCGGATACAGCGGATATCAGGAAGCAAGGTATGATAAATTAGTCTTCATCATCATTGCTGTCCGCCAGAAGCAATGAGAAGATGAATTCGCTTCCCGCCCCCTCGGTGCTGATGACATTGATATGCTCCCCATGACAGTTTATGATCTCCTTGACAATGGAGAGGCCCAGCCCGGTGCCTTTCTTATCCTTGCCCCGGGAATAGTCAGACTTATAAAATCTGTCCCAGATCAGCTTCAGATCATCCTTGGGAATGCCGATGCCCGTGTCTTTCACGGACACAAACAGCTTATTCTTTTTCACAGAGGTCTCCACCTTGATGACGGAATCATGGTGGCTGAACTTGATTGCATTGTCCAGCAGGTTGTAGAGAACCTGCTGGATTTTTTCCATATCGGCATTGACATACATGGCCTCGCCGGTGAGAATCATCTCAATGGCAATGGTCTTCTTGCGGCAGGTGCCCTCAAATGAGGCGGCAGTGCTGCGGATGATGCTGTTGAGGTCAAAGTCCGTTCGCTTTAACAGCATGCCCTTAGTGTTCAGATTGTTCAGGGACAGCAGGCTGTTGGTGAGCTTGGTGAGACGCTCTGTCTCGTTGAGCACGATGCCCAGATATTTGTCGTGCATTTCCGGGGGGATGGTACCGTCGATCATAGCCTCCAGATACCCCCGGATGGAAGTCAGGGGGGAGCGGAAGTCATGGGATACATTGGCAATGAATTTCTTCTGATCGTCCTCCGCGCTGGCGATCTGGCTGGCCATGAAGTTTAAGCATACCGCCAGATATCCCATCTCGTCGTCGCTCTCCACCTGGAATTCATAGTGCATATTCCCGGCGGCGTACTGTTCCGTGGCATAAGTGATCTTCCGCAGGGGAATGTACACCATCTCCGTGAAGAAGATCAGGATGATCAGGGACAGCAGCAGGAGAATCACCAATGTAATATAGGAAATGTTCAGCATACGGTTGCAGGATTCTTCGATCCGCAGCATGTCGCAGTGGATGACCACATAGCCCTTGACCCTGTAATTGTATGTGATGGGCGAGAAGACGCTGAGCATTTTCGAGTCGAAATTGCCGAAGAAGTCATTGACCATATAGTAAGCAGATCCGGTGGCGGTGGGATCGAAATTTTCGATGACAATCTCATCTTCCACATTCAGGGTCATGCCCGTATCCAGCACCAGGCGGCCGGAGGGGTTGATGATGCGGATGGTGGAGTCCAGATACACGGCCAGGGAGTCCAGCTGGTCTTTCACGGTCTCCAGATCCGTCTCGCTGGCATACAACCCTGCCGCATAGGTGTCGGAGATGCGGGCGGCCTCCACATAGAGGTCTTCCGCTTTCTCCCAGATCAGATGCTCCCTGGTCATACTGGGCACAAAGGTAGTGACGATGATGAAGCTGAACACGCCGAAGATGAAGTAGGCCAGTATGAATTTCAGGTAGAGGGTCTTTTTCATGTATTGCGTACCTCGAATTTATAGCCCACGCCCCAGATCGTCGTGATTTTCCAGTTGGCGTGGTCCTTGATCTTCTCCCGAAGACGCTTGATGTGCACGTCCACGGTGCGGGTGTCCCCCACATACTCATAGCCCCAGATCTGGTCTAAGAGCTGCTCTCTGGTGAAGACATGGTTGGGGGAGGAAGCCAGGAAATACAATAGCTCCAGCTCCTTTGGCGGCATATCCACTGTGCGCCCCATGTAGAGCACGGAATAGTTGGTCAGGTTCACGGACAGATCCGTGTACTGCACGCACTTGTCGGCGGAAGCTGACGGTGCGGGGGCCGGGGCGGCAGGCTTGTAGCGGCGCAGCACAGCCTTGGCCCTGGCCACCAGTTCCTTGGAATCGAAAGGCTTCTCGATATAGTCGTCGGCGCCCAGCTCCAGCCCCAGCACCTTGTCAAAGATCTCGCCTTTGGCGGAGAGCATGATAATGGGGACGGTATATTTGCCGCGCACCTCCCTGCAGACCTGGTAGCCGTCCATGCCGGGCAGCATGATGTCCAGCAGGATCAGGTTGGGGGAAAAGCTTTCCATGGCCGGCATTACGGATTCCCCGTCGTTGACGATCATGGTCTCGTAGCACTCCTTGGTCAGGTAGAGGGCTATCAGTTCGGCGATGTTATTGTCGTCATCTACGATTAAAATTTTCTGCTTACTTACCATTTCGCACTCCTGCTTTGATTTTCTTCTTTGATTTTCTTATTTCGCGTTTATTTTGTATTCTGCCTGCGGTTCAGCCATGCCGCCGCCGGTGCCGTTCTTGCGCCTGGCGGCTTTTGGCCTATTTAAAGGTGACAATGGTGACGCCGGAATCCCCCTCGCCGTATTCTCCCAGCCGGTACTCTTTTACATATTTCAGGCGCTTCAGATGTCCGTGTACGGCATTGCGCAGAGCGCCGGTCCCTTTTCCGTGCACCACCCGGACGCTTGGCAAGTGGGCCAGGTAGGCGTCGTCCAAGTATTTGTCCAGAAGCGCCAGAGCCTCGTCCACGGTCTTGCCCAGGAGGTTGATCTCCGTGGAGATGGACATGGTCTTTGCCATCTTCATCTTGCCCGTGCGGTCACCGCCGCCGCTTCGCTGGAGCTTGGGGGAGGTGACGGTCTCCTCCTGGACATAGACCAGGTCTTTTACATTGGTATGGGTGCGGATGATGCCGCACTGCACGAACAGCGCCCCCTTGGCGTCCGGCAGGGTGCTGACAGTGCCTGTCAGGCCCATGGAGACGATTTTTACGGAATCGCCTTTTTTCAGCTTCTTCGGGTCTATGGTCTTGCGCTCCGGAGCTTTCAGGCTGCTTCCGCTTACGGAGAGCCGGTCGTTCTTCTCGTTTATCTTGTCCCGGACTTTCTGGCGCTTCTGCTCCAGCTCCCGGATGTCCGCGCCGGTACCTGCCTTGTGGAAGTCCCGGATGGTCTCGTCGGCTACTTCCTTGGCCTCCTGGAGGATTTCCCTGGCCTTTTCGTTGGCCTCCCGCAGAATCCGGTCCTTTGCCTGGTCTATCTTTTCGTTCTTCTGCCTAAGCTGCTCCCGGAGGGTGCGGATTTCCTCCTTGTGCCGGGCGATTTCCAGCTGCTCCTTTTCGATGGTGACGCGGCTGTGCTCCAAGTCCGCGATCACGTCCTCGAAAGTCTTGTCCTCCTTGCCGATCTGCTCTCTGGCGGCGTTTATGATCTCATCGGAGAGCCCCAGCTTGGAGGAGATGGCGAAAGCGTTGCTCTTCCCGGGGATGCCGATGAGCAGCCGGTAGGTGGGCTGTAAGGTCTCCACGTTAAATTCGCAGCAGGCGTTCTCCACAAAGGAGGTGGAGAGGGCGTAGATCTTTAATTCGCTGTAGTGGGTGGTGGCCATGGTGCGGATGCCCCTGTCGTGGAGGTAGTTCAGCACTGCAATGGCCAGGGCCGCGCCCTCCGTAGGATCCGTGCCCGCCCCCAGCTCGTCGAAGAGACAGAGAGAATCCGCGTCCGCATGCTCTAAGATATGGACAATGCTCTTCATGTGGGAGGAGAAAGTGGACAGGCTCTGCTCAATGCTCTGCTCGTCCCCAATATCCGCGTATACCTCTGTGAAAACGGACAGCTCCGAGCGGTCCAGGGCAGGGATGTGGAGTCCTGCCTGGCCCATGAGGGTGAAGAGGCCTACGGTCTTTAAGGAGACAGTCTTGCCGCCGGTGTTGGGGCCGGTGATAACAAGGAGGTCAAAATCCCTGCCTAAATGGATGTCAATGGGCACTACCCTTTTCTTGTCCAATAAGGGATGGCGGCCTTTGCGGATATTTACGTATCTGTCTTCGTTAAACAGGGGCTCCGTGGCGTTCATGTCCATGGCCAGTTCCGCCTTGGCGAAGATGAAGTCCAGGAGGGTCATGAGCTTCAGGTCATTTGCCAGCTCCTCCGTATGAGCCCCGGCCTGGGCGCTTAAGTCCGCCAGGATCCGGCCGATTTCCTCCTTTTCTTCCAGCTCTAGCTCTCTGAGCTTGTTGTTCAGTTCCACTACGGCGGCGGGCTCTATGAAATAGGTGGAGCCTGTGGCGGACTGGTCGTGGATCATGCCGTTTACCTGACCTTTGTACTCTGCCTTGATGGGGATGCAGTAACGGTTGCCCCGCATGGTGATCACCGCGTCCTGGAGATAGGTGCGATAGGAGCCGCTTAGCATGGAGGTAAGCTGACCATGTATCTTGTCATTGGTCTGCAGCATGGAGCGGCGGATGCTTTTTAACTTCGGGCTGGCATCGTCCGCGATCTCCTCCTCGGAGAGGATGCAGCGGTGGATCTCACTGGCCAGGCCTGCGAGGGGAGTGAGCTGCTCGAAGTATTCGTCCAGGGTGTCCTCGGGGGCATCCTCCCGGTCCCGCCTGCCATAGGCCTTGATGCGGCCTACATTATCCAGCATGGAGGCAATGTTTAAAAGCTCTAAGATGGACAGGGTGCTGCCCACCTCCAGGGAGCGGATGGTAAAGCCCAGATCCTTGTTGTTGCCAAAGGAGGTGCTGCCCAGTTTAAACAGGCGGCGCAGGGCATCCGCGGTCTGGCGCTGATTCTTGCGGATTTCCTCTAAGTCAGTGGACGGGACAAGCTCCCTGCAGAGCTTCTTGCCCGGTGCAGAGTCGGCCTTGTCCGCCAATATTTCGATGATTTTGTTGTATTCTAAGGTTTTTAACACTTTTTCGTTCATGAGGGCTCCTTTATTCTGTGGGAAAATCCCGACTACCTAATATTTCCTATAATGGCGCTTTGATAAACTTCCCAAATATTGAAGTTTCCTTTCGCAGTATTTGTACAAGAGGAACTCCGCGGCAGGACATTTACCGGCTGATGGGACTCCTGGCTTTCTTGAGCATCGGGTTTTCCTTTGAAAACTCCTCACTTATAAATCCACGCCCTCAAAGATTTCCTGTAATTTCATGCTGATGTGGGGGAAAGCCCGCAGACGGATTTCGACTTCAGCGTTATAGTACTTTTCCTCCGCATCATCCTGCAGGATATAGCTTTCCTCCAGGACATAGCGGCCCTCTCTGAGATAATAGATTTCCAGATGGCCGTCCGGGGAGAGGATCCAGTATTCCTCCACGCCGGCTTTCTCGTAGATATCCTTTTTCTCCGACCTGTCCAGCTTGGCGGTGGAGGGGCTTAAGGTTTCTGCGATGAACCTGGGAACTCCGCTGTAGGCGCCGCCCTTTAAATGCTTTCTGTCGCAGATGATCATGATGTCCGGGCACAGATAGTCATCGTTTTCGTCCGGATGGTATTTAAAATCCAGGTTTTCTATGGAGACGATACATATACTGTCCTTTAATCCCTGCTTTATGATTGCGTAGAGATTCCCGTTCACGATTCCGTGCTGATAGCTAGGAGCAGGCGACATATCATAAATCACGCCGGCTATTTTTTCATCTTTCCTGCGTTCCGGTTCGGCCATTCCCATACGGTCTCATCTCCTTTTTGCTTTCATTCTACCACATGCCGGTATATTTGCCAACAAAAATCAGGGGGAAAATCGTCCGAAAAGCCGTATTGAGAGAGCCCCTGCTCTTTTGCAGTCTGTAACAAAAGCGCCCGCCCCTGCAGGGCAGGCCCGCAAAAAAGTCCTTATAAAAAAAGAAAAATGTACCTTGACACCCCTAAGCCCAGGTGCCATAATACAGTTCATCAAACAACGAATCGGAGGGCTGGCTGCCATGCTGACAAAACTGACGTCCGAGAAACAGATGAAATTTCTCTGCCTCCTCTGCTGCCTGGCTTATTTCATAAGCTACCTGACAAGAATCAACTATGCTGCCTGTATGGTTGAGCTTCAAAGCGCCCTCCGGATAGGGAAGAGCATTGCCGGACTGCCTGTGACAGCCTGCTTCCTAAGCTATGGGCTGGGACAGGTGGTCTGCGGTTTTTTAGGGGACAAGATAAAGCCCCAGCTGATGATCTTCGCGGGACTGACCGGGGCGTGCGCCTGCAATTTGTCGGTGGCCTGCTTTGCCAGGATGGAGATCATTATCCCGGTCTGGTGTGCCAACGGCTTTTTCCAGGCCATGCTCTGGCCTCCCATGGTGCGGATCATGGCGGAATGCCTGAACATGAAATGGTATCAGCATGCATGTGTGCTGGTGTCCATGGCTTCCTCTGCCGCCACCATTGTGGTCTATATGCTGACGCCGGTATGCATCCAGGTATCCGGCTGGAGAGCCGTGTTCCTGCTGCCTGCGGCGCTGGGAATCGGGGCGGCTTTTTTCTGGCTGTTCCACACCCGCAGACTGATCGGGGCGGGCGCTGCGGAGCCTGAGGGAAAGACGGCTTCGGACAATGCCCAGCGGACAGCACCCGAAGAGAAGCCGGGAAATGCGCGCCCGGAACCGGGACAGGACGGCCAGGGGAGAAAGAAGTCCCTGCTGCTGCAGTTGCTGGCGGACGCCCCTCTGGCAGTGATCCTCATTGCCATTGTCCTGCAGGGAATTCTGCGGGACGGCATAACCACATGGATGCCCGTATACATGAGCGAGAACTTCGGCATGAGCAATGCCAGCTCCATTTTGTCCGCAGCCGCGCTGCCTGTTTTTAGCGTGTTCAGCGTGCTGATTGCCTCTGCGCTTCTAAGCCGCCTGAAGAACGAGGTCTTTACTGCGGCAAGCCTTTTTGTGGCAGGCGGTATGGCGGGGGCTGTCATGCTGGCGGTGTTCGACAGTCTGCCGGCGGTATGCATTGTAATGATGACTCTGATTACCGGCTGCGCTCATGGCATCAACCTGATGCTGATCAGCAGGGTGCCGGGGCATTTCACCAGGTACGGAAAGGTTTCTTCGGTGTCGGGTATCCTGAACTCCGCCACCTATGTAGGCAGTTCCCTGTCCACTTATGGGTTCGGAGCCGTGGCGGAGGCGGCCGGGTGGAGGCCTGTGGTGGGCATCTGGATCGGGGTCTGCGTGGCCGGAGCGATACTTATGTTCCTGGTGAAGAGGAAGTGGGCGCGGTTTTGCGGACAATGAACCGGAGATTGAAGAATGTTTGCAGAACGTCCGCAGAACGTCCGTTTGCATAAAACCCTTGCAATTCTTCCGACAGACAGATATAATGAAGATGGCTTCGCAAAGCCTGAGGAATATGGGAAGTTATTTTGAGGCAGTTCCTTAGAATGCCGGGAGGCGGGCCGAAGCGAAAGATGTGGGAGCAAACGGGGGTAACGGGGTGTTAAGGGACAGGACATTGACATATATCAGTCTTTTCAGCTGCGCCGGGGTGGGGTGCCACGGATTCGGGAAAGCGGGATTTGCCTGCATCGCCACCAACGAACTGATCCCCAGGAGGCTGGAAGTACAGAAGTTCAACCAAAAATGCAGATTCCAGTCAGGCTACATCTGCGGCGACATCACCGCCGAAGAGACGAAAACCCAAATTTTTGATGAGATAAGAAGATGGAAAAAGCTGGGAAACGACAGGGTGGACGTGGTGATTGCCACGCCGCCCTGTCAGGGTATGTCCGTGGCGAACCATAAGAAGACGGAGCATGAGATCGAAAGGAACAGTCTGGTGGTGGAGTCTATCCGGCTGATTCAGAAGGTGCTGCCCCGTTTCTTCATATTTGAAAATGTGCCTACCTTTATGAAGACAGGCTGCACTGCACCGGACGGCAGCGTAAAGGCCATAGGGGATGTAATTGACCAGGAGCTGAGCGATGCCTATATCCTGACAGGCAGGATCCTGAACTTTAAGAATTACGGCTCCGATTCCTCCAGAACCCGTACAGTGGTCATTGGCGTCAGCAGAGAGATGGCGGAGCATGTTGCGCCTATAGAGCTGTACCCTGATTACAGGGAGGAGAGGACGCTGCGGCAGGTAGTGGGCTATATGCCGGCACTTGCATGGGGCGAAATATGCGCTGCGGATTTTTACCATGGCTTTCGGACATATCCGGAGGAAATGCGCCGCTGGATTCATGATCTGCAGGAGGGGCAGTCTGCCTTTGACAACCGGGAGGAGGGTAAGCGTCCCCATACGGTGGTGGATGGCCGGATGGTGCCAAATACACGCAAAAACGGAGATAAGTACACCCGCCAGTACTGGGACAAGGTTGCGCCCTGCATCCATACCCGAAACGACCTGCTGGCCAGCCAGAATACCGTACACCCGCAGGAAGACAGAGTGTTTTCCATCCGGGAACTTATGAGAGTCATGACGATTCCGGAGGACTTCAAGTGGGTGGACATGTCCTTAAAGGAGCTCAATGCCCTGTCTTTTGAGGAGAAACAGGCGCTGCTAAAAAAAGAGGAGATGAAGATAAGGCAGAGCATCGGAGAAGCGGTTCCTACAGAGATTTTCTATCAGATTGCCTGCAGGATCCGGGACTTCATGAGCCGGAAACATCTGACGGCTGCCATGGTCAAAAAGATCATAGAGGAGCAGGAACTGTTGGATACGGAAAAACTCATGGCCTTTATCCGGGAGAATCCTCTGACGCTTGGGGAGGCGTCCCTGGCGCGGATTGCAGAGCTGACGAATGCCAGACGGGAGAGCAATGGTGCGTATTATACCAACAAATTTATCATAAATGAGATTTTCAGGCAGTTGCCGGACATTGAGAAAAACGAGATCCATATATTGGAGCCCTCTGTGGGGGTAGGCAATTTCCTGCCCTTTCTCTTCAAGAAATATGAAAAGGCGGCCAGAGTCAACATTGACGTAGTGGACATTGACGAAAAGAATCTGGAAATCCTGAAGCAATTGCTGGGCAAGCGCAAGATCCCGGACAATGTAAAACTGGAGTTTATCTGTGGGGACAGTCTTTTATACCCATTCCGGAAACGGTACGACCTTGTCATCGGCAATCCGCCTTTTTCCAAGCTAAAGGCAAAGGATGCCGCGAAATACCTGGAGAACAATGTAAACAAAGATACCACCAACACCTTTGAGTTCTTCCTGGAGAAAGCCATGGGGATGTCTGACTACGTTGTCATGATAGTTCCGAAAGCCTTGCTGAATACGCCGGAATTCACCGTTACCAGACAGTTGCTGGCAGAAAAAAAGGTGGACTGCATCCAGGATTTCGGAGAGAAAGGCTTTAAAGGCGTGCTGGTGGAGACCATATGCCTGTTCGTTGACGTAAACGGGAGGCCGGGTAAGACAAAAGTAGAGTCACTTACCCTGAAAAAAAGCCTGGTGCAGAAGCAGAAGTATATCATGGACAAGGCATATCCCTACTGGATCATTTACAGGGACAGCTTCTTTGACCGGATTTCCCGGAAGCTGGATTTCGACAGGTTCACCGTGTTTCGGGACAGGCAGATCACCAATTCCAATACGGTGGAGGAGAAAGGGGAGGGGTACTTGCGGGTGCTCAAATCCAGGAACATCAGCGACAAGGGGGAAATCATAGACATTCCGGGGTATGACGCTTATATCAAAAAAGATACGGCAAAGGAACTTGGCGCCTACCAATATGTGGGTGACAGGAATGTCTATCTGACGCCTAATATGACTTATAATCCAAGGGTGATCAGGAATGCAGACGATGTAGTAGTAAACGGTTCCGTGGCGGTGCTGATACCGAAGACAAAGCTGAAATTGACCAAAAGACAGCTGAACTATTTTTCTTCAAAGGAGTACAGGCAGTTCTATCAGATAGCCAGGAATTACCAGACCAGGTCGCTGAATGTGGATGCTGCCAGTGTGTTTTTCTTTGGCGTGTTAAAGGAGCGGGGCAATGGATAATGCAACCATACAAAGGTTTCTGGAACGGTGCGACCTGGACATCAGAAAGACTCATAATGGGCGCACCATCGATCAGAAATGTACCATGGACGTGATGTGCCTGGTGGCCGACTGTATCCTGGAGTATGCGGGCAGCAGGACGGACGGGACTTTTACGGTAAAGGATATCTGGTACAATGACTACACGGTGGAGAATGTGCAGCAGATTTTCTGCAAGCCGGACCCTGCCAGAAAGGCCTCCAACGAATATGACAAATACTTCGGCCAGCCCATCAAGTTGCTGGATGCCGCCGGAATCATACGCGGGGAGCGGGACGGGAGGGCGTACAGATACACCATTGCCAACCGGGAACTGCTGGAATATATCAGCTTCAGAGAGAGGAACAGTTACAACTTTTTATGTATTTACATAGAAAAGGTGCTGAAAGACAGCGGCATTCATGAAGTGTTCGAGTCCTTTTTTGAGAAGCAGGATAAAAACAGCTTTCGGGAGCTGAAAGAGGCTTATACGAATTTTATGATAGAGTACACTCCCATCAACGGCGCCACGGAATGCGGGCGTATCTTTACCAAGGTGCTCAACCCGCTGGCCTGTAAATACAGGAAGCGGGGAACCCAGCGGGGCCATCTGTCAAAGGATGTCATCACGCAGGACATGCTTTTGTATAATCAAAAGAACTGGAGGGACATACTGAAAGACAAGCCCAAGGATGTCACCAGGAGAGAGCACGAGAATGGGCTGCAGATGCCGGACGACTACATGACAGCATACCGGATCAACCGTGCAAAGAAAAATCTGCGCAGATTCAATGAGCAGTACCGCCAGGGCAGGACGGAATTGTATGACCAGCGGCATATCATGGATCCTGCCACCCAGATGCACCATATATTTCCGGCCCATGAATATCCTGCCATTGCGGATTATCCGGAGAACCTCATTGCGCTGACGCCCACTCAGCATTTTTCCTATGCCCATCCCAATAACAACACCCAGTATATCGACAGACACTACCAGTATCTGTGCCTGGTAGCGAAAGCGGGGACAATCCGGGAAAATCTGAGGGGAGCCGGCGGGGAGCCTGTTATCTATGAGTTTTCCTCCTTTCAGACCGTGCTGAACACCGGGTTGGGGACGGATGCTTTTTCGGCGGTTTCGGACATGGACTTTGAGGGGCTTTTAAACCGGCTGGAGGAATATTATCAGGAAAGGCCTGAAAGCGGCCGCCCTATTTCAGGCTGGAGGGCATGAGGCCGGTCTCCCGCTTGAAAGCCCGGGAGAAGTAGCTTTGGTTATTGAAGCCCAGCAGTTCAGCCACATGGGAGACGCTTTCGCCGTTTCCAAGGAGTTCCGCAGCCGCCTTGACTTTCAGCTTCAGGAGATATTTATGGATGCCGATGCCTGCATACTTGTCGAAAATCCGCTTCAGGCTTGACTCGCTGACATTGCAGTACCGGGCAGTTTCCGGCACCGAGGGCTGGCCGTGTACATTGCTGCTTAAATAGCTGATGGCCCTGCGGAAGATCACTGCATCCGGCGCGGAGGAGACGGAGGAGACGGAGCCGTCTTCTGCCAGGGAGAGCATTAGCTGCTGGAGATACAGCGCTACCATCTGGGAATAAACGGGTATGGTATGGAAAGGCTCCAGATAGAGGCTGGCATCCCGGACGGCCGGGGTGGGCAGATTGGCCTCCTGCCTCCGGACATGGATAAAAGACAGCATGGAGCCAAGGATGTTCTGCTGTGCCTGGGACAGCTCGAATACCTTTTCCTCCAGACAGGCCGTCAGGAGCCCCTGGGCGGCAAAGGAGAAAATCAGAAGATCCGCGCCGTCCGCACCGTTTATGATGAATTTGTGGAATTCCAGGGGCTTGTGGAAGATAAGGGAGCCGCGGGAGAGATTGTACACTCTCTCGTTGCCCGATACGCAGGCCTCGCCGTTTACCACATAAAGGCATTCCCAGAAATTGTGGGCCTCTCCGGGGAATGCGTACCCCTTTTCATAATGGGTTTCAAAGAGAGAGTACATATCTGTGATTCGAATCTGTTCTCTGACAGGGTAAGCTATCCAGGGCATGGGTTTTCTGCCTCCTTTGTCTCTTTTGCTCAGACTGCAGTTTTTATGGCTGTCAATCTTTCCGGTTCTTGATATGTGGTTTGTGCTTTTGGCGCCATTTGACATTTGAGGAACTGCTTTTCCGGGCGGTCTTTTCCCGGACAGCCTGTCACTTTCTTTACAAAATGCCGCTTTGTGAAAATAGTTTGAGCTAAAAATACCTGAAAATGAGCTATTATGGCATGGATATATACTTTTTATAATGCTATGATACCATTTAGAAGGGAAGTTGTAAAGAGGAACGACAGATAGTGACGATTCAGGAAAGCGCCATTGTGGAGGGCACGATTGGCGGGCAGCGCGGAGGGAATCCGCAGAGGAATGGAGGGAAAGCAAAATGAAAGACATCAAAGTTGGATTTATCGGACTGGGGGGCAGGGGCCAGGGTCTGCTGGAACAGGTGGTGCTCGCCCAGGGGGAGCAGGTGGCGGCCGTGTGCGATGTCTATGAGGACAGGGCCCAAAAGGGCGCTGAACTGGTGGAGAAAGCCGGACAGGCCAGGCCTGCGGTCTTCCTTAATTATAGAGACGTGATAAAAAGTGAAAGCGTCAATACCGTTATCGTAGCCACTGCCTGGGAGAGCCATGTGGAGATCGCCCTGGCCGCCATGTACGCAGGAAAGGCCGTGGCCATCGAAGTGGGCGGCGCCTATGAGCTGAAAGACTGCTACAATCTGGTGGAGGCCTACGAGAAGACAGGGACGCCTTTCATGCTCCTGGAAAACTGCTGCTTCGGCAGACGCGAGATGATGGTTTTGAACATGGTCAGGCAGGGGCTGTTCGGGGAGATTGTCCACTGCGCCGGCGGATATCTGCATGATATTCGCCATGAGATCGCATACGGCAAGGAGATTCGCCACTACAGGCTGCGCAATTACATCAGCAGGAACTGCGAGAACTATCCCACTCATGAACTGGGACCTATCGCAAAGGTGCTGGATATCAACCATGGAAACAGGATGCTTACCTTAAGCTCCACGGCCTCCAAGGCGGCAGGGCTCAGGGACTATATCAGAGCCAATAAGAGCGATGACGAACGCCTGATGAATCAAACCTTTGCCCAGGGGGACGTGGTGACCACGGTGATCAAATGCGCCAGGGGGGAGACCATCACCCTGACGCTGGACACTACCCTGCCCAGATATTATAGCCGTAATTTTACAGTGTGGGGCACCAAGGGCATGTATGAGGAGGCGACGGACTCCGTTTACCTGGACAGGGAAGAGGACGCTGCCCATCACTTTGACTGGTTGGCAAGCTGCGCGGGCAATGCCAAGGACTACGAGGCGCAGTACGAGCATCCCGTGTGGAGGAAATACATAGAGGAGGGGGTCAAGGGCGGCCATGACGGCATGGACTGGCTGGAGTTTGAGACTTTCTTCAGATGCCTGCGGGAGGACACGCCCATGCCGGTGGACGTGTACGATGCGGCCAGCTGGATGGCGGTGACGGCCCTGTCCGAGATGTCCGTTGCAAAGGGAGGCGCAGTGGTGGACTTCCCTGACTTCACGGATGGGAAGTGGCATATGGCAGTGGACGAGAATGAGCAGGAGCGGATATGAGCGTAAGAATCGAACAAAATGAAATATTGAAACATTTTGAACTGGACACCGTGACGGAAAGCTATGGCAACGGCCATATCAACGACACCTATCTGGTCACTGCGCCCAGGTATATCCTGCAGCGGATCAATACCTCCATTTTTACGGATCCGGAGGGCCTGATGGAGAATATCGACAATGTGACCTCGTTTCTGCGGGAAAAGATCCGGGCGGACGGCGGGGATGTTCGCAGGGGGACGCTGCAGCTAGTGCCTGCCAAAGACGGCAGGCACTATTACAGGTATGATGACGAGAATGTCTTCCGTGTTTACCGCTTTGTGGAGGGGACGAAATCCATTGAGAACAGCAAGACGCCGGAAGATTTGTATGAGGCAGGGGTGGGCTTTGGCCATTTTCAGAAGCTCCTGGCGGATTTCCCGGTGGAGAAGCTCCACGAGACCATTCAGGACTTCCACCATACGCCTAAGCGCGTAGAGGCCCTGCGGAAAGCAATCCGTGAGGACAGGGCAGGCCGGGCGGGAAGCGTGCAGGCGGAAATCGATTTTGCCCTGGAGAACGCCTCCTGGGCGGACAGTGTGGTAAAAGGGATGGAAGAGGGCAGGATTCCTGTCCGGGTCACCCACAACGACACCAAGATCAACAATATCCTCTTTGACCGGGACACCGGAAAGGCAGTCTGCGTCATTGACCTGGATACTGTCATGCCGGGGAGCATGCTCTACGACTTCGGGGACGCCCTGCGCATGGGGGGCTCCACGGCGGCAGAGGATGAGGCGGACCTGGATAAGGTGTGGTTCAATGAGGGAGCATTTGAGGCTTTTGCAAAGGGATACTTAAGCGAGATGAGAGAGGCACTGACCCAGGAGGAACTGGCGCTGCTGCCCCTGTCCGTAAAGCTGATGACTTACGAATGCGGGATCCGGTTTCTGACGGATTACCTGAACGGGGATACGTATTTCAAGATTCACAGAGAGCATCACAATCTGGACCGGGCCAGGAACCAGTTTAAGCTGGTGGCGGACATTGCGGGTAAGGAGGCGCGGCTGGCACAGAAGCTGGGTCTCTGACCGGGGAACCGGAAAAGGATCTGCTCGGGACAGGACATTTCCCGGACAGAGCGCTGTCATAAAAGGAGAAAGGCTTGCTGCATGAAAAGCGGCAGGCCTTTTTGGCTGTAAACGCATTGGCTGTGAGTGGCTGTGATTGCATCAAAAATAGATGGCATTCCGGCTCTGTTTATGCTATATTGGTATATTGAGCCGTGGCTCCGGCTCCGGAGGGAAAGGCCGGGCGGCCGGGACAAGTTCGGAATATTGATTGGTATGTGCGCCGTATCGCACAAGGGGGTATCAAGATGAAAAAGGGTTATCAGAAGACCACATATGCCTGCTTTCTGGCATATATCGTACAGGCAATCGTCAACAATTTCGTACCGTTACTGTTTTTGACTTTTCAGGATACTTACGGCATTCCTCTCTCCAAGATCACCATGCTGGTGACCATCAATTTCGGTCTGCAGCTGCTGGTGGATCTGGGGTCTGTGGGGTTCGTGGACAGAATAGGCTACCGGGTCTCCATGGTCATTGCCCATATCTTCGCGGCGCTGGGACTGGGACTTTTGGCAGTGCTGCCGGATTTGTTTGGGGATCCATTTACAGGGATACTGCTGGCGGTGATCCTGTATGCCATAGGAGGCGGCCTGCTGGAGGTGCTGGTGAGCCCTGTGGTGGAGGCCTGCCCCTCGGAC
Organism: uncultured Acetatifactor sp.; assembly: GCA_949840885.1. GTDB lineage: Bacteria > Bacillota > Clostridia > Lachnospirales > Lachnospiraceae > Acetatifactor. Next base: position 32,178 of record CATKYJ010000035.1, read on the forward strand.
CATAAGGAGCAGACCATGAGCCTGCTGCATTCCTTTTACTGCTGGGGACATGTGGGCGTAGTGCTGGTTTCCACGGTATTTTTCCGGGTATTCGGTATCGGAAACTGGAAAGCGCTGGCAGTGATATGGGCCATACTGCCGCTGCTGAATGCTTTTATCTTTACGAAAGTGCCCATGGCTTCCCTGATTGAGGAGGGAGAAAAGGGGCTTTCCATGAAAGACCTGGCCGGAATGAAGCTGTTCTGGGTGTTTATGCTGATGATGATGTGCGCCGGGGCCAGCGAACAGGCCGTAAGCCAATGGGCTTCCACCTTTGCGGAGAAAGGACTGGGGGTGAGCAAGACTGTGGGCGATCTGGCAGGGCCCCTGGCCTTTGCCGTGCTCATGGGCAGCGCAAGGGCTTTTTACGGGAAATACGGGGAGAAGATCGACCTGGACAAATTCATGGCGGGGAGCTGTCTGCTGTGCGTGGGGGCTTATCTGTGCATTTCGCTGGTGCCCAGTCCGGTGATCGGGCTTGCGGGCTGCGCTGTCTGCGGGCTGTCCGTGGGAATCATGTGGCCCGGGACTTTCAGCAAGGCCGCGGCCTCCATCCCCAGGGGCGGCACGGCGCTGTTTGCCCTGATGGCATTGGCAGGAGATTTGGGATGTTCCGGAGGTCCCACTGTGGTGGGGATGGTGTCCAGCTATTTTGGCGAGGATCTGAAGAAAGGGATTCTGGCGGGCGTATTGTTCCCGGCATTTCTGCTTCTGAGCATCGGGCTGTGCAGGCGGTACATGAAGAATGCGCTGGTAAAATAAGGAAAGGGCGCTTTGGGTCTCTTGTGCTATACTGTAACTATGGGGAAGTGGCTTCATAGGCTTCCCGCAGGGGTACAGGGGGTATGGGGGATGGCAGTTACAGGGGGCTACAGGGCAAAGAGCTGCGGACAGAACGATACAAACGGCCCGGGAGATCACAGCCCGGGAAATGATTGCCCGGGCGGGAAAGGGCATTCCGGCCGCAGGCGCGGCCGAATGATATTATACATAAGTATATGGGGGATCATGCTGGCGCTGCACGCTATGGCGTGGAGCAGCAAAGGGTTCTGCGATTGGTATCTGACCTGTGTCTATGGGATATGGGTGAATACCTATGGGCGGGCCATGGGCATGATCCCTTTTTCCGTGGGGGAAGCGCTGATCGGGCTGGGAGCGGGTTTCGGGGCGGCGGGAATCCTGCTGGGAGCAGTGAGGCTCACAGACAAGGCAGCAGAGCGGTATGGCAGGGCGGCAGAAAGAAGAGGACGCGTGAAAACAGCCTATGGAAACGGCTGGAAAAGGGCATATCTTACAGAAGCCGGCAGGCGGAAGAAATTTGCCGGGGCATACTGTGCCACGGCTATGTGGCTCCTGCTGGGTGTGTTCGTGCTGATGACCCTGAATTGTTACATACTCTATCATGCTTCCGGCTTTGGGGAAATGTACCTGGGGACCGCGTCCGGGGAATACGGCTTAGAGGAGCTGGAGGCTCTGCGGAATTTTGTGGTGGAGCAGTGCAATGTGCTCTGCTGTCAGCTTCCAAGGGAAGAGAGCGGCGCGCTCTCCTGCCAGGGGAATATAGGAGATATGGCGGATATGGCAGAGACGGCCAAAGGAGCCATGAGGCAGTTAGGAACAACTTACAGCCTGCTGGACGGCTTTTATCCCGATCCGAAGCCTTTGCGCTCCTCGGACTTTATGAGCCAGCAGCATGTGGCGGGCTGCTTTTATCCTTTTTCCATGGAAGCCAATTACAATAATGTGATGTATGTCATGAATCTGCCCTCTACCCTGTGCCATGAACTGGCGCATCTAAAAGGCTTTATCCGGGAGGATGAGGCGAACTTGATCGGTTATCTGGCCTGCGTGCAGTCGGAGGACATTTATTTTCGCTATAGCGGCTATCTCAGCGTGCTGTATTATATTGACAATGACTACCGTGAGGCGGCGGGTTATGAGCGGTATCTGGCAGCGCCCGGGATTCTGCCCCAGGTTCACAGGGATAATATTTTCCTGACGCCGAAAGAGCGGGACAGGATTCAGGAGACAGCGCTTTTAAGTACCAGAACCGTGGACGCAGTGTCCGACCAGGTGGCGGATGTGCGGCTGAAGCTGAACGGAGTGGCGGAGGGGATGGTAAGCTATAGCAGGGTGGTGGAACTGCTTCTGCGGTATTATGATGTGAATGGGTACCCCGGGGATTGCGGCTCATCAAAATAAGCGCCCTGAGGACACACTGGGAACGGAACCGGGTCAATCCGGAAAGATATGGTGGACAACCTCCCTTAAGTCCATTATAATAAGGCCAGAAAATACAGGGAGGCTCCGGACATGAAAATGATATTTTTCGATATAGACGGAACGCTGATCGGCGAGGGCTCACAGACTCTTGCCGAAAGTACGAAGAAAGCCATTGACAGGGCAAGAGAAAACGGCCATATCTGTATGGTCAATACAGGCAGGACCTGGAGACTGGTGGGCGGCTGGCTTCCGGCCCAGGCGGAGTTTGACGGATACCTGCTGGGGTGCGGCACTATGGCCCGTTACCACGGAAAGATTCTCTGGCACCGGAGCTTTTCGGAGGAGCAGTCCCGCCGGATCATAGAGGCATTGGATCGATACGGCATAGACTTTCTCCTTGAGGGAAGTGAGGAAAATTATATAAAGAAATTGGCGGAATTCCGTTCAGAATTTTTCCGCAGGGAAATGGAAGTGCGCCGCTACAGGGAGTATCGGGACAGGGAAGAGGTGTACGGACGCTTTGAAAAACTTTTGCTCTATGTGGAGGAGCAGGAAAGGCTGGAGAGCTTCCGGCAGGAATTTGCCAGGGAACTGGATTTCATAGACAGGGATGCCGGCTTCTGGGAGGTGATTCCCATGGGCTGCTCCAAAGGCTGTGCCATGGAACGGCTGGCGGACATGCTGAGGATTCCCATGGCGGATACCGTGGCCATAGGCGACAGCAACAATGACCTGGAAATGCTGCGGTGCGCGGGAACCAGCATTGCCATGGGCAATGCTATAGCGCCTGTTCTGGACATGGCGGACCATGTGACCACGGACGTGACGCAGGACGGTATCCGGAATGCCCTGGACTGGCTGGGAGTTCTGTAAAAATTCTGTTGGCAGATAACTTTACTTTTTTTCCATATTTTTGTATACTTAGAGACATGGATGAGAAGCGATTCTTCTCACGGATTGTTCTTGACGGGAAGTGCGAAAGGAGTGCAAATGCCGGATCTGGAGCAGAAAGAGGGGAATGATTTTTCTGACGAACAGAAAGACTTTCTCATAGAAAAAATCAAAGAAAAACCGGTCAATAAGAAAAAACTCATCCGCCGTACCATCATTACAGTCTCTATGGCGGTAATTTTCGGATTGGTGGCCTGCGTCACGTTCCTGGTGCTGGAGCCTGTGATCAGCAACTGGCTCTATCCCAAGGAAGAACCACAGATACAGACCGTGGAATTCCCGGAGGATAAGGAGGAAATGCTGCCTGAGGAGATGCTGGCGGAGAACCTTCCCACGGAAAGTCCCGAGCCCACTCCCACCCCGGAGCCTGCCGCAACCCCCGATCCTGCCCAGAGTCCGGACCCGGAAGCGGGGGAGGAGAAAGAGGAGGTGCAGCTGGGAGAGGATCAGATTCAGGATATTCTGTCCCAGGTAACCTTTGATCTGGACCATTATAAACAATTGTACGGAGCCCTGCACGAATACGGAAATGAGCTGAGCCGTTATATCGTCACCGTCACAGCCGTGACCTCCAATATCGACTGGTTCAACAGCGTGCAGGAGCGGGAGAACCAATGCTCGGGGGTCATTATTTCCGAGAATGGCATGGAACTGCTGATCCTGACAGATTACACGGCGCTGAGATCCGCGGAAAAGCTGCTGCTGACCTTTTACGACGAGTCCCGGACGGAGGCCCAGCTAAAGCAATATAACGAGGCCACCAACCTGGCCGTGCTGGCTGTACCGCTGGAGGAGCTCTCCGATAAAGTAAGGGGGAACACGGGAGGCGTCCGGGAGGGGCAGAATGCGCAGGAGCCGGGAACCCCGGAGAATCAGGAAAGCCCGGAGCCGGGAAGTCAGGGAGAGACGGATCCGGAAAATTCCGGAATGCAGGGAACGGGCAATGAGGGAACGGATCCCCAGGGACAGGACGGAGAAAGCCGGGAGATGCCGGGGGCGAAGAATCCGGCGGACTCGGAGGAAGAGGGACTTCCCATCGTAAAGTTCGGCTATTCCAATACGAAGTCCCTGATAGGGACTCCGGTCATTGCCATCGGCAGCCCCATGGGCACCAGCAACTCCGTGAGCTATGGCATGATAACGGCATCAAATCTCACCATATCCACGCCGGACAGGAATTACCGAGTGCTTTTGACGGATATCAACGGCAGCCAGAGCAGCTCCGGCGTCCTGTTTGACCTGCAGGGGCGGATGATCGGCATCATTACCAACCGCAGGACAGGTTCCGACATGAAAAACGTGATTACGGCCTATGGCATCACGGATTTACAAAAAACCGTAGAAAAGATGTCCAATGCCGCCCAGATTCCCTATCTGGGCATCAAAGGCGCGGATGTACCCCAGGAGGCAAACCTGGAGCTGGGGATTCCCTTTGGAGCCTATGTGGAGGAATTCGACATGGACTCTCCCGCCATGCGGGCGGGCATTCAGCGGGGGGATGTGATCGTAGCCATGGGGGAGAGAAGCGTGTCAAACTTTATGGAATACAGCAATGCGCTGATGAACCATGAGCCGGGAGAGACCGTGGAAGTAACCGTCAAGCGGCAGGCTCAGGAGGAATACAGGGAAATGAAATTCGAGATTGAATTGGGAGGAGTCAGATAGATGAAATTCATCAGGGATTTGAAAGAAGGGGACAGAGTTTTCGACATCTATCTTTGCAAGCACAAACAGGCGGCGGTGACCAAGAACGGAAAAGCGTACGAAAACGTGATTCTCCAGGACAAGACGGGCACCATTGACGCAAAGGTATGGGATCCGGGCAATCCGGGCATCGGAAATTATGATACGCTGGATTATATAGAAGTTTACGGCGATGTGAACAATTTCCAGGGCACGCTCCAGGTCAGCGTCAAGCGGATCCGGGTCTGCAGGGAGGGAGAGTACAAGCCTGCGGACTATCTGCCGGTGAGCGCAAAGGACAATGACACAATGTACCTGGAGCTTTTGGAGTTCATCGAAAGCATTCAAAATCCCTATCTGAAAAAGCTTTTGGAAGCCTTTTTTGAGGAAGATGAGGAATTTGTCAAAAAATTCCGGCAGTCCTCCGCTGCAAAAACGGTCCATCATGGATTTGTGGGCGGCTTATTGGAGCATACTTTAAGTGTGACAAAGCTGTGCGATTATTACTGCAGTGCCTATCCGATTCTGAACAGGGATCTGCTGCTGACAGCCGCCATGTGTCATGACATCGGCAAGGTAAAGGAGATTTCGCTTTTCCCGGAAAACGACTATACCGATGACGGACAGCTGTTGGGGCATATTGTGATGGGCTCTCAGATGGTGGCGGAGAGAGCGGGGACCATTGTCAATTTCCCCCATGGTCTGCTGACACAGTTGCAGCACTGCATCCTGGCCCACCATGGAAAATATGAGTACGGCTCGCCGAAGCTTCCGGCGCTGATAGAGGCCCTGGCGCTGAATTATGCGGATGATACGGACGCAAAGCTGGAGACCTTTAAGGAGATACTGGAGAATAACAGCGGCAACCAGGGGTGGCTTGGATATAACAGGCTGTTCGAGTCGAATCTGCGGGCCACCAGAAGCTATACTGACGGCCGCTAAAGTTTGCCAAATCACCCGGTTCACGAGCGGAAAGCACCATGAATGCCATTGCATAGGGCATGACAGGAAGCAGGCAAAAAGTTTGAAAGTTCCTTTCAATGCCAGACCTGGCGGTCTGTCATCAAAGGGCAAGTATTGATTGGTATGCACGCCAAAGCGCGCAGGGGGTATAATCTGATTGGTACGCCTGCCGAGGCGGGCATAGGGGTATAAGAATGAGAGAAGAGGAAAGAAAGGCAGGACGGCAAGATGAAAGTGACAGAGGATATCTTATATGCGGGGGTCAATGACCATGAGGTGGATTTGTTTGAGGGACAATACCGGGTTCCCGGCGGGATGTCTTACAATTCCTATGTGATATTGGATGAGCGTGTTGCGGTGATGGATACAGTGGACGAAAGCTTTGGACAGCAGTGGATGGAGCAGCTGGAAAAGGCTCTTGCGGGGCGCAGGCCAGACTATCTGATCATCCAGCATATGGAGCCAGACCACTCGGCCAATATCCCGCTTTTCCTGGCAAAGTATCCGGAAGTCCAGGTGGTGGCCACGGCTCAGGCGCTTAAGATGATGAGCCAGTTCTTTGACCTGGAGCCGGAGCTGAAGCAGATGCCCGTGGCAAACGGAGGGGAGCTGGAGCTGGGCGCTCATAAGCTGACATTTGTCTGCGCGCCCATGGTACACTGGCCGGAGGTCATGATGACCTATGACGCCAAGGATAAGGTGCTGTTCTCGGCGGACGGGTTCGGCAAGTTCGGCGCCCTGGACGTTGATGAGGACTGGGCGGACGAGGCCAGACGGTACTACATCGGTATCGTAGGAAAGTACGGAATGCAGGTGCAGAATGTGCTGAAAAAGGCGGCGGAACTGGACATTCAGAAGATTTGTCCTCTGCATGGACCTGTGCTGGAAGAGAACCTGGGCTATTACATGGGGCTGTATGATACCTGGTCCTCCTATCGTGCGGAGACGGAGGGCGTGGTGGTGGCTTATGCCTCTGCGTATGGACATACCAAAGAAGCGGCGCTATACCTGGCGGATGCGCTTCGGGAGAAAGGCACGGCGGTAGCGGTCTACGACCTGGCCAGAGACGACATGGCGGCAGCGCTGGCGGATGCGTTCCGCTACAGCAAGCTGGTGCTGGCCTGCAACACCTACAATATGAGCATCAATCCTTTTATGAATGACTTCATCACCAGACTTGTGGAGCACAGTTACCAGAAGCGCACTGTGGGACTTATCGAGAACGGTTTCTGGGCGCCTGTTGCGGCGAAAGTGATGCGGGGAAAGCTTGAGACCGGCAAGGAAATTACGTTTGCGGAGAATACCGTGACGCTCTTGTCCGCCATGAAGCCGGAGAGCCGGGAAAAGCTGAAAGCGTTGGCGGCGGAACTGGCGTAGGAGGGCAGGCGGTGCATCATGGCATGCCGCGGGCTGCTGCGGGGCAGACTGCAGGGCGGCGGTTTGCCAGGCGGCGGACGCGCAAAAAGAGTCCGGGCGTTGGCCGGGGATCTGCAGAACGAAAAACAGGTCATACCGGAGGGGCCGGGAGACGGCCCGGGACGCTGCCAGAGCGATGAACATACAGGCTGACAATAAAAAGATAGCGGGAAAACAGATATGAGATATCAGAAAAACGAACTCCTGGAACTACGCATTGAAGATATGGGAACCGAGGGCTTCGGAATAGGCAAGGCAGAGGGCTTCACCCTATTTGTAAAGGACGCCATTGTGGGAGACAGGGTGGAGGCAAGGATTGTAAAGGCCAAAAAGAATTATGCTTATGCACGGCTGGAGAAGGTAATTGAGCCTTCTCCTTTTCGTACAGAGCCAAAATGCCTCTGCCACAGACAATGCGGCGGGTGTCAGCTGCAGGCGCTCTCCTATGAGAGACAGCTGGCTTTCAAACAAGACAAGATTCGGAACAGCCTGATACGGATCGGCGGCTTTGCGCCCGAGTACGTGGACGAGCGGATGGAGCCCATCGTGGGGATGGAGGAGCCCCTGCGGTACCGGAACAAGGCTCAGTATCCTGTGGGAACGGACAGGGCAGGGAATGTAATCGCCGGATTTTACGCAGGGAGGACCCATGACATCATTGCCAATACGGACTGCCTGCTGGGGCCTGTGGAGTATAAGGATATCATGGACTGTGTGCTGGATTATATGCGGGAGAACACGGTCAGTGCCTATGATGAGAAGACCGGGACCGGACTGGTGCGGCATGTGCTTATCCGCAAGGGCTTTGTCAGCGGGGAGATTATGGTGTGCCTGGTTATTAATAAAAAGATGACAGAAGTGTCAGGAAATGAGGCTTGTGCCAAGCATTTCGGCAGAAAGTCTGATGGGGAGAGCAGATATGCGGCGCCGGAAAAGAGGAATTCAAGAGACAGCCATGCGGCATCCACAAAGGGGACATGGAGGGAAGCATTTCTGCCACAACAGAATGAACTTATAGCGAAACTTTCCGAAATAAAGGGAATGACCAGTATTTCCGTAAGCATCCAGACAGAGAGGACCAATGTGATCATGGGGCAGGAGATACATACCATATGGGGGAAAGACGTGATTGAAGACACCATACGCGTCCGGGATACTAAGCACACAGACTGGCCCTATACGGGCCGGGAACTGACTTTCCGCATCTCGCCGCTGTCTTTTTATCAGGTGAATCCTGTCCAGACGGAGAAGCTCTACAGCCTGGCCCTGGAGTACGCGGGCCTCACCGGCCGGGAAACAGTATGGGATTTGTACTGCGGAATCGGTACGATTTCCCTGTTCCTGGCGGTCAGCGCCAGGAAAGTCTATGGAGTGGAAATCGTCCCCCAGGCCATTGCCGATGCCAAAGAGAACGCGGCAGGAAACGGCATCGAAAATGCCGTGTTCTTCGTGGGGAAAGCGGAGGAGGTGCGGGAGAGGATTCCGGACGGGGACGCGGCCGGGCGGCATCCGGACGTAGTGGTGGTGGATCCGCCCCGGAAAGGCTGCGATGAGGAGTGTCTCCGTGCCATCCTGGATGCAGCGCCGAAGCGGGTGGTCTATGTGAGCTGCGACCCGGCCACGCTGGCGCGGGACCTGCGGGTGCTGTGCGATGGCGGGTATGAAGTGGAACGGGTGCGGGGGGTGGACCAGTTTGGGATGACGGTGCATGTGGAGACGGTAGTAATGCTTTCCCACAAAAAACCGACAGCGTAATCAACGTAAAAGTCGAGTTTGGCGAGGGTGAGGGCAAAGTGCCGCTTGATAATATCGCCAAGAGAGCCGAAGTGTATAAGCCAAAAGAGCGGGTTACATATAAGATGATTAAGGAGTACATAGAAGCTAAGTATGGCTTCAAAGTACATACCGCATATATCGCAGAGGCAAAAAGGGAGTTAGGATTGCCGATGTATGATGCTCCTAATGCGGTAGAGGAAGTGAAACAGCCGAGGAAATATTCGACGGCGGAGAAAGTGGAAGCGATAAAGGATGCTTTAAAGTATTTTGGAATTACTAAAAGAAGCGATTATAAAAGAAGGTGAATTGATGGGAAGAATAGCTGATTCAACAATTAAAGGATTTATGTATCAGTTTAATTTGTCGTTGAATGAAATATTAAAATCAACAAATGAAATTGTAAAAATAGAAGGAATAATCGAAGATATTGATAGGATTAAGGAATTGATGGAAGAGTTAAAAGGTATAAGAAAAACAGCTATTTCAAGATGGACAAGAGAACTGTCAAATTATAAGGAACTCTTAACTAGCAGAAGAAAACAATTGGGGAAAAGTTGGAAAAAGAGAATTTTTCATAGACTTATTATTTTATAATGTGAAATTGCATTGCTATTTTGTAGTAGAATTAAAAACAGCAGAATTTGAACCAGATGTAAGCGAATACAAACTTTCCAATCATGTTTCAGAGGAATTACAGGACAAGCTACCATCGATTGAAGATATTGAAAAAAGAATCAATTAAAATTTTGCATCAGGGTGGTGCAAAATTTATATTAGCTTTATTGCATTTGAAAACAAGAGAAATTTATTTTTAAAACTTGCTGCCACTTAGGTGGCTTGGTATAATAAAATCTACGACAAATTATATTATGAAATTAACCCAAAACACCATGAAATGAAAGGAGGCGAGTACTGTGGCAGAGCAAGCAGTGAAAAAAATAGAATCTGTTCAAGCCAAGCCAATTTTAAAATGGGCGGGTGGTAAAACACAGATGTTGGGTGATCTTTTACCCAAAGTACCATCCTCGTATGGCCGATATATCGAACCATTTTTTGGGGGTGGAGCAATGTTTTTCGCTTTGCAGCCGGAAAATGCAGTCATTGCAGACAGCAATCCGGAACTGATCAATATGTATCGGGAAGTTGCCGACCATGTGGAAGATGTGATTCAGTGTCTCAAACGATATGAAAATACTTCTGAGATGTTTTATGCTGTCCGTAGTCAAGAATGGATAACACTTTCCAAAACGGAGGCTGCTGCGAGAACGATTTTTTTGAACAAAACTTGCTTTAATGGATTATATCGTGTCAATAAGCAGGGACAGTTTAATGTCCCCTATGGAAAATATAAAAACCCAAAGATTTGTGATGATAATGGACTAAGAGCTGCATCTTCTGCATTGCAGAAAGCTGATATACTGTGCAAAGACTATTTGCTTGTCTTGAGAGATTATGCTCAGCCAGGAGACTTTATTTTCCTCGATCCGCCGTATTTGCCCATTTCTGAATATGCTGATTTTAAGCGGTATACGAAAGAACAGTTTTACGAAGAGGATCATATTGAACTTGCCAAAATGATTAAGAATTTACATGAATGTGGTTGCTATATTATTTTAACAAATTCCAATCATCCATTGGTGCATGAGCTATATGCTTCGTTCAGTATTAATGTCATTCAAACAAAACGGCATATTTCCTGCAATGGAAACACTCGTAAAGGTGAGGATGTCATCATCACCATTCCTCCGAAGCATCGTACTTTTATGAAACTACTTCCCCAACCTCTTCCAGAACAGGTGTCAGCATATCCGTCAACTCGTTTTATGGGTTCAAAGAGTAAGCTGTTGTCAGAAATATGGTCGGTTGCCTCACAATTTAAGGTGAATACGGTTGTTGATCTTTTCTCTGGCTCTGGCATTGTTGGTTATATGTTCAAGGCACAGGGGAAAGCTGTAGTCAGTAATGATTATATGGCCATGTCTGCAACTTTTACCAAGGCAATGATAGAAAACAATTCTGTTACTTTACAGTTAGAGGAAGCCAAAGAATTGCTTGTTGCACATAAGGAATCGGATCACTTTGTAGCATCAACTTTCAAAGATCTTTATTATACGGATGAAGAGAATGATTTGATTGATACGCTTCGCACTAATATTGCAGCTATTAGAGATCAATATAAACAGGCGATTGCCATGACGGCACTAATTCGCGCCTGTATAAAGAAGCGTCCCCGTGGTATTTTTACCTATACTGGGCAGCGATACAACGATGGACGCAAGGATTTGCAAAAGTCGCTTGCACAACAGTTCCTGGAGGCTGTAGAGGCCATTAATAAGGCAGTATTTGACAATGGTCATATCAATCGTTCCAAGCAGGGCGATGCTATGGATTTAAGAGTGGAACAGGCAGATTTGGTTTATATCGACCCTCCGTACTACTCTCCGTTATCCGACAATGAATATGTTCGCAGATATCATTTTGTAGAAGGCCTCGCTCGTGACTGGAAAGGTGTTGAAATTCAGCAGCACACCCAAACAAAGAAGTTTAAATCATATCCTACGCCATTTGCTACACGTAAAGGTGCGGCAGATGCGTTTGATAATCTGTTTAGGAAATATGCACATAGTATACTGATTGTTTCCTATTCCTCTAATAGCTTGCCTACACAAGATGAAATGGTAGCTATCATGGCAAAGTACAAGCAACATGTAGAGGTCATTCCTGTTGATTATAAATACTCGTTTGGAAATCAGAGCGATGCAAAGACACATAGGAACTCTGTGCAAGAATACCTATTTGTTGGGTATTGACTGGAGGCTGCAGTATGAGCGAACAGATTAAAATATGGCTGGTAGGTAATACCGGCCTGCGTAATCCCAACCGAATTCAAGAGGGCTTTTCTATTTTTGCTGACTCAAGATTCGTTGGACATCTCCATGGGCGTGAAAATGAGCTTGGGTTTATGAATTTGCTTGATGAGAAAGGTATTATCCAGAATGAGGATGGTAAGGACAGTTCAGGCAGCCATGCTCGTAAATGGCGGTTGATGTTTGCCAAGAACGGCTTGATCTATCCGCAGATCCAGAAAAAAGATGGCCGGCAAGATGAGCTTGGTGTTTTAGATGAAATTACGCCTTTTGGCAGATCGTTTCTAAAAGCAGATACATACTCTGCGGTGCAGGAATGCTACCTCCGGGCAATGAGCGTAGAACAGATTTCTATGACGGATGGCAGACACTATTTCTCCCCATTAAGATGGTTATTGGCTATTATGTTAGAGCTTGAGAAGCGCACAGGTTCCTCCGAACTGAGTAGAATCGAATTTGCTTTATGGGGGCATACCACCAATCCTGGTTATAATTTAGAAGAAGTTATTGATAATATCCTTGATTTGCGACAGCGGAGAGCTACTGCCGCAGATAAGCGTTCTTTCGATAAGAAAGAGATCGCCAAAAGAGGCGAGAACTATAATAAAAAAGCTGATAATTTTTTGGATTACAGCGATATGAATATGCGATACCTCCGCATTTCAGGTGTACTTCAGCGAAAAGGCAGAGGCCTTATAATTGTTCCTGCGAAGCATGTTTTGGCAGAGAAACTTGCCAAATCTACCGCAAATTCAGGGTCTATTATAGAGCAGTATAAGCTACTCTGTGCAGGCGCACCATTGCCTACTGATAACATAGATATTGCCAAATCTTTGTTGGATGAATTGATCAAGCAGATGCGGGCGCGCCATATTCTGTTTGACATTTCTGATTTGTCTCTGAATACTTCGGCAGAGATCAATATCGCAAGACAGAGACTCGAAAGCATCCTTATGCAAACTGACGAAATAGAGTACGCCAACAAACAGTGCAATCAGTGGGAGGAAATCAGAGACTATATGACGTTGCTTATCAGAGGCGGCGGGAAGATGGTTTATGACGAGGATTATGCCATTGAAGTACCCAAGGATGAAGCCCCTGCCTATCTTGAATGGACACTCTGGCGTGCAGCATTGGCGATTGACCATATGGTTAATAAACCATATGAAGTCCGTGGATTCAAATTAGATTCTGACTTCATGCCTGTTTCAACTGCGGGTGGCGGAAAGGGCGATTTATATTGGGAATTTAGCGATTTTACTGTCCTGACCGAAGTCACTATGTCCACATCCTCTCGCCAAGAAGCAATGGAAGGTGAACCCGTCAGACGGCATGTTTCCGATGCTGTTCTGAAATATGATAAGCCGGTCTATGGGTTGTTTATTGCTATTCGTATTGATACCAACACAGCAGAAACGTTCAGACATGGTATTTGGTATGCAAAGGGCGATGTGAAACAGCGTTTGAATATTATTCCGCTGACATTAGGACAGTTTCAGAAATATTTTGTGGCAATGTTTGAAGCGAATAAAGCGAATCCGGATAGGCTTAGAGAATTGCTCATCAGGTGTGGAACCCGCAGAGATATTCTGGAAGCTCCCGCCTGGAAGCAATATATTGATGCTACTGTTTCAGAAAAATCCATTGAACTCGCAGAAAGTATGACTGCTCACAATGATTCAAGGGATATTCTAATCCCGGCAGGGCTATTGTGAAACATAAAGTTTTTGGAGAAGGACAAGTTGTGGCACTTGAAGCGAGCTTTCCTGATTGCCCTGCAAAGGTTATCGAACTACCATATCTGAGATCACTGCCAGATGAGGTTAGTTTCTGTTCAGATGGCAAAAGTCTGTTGCATGATCGCTTTGGTAAGGGGATAGTATTTGCGTATACTATTGTATTCCCCGAAATCGTAATGAGATTGTCTTATCCTGATGCTTTTAAGGACAGCCTCCTTATCGTAGAATAGCAACTAAACTCCCATGTCCTGCACACTTGACACCACCATAAATGAAACCTTTTGGGCAAGTCTGGGTTTGCAATTGTTATTTTCTGGCCGTATACTATAAGCAACGGCAAAGATCGGTGTTATTTTG
>CATKYJ010000036.1 GCA_949840885.1 uncultured Acetatifactor sp.
GGCTGGGAAGATTCTGCCGCAGGACAACCTGCCTAATCATACATGAGAGTCTAAAAGACTCAAAAATATACTATAGGGGTAGTCTGCGCTTTTTTAGCTAAAACAAAGGTTAGGTTTCACAGTAATTGGCTAGTGTGATGAAACTGGATTTTGTGGGAAAAATGGCATTGACAAAGAGAGATGGAAGTCATATTATAATAAATGGTTAGTGAATGCTAACTACATATTTTTCCTATATGGTTAGTAAAAACTAACACATAGTCTCAAATACATATTTCAAAGAAGGTGAATGCATGATGCCGCTTACACTGGCAGGAGTCGGAGAGGAAAACATCATCAGGAAGATCGGGGGAAAGCAGGAGGTCAGGGCACATCTGGAGAACCTGGGTTTTGTGGTGGGAGGGGCAGTGACGGTGATAAACGCCATTGGGGGCAATGTCATCGTGAACGTCAAGGACTCCCGCATTGCAGTCAGCAGGGAGATGGCGCAGAAGATCATGGTCTGAGCCGGACAGGATGAAAACGAGGAGGAGAACGGGAATGAAGACGTTGAGAGAGGCAAAGGTGGGAACTACCGTGCGGGTAGTGAAGCTCCATGGGGAGGGAGCAGTGAAGCGCCGGATCATGGACATGGGACTGACCAAGGGCGTGGACGTGCAGGTCCGCAAAGTGGCTCCTTTGGGAGACCCCATTGAGGTCACTGTCCGCGGGTATGAGCTTTCCCTCCGGAAAGCGGACGCGGAGATGATCGAGGTGGAAAGCGCTTAAAGCGCTTTGACAGCAAAGCGGAGATAACGAATCAAAGAGGACAGAGGGAGGAGAAAATCATGAATATGCGAATTGCCCTTGCGGGTAACCCGAACTGCGGAAAGACCACGCTGTTCAATGCCCTGACAGGTTCCAACCAGTTCGTGGGGAACTGGCCGGGCGTCACCGTGGAAAAGAAAGAGGGGAAGCTGAAAAAGCATGAGGGAGTGACCGTCATCGACCTGCCAGGCATCTATTCCCTTTCCCCCTATACTTTAGAGGAAGTGGTGGCCAGGAACTATCTGATCGGAGAGCGCCCGGATGCCATCCTGAACATCATCGATGGCACGAATCTGGAGAGGAAT
This sequence comes from uncultured Acetatifactor sp., assembly GCA_949840885.1. Taxonomy (GTDB): domain Bacteria; phylum Bacillota; class Clostridia; order Lachnospirales; family Lachnospiraceae; genus Acetatifactor. Next base: position 1,113 of record CATKYJ010000036.1, read on the forward strand.
TTATACCTGACCACCCAGCTCACAGAGCTCGGCATCCCGGTGGTGGTGGCCGTGAACATGATGGACGTGGTGGAGAAGAACGGAGACAAGATCAATACTGCGGAGCTTTCAAGGGAGCTGGGCTGCAAAGTGGTGGAGATCTCCGCCCTGAAAGGGAAAGGCATCCTGGAGGCTGCAGAGGCGGCAGTGGAGGCGGCAAAGAACGGGAAGACCGTTCCCATGCACACCTTTTCCGGGACAGTGGAGCACGCCCTGGCCCACATTGAGGAGGCGGCGGTGCACGACATGCCGCAGGAGCGGCAGAGATGGTACGCCGTCAAGCTGTTCGAGCGGGACGACAAGGTGCTGGAGCAGATGAAGCTGGACGATGCCGTTCTCTCCCACATCGAGACGGACATCAAGGCCGTGGAAGAGGAGATGGACGACGATGCGGAATCTATCATCACCAATGAGCGGTATGTGTACATCGGCAGCATCATCAAAGGCTGTCTCAGGAAAAAATCCGCAGGGAAATTGACAAATTCCGATAAAATCGATAAAATTGTCACCAACAGGTTCCTGGGGCTGCCCGTTTTTGCGGCGATCATGTTCCTTGTGTACTACATCTCCATGGTAACGGTAGGAGCCTCTCCCACGGACTGGACAAACGACAGTCTGTTCGGCGATGGGTTCCATCTGTTTGGCATCGGCGCTTCTGCCTATGAGGAGGCTGCCGGGGAATACGGGGATGCGGCTTTGATCGTGGACGGCTATGCCGCTTACGAGGAAGCAAACGGGGCGGCTCCTGCGGGGGACTTCCCCTATGAGATAGCAGACCATGAGACGCTGGAGGTGGCGGTGGAGACGGCCTCTTTTGCGGATTATGAGGCGGCGCTTGCCGTCATGGGAAAATACGGCGGGGAGCCCGATCCGGCGGCTTACGGCGTGTGGGTGCCCGGCATCCCCGTGCTTGTGGGGAATGCCCTGGAGGCCGTGGGCGCTGCGGACTGGCTTGCGGGGCTGATTAACGATGGCATCGTGGCCGGCGTGGGCGCGGTTCTGGGATTTGTGCCCCAGATGCTGGTGCTTTTTTTGCTCCTTGCTTTTCTGGAGGCATGCGGCTATATGGCGCGTATCGCTTTTGTGCTTGACAGGGTCTTTCGCAAGTTCGGCTTGTCCGGCAAGTCCTTTATCCCCATGCTCATCGGCACCGGCTGCGGCATTCCGGGCATCATGGCCTCCAGGACCATTGAGAACGAGCGCGACCGCAGGATGACCATCATGACCACCACCTTTATCCCCTGCGGGGCAAAGGTTCCGTTCATCTCCATGGTGGCAGGCGCCATCTTCGGCGGCTCGGCGTGGGTGGCCACCAGCGCGTACTTTGTGGGCATGGCGGCCGTCATCGTCTCCGGCATTGTGCTAAAGAAGACACGGATGTTTTCCGGCGACCCGGCTCCTTTCGTTATGGAGCTTCCGGCCTACCATATGCCTACCGCAGGCAATGTATTGCGTTCCATGTGGGAGCGGGGCTGGTCTTTCATCAGGAAAGCGGGCACCATCATCCTGCTCTCCACCATTGTCATCTGGTTTGCCACTTACTTTGGTTTTACTTCCGATGGATTCCGGATGCTTGCCGAGGAGGAGATGGATCAGTCGCTGCTGGCAGCCATCGGCGGGGCCATTGCCTGGATATTCATTCCCCTGGGCTGGGGGAACTGGCAGGCGTCAGTGGCTTCCATCACGGGCCTGGTGGCAAAGGAGAACATTGTGGGCACCATGGGCATCCTCTATCCCGGCGGATGGCCTGAGATTGGCGCGAACTTTACTATGGCAGCGGGGTATTCTTTCCTTGTGTTCAATCTTCTGTGCGCACCCTGCTTTGCGGCCATTGGCGCCATCAAGCGGGAGATGAACAGTGCAAAGTGGACTTGGTTCGCCATTGGGTATCAGTGCGGGCTGGCCTATGGGGCGGCGCTGATGGCCTACCAGATCGGCTCGGCGTTTATGGGGAACCTGAATGTCATTGGTCTGATTGCGGCCATTGCGGTTTTGGCAGGCATGATCTACATGCTGTTTCGGCCGTATCAGGAGGCTGCGAAACTGACCAGATAGGAAATTCAGTTCAGGATTATCAGACAGGGGGATTTCGATGTTTGCATGGATTACGGAAAATATGGGAACGATCATCGTCAGTGCAATTTTGATCATCGCGGTGGCCGCGGTCATCGCCGGTATGGTGCGGGGCAGGAAAAAAGGCAGGTCATCCTGCGGCTGCGGCTGCGCGGGCTGCGCCATGAATGGCACCTGCCATGGTGAATCATTGAAAAAACATTGACAAGCGGCAGATTGATTGTTATGATAGATCATAGGACAAGGGCGTTCTTAAGGAAAGGAAGAACGGCCCTTTTTTTGCTTTTGCCAGGGGAAAGGGGATTTGCTCTCCTCAGGGTGCGCCGAAAGGACTTTCCTGGTTGCCGCTTACGGCAATTTTAGAGCCATCGCGCAGCGATTATAATTAGGAGGTTTGAGATGAAGAATTACACGAGGGATGACATTGTGAGGCTGGTGCAGGAAGAGGATGTGGAGTTCATCCGCCTGCAGTTCACGGACATGTTCGGCCATCTGAAGAACATCGCCATCACGGCCAACCAGCTGGACAAGGCTCTGGACAACCGGTGCATGTTCGACGGCTCCTCCATCGACGGGTTTGTGGGAATCGAGGAGTCGGATATGTACCTGCATCCGGATCTGTCCACTTTGGAGATCTTTCCCTGGAGGCCCCAGCAGGGCAAGGTGGCCAGGATGATATGCGATATCTATCGGCCGGACGGCACGGCGTTCGAGGGGGATCCCAGGCAGGTGCTGAAGCGGGCCATCAAAGAGGCAAAGGATATGGGCTATACTTTTGAGGTAGGGCCGGAGTGCGAGTTCTTCCTCTTCGACACGGACGAGAATGCCATGCCCACCACCAATACCCATGAGCAGGCAGGATATTTTGACATCGGCCCCTTAGACGGCGGGGAGAATGCCAGGCGGGAGATCGTTATGACTCTTGAAGACATGGGAATGATCATTGAGGCCTCCCACCATGAGAACGCGCCGGCCCAGCACGAGATCGACTTGCGCTACGATGAGGCTCTGGCAGTGGCGGACGACATTATGACATTTAAGCTGGCAGTGCGCACCATTGCAAAACGCCACGGCCTCCATGCTACCTTTATGCCCAAACCCAGGTACGGGGTGAACGGCTCCGGCATGCATATCAATATGTCCCTGCACAGGGACGGAAAGAATCTGTTCGAGGATGGCAGCGATGCCCAGGGGCTAAGCCGCGAGGCCTATTATTTCATCGGAGGCATCATGCGGCATATCAAGGGCATGGCGGCTATTACGAACCAGCTGGTGAATTCCTACAAGCGCCTGGTGCCGGGGTATGACGCGCCGGTGTACATCGCCTGGAGCGCCACCAACCGAAGCCCATTAATCCGGATTCCGGCGGAGCGGGGCGGCAGCACCAGGATAGAACTGCGAAGCCCGGACTCTGCGGCGAATCCCTACCTGATGCTGGCGGTATGCCTGAAAGCCGGGCTGGACGGCATTGCGAACCGCATTCAGCCTCCGGGGAGTGTTGACTGCAACATCTATGCCATGACACAGGCCCAAAGGCGCTCCCTTGGCATAGAGAGTCTGCCGGGGACGCTGATAGAAGCGGTGGAGGAATTAAAGAAAGATAAATTTATTCTGGACGTGCTGGGCAAGCATGTGGCGGAGAAGTACATTGCGGCCAAGGAACAGGAATGGCAGCAGTACCGGGCCCATGTGACAGAGTGGGAGATTCAGCAATATCTCTATCGTTACTAGTGCGACAAGAACAGATGATTGCCAGAGGGGGAGGTGAGGGCGCTTGACGAACTTAATCGTGGCGCTGCCGAAGCCGGAGGACGCAAAGGGCATTAAGAACGTGCTGGTGCGAAACGGCTTCCATGTGACAGGCGTCTGCACCACCGGGGCGCAGGTGGTCAGCCAGGCGGACGGGCTGAATGACGGCATTGTCATCTGCGGGTACAAGCTGGCGGACATGGTATATTCCCAGCTGCGGGAATGTCTGCCGGAGAGGTTCGAGATGCTCCTGATGGCCTCTGACAGATTATTGAAAGAGTGCAGCGGGGAGGGCATCGTGTGTCTGTCCATGCCCCTTAAGGTTCATGACCTGGTCAGCACCGTGGGGATGATGGCGGAGGGAATCGTCCGCCGCAGGCGAAAGGCGCGCCTGGCTCCAAAGGTAAGGAGCGCCGAGGAGGAGGCTCTGTTGAAAGAGGCCAAGGGGATCTTGATGGCAAGGAACCATCTGACCGAGGGGGAGGCCCACAAATATCTGCAGAAATGCAGCATGGACAGTGGCACGAACCTGGTGGAGACGGCAAGTATGGTGCTGGCTATGCAAAAAGTATAAAAGGAGAGGCAGAAAGGGGCGGTGGTATCTTGAAATTTACGAAGATGCAGGGATGCGGGAATGACTACATATATATAAATGGATTCGAGGAGAAGATCCCGGACTTGGAGAAGCCGGAGCTGGTGAGGCGGCTCAGTGACAGGCATTTCGGGATTGGGGGGGATGGAGTGATCTTTATCAATCCTGCTGTGGAGGCTGATTTTGAGATGGAGATGTACAATGCGGACGGCTCCCGGTCGGAGATGTGCGGCAATGGCATCCGCTGCGTGGGGAAGTTCGTCTATGACAAAGGGCTCACGGACAAAAAATCCATCAGCGTGGTCAGCGCCGGAAAGGGAAAGTATCTGGATCTGACCGTGGAGGAGAGCGGGCAGGGCAGCAGGGGAGAGGTGACGCAGGTGCGGGTCAATATGGGCAGCCCTATCCTGAAACCTGGCCTGATTCCGGTGGAGGCAGCCGGGGACAGGGCGGTGGACGAGCCCATTTTGGTGGGCGGCAGACAGTACCGCATGACTTGCGTGTCCATGGGGAATCCCCATGCGGTGGTCTTTGCAAAGGATGTGGCAGGGATGGCCCTGGAGCAATTGGGGCCTCTGTTCGAGAACCACGAAAGGTTCCCCAACCGGACCAACACGGAATTCGTGGAGGTGCTGGACAGGAAGAACTGCTTCATGCGGGTCTGGGAGCGGGGCACCGGCGAGACTTTTGCCTGCGGTACCGGGTGCTGCGCCGTGGCAGTGGCAGGGGTATTAAATGGCTTGACAGATAATGTGGTAACGGTTAAGCTGTTAGGAGGGGAACTGCTCATCGAGTGGGACAGGGAGGCGAACCTGGTCTACATGACAGGGCCTGCGGTGACGGTATTTGAAGGAAGTATATAAAGGGGAGAGAAATGCTTCAGATAAACGACAATTATTTAAAGCTTCCGGGAAGCTATTTGTTTTCAACCATTGCAAAGAAAGTGCGGGAGTACAGCGGGGCGCATCCGGACAGGAAGATCATCCGCCTGGGGATAGGGGACGTGACTTTGCCGTTAGCTCCGGCCATTACCGCTGCCCTGCACAGCGCCGTGGACGAGATGGGCGGGGCGGAGACTTTTCGGGGCTATGCCCCGGAGCAGGGCTATGATTTCCTGCGGGAGGCCATTGCGGCGAATGACTACAGGGCCAGGGGCTGTCACATTACGGCGGACGAGATATTCGTTTCTGACGGGGCCAAGTGCGATTCCGGCAATATGCAAGAGATCTTCAGCCTGGACAACCGCATAGCAGTGTGCGATCCGGTATACCCGGTGTATGTGGACTCCAATGTGATGGCGGGACGGGCGGGAGACTATGACCCGGACAGCCAAAAGTGGAGCAACGTGATCTACATGCCCTGTACCGCAGAAAATGATTTCCTGCCAAAACTGCCGAAAGAGGCGCCAGACTTGATCTACCTGTGCTTTCCCAACAACCCCACCGGTGCGGCGATGCGCAGGGAGCAGCTTCAGGAATGGGTGGACTATGCGCTGAAAGCAGGGGCGGTCATCCTGTACGATGCGGCCTATGAGGCATATATTACTGAGCCGGATGTGCCCCACAGCATCTATGAGTGCCAGGGCGCAAAAAGCTGCGCCATTGAACTGCGGTCGTTCTCCAAAAATGCCGGATTCACGGGATTGCGCCTTGGATTTACCGTAGTTCCCAAAGAACTGAAATGCGGCGATGTCTCCCTCCACGCCCTCTGGGCAAGGCGGCAAGGCACAAAGTACAACGGCGCGCCTTACATCGTGCAGCGGGCCGGGGAGGCAGTCTATTCCCAGGCCGGAAAGGCGCAGCTTCAGGAGCAGATCGCTTATTACAGGAAAAACGCGGCCTATATTTACAATGGACTGAAAGAGGCCGGCTACACCGCGTCAGGCGGCGTCAATTCGCCCTATGTCTGGCTGAAGACGCCAAAGGGGATGACCAGCTGGGAGTTCTTTGACTGTCTGCTGGAGAACGTGAACGTGGTGGGCACACCCGGCTCGGGCTTTGGCCCCAGCGGGGAGGGGTATTTCAGGCTGACTGCTTTCGGCAGCTACGAAAACACCGTGGAGGCGGTGGAACGTATTAGAACAATGTAGGATGCAATTGGCAGTGGTGGGGAGGATTTCGGTATATGACAGAAAAATCTCGGAAAATCATGTGGATAGCAACGGCAGTTATGACGATGGCGCTGTTTCTTGTCATGTTCGTGACCCATCGGGAGATACCGTTCATGATGGACGACCTCTGGTATTCCACTATCCTGTCGGACGATACGCCGGTTACATCCGTCTCTGATATCGTGAAAAGCCAGATATGGCATTACAATAACTGGGGCGGGAGAAGTATGACCCACAGTATCCTGCAGCTGACATTGCTGTCCGGGGAACTGGCGGCGGATATCATGAATATTGTCTTTACGGCGCTTCTGGGAGGGACAATCTGTCTTTTGTCCGGGCACCGCAGGTTCCCGGCCTTTTTCGCTGGCGTTGGCATGGTGCTGGGTTTGAATGCCAACTGGCGCATGAGCATGTTCTGGCAGGCAGGGGCGGCGAATTATCTTTATATCACGGTATTCATCCTGTTGTTTGCCTGGTGCTATCTGCGGGAACTGCCGGACGAGGGCAGCTTATTGCCCGGCGGCTCCCTGCCCGGCAATTCCCTTAGCGATGGGAAAGCGCCGCAAGGGGGGCATCTGCCCGGAATCACGCTTTGGATCATCCCTCTGGGGATCCTTGCGGGCTGGAGCAATGAGAACATGGGCCCGGCAGTCTGGGTGCTGAGCCTTGCGGTGATTCTTCTGAGCATACGGGAGGGGAGGAAAACGAGGCTGTGGATGGCGCTGGGCAATCTGGCCTGCCTGGCAGGCAGCGTCCTGTGCATCATAGCGCCGGGCAATGCGGTTCGCAGCGCCCAGGTAAAGGAGGAGCAGTACGGAACCCTGTGGAGGATTTTCTTAAGGAGTTACGGGGAGTGCAAAGGGGCCATGGAATATCTCTTTCCCGTGCTGCTGGTGCTGGGATTTGTCCTGTTTGTCAGCAAATGCGTCCTAAAGCAATGCATAGGCAGACGCAATGCTCTGCTGCTTGCCTGTGCCCTGCTTTCCTGGGGAGCGTTCTTCCTCTCCCCCCATTATCCGGACAGGGCTTCTTTTGGAACCATGGCGCTGTGCGTGTGTGTGATTTTGTCGCTGGCCGGACGGATTTTGCGACAGCGCCAGGATCTGGCATGGCCCCTGTGGGGCGGCGCCGTTCTTATCAGTCTGCGTGGAATGTACTTCTGCGGGGAGTACCTGTCGATTCTCTGGGGGTGGATCCGGTAGGTTTGACAGAGGCTGGGAGGCCCGGGCGAAGTATTACGAAAGGTCAAAGCAGTACGAGGAGGATAAGAAATATCCGTAAGCAAAATATCTGTAAGCAGAAAAAATGCTTGCAAACCAGAAAAAAGTGTGGTAGCATAGCGTCATGTTAAAAATGCCGTGAAGGAGACTCTTTTCGGGAAAGGCAACAGGAAGGCGGCGTCACCGACTGAAAGCGCTGCCGGCGGGAACCGATACAGGGAACACTCCGGAGCAGGCTGTCTGAACGTAAGGATTCCTATCCCGGCGCTAGGGCAGCACGTTGCACGCGTTAAGTGTAAGAGTGGAAGAGTCGGGATACGCCTTTGATGGAAGGCGCGGCTGTTCAATGCGGGTGGTACCGCGGATAAAAGTGTGCAAAGATTTTCTAAGCCCGCAAAGGACGCGGACTAAGAAAATCTAAGCTGCACACAGACTTGCACCGACTGGTCTTGACAACAGAACTGCGTTCTGTTGTGCTTGATGCCGGAAATTGGTTTCTGGTGTATGTGCCGACTGCGTCGGCATAGGGTTAAGGTGTGGGTTGTTTATTCGTCCCGGATGCAGGAAACTGTGTTCCGGGGCTTTTTTCATGCCAAATTCCGGGAGGCCGGAAAGCATGAAAAGGGCCTGGGACACATGGCATGTCGCGCCGGGCGCCGGAGAGACGCCTGGGGAATCAGGGAAAGGAGCCATTATGACAGACAAAAAAGTTTACAGAGACATCAACATCGGGGGGATAGGAGAGCAGCATATCGGGCAGACGCTGCGGGTAGCCGGATGGGTGGAGAATATCCGGGACCATGGCGGGGTGTCCTTTATTGACCTGAGGGACATGTACGGCGTGCTTCAGGTAGTGATCCGAAGCCCGGGACTTTTGAAAGGGCTGATCAAGGAGACATGCGTCAGCATCCGGGGGCCTGTGGAGAAGCGGGACGAGGACACCTATAACCCAAAGCTTCCCACCGGCACCATTGAGCTGGAGGCAAAGGAAATCACAGTGCTGGGAAAGGTGTACCGCCAGCTTCCCTTTGAGGTGATGACCTCCAAGGAGACCAGGGAGGAAGTACGGCTGATATACCGTTATTTAGACCTGCGCAATGCAAAGGTGCGGGATAACATACTATTTCGCTCGGAAGTGATTGCTTTTATAAGACAGAAGATGACGGAGATGGGCTTCGTGGAGATACAGACCCCCATCCTCTGCGCCTCCTCGCCGGAGGGTGCAAGAGACTACATTGTGCCATCCCGGAAATTTAAGGGTAAGTTCTATGCGCTGCCCCAGGCGCCCCAGCAGTACAAGCAGCTGCTGATGGTGTCGGGCATCGACAAGTATTTTCAGATAGCGCCCTGCTTCCGGGACGAGGACGCCCGGGCTGACCGCTCCCCGGGAGAGTTCTACCAGCTGGACTTCGAGATGAGTTTCGCCACCCAGGAGGACGTGTTCCGGGCCGGAGAGGAGGTGCTGGGCGCAGTGTTCGGCAAGTTCGCGCCCCAGGGCGCGGCAGTGACGCAAGCCCCCTATCCTGTCATGAGTTACAAACAGGCCATGGTGGAGTTCGGCACGGACAAACCGGATCTGAGGAACCCTTTGCGCATTCTGGACGTGACGGACTTTTTCCGGAAATGCACCTTTAAACCTTTCCTGGGGAGGACGGTGCGGGCCATCAAGGTTCAGGCCGAGATGAGCAAGGGCTTCCACGAAAAACTCCTGCAGTTCGCTGTGTCCATGGGGATGGCGGGATTAGGCTATCTGGAGGTGGCGCAGGATCTGTCTTACAAAGGTCCCATAGACAAGTTCATACCGGAGGAGTCCAAGGAGGAACTAAGGCGCTTGGCGGGACTTAAGGCCGGGGACACGATCTTCTTCATCGCGGACAAGGAGGAGCGGGCAAACTACTACGCCGGGAGGATTCGGAACGAACTGGGGGAGAAGCTGGGGCTGACGGAGAGAAATGCGTTCCGGTTCTGCTATGTCAACGATTTCCCTATGTACGAGAGGGATCCGGAGACAAAGGAGATCGGCTTCACCCACAACCCTTTCTCCATGCCCCAGGGCGGACTGGAGGCGCTGAAGACGAAAGACCCGCTGGATGTGCTGGCCTATCAGTATGATATCGTGTGCAACGGTGTGGAGCTTTCCTCCGGGGCGGTGCGCAACCACGACATGGACATCATGGTAAAGGCTTTTGAGATAGCGGGGTACGATGAAAAGACGCTGAAGAGGAAATTCGGAGCCCTGTACCAGGCATTCCAGTTCGGCGCGCCGCCCCACGCGGGCATGGCTCCGGGAATCGACCGGATGCTGATGCTGCTGCGGGGGGAGGAGAATATCCGGGAGGTCATTGCGTTCCCCATGAGCGGCTCCGCCCAGGATCTGATGTGCAGCGCGCCCGGCGAGGTCACGGAACAGCAGCTGCGGGAGGTGCATATCAAGATTCGGGATTAGTGCGGCCTTACAGTGTGAAAAGTGCATTCACAGGTCAGAATGCCCTAAGTGCGGGCATTCTTCCAGATTAGGGAGTACAGGCGACGGGAAAGGAGATTCTAATGGCGAATATCATCAGTGACGAGACAATAGAATATGTGGGCATCCTGGCGAAGCTTTCGCTCTCGGAGGAAGAGCGGGAGCAGGCGAAAAAGGACATGGGCCGGATGTTGGACTATATTGACAAACTGAATGAGCTGGACACCACGGGGGTGGAGCCCATGTCCCATGTCTTTGCGGTGAGCAACGTGTTCCGGGAGGACGAGGTGACAGGCGGCGATGGGCGCGAAGAAGTGCTTCGCAATGCGCCTGAGCAGAAAGACGACATGTTCGTAGTTCCAAATGTAATGTCCCATTGACCAAATAAGCGAAAGGCAGTATTGGAAAAACGGCAACAGCAAAGGCAATAGCAAGGGCAGGGGCATACAGGGCTCCGCGCATGAAAAAGAGGTGGATTATGGAACTATTATCCCTTTCAGCAGTGGAATTGGGAGCCGCCATAGGAACAGGCAAGGCCACGGCCGTGGAGGCCATGGAGGCAGTCCTTGGCCGGATAGCGGAGGCGGAAGAGGAACTTCACTGCTATATTACAATTGACAAGGAAAAGGCGCTGGAAAGGGCGCAAAGCGTCCAGCGGCGCATAGAGGCAGGAGAACTTACAGGCCCCCTGGCGGGAGTCCCCATGGCCATCAAGGACAATCTTTGCACAGAGGGCATGCTGACCACCTGCGCATCCCGGATCCTGGGCAATTTCGTGCCCACCTACACGGCCCAGGCAGTCCAAAACATGGAGCGGGCAGGGGCAGTCATCATCGGCAAGACCAACATGGACGAATTCGCCATGGGCTCCACTACGGAGACCTCGGCCTACGGAATTACCCGAAATCCCTACGGCAGGGAGCATGTGCCGGGGGGGTCTTCCGGGGGTTCCGCGGCGGCTGTGGCGGCGCGCGAGTGCTTTTTCGCTCTGGGCTCGGATACCGGAGGCTCTATCAGGCAGCCGGCCTCCCACTGCGGCGTGGTGGGCATGAAGCCCACCTATGGCACGGTGTCCCGGTTCGGGCTTATCGCCTACGGCTCCTCCCTGGATCAGGTAGGCCCCCTGTGCCGGACAGTGGAGGACTGCGCGGTAATTTTAGGGATACTGGCGGCGGACTCTCAGGACGGATCACAAGGTGATAGCCGGATCGAGGATGGCATGGGAAGGCAGGCTGTAGGGGAGAAGCCGCAGAATCAGGAGATTTTCGGGGCAGAGAGCCATTCCCCGGATTCCGGGCTAAATGCAGGGCAGGGAATCAGACAGAAAACAGGACAGAATGCAGGACAGAAAGCAGGAGGGCAGGCAGTCCGAAAAGACTCCACCTATCTGGGCAGAAAGGACATTGATTTCACATCCGCCCTGAAAAAGGATGTAAGAGGCATGCGTATCGGTATCCCCAGAGACTATTTCGGCCAGGGACTTGACGGGGAAGTGCGAAGAGCCGTCCTGGCAGCGGCGGAGTGCCTCCGGGAAAATGGCGCAGCGGTGGAAGAATTCGACTTAAGCCTGGCAGAGTACGCCATCCCTGCCTACTATACCATCGCGGCAGCGGAAGCCAGCTCCAACCTGGAGCGCTTCGACGGCATCAAGTACGGGTATCGTGCGGCGGATGCGGAGGAACTGCACCAGATGTATAAAAAGACCCGCTCCCAGGGCTTTGGCCCGGAGGTGAAGCGCCGCATCATGCTGGGCAGCTTCGTGCTCAGCTCCGGCTATTATGACGCCTACTACCTGAAAGCCCTGCGGGTGAAAGCCATGATTAAAAAGGCCTTTGACGATGCCTTTGCCAGATATGACTGCATTTTGGGGCCTGTAGCCCCTGCCACGGCGCCAAAACTGGGAGAAAGCCTTGACGACCCGCTAAAGATGTATCTGGGGGACATCTACACCATTTCCGTAAACCTGGCAGGCCTGCCCGCCATCAGCGTCCCCTGCGGCGCGGATAAAAACGGCTTGCCCATCGGCCTGCAGCTGATCGGGGACTGCTTTGCGGAGAAGAAGATCCTGCAGGCGGCATATACCTATGAACAACTGAAAAAGGCCTGAGAATAAGAGATAGGGAATGTAGGTGTATGAGCGGAAAGCAGCATGAAACGTTGGCGGATTTGACCGCTCAGTATATGAATGAGACGAATGGAGAGGAGACAGATGTCGAAACAATACGAAACAGTTATCGGGCTGGAAGTCCATGTGGAACTTGCCACCAGGACCAAGATTTTCTGCGGATGCTCTACGGCTTTCGGCGGGAAGCCCAATTCCCACACCTGCCCTGTGTGTACAGGCATGCCGGGCACTTTGCCGGTACTGAACCGGAAAGTGCTGGAGCACGCGGTGGCGGTAGGACTTGCCACCAACTGCCGGATCACCAGATACTGCAAGTTCGATAGAAAGAACTATTTCTATCCGGACAATCCCCAGAACTACCAGATATCCCAGCTCTATCTCCCCATCTGCCGGGACGGCTATGTAGAGATCGACCTGGAGGAAGAGGCCGGAGAGACAGAAGCCGAGGGAGCAGAGACGGAAACCGGGCGAAAGGGGACAAAAGCCGGGGGGGAAGAGACGAAAGACGAAAGAAAAGGGACAAAAGCCGGGGGTGAAAGGACAGACGCCAGGTGGGGCATGGACGGCGAAAAGGCAGCTCCCCGGAGGAAAAAGCGCATCGGCATCCATGAGATCCACATGGAGGAGGACGCGGGGAAGCTGATCCATGACGACTGGGAGGACTGCACCCTGGTGGACTACAACCGCTCCGGCGTGCCTCTGATTGAAATCGTGTCCGAGCCGGACATGAGAAACGCCCGGGAGGTCATTGCCTATCTGGAAAAGCTGCGCCTGATCATCCAGTATCTGGGCGCCAGCGACTGCAAGCTTCAGGAGGGCTCCATGCGGGCGGACGTGAACCTGTCCGTGCGCCAGGTGGGGGACACCCGCTTGGGCACCCGCACCGAGATGAAGAATCTGAACTCTTTCCACGCCATAGCCAGGGCCATTGAGGGAGAGAAGCTGCGCCAGATTGACTTGCTGGAAGCGGGAGAGGCCGTGGTGCAGGAGACCAGGCGATGGGACGACTTAAAAGGCGCCTCCTATGCCATGCGTTCCAAGGAGGACGCCCAGGACTATCGGTATTTTCCGGATCCCGATCTGGCGCCCGTGAGCATCGATGACGCGTTCCTGGAGGAAATCCGCGCCAGACAGCCGGAATTTCGTACAGAAAAAATGGCCAGATACCGGGCCGAGTACGACATTCCTGACTACGATATTGAAATTATCACCGGATCCAAATCTATGGCAGATCTCTTCGAGGCCACCGTGGCCCTGGGAGCCCAGCCCAAAAAAGCGTCCAACTGGCTCATGGGGGAGACCTTACGTCTCTTAAAGGAAAGGGAACTGGATCCGGAGGATATCCGTTTTTCTCCGGAGCACCTGGCGAAACTCATAGAACTGGCGGAGGGCAAAATCATCAACTCCACTGTGGCCAAGGAAGTGTTTGAGCACATGTTCGAGGAGGACGTGGATCCGGAAGAGTATGTGGAGGAGCACGGCCTGAAGATGGTCAGCGATGGGGACGACCTGCGCAAAGTGGTGGAGGAAGTCATTGCCGCCAACCCGAAATCCGTAGAGGATTATAAGGGCGGCAAGGAGAGGGCGCTGGGGTTCCTGGTAGGCCAGACCATGAAAGCCATGAAAGGGAAAGCCGACCCGGCTGTGGTGAACCAGATGCTAAAGGGAATGCTGTGACGGCATTTACTGCGTAACCTGCTCCTGTAAGAGGTAGTCGATATACTGGGCGACAGTCTCCAAATGGCGACTGGTGGCGGCCACCGCGATGACGCCCTCCCCTTTCGTGAACAAAAAGGACGATTTCAAAGAATCGGCATTGTCCAGATAAATCCCCACAGGAATCGGCTGCACCATGTTTTCGGGCCTGCGGGGATCCGGATGGGCAGGGACTGTGGTGTAGTCATAGTCAGGGTCGTCTTGGGCGGCATCTATGGCATCCGCCACTGCCTGATCCATGTAATAAAAGTAAGGCTCGTATGCTTCGGCCTGCTCTTTGGAGAGAACATCCCTGATATCGAAAAAGCTTTCATTGTAGGCATACTGCTCCATGGTGTCCGCGTCCGTCATAATCACATCGACCTCGCCTGCCGCAATGTAGACCATGAGCTTTTGGGTGGAGGTGATGGTTTCCTGATCCATGGCGGCATTGTCGATATGCATGGAAGTATCCAGGGTGATGTCATATTCTTCCAGATCGATCCCTGCATATTCGGCAAAGCTGGCTGCATGTTCATCGCTGGCTATCGGGTATACATTGATCAGGGCAGCGTAGAATGCAGTGTCCTTGCGGGTCACCGTCTGATAGATCATGGAGGCGATAAAGGCGATCACTGCCACCGCAATGATGACGTGCCACTTGTAGTAATCACGAAAATAAGCAAACTTCTGTTTTAGAGTCCCATGTTTCAGCGCTTCCCGCTCTTCTTTGAATTCATCCATTACCGGCATGGCAAGTCCACCTTTCCCGTATTCGTCTTTCGCTGCGGCAGTTACGTTTTACCTGAATCAAATCATATCCCTCCCGCCCCGGATTGTCAATGATTCTATTCTAACAAGATTCTAAAAAAAGGATTAAAAGGGGTGAAAAGGATTGAAAAGTGCCGCGAAAGCACCTTGCAAGTTGGAGAAAGATAGGGTATTATGATAGGTAGGAATTTGGCAACAGAAAATCAAGACAAAGGAAGGATAATGAAAAATGAGTGACGCTTATGTGGAATGTTTGGTAAAGGCCAAGCCCTCTATGCTGGGCAAGGTAGGAAAATTCGTGCTGACTGCCCTGATGGTGCTCTGCATCCTGGTAATCTTCGTGCTGCCTCCCCTGATGATGTTCGCGTTTATCGGAGCCATCCTTTTCGGCGTGGGGGCATATTTCGCAAGGATGTTTACGGATCTGGAGTACGAGTACCTCTATCTGGACAAGGAGCTGGTGGTGGACAAGATCATGGCCAAGACCAAGAGAAAGAGAGTGGCCACCTACCATCTGGACAGGATAGAGATCCTGGCGCCCATCAAAAGCTACCATCTGGACAATTACAGGAACCGCAACGCAAAGCAAAAGGACTTCAGCATCGGCGAGGAACTCAAGCCGGACAAGCGCTATCTGATGTTCTATGAGGGCGGCGAGAAGATTGTGCTCAGCCCCTCGGAGGAATTGATTAAGCTGATGAAAAATGTGGCGCCCAGGAAAGTTTTTTCCGATTAAACTTATTGACAGCGGAGCCAGATTTTGGTAAACTCATGAGAATTATATACGCAACTGCAAACGGTATGAGGGAAGCTTAGGAGGAAGAGAAAATGGGACAGATTATCGGCGACGGCATTACCTTTGATGACGTACTGTTAGTACCCGTGTATTCGCAGGTGGTGCCGAACCAGGTGGAACTTGACACATGGCTGACGAAGAAGATCAAACTGAACATTCCGATGATGAGCGCAGGGATGGATACGGTCACGGAGCACCGCATGGCCATTGCCATGGCCAGACAGGGCGGCATTGGCATTATCCATAAGAACATGTCCATCGAGGCACAGGCCGAGGAAGTGGACAAGGTAAAGCGCTCCGAGAACGGTGTCATTACGGATCCGTTTTCGCTGACTCCGGAACATACGCTGGGAGATGCAGACGCATTGATGGCGAAATTCCGCATTTCCGGCGTACCCGTCACAGAGGGCCGGAAGTTGGTGGGCATCATCACCAACAGAGACCTGAAATTCGAGACAGACTTCTCCAAGAAAATCAAGGAATCCATGACCAGCGAGGGGCTGATTACAGCCCGGGAGGACATCACGCTGGAGGAGGCTAAGCGGATTCTGGCGCGCGCCAGGAAAGAAAAGCTTCCCATCGTGGACAAGGACTTCAATCTGAAAGGCCTTATCACCATAAAAGACATCGAAAAAGCAATCAAATACCCGCTGGCGGCTAAGGACGCCCAGGGGAGGCTGCTGTGCGGCGCAGGCATAGGGATCACTGCCAATGTGCTGGAGCGGGTGGCGGCCCTGGTGGATGCCAAAGTGGACGTCATCGTGCTGGACAGCGCCCACGGGCATTCCGAGAACGTACTGAAATGCCTGAAGATGATCAAGGAGAAATATCCGGATCTGCAGGTCATCGCCGGAAACGTGGCCACCGGAGAGGCTGCCAAAGACCTGATCGAGAACGGTGCGGATGCCGTCAAGGTAGGCATCGGCCCCGGCTCCATCTGTACCACCAGGGTGGTGGCGGGCATCGGCGTGCCCCAGATCACGGCCATCATGAACTGCTATGAAGTGGCGAAACAGTACGGCATCCCCATTATTGCGGACGGCGGCATCAAATATTCCGGAGACATTACCAAAGCCATTGCTGCAGGCGGCAGCGTCTGCATGATGGGCAGCATGTTCGCAGGCTGCGAAGAGAGCCCCGGGGACTATGAGCTGTTCCAGGGCAGGAAGTACAAGGTCTACCGCGGCATGGGCTCCATCGCCGCCATGGAGAACGGCAGCAAGGACAGATACTTCCAGGAGAACGCAAAGAAGCTGGTGCCCGAGGGCGTGGAGGGCCGGGTGGCCTACAAGGGCAATGTGGAGGATACCGTGTTCCAGCTCTTAGGGGGACTGCGGTCCGGCATGGGCTACTGCGGGGCGCGCAGCATTCCGCAGCTTCAGGAGAACGGGAAGTTCGTAAAGATATCCGCGGCTTCGCTGAAAGAGAGCCATCCCCACGATATCCATATTACGAAAGAGGCGCCCAATTACAGCGTGGATCAGTAGAGAATTCGGGAAGATTTCCCATAGATTTTTAAGCAGTAAGATTTTATCTGGAAGAACGCGAATAACGCATGTAGTTTTACGGAATTGATAATGGTTTTATTATCCATGGCCAGACGCCTCCTTTTGGCGTCTGGCCATAATATTGAAGAAAGAATGTTGTAAAAATTCTAAATGGACATTATTGCCATATTGTGATAGAATCAAAAAAGGTCAGAACTTGAGATAAAAGCGTGGAAAACGGGAATATTTCGGGGTAAAGTAAAATGGACAATGAGGACAAGGGGCAGCCACAGACAGCGGAGGATAAGGCAGCAGAGAATCCGGTCGTTCGGGATAAAAACAGGCGAAAAGGATTGCTTTTTGTAGCTGCAGGTGCAGTGCTGGTTCTGCTGGCGGTGATAGTGTTGGTTATTGTCGCAGCCGGAAACGATGACAAGAAGATTCAGGAACAGCTTGAGCTGGGCGCGAAATATCTGGAAGAAATGGAGTATGAGCAGGCATTAGTGGCATTTTACACAGCGCTTTCCATAGAACCGAAAAATCCGGATGCATATCTTGGCATCGTGGAAGTCTGCATAAGGACGAATGATTTCGAGTCTGCACTGGAATACGCCAAAGAGGGCTATGAGGCCACAGGAGATGAACGTCTGAAAGAAAAAATTGATATGATAGAGAATGGCAGTATATTTGCGTCCAATGGCTGGCTCATGAAAGGTTACTACTATGACAGCGATGGAAATATGACATACTGGCATGAGTACACATACAATCTCAAGGGGCAGAAAGCTGCTGTTACGGTCTATAATGCGCAGGGCGTGCAGGAGCAGTATCTGGAATTTGTCTATGATGAGAAAGGACGGTTTGCCATAGACGCGGTCGAGTATGTTACGGGAGAGATCGCACGGCGTATTACAGAGTACAGAGAACATAGCCGCTGGGAGACGATATTTATAGGCACAAGCGATACTGTACATCATTATTGTGAATGGGAATTGGATTCTAATGGAAAGATATTGAGAATGACAGACTACAACATAGATAGACAAATAGATATTTCGGAAACATTTACCTATGATGAAAATGGCAGGGAGGTCAGGCGAGAAAGATATAATGGTAATAATGAACTGACAAACTATTATGTGAGTGTTTATGATGAGACAGGAAAACAACTGCAGTGGCTGTCTTATACTGCAGAAGGAGAACTTATATCGAATTGGGACTATATTTATGATGAGGAAGGCAATTATCTGGGATATCGCATATATGAAGACGGAGTCTTACAAAATGAATATAGAAACTAGTATAAGAGATACATTCGAAAACAGGTACTGAAATTAACAATAAACAAGGACAAAAGACATGCGTACAGCAATACTGGACAGCAACCAACAGAACATAAAATATTTGTCTGATCTCATAAAAGGAAAATATGTCCAATGGCTTGTGAGCGTCTACGCCACAGCCTTTGCCTTGGCCACGGCAGTGTACGATGAGTTTAGGGGGGATGTGGATCTCCTCATCGTGCATGTGGAGACGGACAGCAGCATCGAACTGGCGAAAGAACTCCAGGACTATTTTCCCCACATCAGGGTCATCTTCTATTCCGCAGCAACGGATTGTGCGGAGAAAATATTCAGAGCGGTTCCCACATTTTTTCTGCGGCTTCCCTTTCGGGAAGAGAGCGCTGCAGCGGCGCTGGAAAGAGTGCAGACCGGGTACGAGGAGGACATTGGAAGGACGCTTACCATCAGGTCCAGGAATCAGAAACAGAAGATTCGTTTCTCCTCCATCCGTTACATAGAAAGCTCCGGCCGAAAGATGTTCCTGTATACGGATAACGGCTCTTTCGAGACCTATATGACAGTGGAGGACGCGCTGGGAAAGCTTCCGGCGCAGTTTAGGCAATGCCACCGCAGCTATATTATAAATGTGGACAGGATCGAAAAGTACAGCGCAGACGGTGTATTGCTGACAGGCGGAGAATTGGTTCCCATATCCAGGTCATACCAGGGGAAAATAAAGGAAATTCTAAGCTGAGGGAAGTTCGGACAGCTGTGGGATATGCAAAGGAGACATTCAGAAGAGTTATACAGAAAACACACGCAAAGGAGAAAAGAAATGCTGGTAACCTTGATTGGAGAACAGAAGATATTCAGTATTCACCTTCCTGAAAAGATCGCTGGCAAGTATTGGATACTGGATAATGAACAGACCATGAACAGCAACAGGATCTTGGCGATAGAGGCTGATGACGGGGGAGGAAGATGGGTTGTAAAGGCCGACAGGCGCCTGAAACTTTATGATGAGAACCAGAAAGAAGCAAAGAGGCTGGAACTGGAGGAAGGGAATCTCTATCAGCTGTCTTTCTCTGAGGGCGGACAGCTGTCTTTTCTGTTTGCGGAAGCCTTTACCCAGGACAGGGGGATTTATAAAAAGTATGTGGTGGCTCAGAATGCGGCTTTAAATATAGGAAGGGAAAGCGATAATGACATCGTGGTCTCCAATTCCTATGTATCCGCCTGCCACGCAACATTGTCCTTTGTCAATGGGATATGGGTGCTGCGCGACAATGATTCCACAAACGGCACTTATGTGAACAGGCACAGGATTGCGGGACAGGTAAACCTGAACCCCGGGGACAGTGTATTTATTCTCGGTTTTCGGTTTATAGTGGGCAGCAATTTCATTGCCATGAACAATCCGGACAAATGCGTCAGGATTCGCACCGATTTTCTCACGGAACTTACGAAGAAAGAATATCTGGACGATGAAGTCCTGGATCCGGAGGAGCCGGACTATTATTATCGCTCCCCGAGATTCGTGCGGGAGGTTACGCCCCTGCAGCTTCAGGTGGATTCGCCCACAAGGCAGGAGGACAAGGAGGAAGCTCCGCTTCTGCTGACACTTGGCCCCTCCCTTATCATGGGCGTTGCCTCTTTTTCCGTAGGCATATTATCCGTTGTGAATGCTTCCAAGAACGGCGGAAGCATGCTCACTACCATTCCTACCATGGTGACATCCATTTCTATGCTCCTGGGCATGATACTGTTTCCGGTGATCATGCGAAAGCGTGAAAAGAAACAGCGCGGGCTGAAAGAAACCGAGAGAAAGGAAAAGTATCTGAAATATCTGAACAATCTCAGGGGCGAGATACAGGCTAATATCAAGCTGCAGGAGGAAGTGCTGGATGAGAACAATCCCTCTGTCATGGAACTGACCTCCCAAAGCGATTTCTGGGAGAGGAAGCTGTGGGGCAAGACACCCGCCCGGAAAGACTTCCTGTATCTGCGGTTCGGCGCCGGAAACATGCCCATGTATGCGGAGATCAAATTTCCGGAGGACAGGTTCTCCATCGAAGACGACACCCTGCGCGACAGCTTGTTTGCGTTTCAGCGGGAAGAGCGGCTTCTGATGAACGTCCCTGTGGGCGTGTCCCTTACAAAAAGCAGGGTCCTTGGTATCGTGGGGGAAAAGGAGGGTGTGTATAATCTTCTGAACAATATACTCCTGCAGATTCTGCTGCTTCACAGCTACGATGAAGTCAAAATTGTCTGCATGTATGACGAAAGCGATGAGAAGTATCTGTCCTTTGTCAGATATGCCCAGCATATCTGGGACAATGAGGGGAAGAGGAGGCTTCTTGCTCTCACGGAGGAAAACCTGCGGGAACTGTCCATAGAAATGAACAAGATCATTGCGCATCGGAAAGAGATGGCCGCTGCAGAGAAACAGGGAGAAGTGTTTCCGCACTATGTCATCCTGTCCGCCAGCAAAGATCTGGCGAACAAATGCGCATTTTTGTCGGACGTGCTGCAGGATGACAGCCTGAAAGGATTCAGCGTCATATGTGCATATGATGAGATGAAGAGTCTGCCCAAGGAATGCAGCGCCGTGGTATGGGCCAATGGCAGCCAGGGGCTTATGTACGACATGGCTGCGGATGTCCAGGGAAATGTGAACTTTGCACAGGACATGATTCCAAGGGATTACACGCGGCAGATGGTACAGAATATGGCGGACAGGCAGCTTGACCTGAATCAGGGCAAATACGCCCTGCCGGAGATGCTGACTTTCCTGGATATGTTCGGGGTAGGCAAGTACGAGCATCTGAATATCCCCCAGAGATGGAGGAACAACAATCCGGTAAAGACGCTCCAGACGCCTATTGGCGTGGATACAAACGGCGAGACGTTCTACCTGGACCTGCACGAGAAATTCCATGGCCCCCACGGCCTGGTGGCCGGCATGACAGGCTCGGGCAAATCGGAGTTTATCATAACCTATATCCTGTCCATGGCGGTAAACTACCATCCCGACGAGGTGGCTTTCGTGCTGATCGACTATAAGGGCGGCGGCCTTACGGGCGCTTTTGAGAATGAGCACTTCAGGCTCCCCCACCTGGCGGGAACTATCACCAATCTTGACGGAGGGGCCATCATGCGCTCCATCCTTTCCATCAAGAGCGAACTCAGACGGAGGCAGGCGATCTTCAACCGCGCCAGGGACATTGCCAACGAGGGTACCATGGACATCTATAAGTATCAGAAGATGTACAGAGACGGCCAGGTGGATGAGCCCATCCCCCATCTGTTCATTATCTCGGACGAATTTGCAGAGTTGAAAAGCCAGCAGCCTGAGTTCATGGATCAGCTGATATCCACGGCGAGAATCGGCCGAAGCCTCGGTGTGCACCTGATTCTGGCCACCCAGAAGCCAAGCGGCGTGGTAAACGAGCAAATATGGGCAAATTCCAAGTTCAAGATATGCCTGAAAGTGCAGGACAGGGCGGACAGCAATGACATGCTCAAACGGCCTGACGCGGCGGAGATCGCCGAGACCGGACGTTTTTACCTCCAGGTGGGATACAACGAGCTCTTTGAAATGGGGCAGTCAGCCTGGGCGGGAGCCGCTTATCTGGATACGGATAAGTCTGGCAATGAGCCGGATGCCAGCATCGAGGTACTGGACGAACTAGGCAATGTGACGGACAGGCTCAAAGGGAAGAAGACCGGGTCTGTGCAGGAGCATGGCAAACAGATCGTCAGAGTCATGGAGTACCTTGACAGGCTTGCGAAAGAAGAAGACATTAGAGAGCGCCAGCTATGGATGCCCGAGATACCGGAGGACATCAGGCTGGATAAGCTGACTGAGAAATATGCGTACAAAGCTGCGCCGGAAAGCAGTCTGCAGGCAGTGATCGGGGAATTGGACGATCCCTATACCCAGAGTCAGAGACTTTTGACGCTGAACTTTGCACAGGCCGGCAATGTGCTGATATATGGGGCAGCAGGGTCAGGCAAGGAAATGATGCTGGGAACCATGCTCTATTCTATGTATAAGGATTATACCCCGTCACAATTAAACGCCTATATCATGGACTTCGGCGCCGAGACCCTGAAGATGTTTGAGAGCGCGCCCCACACGGGAAGCGTCATGATAGACGGGGAGAGCGAGAAAATCGACAGCTTCATAGGCATGATGGAAAAAGAGGTGAAGTACCGCAAGAAGCTTTTCGCTGAGTTTGGCGGAGACATAGGAAGATACAATGCATCGGAGAACGACAGCGTTCCCTATATCCTTATCCTTATAAACAACTACTCCCATTTTTCTGAAAGCTATGAGAAATATGAAGACATTATGATCGCCCTTACCAGGGAATGTCCCAAGTACGGAATCTATTTTGTCTTCACGGCCACGAACACCATGGCTGTAAGATACCGCATGCTCCAAAACTTCCGCCAGATCTATGTGATGCAGATGAACGACAAGGCGGACTATTCCTCCATCCTGGGAAATACGGGCGGAGTGGTTCCTCCGGCTATAAAAGGAAGGGGCATCCTAAAGACGGACGAGACCTATGTGTTCCAGACAGCACATATAGTGGGAGAGGACGAAGACTTGCTTGGCTTTATTAAGGAATTTTCCGCCGAATTGGCGCAGCAAGCAGGCGGAGTCAGGGCAAGGCAGATTCCAGTGGTGCCCAAGTTCGTCTCTGGCTTAGACGCCGCCAACAGCATGAACTCTTTCGGGCAGCTTCCTTTGGGCGTGAGTTATTCCACATACGACTACCTGAAAGTCAATGCCATCGAAAAGAATGTGCTGATGGTGATAGCAGAAGACGGGAAAGACGCCCTCCGCTATGCCGGCGGCCTTATAGAGACAGTGTCTGCCATGGCTGATATCCAAACCATGGTATTCAACGGCGGCAGGGGGCTGGATGAGCTTCTGGATGTGGCATACGACAGAGTGGACGGAGACTACGAGGAAAAGATCGTTGAACTGTTCAATACCTGTGTGCTCAGGAATAACAATTACAAAGACACGGACGGGCATCCTACGGTGGACATGACGCCGATGCTGGTGGTGTTCAACGGGTATGAGAAACTCAAGGGATATCTGTCCGAGGACGGACAGGATAAGCTGATCGTCCTCCTTGACAAGGTGGAGGGCTTCTGCAATATTCATTTCATTGTGTGCGATGGCTGCCGTTCTGTCAATCAGTATTATACGGACAATTGGGTAGGCAACCGGTGCGGCGGCGAGGGGGTCTGGGTAGGAAACGGAATAGACGCTCAGATGCGTCTGACCATAACACGTAAGACAAGGGATCTTGAGAGGCTCATTGATGCGAGGACAGGATACTATGTGGCTGGAGGAAATGCAAAGCTCATGCGGCTTGTAATGCCGTCCAAACTGGAAGGAGAGGTGGAGGATGAAGAATAAGATTTTACTGGAACTGTGCCTGCCTGCGGCGGAACGCAGCGTAGACGTAAGGATTCCAAGGCAGCTTAAGGTGGCTCAGGCCACCGGCATGCTGGTGGATTTCCTGAAGAAGCAGGACGAGGAGTATATTCCCACCCAGGAGAGCGTGCTGTGCGATATGGAGAGCGGCAGAGTCTTTGACGGGAACGCGTTTATCGACAGCCTGGGGCTCCGTAACGGGTCAAAGGTGATGCTCCTGTAGCGGCAGTCCGTTACATAAAAACAGCAGTTGGTTACAATTGACTCATTTTTGCCCGGGACATGTTATCCTGATAAATGTAAAGGGCATAGCGCAGTTGCTTCCCGGCAGGACGAAAGAAAGGCATGGAGAATGCTGTAGCAGCCCCGGACACATAAAAGAAAAAGGAGGAAATACGGAATGGAAAGCATTCAGGTAACACCAAGCAACCTTAGAAACGCAGCAAGGGATGTGGAGGTAATGGCGACCAATTACAAAAGGCAATACGGAGAGCTTTTTGGTCTGGTTGAGACATTTACCTCAACGGATTATCAGGGAAAGGATGCAAAGGAATTTTGTGAGAAAGTCAGGGATTTCGAGGATGACTTCATAAAGATGAAAGACCTGATGGATGAGTATGCGAGGTTCCTGAGGAAAGCGGCAGAGGATTACGAGCGGAACCAGGACAACTTAAGGAGCCAGATTGCAGGGCTGCAGAGCTGACAGTATATTGCGGACGATACGAGGAGGAGAACGAATCATGGCAGACAATGGACAGATTATCATTAATTATGGCAAATTTGACGGACATGCGTCTAGTATTGACAAGAAGAACAAGGACATGCGGAGCACGCTGGATGACATCCAGAAAAAGATAAACAGCCTGAAAGGGGACTGGGAGAGCAATGCCGCTGAGACCATCCGGCAGAAGATCACGGGCATGAGCCCCAGGTTTGAAAGCTATCAGCAAGTGGTGGACAGCTATGTAAAGTTCATCAGGAACGCTGCCGCACAGTCTAAAAACCTGGAGGGCACGATCAACAGCAATGCCAGTCAGTTCAAATAAATTGTCAGAGGGCGGGAGATATCATGAGAAGAAACTACAGTAAGATCGGGCGGACGCTATGCGCAGTGCTTCTGCTGTTTGCCGTGGCTCTGACTGGCTGCGGTAAGGAAGAGGATGTGGCCACAAGCGGCACGGCCGGAGGCGGCAGCCTCTCCCGGGCAGAATATATCGGCATGCTAGGGGACAGGTTCGGGTACGACACCTACGCATCAGAGGCGGATCTGTTTACGGATGTGACATCAGCCAACGCGTACTATTCCCAGATACAGGCGGCTGCCGAGTGGCAGGTTATCGACAGCGGCGAGGCGTTCAATCCTGACGGCGCTGCTACCTTAAGCTTTGCGCTGGAGAGCGCGGTGAGAGCCGTGGGCACGGACGATATAGCGGCTTCAGGAGCCGCCATCGATATGGGCAGCCTGGCGGATTTCTATGTCAGCAACATTGCGCAGATTGACCTGAGCGACCCGGAGGCTTCTATAGATGCCGCCACAGCCGCACAAGTTATTGACTATGCGAAGAATTACGGCTTTCATCTTGAAATTCCGCAGATAACGGAAATGGAGCTCATGGAGGGAGTCAAGACCGCGCAGGAGGGCATAAGGCTCAACGCGGACGGCGCTACAGGGGTTTTGCCTGCGGGTGAAAGCTACAGCGTAGGCGATATCGTGTATCTGGACGCCACGGATACCTCTCTTGCCAGAGCCGTGCTGATAACAGGCATTGAGGGAGAGAGCTTTACGTTCGAGGAGGCTTCGCTGGAGGAGACCTACGCCTACCTGAATATCCAGGGCAGCTTTGAGGGAACGGTGGTGGAGGCGGTTTCCGCTTCGGACGGCACCAACGTAAACCTGGGGCAGGAAATCTATGATGAGATGAAAGCCTACAATATGCGTTCAGAGGACGGGGACTATACCCTGACGAATCTGGCGAATTCCGCAAAGGTGGACAAAAGCGGCAATCAGATCGTCTTCACGGCCAAGTTTGACGTGCAGAAAAGCGCGTCTAACGACAGGGTAAAGGCTTCCTCCAATGGCCAGCTGGTAGTGGGGGTAAAGAACATCCGTGCGGACGTCAAATACGAGTCGGAGCCGTTCAGAATTTTGTCACCCAAGGTCGTGGAGTGCAGGCTTCATTTTGATACAGAGGTTTCGTCCGAACTGCACGGCAGCGTGGCGGCCTCCATCCCTTTAGGGGAAGCCTATATCCAGGTATGGGGACCTCTGAACATCAAGCTCATGCTCACTGCCCACCTGGGGGCTGACGGCAATATATCCATCAGCTATACCACAAAGAACGTACTGACCACGGGGTGGAGAAAAGGAGCAGGCCTCAACAAGAGTTTTGACAGCACCCCCAGCGTTAACTTTGAAGCGGACGCCACGCTCACGGCAGAGGCCACCTTGCTGGCGGATCTGCGGATAGGCTTTAAAAAAGCTTCCTACAGCCTGACCAATGCCCAGGTGACATCAGGCGCGGTGGCAGTGGGCAAGATGGAGGCAGACCTGCTGGGAGACCAGCCAACCTGCCTGGATCTGCAGCTATATGTCCCGCTAAGGTGGGGCGTGAACCAGGAGGGCTGCCTGATCACCGACATCAACAAGAACTGGAAGCATTCCGCGGTGATATGGGATTCCGGCAGCTCGCCGGTGAAACTCCATATGCACCTTGAGGACTGGGAGCGGACGTCCGGAGACGTATGTACCAGAACGGATCCCATTGAGCAGGAACTGACGACACCGGAGGGAGAGCCTCTTGAAGAAATCAATCCCTTTGACTTTGAGCCTTTGGAGTTCGACTTCATTGAACTGGTGAGTTACGCCATGTATCTGGATGAGGGCGAATCCATGGACATTGGGTTCGAGAGTATTCCCGAGGGGTATTCCCAGTCTGACTTAAAGTATGAGGTGCAGGATTCTGCGGTGTGCTCTGTGTCTAACGGGAAAGTCAGCGGGAATGCGCCGGGAAGCACTGTGGTAAAGATCAGCACCAGCGATGGAATGTTCACAGTGTCCCTTGCGGTTACGGTCAATGAGGATTATTCTGTAGAGGGATTTGAGGAGTTATAAGCGTTTAAATTTTGCGCGGGCAGGCTGTCTGCGAGGCAGTCTGCCGCCGGCGCAGGAAAAGGACTCAGCAGGAAAGATATATGGCGATAGACATGGAAGCTGTGAGGGCACAGCAGAGAGAACTGAGCAGGGTATCCGATGAAGTGCGGTCCGTAAAGCGCAGGCTCAAAAGCCACCAGGACGTGCTGGACGATGCTTGGAAAAGCCCTGAGATAAGAGGGATTGATTCCACTATAGAGGATATTCTCCACAGGCTGAACCGCCTGGCACAGGAACTGGACGAACTGGGCTGCGAACTCATGGTGGCGGGATTGCAAGTCCAGGAAGAGGAAGAAATAGAAAAGGAAAAAGAGATGCTGCGGCTTGCGGCTGAAAGCGATTGAAAGATGGAGGATACATGTTGTGGCAGCGATAAAGATCGACGTGAAAAAGGTGCGGAATGCGAATTACAATCTTCCGCCGATGATATCGAATCTGTCCGCCCAGAAAAGGGACATCAATATGCTCAAATGGAGGATAGCGTCCGAAATACAGGACAGAAGAGAGATAAGGGAGAGGCTGAACGCCATTCTGCGCGAGATGGACAGAGCGGAGAAGCAGCTTAACGATGTATATAAGATGACGGGAGCAGCGGTGACGCAATATATGAAGATGGAAACAAGCCTGACGGCCAATGCCGCAAGGTTTCAATAGAAAAAGAAGCAGTGGGAGAGGGGATCATGAAGAATAATAATCGGTCTGTTTTGTTTGCAAAGATTGCAGGCGTAGTTTGCATGCTTGCATTTTTTTCGTGTTTTATGGGAAATGTGGCGCAGGCAGCGGAAAATGGGGCGGGCGCTCAGGAGGTTGTGGTTGTGAGTAGCAGGACAGCGGATGACGGCATTTATATCTATATAAAGGGCGTTTCCGATATCGCCAGCGGAACCACAGTCCAGGTGGGCAATACATTGTGCGAGGACGTCCAGGTTGCTGACATTGCCTCCACGGGTATGGCTGTGAGGACTACGATCCTTTTCGATAATTCGCTGTCCCTGTCGCAGAAATGGGGGAGCCAGGCAAAGGAACTTGTGGCAGGGCTCATAGATCACCATGCGGAGGGGGAAGAATTCAGGCTTGCCACTTTCGCCGATGGCCTGAACGTGCTGTCAGACTTTTCAACGGACTACGAGTCCCTGAAAGCCACAGCGGAGGGGATAGAGTTTCTGAATCAGGACTCCTATCTTACAGATATTCTCTATGACCTTATCAAACCGGGCGCCGGCAGCAACGAGGCAAATTATACGCGGTTTGTCATCATAACCGATGGCGCCGACGACAATGACATAAAGTATACCCAGGCCGAATTGTCCGACCTTATGAAAGGCAGCGATGTGGTCATCCATACCGTAGGCGTGAAAGCTTCCAACAACAATTCGCTTCTGGAAAATCTCTTTTCCTATGCCAGACTGACAGGGGGCACTTATGCAGTGGCAGAGGCGGATACAGATGTGGAAAGCATCCGTAGTACGATTGATGAGGATTATTCGCTCTTGTGTCTGCGGATCGTCCCAAAAGCCGAGGTTATGGACGGAAGCAGGAAAGAAGCGAAGCTTAATCTGAACACATCCAACGGGTCAGTGATGCTGACTGCATCTATTCAGATGCCTTTTGCGGATGTGAGCAGTCTGCCCTCCGAGAGCGAGGAGCCTGCTCCCGCTGCCACCCCTGCCCCTACGCCCACTCCTGCCCCTGAGAAATCATCGCTTCCCAGCATTTCAGTGGAGCCGCCGAAGACCGAAAAAGCGGAGCCGGAGGCCGGGAAGAACAATATCATTCTGATTGTGGGAATCGGCGGGGCGGCAGCGGCAGTCATTCTCATTCTGGTGGTGCTGCTTGTCCTCAAAGGCAGAAAGAAGAAGCAGGTCAATGTGGTCATTGCAAACAATGAGCAGACAGAGGGCGGAAAACGGGACGACGGACAGCAGGCGGAGTCCGGACAGCAGGGGCGCGGCGGAAATACGGACAGGCTGGGGGCCCATGCGGGCGCCGGCACTGCGGGAAAGACCAGACGGCTGCAGGGAGGAACCGGGCAGAATGTGGCGAGACAGTCGTTCATCGTGCTGACGGACATAAGCAATCCCCGGAGGAGTTTCCGCGCGCCCATAGATACCAGGATCGTGATCGGGCGGGAGTCCGGTGACATCGTATTGGGGCATGATGCGGCGGTGTCGTACACGCACTGTGAAATCATAAAAAAGGGAAATCTGTATTACATCAATGACCTGAAGTCCAGCAACGGCACAGTCTATGGAAATGCAAAGGTGTACTGCGAGACTCCCATCATGAGCGGCGGCATCCTGGAGATCGGGGAGTGCAAGTACAAGATTACGATAGAAAACTAGAATGAGAGGTACCTACACAATGCCGGAAACGAACCTGATGGACACATATGAATTGCGGGAGACATTGGGGATAGGGGGAGGCGGAACCGTAATCAAGGCCTACCATAAGCGCCTCCGGAAAGATGTCGTGGTCAAAAAACTCCACTCGGACATTCAGAACGACGAGGAGATGTACATAGAGGCTGATGTCCTGAAAAATCTGCACCATCAGTATCTTCCCCAGGTGTATGACTGCTTTGTGATAGACGGCATAAGCTATACGGTAATGGACTATGTGCAGGGAGAGTCCTTTGGGCAGATGCTGGCCCGGGGTGTGCGCTTCAGTGAAAGAAAGGTCTTGAAATATGCCAAACAGATCTGCGAGGCCCTGGATTATCTGCACTCCCAAAAGTTTCCTGTCATCCACGGCGACATAAAGCCGGACAATATCATGCTTACGCCAGAGGACAATGTCTGTCTGATCGACTTCAATATCTCCGGCATAAGCAGGAACGGACATGCCGTCACTTTCGGATATACGGAAGGGTACGGCGCGCCTGAACAATACAGGGAATTCCAGCGGATTTGGGCGTTGATGGCGGCGCAGGCTGATGACCGGATGGCGGTGCAGGAAGCAGACAGAACCGAAAAGCCAGACTGCCCGGCCCAGGGGGCGGGGAGAACCGAAAAGCTGAACCGCGAGGTGCAGGGAGCGGGGAGAACCGAAAAGCTGGATCGCGAGACCCAGGGAGCGGGGAGAACCGAAAAGCTGAACCGCGAGGCCCAGGGAGCGGGACAGACCGGGGAACTGACCGGTGGGGCACAAGGAGCAGGGAGAACGGAAAAACTCAATTACCAGGTACAGGAAACCGGAGGAAGCGCGAAACAGGGACGTCTTATGGACGCTGCAGAAAGCGGAAACTCTGGCTCTTTTGCCGGCCGGGGAAACACGGTCAGGCTCGGGAGCGCCCCGGCTCCGGAGAAAGGCACAAAAAAGCTGGATTTTGACAGGCTGAATGGCGGGGAGGCTGCCGGAGAAAGCGCAAAAAGGAGCCCGGAAGAAGCATGGCTGGCAGAGGATATGAATCCGGTCGAACCTGCCGTACAGGTGCGGGCGGAACTGACGGAGGGCATACCCATAGACAAGCGCTCTGACATCTACAGCCTGGGAGCCACGCTCTATCATATCTACAGCGGGCACATCTTAAGCAGGGATGCAAGGAATGCCATAAGCAGCCGGACCAGCGAGGGCTTTTTATACATTCTAAACAAGGCGCTGCAGGAAAATCCCGGCGACCGGTACCAGAACGCCGGCCAGATGCTTGCCGCAGTCAGTAATCTGTACAAGCATGACAGCCGTTACAGGAACATGAAAGTCAGACATGCCATTGCCTATCTTGTGACCATTGGCATGCTGCTGTGCGGTGTATATCTCGTACTCCAGGGCAGGGAAGTGTACAGGGACGAACTGATCCAGGAATACGATGCCTGTATCGAGAGCATGGCAGAGGCCCGGGAAGCCCGAAAAGAGACGGACTTTCAGGCGCTCTTTCAGGAGGCTGTGGATTTCATGCCGGACAGGCTGGACGCTTATTATCAGAAAGCATTGTTTTTCCTTGACATGAATCAGTATCAGGATGCCATCAATTTTGTCCGCGAAACCCTGGACGGGAACAGCGAATTCTACTCCCAGAGCGGTACCGGAGACATGTACTATATTATGGGAACGGCATATTTTGAACTGATGAACTATGAGAGCGCAGCCAATGCGTTTGCCAATGCCATCAAGCACAACGGCGACAACTCGGCCTATTATACAGACCAGGCCATAGCCTTTGCGAGAATCGGCAATACGGCCCAGGCGAAAGAAGTGCTGGGGACGGCCCGGGCCAAGGGGGCATTAAACGATACTGTCTATCTGGTGAGCGGGGAGATCAAGCTTGCGGAGGGAGATTATCCGGGCGCAGAGGCGGATTTCAGGCAGAGCATAGAGGAAGCGGATAGCGGCTACACCTGTATGCGTGGGTATGTGATGTGCGGCAAGGCGATCCTTGGAGGGGATAACTCCCTGGAATCTGTGGAAAAAGGGATTGCCCTGTCAGGCGAGGCGCTGGATGCGCTTCCCAATGAGTACCACGCCATCATTCTGGAACAGCTTGTAGGCATGTATATGGAGGGGTATGAGATAACCCAGGATTCCCTGTATGCACAGGGGGCGCTTGACACCCTGCAGAGAATCATTGCCGCAGGATGGGCCACTTTTACCACATATGACAATATGGTGAATATTTATTACCGGGTGGGCGATTATGAGGCCGAGGCGCTGCTTCTGACGGAAATGGAGCAGAAGTATCCGGAGAACTATAAGGTGCCCATGAAACAGGCGTTCCTCGAGGCGGCGCTGCAGTCCGGAAAGCCCCAGGCAGAGAGGGATTACAGCAGTTTTGCTGCTTATTATGGGCATGCGCAGGAGATATACGCTGCAGTTAAGAAAGACGGATGGAGCGATTCTGAGATGCAGGTTCTGGAGAACGCGTACCGGGAGCTTGTGGAGGGACACTGGATTGAATAGAATCGGTAAAAACACAGAAATGTGGAGGGAATTTTATGTATACGGGACAGATAATGATATATGCAGGCATTGCCCTGATCGCGGTTTCTGTGGTGATGCTGCCCATATTGGCTGCAGTGTTCGGAAAAAATAAGAAAAAACTCATTAAAAAAGTGTACGGCGAAATAGAGGAAAGAGACAGCTGATGATTAATGATGTAGCCTTTTTTTCAGAGCGCGGCCCCAGGGAAGTCAATCAGGATGCAATCTATGCGTCTGCCAGGGAGAGCAGAGGGATCTTCGTGGTGGCAGACGGCATGGGTGGGCATGCGGACGGGGAAATCGCCAGCAGCGCAATCGTGAACGGCATAAGGAATTGGTGGGACAGCAATGACTTTGCAAAGGGAGATGCCGGGATTGAGGCGGTGGCCCGACAGTGCGGCAGCCTGCTGAACAATATTAACCAGGAAGTGTTCACCTGCTTCAGCGAAAAAGGGCTGGTGGGAGGCTCTACATTGGTGGTTCTGATCATATGGGATGACGAGTACGTAATACTTTCGGCAGGAGACAGCAGAATCTACCAGGTCAGGGAAAAAAGCCTGGAGCAGCTGACCACGGATGATGTGTGGGAAAACCTGCCGGAAGTAAAATATGAAATGGGCAACGAAAGAGTAGTCGCCGATGCCAGGTTCGGCAGGCTGACGGAGGCGCTGGGTTCTGAAGAACGGTTGAAGATCAGCAGGTGCGGCGGCATGCTGGCCAGGAGGGAAACATTTCTCCTGTGCAGCGACGGCGTGTATAAGTATTGTCCTCACGAAAAACTGGAGAGTGTTCTGTGCAGAGGAAAGTCCCTTAGAAGTGCGGACAGGATGAAAGAAATGATACGGAAATGCGCGGAAAAAAGCGGCGTGGACGACAATTATTCGGCTATTGTATGTAAAGTAAAAAGGCCCTGATGTGTGCATGAACAGAGATTGGATTAAGAAGTAGCGTTGCTGGACGAACTCATATCATATACAGAAACAGGCAGTGAATTGAATTGAATTGCATGAAGAAGAAAAGAAGGGCAAAAAGAAGATGAAGAAGATTTTCAAGAAGCGGAACTACATTTTGGCGGGAGTAGTAGGCGCGGTGGTGATCGTGGCAGTGATCGTGCTGGCCTGCCGCCAGGTGGCCAGAAGCAATGAAGTCAAGAGCAGCATAGAGATGGGAGACCGCTATCTGTCAGAGATGGACTACGAGCAGGCGGTAGTAGCCTATGAGGCAGCCATCGACATTGATCCGAAGAATGTAGAGGCGAACCTGGGCCTGGCAGAGGCTTATGAGGGGCGGCAGATGTACGCTTACGCGGAAGCCGTCTATCAGAACATGCTGGAGAACGATGACACCCAGGCGGAAATCTATGAGAAGCTGGCGAGCCTCTATATGCAGCAGAATAAGCTGGAAGAGGCAAAGGAGGTTCTGCAGCAGGCAGTGGAGCGGCTGGAGAGCGAAGAACTCACCATGCTCTATGAGGTGACCCGCCCCGAACCTCCAGGGACAAGCTATGATGCAGGAGCCTACGAAGAGCGCATCAAGGTCGAACTGCTGCCCGCCCAGGCAGGCGACACCATTTATTATACTTTGGACGGCACAGTGCCCGATACCGGCTCGAAAATCTACGACGAGCCGATCATTTTAAAGAACGGCGTCACCGCCGTCAAGGCCATTGTGGTGAACACAGCGGGGTATCAGAGCGATATCGCGTCATACGAATATGATATCCGGATACGGACGGTGGAGGTAACACTGGAGGAGCCTGTGATCGAGCAAGTTGTGCGTGAGGCGCTGGACATCCCTTACGAGGAACCCATCCATAATGACGACATAGAACAGGTCACGCAGCTTTACCTTGTGGGAGAGGGGCTGCGGACAATAAGGGACGAGCACAGCGTGTATCTGGAGGAGACCCAGTATTCCGTAGACGGATATGTCAACGGAATTTATGGGCAGGGGGTGATATCTTCCTTGGACGATTTGCGGTATATGCCTTTTCTGGAGAAAGTGGCGATAGAATACCAGCCTGAACTGGACATCAGCGCTTTGGCGGACTGCGCCGGGGTGAAAGAACTTTCGCTGGTAGGGGATCATCTGAGCAGCCGGGATATTGGAGCGCTGAGGGGCATGACGCAGCTTGTGAAACTCAATTTGGGCTGGAATGAAATTGATGATATCTCAGCGCTGTCGGGACTTACGGAACTGACATCCCTGGGCGTGTGGGGAAATAACATCAGGAACATACAGCCTGCGGCGGGCTTAAAGGAGCTTATCTATTTTGACTTTTCAGACAATCAGGTGGCGGATATTTCGCCCCTGGCGGAACTGACAAAGATCCGGCAGCTGTGGATGTACCACAACCAGGTGACGGACATAAGCGCCATAGCAAATCTGGGAGAACTGCACGTGCTGATGCTTTGGGACAATCCTGTGGAAAATCCGGAAGCGGCGCGGAGCATTTATCCTCATTTGACCAGGCTGGACGTGGATCTGCTAAACTTAGGCGCGGAACAATGAACGAGAGGTAAAGACAAAAAGGCCTGCGCCGGTGGTGAAATCGCGCGTAAGACGTGTCAGGGGAGATAAGACGGAATGAAAAAGAAGACAAAGTACATTATCATTGCGGCTGCTGTTTTAGGTGTGGCGGCTGCTGTATGCGGAGGCATTTTTGCCTGGAAGATCCATAAAAAGAACGCCTTGATCGAGCAGCAGAATTATGTTGCATCCAAGCTGCTGGAACTGGGCGAATATGAGCAGGGGAGGATACTGTCCGCACAGACGGAACAGATGAAAGCGAACGCTGTGTCTGAAAGGCTGCTGGTGCTGGCGGCGGGATTCCAGACAGACTACGAGGTCGGAGTTATTTACGCGGACAAATACCTGGAACAGGGGGAGGATAAGATCATCTCCTCCGCGAAGAAGATCTATGAGGAAACCCTGAAAGCAGCAGAGGAGGCGGACCTGTCGGCACAGTTTTATGTTGACAAGGCGGAAGAAGCGCGGCAGAAGCTGCTGCCTTTGCTGCTGCAGGTTCAAAACGGCATATCGGCCGGAAAGAATGACGAGAGAATCCTTGCCGTTGTGGATATGATGTCCGGCAGAGGGGATGCGGCTACGGCAGCTATCCTGGAAGATGACGATTCGCTGCTGTCCCAGAGAGCGCAGGTCGCCTATGCCGTCCAGACGGGCGATTATGGAAAAGCATATGAGAAAGCGGAAGAACTCTATCTGGAAAGCAGTACCTTTGAAAACAGGGCGCGTGTGGCGAACCTTTCCGTGGCGCAGGGAACATATGCAGCGGAGGACGAAAAAACGGCAAAGCTTCAGGAGAGGCAGGCCAAACTGGGCCAGGATCTGCGGGAATTGGAGGGGCAATACGCCCAGGAAACCCTCAATTCAAAGAAAAACAAACTTATCCAGAGAATCGAGGATTTGCAGAGAGAGATTTCGGAGCTTGAGCAGGAAATCAATGCCATTCCGGCCCTGAAAGCCATC
The DNA here is from genome assembly GCA_949840885.1 of uncultured Acetatifactor sp. GTDB lineage: Bacteria > Bacillota > Clostridia > Lachnospirales > Lachnospiraceae > Acetatifactor. The sequence goes on from CATKYJ010000036.1 coordinate 36,528, forward strand.
AATTTTATGGAGACGACCACTCCCATTAAGGAACGGAATACAGTGGCGTACAAAATAGAGATCGCGCAGCTGTACTATAAGGCAGGACGCAGCGATCAGGCAAGGGAATACCTGACAGAGGTAATCAGGGATGACCAGACGGACGCAGACCCGGTCAGCCTGATTTTCGCGGATTTCCTGAGGGTATGTACGAACAATGATCTGCAGGCTAATTGGTCCTATATGCCTACGGAGTACAGTGATGTCAGGGTATTGTGGAACCGCCTGGTGCAGCTGCTGGGTTTTGTGGAGGATCCTTATCAGTATGATGCGACCCCCTTTTATAATTTTGTACGAAATCTCCTGGACGAACTGTATAACGGACTGATCATCAGAAACATTGATGCCACAGACTTCCCCACAGTGCGGGTGACGGTAAATGTAGCCATGGAAACAGAGCGCACCCTGGAGAAGCAGGATTTTTCATTGGTGGAGATGGGGGAAGACCTAAAAGAATTCGAACTTTTGAACATAGAAGAACTGAAAGATACACAGACCATGTCAGTTGTCCTGGTGGTGGATCACAGCGGAAGCATGGACGGCCCCCCGATGGAAGACACCAAGCAGGCGGTGGCCAATTTCGTAAAAAATATAAATGAGACCATCGGAGTGGGACTGGTAATTTTTGACGACAGCGCGCAGTTGGTGGAGCCGGTCTCGGAGAACAAAAGAGGCGTCCTGCAGGGTATAGCGTCAGTGCATGCAGACGGCGGTACGAATATCTACTCCGGACTGAAGATGGCGGGGGAGGCAATAGAGACAAGGGAAGGCAGACGGGTAGTTATCTTGCTGTCCGATGGGGCGGACGGAAACACCGAGATGATAGATGAAGTTTTAGAGGAACTGGTGCGCAAACAAATCTACGTATATACCATCGGATTCGGCGGTGCGGACACAGAGTATTTGAGTTACATCGCCCGAAAATGCGGCGGGAAATTTATTCAGGCGGATTCCAGCAGCATGCTGGGAGAGATCTACGCCAGTGTCGGGGAATACATGGTAAATGATTATGTGATAGAATTTAACGTAATTACAAAACCGGAAGAATTTACCAGAACCATTAAAGTCCTGACGGATATGAACGATGCATTTGCAGAGCGGGCATACCATGTGGGCGTGCCCTATGACGAAATCCAGGCGGAGCAGAACAAGCCTCCATTGGCGGATTATTTCCAGCAGGTGGGCGGTTCGGCTATGGAGACAGAGTAAAGGAGGCGGAAGAAGAGACTTGATGCAGGATGAGAAGAAGATGGAAGAGATAGAGGATAAAGCGGAGGAAAGAACCGGAGCGGAACCGGAAAAACCGGAAGAGGCAAAAGAAAGAGCCGGAGAAGAGCAGGAGACAGAAATGTCTTCGGATAAAAAGCCGGAAGTTGCAGAAGAAACAGAAAAGCTGGCAGAAGTTGCAGATAAAGCGGATAAAAGGCCGGAAGAAGCAGAAGAAGCAGAGAAGCCGGAAGCTGCGGAAGCAGAGAAACCCAAAGAGGCTGCAGAGAAGCCGGAGAAAAAGCCAAAACCTGCAAAAGAAACAGAGAAACCGGAAGCGGCTGCAGAAAAAAAGGCTGGAAAGGACGGCGAAGAAGACAAGCCCGGTGGAGGGAAAGCCGAAAACAGGAAGCGCGAAAGCGAGAAAATCAAAGATAAGAAAAGCAAGAATAAGAAAGACAAAAAAGAGAAAGTTGAGAATGAGGAGGGAAAAGAGAAAAGGAGCGGAGCGGTCAGAAAATGGATAATTGGCTGCGTGGAACTGGCTGCTGCGTTTGCCCTGGCGGCAGTGTCCGTCCGGCTGTTTCTGAATACAAAAGGAACCCAACTGTTGCACGTCAGCGTGACAGTCGGGCGCATCAGCCGATACTACTGGATATTCCTGTTAGCAGCCATGGCGGCCGCAGTGGCTGGGCTGGTTACGCTGAAGCGCGTTCGTACAGCGAAAAAGCAGGACGAAAAGGCAGTATAAAGTAATTTGTGATTTTGGTAAAAAATGACTCCTTTTTGATAAGAATCAGGATATGGAGATTCTTATCGAAAAGGAGTATTTTTTAATATTTTTCCCTTTCCTATATGAATTTATCCAATTCCGCCTCCACCTGAGGCATCTTCTTCACTTTCGGGTCACGGAAGATTTCTCCCCTGGCCACCACCATGCTCAGGTTTCTTAAGACGGACAAGTCGTCCAGCGGATTGCCGGCGCACACGATGAAGTCGGCACATTTGCCGGCCTCAATGCTTCCGGTGACAGCTCCAATGCCTGCAATCTCGGCATTGCGTCTGGTAGCAGTATGTAAGGCGAAAGAATTGGACACCCCGCAGCATTTATGGAAGTACTGCAATTCTCGCCACATGTCGTAATGGGTCACATAAGGGCATCCGGTGTCCGTGCCCAGGCCCACGGGGATGTCGTTTGCCAGGCACTGCTTCGCGCACTCTATGATGCCGTGGAAGACCACCTCCCCATTGTAGCGCTCCATTTCCGTCACGTGGCTGACCTGGGGGTCGAAGAGGGCATAGGGCAGTGCAGGGGAAAGCGTGGCTACATGGACGGCGCCCCGCTCTTTGAACAGGCGCAGGGTCTCCGCCGTAGGTTTCGCGCCATGCTCTATGGTGTCCACACCGTTTTCCAGGGCCACCTGCATTCCCTGGGGGCTTTCCACATGGGCGGCCACATGGAATCCCAGCTTATGCGCCTCATCGCAGGCGCTCTTTACAATGGCAGGGGCCATCTTCAGCACGCCCGGCTCCCCTTTTACTGTGGCGTCCAGCACGCCTCCTGTAACCATAAGCTTGATCAAGTCAGGCTTGTCTTTGGCGATTTTGCGCACATACTCCACAGCCTCACCCGGGGTGGTGGCCTCATAGGCCAAAGAGCCTGCCATATGGCCGCCCGGCACAGAGATTGCCATATTTCCGGCCAGAATCCGGGGGCCTGCAGCCTTGCCCGCCAAAATCAGGTCGCGGATCCAGGTGTCATAATTTTCCACGCCGCCTACAGAGCGGAAAGTGGTGACGCCGCTGAGCAGTTCCATGCGGCAGTAGGACTTGTACATATGCTCCATATACTTGCGCGTCAAGGCATTGGCTGTAGCGAACTTTACGCTCTTTTTGGCGTCCATGGGCTTATTCCGGGGCTTTCCGCTGGCCGGGATATGGACATGGAGGTTGATGAGCCCCGGCATCAGGTACTGCCCGCCCAGGTCGATGACTTCATAGCCGTCCAGGCTGCATTCCTCCAGGACGTCCGTGATCCGGTCGTCCTCCACCAGCACGGTTACGCCCTGCCTTGGGATCATGTTCTCACTGCCGTCCAAGAGGACCAGATTGGTAAATGCTTTTTTCATAGGTCACCTCATATGTTTCACAATAAATGCTGTCGCTGTTCAATGAACCCATTATATCCGCTTTCCGGGAAAAGTGCAATGGGGAGAAAGAATCCTGCCCTGCGGCGGCATGCGGTCACGCTCTGCGGTTCCCGCGCCGGGGGCGGCAGGGCGAAAAACAGCCGGGACATGCGAAAAAACCCCGCACTCCCGGCTGCTTTAACCCCTTTTCAATCTCCTACTGGAACAGCTTCAGCACCATAGAATCCTGATTCATCTGCTTCTTCAGCATCAGATTCCTGTATTCGCTGAGCAGATCTTCTTTCTTCTTTTCCGAAATGGCCTTAGGCATATCCAGATCTTCAATGCGGCTCCTGGCGCTTAACTGATCCAGGCTGGCCCCTGTATTGTAATTATAGGAATGTTCCAGCCGGTTGGTGGAAGCGCCCAGGCTGCTCCTCTGGTTTGCCACCTTGCTGATAGCGTCGTCAATATCGTCCAGGCTGAACTTTTTCGTCACATCGAAATCGGCAATGCCCAATGCTTCCAGTGTGGAATTGGCCATGCCGATGCGCATGCCGCTTCCGTCCGGGTTGGTTGCAATGTGCATGTCGGCCATGCTGCCGTCCAAGAGTTTCTGCTCGTTTAGGGAAGTGGTCTTGGACATGGACTGGATGCCTTCCTTTAACTGATTGATCTCATCCTGATAATACTTTTTATCCGAAGCGGAAGCGAGACCGTTCATGGAACGCAGAGCCAAATCCCGGATCCTCTGCAGATAATCCATTACGCCGCCCAACGCGCCGTCAGCCACATTCAGGGCACCCATGCCCTCTTTTGCGTTCTGCGCTCCTACGTTCAGCCCGGTCTCCTGGGCCTGCATCTTCTTGCCAATGGCAAGTCCGGCCGCATCGTCCGCGGCAGTATTAATCCTTTTGCCGCTGGAAATATGAGAATAGGAATTATAAATTCCACTGGTTACAGTCATACTACTCATAACGGAACCTCCTTTTCCCTGTTTTTATACAACAATAAAAGCACATAACCTTTCTTTCTTATCTGCTTTTCTTACTTCCCATTATACATTTTCTTTCCAGAATTTTCAACTGGAATTTTCAATTTCTTCAATTTTGTGTTATCCTTAAAAGAAAAATAAAAAATTTTATATTTTGTGCAATGCCCCTTTGTTTTTTGGTGTCTATATAAGTGAAAGGCCTTGATAATACCATGGGCAGGCACCCATGCCATCCGGCATTTCGTGCCCTGCATAAGGATATCCTACAACAGAGAAAGGAGGAGGCGATGAAAGACGAGGAAATAATCGATCTGTATTGGAAGCGGGACGAACAGGCCATTGCGGCAACTGCTGACAAGTACGGCGCCTACTGCCGCACCATTTCCTACAACATCCTGCACAGCAATGAGGATGCCCAGGAATGCGTCAACGATACCTGGCTGGGTGCCTGGAAATCTATGCCGCCCAAACGTCCCGGCCGATTGTCCGCCTATCTGGGGAAAATCACCCGCAACCTTTCGCTGAACCGGGCCAGGCACAATCTCACCGAAAAGCGCGGCCTTGGACAGACCGAACTGGTATTGTCCGAACTGGAAGACTGCATTCCGGCAGAGAATACGGTGGAACAGATCATCAATGAAATGGCTCTGAGCCAATCCATCAACCAATTCCTGCGCGCGCAGCTCAGGCAGAAGCGCAATATCTTCATCCGCCGGTACTGGTACCTTTATCCCATACGGGACATTGCCGCGGCTTATGACATGAGCGAAAGCAAAGTGGCGTCTTTGCTTTTCCGGATGCGAAACGATTTGAAATCATACCTTGAAAGGGAGGGAATTGTCCTATGAAAAGAGAAAAACTCCTGAATGCCATCGGAGAAATTGATGACGACCTTATCTTCGATGCGGTTCACGATAAGAAAAAGAGAGGAAACTGGCCCAAATGGGGAAAATTTGCTGCCGTTGCCGTGCTGGCCTTTTGCGTCGGCGTCGGAATCTTTACGGCGAATACCGTGTACTCCGGCATCCTGCGCCTTGGGGGCTTTGGCACCGTGGCCGCGGACAGTATCGTCCTGCTGGACGTAAATCCCAGCATTGCTTTCACGGTAGACGCAAAGGAGCGGATCGTCAAAGCCGAGGGGCTCAATGAGGATGGCCGCCTGGTTCTGGACGGGATGGACTTTACGGGAGCCGACATGACTCTGGCGGTGAATGCGGTGGTGGGCTCCATGCTGCAAAAGGGATATCTGAGTGACTTGCAGAATGCCATTTTGGTCAGTGTGGAAAATGAAGATGCGGAGAAGTCCGCCGCGCTTCAGAAGCGTGTTTCCGACATCATCGGAAACGCCCTGCAGGAGGGTAACCTGGACGGCACTGTGCTCAGTCAGACATTAAGCGATACCGGGAGCCTGGAACAGATGGCCCGGGACTACCAGATATCTATGGGCAAGGCTGCCCTTATACAGGAAGTGATGGCCCAGGACAAGACCCTGACTGCGGAGAAGCTGGCTCCCCTGTCCATCACGGAAATAGCCCTGATCTCCCAGTCCAAAAGCCTTTCTTCCGGCACGGTGACTCAAAACGGAACGGCCAGCAACAAGGCATATATCAGTCAGGATGCGGCTATGGAAATCGCATACAGCCACGCCGGGGTCAACGCCCAGGACGTGACCAAAGTCAAGGCCGAGTTCGACAGTGACGATGGAATCATGGTATACGAAATTGAATTCCTGGCGGGGAACCAGAAATATGAATGCGATATCGATGCCCGCACCGGGCAGATAGTGAAATATGAGGTGGAAAGCACAGGGATGCCGCCGGCGGGGACGCAACAGCCTTCTGATGCGCAGCAACCGTCAGGAACCGGACAGCCCGCCGACACACAGCCGTCCAGTCAGACAACGCCGCCGCCCGCCCAGACACAGCAGCCGTCAGGGGCGCAGCAGCCTGCCGGCCAGTACATTGGGGAAGAATCGGCAAAGGAGGCAGCTTTGACTCATGCGAATGTTTCAGCGGACACCGTGGATTACATGAACGCCTGGCTGGAGTATGACGACGGATATCCCGAGCACTATGAGGTGGAGTTTTTCGTAGGCAGTATGGAGTACGAGTACGAGATAGACATGTATACAGGTGCGGTGCTGAAGTGTGATATGGAAAATAAGGACTCACACCATGGAGGGCAACGGGATCCGGAACATGGAGATGTCCCGGGCACAGGCAGCGGAGCTTCTGCAGGGGATATCGGGGCAGAAGCCGCTAAACAGGCCGCGCTCTCCCATGCAGGGCTTGCCGCATCGGATATTCGGAAGCTGGAAATTGACTTTGACTATGACGATGGATTGGCCGTGTATGAGGTGGAGTTTGAGTGTAATGGGTATGAGTATGAGTACGAGATTGATGCTGTAACGGGTGCTGTTTTGAAATACGAGATTGATGACTGACATTTTTTCACATAAGCGATGTTTGTCTCGGAGGAAAATGGGTCGGCAGCTTGGGAGATTTCAAACTTTTTCTGGGTTTTGCCTGTAGACGCTATAAGCTAAAATAAATTGGAGTATTATCATATAAAAAAGTTCGCTCTACATGCCAGTTAGGTGAATCTTTTGGACACATGACGTAACCATTTGGTATATGGCTTCTTGGCCTGGAGTGCATAATCTTAACTGTAAGCAACACCTATATTGACGCAGGAGGATATGCACATGAATGATTACAGCAGAGTTTGCGCCGTTCATCAATATCATGTCAGAATGGTACGCAAAGGACATCAGCAAGAAAGTGAAAACGGGCATTAAGACCAAAGGCATGAGTGGAAAGCCAATCGCAACCGAAGCCCCCTATGGTTATGTGAAAGACCCCGACAACAAGGATTTTTGGTTGATTGACGAAGACCGTTACGAGCAGATGTCGCGGAAGTATTCGGAAGAATACTATACACTGAAAGCGGAGCTTGCGGAAATCAAAGAGCAGTTGTCCGCTTCCCTGAACGCGGGAGGACGGGCGCAGAGGTTTGTGAAGCTGACAGAACGCTACGCCGACTTTGCCGAACTCACCCCCGCCATTCTGGGCGAGTTTATCAGCAGGATTGAAGTGCATGAGCGCGACCAGAAATGGGCGAGATACGCCATTCAGCATATCGGGATATACTTCAACCATATCAGAAAATTTGAGAACGAACTGACACAGCTTGCAGAGCCGACAGAGCAGGAAATCTAAAAAATGCAGAAAGCAGGAAATGGAGCGATAACAGACAGGCGGCGGGATAGTTAATACTTCTGCCCCGCCGCCCTGTTTTCAGACTTTTGTTAAAGCGACAAACGGGAATATGCTCTTATGAATGTATCTTGTTTTTTATACGCAAACTTGCTTCTATGTGCATAATCCAATGCCTTGAAAATGGCATTTGTATTAACCCCCGAATATCTTTACCGCACCAGTAATCAATAAGCCAAATTGCGTTTTCATCATTACTTACAACATTTAATAATTTTAAGTATTCTTTTCTTTCTTCTGGTATTTTCCTTTTCAATTTATCATAGGGCAAACTATTGATTATCTTTTCGGTGCTATCTTTTACCTCAAAAATATAGGAATAAAGTTCGCTCAAGTTAAGTTGTTTTGAGAAATCCGCAATCTGCTCTTTTACGAGTTCATTTCCTGTTGTAATTATAGGCGAGTTGATACGTTCTTGATAATTGCCCGCAAAAAACACTTGCTCATTTTCACTTATCAATGTGTGTGCAACTATATCTTCAATACGGAAAATATGCCAAATTGAATATGCAATCGTTTTACTATGATAACCGTCTGCATTTATAAATGGAATTGCATTAAAATCTTCTCTGCTCAATTCCTCATTGAATGATGTTAAGATTTCTATTAACTGATTGCGCAAATCAAATAATGTGTCAATACCTGCTTTATAGGTATCTTTCTTTTTAAGTTGTGTTTGCATTGTTTTATTTAGTTCAGACCATAATTTATTCACAATCAATTACCCTCCAACAATCGCGATTTATCGGTTTGTACTGGGGGAAATCATACCATAGCCGATTACGAAAAGCAATACCGTTGCCATTTCGCCGCACGACAAACGCAAAAAAACTGCAGATCATGAAGAAGATAGCCCTGGCTATCTTAGGGTTAGTAAAAGAAAGCTATAAGTTAAGCATGAAACGGATCCGGTATGAACTGTCCCTGGATTATGAAAACGAGATAGAAAAGATGCTGCCCATGCTGGATATGGACAGCATAAGCAAAGCACTGGAATCGAAAGGGAAATCTCCCATAAAATAGAGCATATCTTTATATTTTTACGCGGCACCTTAGATGGTGCTGCGTTGCATAACAGTTTATAAGTTTAACCTGATCTGTGCCTGCTCCCGGCTTGTAAAATCAGGAAGTTTATGGTAGTATGGAGATACGAAAGCAGAAGGGAAAGCAGGTGGGAAGATTGACAGTGACGGAACAGATAGACCAGAAACATCAGGAAGATTTACAGAGGCTAAGAGGCTTTCGCCTGCTTGATGATGATTTCCTCACAAAGTGTTTTGAGTCAGATACGGCAGGCATAGAACTGGTATTGCGGATTGTACTGGAAAAACCGGATTTAAAGGTGCTGGACGTCCGCACCCAGGTATTTGTGGAGAACCTGTTGAATCGCTCAGTGAGGTTGGATATCCTGGCTACGGACAGCACAGGGGCAAAACTGAATGTGGAAGTACAGCGCTCCGACAAAGGAGCCGGGAGAAAAAGGGCAAGGTACAACTCAAGCATGATGGACGCAAACCTTTTGAAAAAAGGTGAGGACTTCGATAAGCTGCCGGAAACGTGGGTGATCTTTATCACAGAGAACGATGTAATGGAAAAAGGGCTGCCGCTTTATCCGATTGAGCGGTGCTTTTTAGGAACCGGGGAAAGATTTGAGGACGGTTCGCACATACTGTATGTAAATGGCGCTTACCGCAGCGATACGCCAATCGGGAAGTTAATGCATGACTTCTCCTGCA
>CATKYJ010000037.1 GCA_949840885.1 uncultured Acetatifactor sp.
TTAGGATTTCTCGATACTTGGTCATAATCTTGACCCTCCTTAAAATGAATTTACGCATTTCTGCGCATACATTCATTCTAATCAGATCAAGAGTGTGGCTCAATGATGCCGGAATAGTGGCTCACTCGAAAACGGAACGGTGGCTCACTTCGACCGGACAGGTGGCTCAAAACCACCCGGATTATTCAGGCTGCAAGGAAGCTCTGCAGCAGATAGAGACAAAAGGCTATGAAGAAAAGCTGCGCCAGGATGGCCTGGAAACTATCCTGAAATACGGAATCGCCTGTAACAGGAAAAAGTGCCGAGTTGTGTTAAAAGCAGGAACATGACTGGAAGCTCTACAGGTATCTGGATACTCTGGAGTTAACATACCAAAATAGAGTCTCTTCAGGCATATGACCAGCAACAAAACTAGCCAGATCCTATAAAAGAAAAGTAGCGTTTTTGGAAGAGATAAACTAACCTAGAAATATAAGCTTTGACCGGAAAAATCCCACAGGCCTCCAATGTCTTGCCGACATTCAGTGTTCCTGTGGGATTTCAGGCATTCTCAAAATCCTCAAACTCACCCCGGCTCCGAAATCCGCGACACTCCCACATAAATCTCCGAAATCTCATACCAGGTGGGATAATCCGTAATCCCGGTCTGGGGCAGATTGAATATCCCCTGGAAGACGCGCACCGCGTTGGCCGTGGCGGGCCCATAGATGCCGTCCGCGGTAATGGTAGGGATGGCCGGGTAGTTCCTGGCGATCCGGTTCAGCTGGGTCTGCAGCTGCCTGACCTTGTCGCCGGAGGAGCCCACTGTCAAGTCGTACCCAGGCCAGGAGGATGGCACCCCTGAGATGATCTGCGCCGTATTGATATACATGTCATTGCCATAATAATACCGTATGATTTCAATGGCCGAGTACCCCTCCTCGCCCAGGTACATAGAGCCCCACTGGCTCAATCCATTGCAGGTGACCCTGCGGCCGTCACAGTAGGAGGTGAAGATGGGCTGGCGCACCCCGGGCCTGGAGAGGTAGTTCGCAAATACGCTATCTACGAGATAGTCGATATTCTCGAAAATGTTCCTCCCATACACCCATTTCTGGTCGTAGGCTGTGGAGGAGGTGATGGTGAAGTTATAGCCTTGGTTTCGATACCATTCCGTATACACTCTGTTCAGCGTAAATGACTGAATGGCCAGTATATTCGCATAAATCGCGCTCTCCGGCCAGGTAGAGTAAATCTCGCAGGAAGCCACGTTCTTGATGTAATCCTTGTACCGCACCCAGTAATTGGGCGCAGAAGAGTCGTTCGGCACCCCGTCATGGACGATGACGAACTCCGGTATCACTACGCGGCTCAGGACGATCTCCCCGGTCTCCGCTACAGGTTTGATCTCATCCTCCGGTATCTTTGGAGGGAAATTCCCATACAGGGTATGATCCGGTATTATTACAATCTTTTCTTCCTCTTCCGTGGCGGCCAGCGGATTCATCTGTATAGGCTGGAGGGAGAGTTCCCCGGCCAGGATTTCCGAGCCGGATACCAGCACCGGCTCATAGTCCGGGGCAGTGACGGTAATGTTGTACTCGGAATAGGGCTGTATCTCATTCTCCGGCTGCAGGGACAGCGTCAGGGGCGGGGCGGGCAGCTCAGTCACCGGGGTCTGGCCGGAGCTGTCGGTGGTGAGGACTTTTAAGGGGACATCCGGTTCCCTGGTGTAGGATATGGTGACGGTTGCGCCCTCTACAGGGACCATCCCGATGGAGGAGACTACACTGATTTTGATTGTGCCGGAGTAAGAGGCGTCAGCGGCCTCCGGCTCCTGCACATCGGTTATACTCACGGGCGATGTCATTTGCTGCGGATTCATAGTATCTGCCGCTTGTGAGTCGGGTATTATGGCAGCTTCCTGTGATCGCGAGTATATATTGGTGTCGGGCATAAGCTTCCTTTTGCGCCGGGCGGCGCGAATGATTCGTTATGGTATATATATGCCAAGTGACGGCGAAATGTTACGCAAACCTATTGACGGACGGCCGCATTTGGCCTATCATTGTATGAGGAGACTGATACAGTTAAGGGATAACAGGAGGAAAAAGCATGGCTTGGGTTTTTGACGATGGCAGACCGATTTACGCGCAGCTGGTGGAGCAGCTGCAGTTAAAGATTGTTTCCGGCGTCTATCCGCCGGGGGAGAAGCTGCCCAGTGTCAGGGAACTGGCTGCAGAAGCGGCAGTGAATCCCAACACCATGCAGAAAGCCTTTGCAGAACTGGAAAAAAGCGGGCTGGTCATCACCCAGGGAACCAATGGCAGAGTGGTGACGCAGGATGGGGAGCGGATACAGGATAACAGGCAGGCACTGGCAAGGCAACAGGGGAAAGCCTACTTCTCCGGGATGGAAAGGCTTGGATATGCCAGGGGCCGCGCTATGGAGTTTCTGCAGGATATGGCAGGGGAGGTACGGGAATGAATGGACTGGTAGAGATTCTGGGACTGACGAAAGCTTATGACGAACATCATGTCGCAGTCAGCAACATAAGCCTGACGCTGCCGCGGGGTAAGATCATCGGGCTGTTAGGACCCAATGGCAGCGGCAAGACTACGCTCATCAAAATGCTCAACGGGCTTCTGATGCCCACCGCGGGCAGCATCCGGATTGGAGGAAAGCCCGTGGGCGTGGAGACGAAAGCCCATGTGTCCTATCTGCCAGATCGGACTTATCTGTCCGGCAATAAGAAAGTGAAGCAGATATTGGACTATTTTGCTGACTTCTATAAGGATTTTTCCAGGGAAAGGGCAGTGGGGATGCTGCAGAGCCTGGGGATAGAGCCTGACGCGAGAATGAACACGCTGTCGAAAGGAACCAAGGAGAAAGTGCAGCTGATACTGGTCATGAGCCGCCAGGCGGATCTCTATGTCCTGGATGAGCCTATCGCGGGCGTGGATCCTGCGGCCCGGGACTATATCCTGCGGACCATATTGAACAACTACAATCCCAACTCCTCGGTGCTGATTTCCACGCACCTGATCGGGGACATAGAGCAGGTGCTGGACGAGGTGATCTTCATGCGCTACGGACATCTGGTGCTGTACACTTCCGTGGACAATGTCAGGGAGAAGCACGGAAAGTCCGTGGACGCTTATTTCAGGGAGGTGTTCGCATGTTAGGCAAATTGATCAAGCATGAGTGGAAGAGCATGTACAAAATGGGGTGCCTGATGCTGGGAGCCATGGCCATTGTGACCTTTCTGGGGTGGCTGTCGTTTCGCTCCCTTTTTCGGGCTATGAACGGGGACACTTTGGATCCTTTTGGCTGGATGGATATCTTCGGCGGCTTCACTATGATGATTTATGTGATGCTTTTGGTCTGCGTCAGCGCTGGTACCATCATCTATATAGGCGTGCATTTTTACAGGACCATGTATACGGACGAGGGTTATCTGACCCATACCTTGCCTGTGACCGGGCACCAGATCCTGATCAGCAAGATACTTGTCAGCGGGCTGTGGACGATGATTGTGCTGCTGACCATCTACGCATCTTTCATCCTCCTGGCGCTTTCGGCGATCTTTTCGCTGGAACCCATTGACATATCTTTCGCTGAGCTCATGGACGGGCTTGGGAGGCTTGTGGTGGAGATGGAAGCAATGTTGGATTTCGATGCCATGCGTCTGTTGGCAAGTTGGATACTCATTACCCTGGCGGGGCCTTTCATCACTACGGTCACCTTGTTCGGAGCCATTTCCTTAGGGCAGCTGGTGTCGAGAGGGCGGCTTCTGATGGGCGTGCTGTTCTATGTCGCCATCATGGTGGCAAAGCAGCTGGTGACTATCATGCTCAAAGGGTTTGCCAGTTCAGCCGGCATGTATCTGAATATGAATTTTAATGTCGGTTTTATCGTTGACCTGTTCGCCGCAGCGGTGCTGTACGCGCTTAGCTATTTCGTGATAAGCAGGAAGCTGAACCTGATATAGCAAAACAGAACCAAAACATATATTTTCCGGTGTTGCCCTATGGCTGAAGATTTGATACAATAGAATCCTAAGGACAGATTCTATTGTCAGAGTGCTATAATCAGCCATAGGTTTTTTGCCTAAGACAGCTGTAGGGATACGCAAAAGCAGGTGAGCACAAATGCAGATGCAGAAGATAATCGATAAAATTCTGGAGGGGAACTTTGACTATGAGAGCGGTTCCCTGGATTTCTCCTGTACAAAAATAGAATTAGCCATCCGGAAAGGGCAGCAATACGAGGGCTCCTTTCAGATCCATGCTCCCGCGGGGCTGCTCACGGCAGGCAGCGTGTATTCCTCGGACTGGAGGATGGAGTGCCTGACAGAAGAGTTTTCCGGGGAGGAGGAGATCGCGTTCCGGTTTCACGGCGAAAAGCTGGAGGAAGGGGACGTGGTGAAAGGCACCTTTGACGTGGTCAGCAACCGGGGCGAATATTATCTTCCTTTTGTAGTCTCCGTAGAGCATGACATGCCGGAGTCCTCCGAGGGCGTCATCAAGAACCTGTTTCACTTTGCGAATCTTGCCAAAAGCAGCTGGAAAGAGGCGGTGAAGCTGTTCTATTCCCCGGAATTTTTACAGATTTTTACCGGCAGCGATGCCAGATACCTGGAGGACTACAGGGCATTTTCAATCTACCGGGGACATGAGCAGAACGTGGAGGAGTTTCTGATTCAGGTGAGCAAGAAGCGGAACATGGAATTCATGACCCAGGAGGCGGAGCTGAATCTGGAACTGCCCGTTTTCGGTTCCCGGGAAGTGACGGAGCAGAGCCTGTCTGTGGCAAGAAACGGCTGGGGCTTCACAAGGCTTTTCGTGGCATGTGACGGAGAGTTCGTGTTTACGGAGAAAGAGGTGCTGACAGACGATGATTTCCTGGGCAACCGTTTTAGACTGCCTGTGTTCATCGATGGCAGCCGCTGCAGAAAGGGCAGGAACTTCGGTCAGGTGCGCCTGTACAATTCTTATGTGGATCTGCGGATTCCGGTGACGGTGTCCGTGGGCAGCGCAGGAGCTTTTGGGGGAAGAGAGGCGGACAGGAAGCGCTGCGTGATCCGGCTCATGGATTTCTACCAGGCATTCAGACTGCGCAAGATCTCTACCTCCGGCTGGCTGAAAGAGACCGGGAAGCTGGTGGAGCGGCTGGTAGCCATGGACGAGGACGATATCTCTTCCAGGCTGCTTCAGGCGCAGCTGCTGATCACGGAGGAGCGCTACAACGAGGCCGGGTGGATTCTGGATCATGCAGCTGAGGTGCTGGAAAAGAAGCCCTGCGGGGACACGCTGACAGCCTATTATCTCTACCTGACCACGCTGCTCCACGGGGACAGCGACTATGTGGAAAAGGTGGCAGGGGACGTGGCACGGATGTTTGGACGGGACGATTCCAACTGGCGCATCGGTTGGCTCCTGATGTATCTGTCAGAGGACTATTGCAGGACAGACCGGGAGAAATGGGCTTTTTGGGAGGCGCTTTTCCAGAAAGGCTGTACCAGCCCCATGCTTTACATAGAGGCCCTTTCCTTGCTCCATGTAAACCCCGCCCTGCTCCATAGGATGGGGAGGTTCGAGCAGCAGGTGATCTGGTACGGCGTCCGGCAGGGCGTCCTGAAACGGGAAGCAGTGGAGCAGACTCTGTACCTGGCCGGCAGGGTGAAAGAGTACTCGCCGGCGCTGTACAATGCGCTCTCAGAGCTCTATGGGAAAAAGAAAGATATCCAGCTCCTCCAGGAGATCTGCACGCTGCTCATAAAGGGCGGAAAGGTGGGCCCCGCCTGGTCTGCCTGGTACAAAGCAGGAGTGGAAGCCCAGCTTCGAATCACGAATTTATACGAACATTTCATGATGTCCCTGGATCTGGAGCGCTCCCAGGAGATTCCGAAAGCGGTGCTGAAATATTTTTCCTATCAGAACAATATGGACTATGCACACACTGCCTATCTGTACGATTACATCTGTCAGAGGCAGGACAAGCTGGGAGACGTGTATGAGGCCTACCGGTTCAAGATAGAGTACTTTGTGACGGAGCAGATCAAGAAGAGACATATCAACAGGAATCTGGCCAATCTCTATAACCGCCTGCTGCGGCCTGACATGGTGGACGAGGAGACAGCCCTGCCCCTGGCAAAGCTCCTGTTCGCCCATTTGATTCAGGTGGAGGACGACAGGCTAAGGAAAGTGTATGTATATCAGCCTGGAAATCTGCAGCCAAGCGAATACTTATTGACGGAAAAGAAGACATGGGTGGCGCTCTACGGCAGCAGGTACACCATTGTCTTTGAGGATGCGGATAAGAACCGTTTTCTGAAAAACGTGGACTATACCATGGAGAAGCTGATGATCCCCGGGAAGTTTCTGCGCTGGCTCCTGCCCTTTGGAGAGCTTGGACTGGAACTGGATTTCTACCTTTGCGACAGTGAGAGCGCCTGCAGGGAGGACCCGGCGGAGCGCATAAAGCGGGAATTGCGGATCGCGGCCTCGGACAGCGCGGAGCGTCAGGTGAAGCGGGAACTGTATCTGCGTATTCTGCAGTACTATTATGACACGGACGATATGCGCGCGCTGGACGATTACCTGAAAAAGATCCCGCCCCAGGAGCTGGATGCCAGAGAGAGGGCTTCGGTGCTGCGGTTCATGGTACTTCGGGGGAACTATAAGCTGGCCTGGGAGTGGCTGGAGGTCTATGGCCCGTATTTTGTGGATGTAAAGATTCTGGTGCGGCTGGTGGGAGCCATGATAGAGCGGTACGAAATGGGGGAGAACCCCCTGCTCACCGCGGCCGCGTCCTATATTTTCCGGAAAGGGAAATACGACAGCACTGTACTTTGCTATCTTTCCTCCTATTATCAGGGCATGGCCAGGAATATGAGGGAGATATGGAAAGCGGCGAAATCTTTTGGGGCGGACTGCTACAGGCTCAGCGAAAGGCTCCTGGTGCAGATGCTCTATTCCGGGGCTTTCGTGGGGGAGAAGATGGAGATTTTCCATTACTATATCTCCCAGGGGCCAAAGCAGGAGGTGGAGGAGGCTTTCCTGGCTCAATGCGCCTATGACTACTTTGTAAAAGAACGGCTCATGGAAAAGGAAGTGTTCCATGAAATCCGGCAGATGTATCTGCGGGGAGAGCCGGTGCAGCTGGTCTGTAAGCTGGCTTACCTGAAATACCTTGCCGAGAACGACCAGGATGCCCGGGAGCTTTCCGACTCCATAGTGCAGGGACTTTTGGAGGAGATGCTGGAGCGGGAGATCTATCTGGAATTCTTTCAGGAGTTTGACCAGTGCCCGGGGCTGCAGAGGGAGCTTGCGGACAAGACCATCCTGGAATACCGTACGAAGCCATGGACGGAAGTCTGTATCCACTATATGATCGTAGGCGAGGACGGGGAGACGCAAGGGTATCGCAGCGAATACATGAAAGAGGCATATGGGGGCGTCTGTTTCAAGGCTTTTGTTCTGTTCTTTGGGGAATGCGTGCAGTACTATATCACGGAGGGGCAGGACGGGAAATACCAGGTGACAGGAAGCGGCACGCTTCTGCGCAGGGATCAGAGCTCCGGGGAGGATTGCAGATATGCCATGATAAACGACATTGCCACTGCCTGGTCCATGCAGGAGTATGATACCATGGATGAACTGATGGAAGAGTACTATAAAAAGGACTTCTTAAACGGCAGATTGTTTGCAATAAAATAGAGGGCAGAAGCGGACGGGAGGAGCCGGCATGGGAATCTTAAGCAGTGACAGGCTGATAGTGGGATATGATCTGGGGAATGAATATTCCCAGATCAGCTTTGCCGTGGCCGAAAGCGGAGAGCCCCAGACCCTTTCCCAGGTGGCGGGGGCCCAGATCTACAACATCCCCACGGCTCTCTACAAAAAGCATGGCACAAATCAGTGGCTCTACGGCAGGGAGGCGCTGCGGGCAGACAGTGAGGAGGGGGTCTTGGTGGAGAATCTGTTTACCATTGCCCTGAACAGAGAGCCGGTGGTCATAGACGGCGAAAGCTTCGACCCGGTGGCGCTGCTGGCGTTGTTTTTCCGGCGAAGCCTTGGGCTGCTGCCCCAGACCGGCGCGAAGCTGACGGCGTTGATGTTGACCTGTTCTGCCTTAAACCGGGAGGTCGTGGAAGTTCTTTCGAGGATGGTGGAGAGTGCGCAGTTAAAGGTGGAGAGAATTGCCCTCCAGAGTTATGAGGAAAGCTTTTACAGCTATATGCTGCGTCAGCCCAAAGAAATGTGGGCAAATGACGCGGTGCTGTTCGACTATCGAAAGGGCGGCATCCGTATGATGCGCATGGAATGCAACAGGCGGACTACGCCCATAGTGGCCTTTGTGAAAGAGAGACACTTCCATTTCCCGGAGGATCCGCTCCCCGGCTGGGGAGAGGATGCCGCCCGGGGGGAGATAAGCGCCGACAGACAGCAGGAACTGGATCATGCGTTTTTGCAGATCGCAGGAGAGGTCTGCGGGGAGGGCACAGTGGGCAGTGTATTTCTCATAGGAGATGGATTCGGGCAGGAGTGGCTGAAAGAGTCCCTGCGGTTTCTGTGCAGGGGCAGGCGGGTGTTTCAGGGGAACAATCTGTTCAGCAAGGGAGCCTGCTTCGGAATGCAGGAGAGAATCCTGCCAGGTGAGACGGGAAAGTCCCATGTGTTTTTGGGAAACGACAAGTTGAAGTCCAATATCGGCATGCGGCTGCTCAGACAGGGGGAGGAGTCTTATTATGCCCTGCTGGACGCGGGAGAGAACTGGTATGAGGCGGAGCAGACCGTGGAACTCTATCTCCAGGAGGGCAATGAGCTTGCCCTGACCATCACGCCTTTAACGGAAAGCGCGCAGGCAGGGCGGAGCAGGCTTGCCAGGATCATTCTGGAGGGGCTTCCCGGCAGTGTGTCAAGACTGGGTGCGCGTTTCTTCCTGAAAGAGGAAAAACATCTTTGTGTGGAGATAAAAGACCTTGGCTTTGGGGAATTCCGCGCCGCTTCCGGACGGGTGTGGAAAGAGGAGATTGGGATAGGATAAGGAGCGGCAAAGGATGCGGGTCAGTGTCTGCGTAGGGAATTATGCGAAAATGCCATATTGTATTCCGGGACTTGGGATCAATGTATACAGCATGGAGGAACTGTGCTATTGTCTGAAAGAGAATGCGTTCCTGCTGGATATTTCATTGATGAACGATGGGCTGTTAGGCTGGGTGGAGCGGGAATGCGGCCTTAGGGAGCTGGCCGGCGCCCTCCATCCACTGGTGCACAGACAGGGGTCCCTCAGCGCCTTTGTCCTGGCCATTGAACGGTATGTTGGTTTTTTTGACGAGAACACGCTCCGGGAGATGGAACAGGTGCTCAGGCAGGGGGCAGGGCTGACGGGCCTGGAGAAGCGCAAAAGCCAGATAGACTATCTGGTGAAAAAGAAAAGGTACAGACAGGCTCTGCAAGAATACGACGACTTGCTGCAGATCCTGGAAAAAGAGCAGGGCAGCGCAGGGCCGGACCGGGCGGAAAATGGGAATCCTCCTGCACAGAGGGAATTTCTGGCGAAAATCTGGCATAATAAAGGCGTGGCGTATGCGGGCCTCATGCTCTACGAAAGGGCCGGGAAGTGCTTTGAGAGGGCCTGTGAGTGGAAAGAAAGCGATGAATACCGCATGGACTTTCTGGCGGCAAAGCGGATGGCGCTGTCCGAGGAGGATTATGTGGCCTTTGCCGCAGAGCATGGGGAGTGGCATCTGGACGCGCTGGAACTGGAGAAGAAACTGGAGCGCGCCGTAGGCGAGTGGGAACAGCAGCCGGATTATTTAAGGCTGTATAACCGCAGGGAATTAAGGCATCGGGACAGGCAGAAGTTCTGGGAGGACAGCGAGCGGCTGATCCAGGCCCTGAAAGACAGCTACCGGGCAGGAATGTAAAGGAAAATCTGGAAAATGGGATTTTGGTCAAAATTATTCAAAAAAAAGAGATATCAGGAAAACAGCGCAGAGGACTGGGAGAATGTCGTCTATGACAGAGACGATGTGGACTTTGGCCAGGAGGAGGAGCGCAGCAGATATATCACCAACTGTCTGGAGCAGATGAAAGAGGCCACCAAAGAGATGAATCTGCTGACAGGAGAGTATAACCTGATTACCTCCTACCTGACGGACATGGAGGAGATCGAGGCGCTGCCGGAGTCGGAGCGGGAGGGGCTGGACAGCATTGCCGCAAGATTGGTGGCGCTGGAAGAGGAGAGCAAACGCTACCGGGGCAGGAAGAACCGCATGAAAGACACAGACTATTACAGGCTGCGGGAGCATGAGGGCGAAATGAAAGAGGGGATTGAAAAACTCCGGGAGTGCGAGGAATACGGAGGCAAGGTGAAGCAGGATCTGCAGAGGCTGGACAGAGAACGCCATGCCTATGAGTACCGCAGGGAGGAACTGAATTCCCTGATGGACAATCTGCGGGGGATGACGGTGATCTTCGCCACTGCTTTTGTCATGTGCATGGTGATGCTGGCAATCCTGCAGTTCGTCTTCCATATGGATACCAGGATCGGGTATCTGCTGGCGGTGGCTGCAGTGGCTTTGGCCGTGACAGTGACCTGGGTGAAGTACACGGAGGAAGACAAGGAGCTGCATCAGGTGGAGATCGCGGTGAACAAGCTGATCCTTTTGCAGAATAAGGTGAAGATCAGATATGTGAACAACCGGAATCTCACGGATTACCTCTATATGAAATACGGCACGGACAGCGCGGAGGCCTTAAGCCGCCTGTGGAAGCAGTATCAGCGGGAGAAAGATGACAGGCGGGAATTCGCCGAGGCGGAGGGGAAAGCGGAACATTACCGCAGACATCTTCTCAACAAGCTGTCCCGCTATCGGATCGCCACGCCCCAGAGATGGCTGAACCAGGCGGCTGCTCTGCTTGACAAACGGGAGATGGTGGAGAAGCGCCATGAACTGATTCAGCGCAGGCAATCCCTGCGCAAACAGATGGACTACAATAACAGCGTAGCGGAGACGGCCCGAAAGGAAATCATGGACGTGGCGGAGAAATATCCTGCCTATGCCGCGGAAATCATGGAAATGGTATCGCAGTACGGCGATGATTCTGTGTATTGACTTCTGGCCTTAGGTAGGCTATGATAAATGAGTTGAATGACGGACTATGACAGCATTACAGAAAGAAAGCCAAAGGAGAATGGGTATGGGTATGGAAATGGAGCATTCCATGGAAAGAGAGCAGTCCATGGAAAAGAGACAGTCCGCGGATAAATATTTAAGTCCCCTGTCGGAGCGCTATGCCAGCAGGGAAATGCAGTATATTTTCTCTCCGGACATGAAATTCGGTACCTGGAGGAGATTGTGGATCGCGCTGGCGGAGACGGAGAAAGAGCTGGGCTTAAGCCAGGACGGGAAGCCGGTCATCACGGACGAGCAGATTGCGGAGATGAAAGCCCATGTGGACGATATCAATTATGACGTGGCAAAGGCCAGGGAGAGGGAGGTCCGCCATGATGTCATGAGTCATGTGTATGCCTATGGACAGCAGTGCCCTAAGGCGGCGGGCATCATTCATCTGGGCGCCACCTCCTGCTATGTGGGGGACAATACAGACATCATCGTCATGCGGGAGGGCTTAAGGCTTCTGAAGAAGAAGCTGGTGAATGTCCTTGCGAAGCTGGCGGACTTTGCGGACAGCTACAAGGCGCAGCCTACGCTGGCGTTTACCCATTTCCAGCCTGCCCAGCCCACTACGGTGGGAAAGAGGGCTGCCTTGTGGGCCCAGGAATTCTTCCTGGATCTGGAGGATCTGGACTATGTACTGGGGAACTTAAAGCTTTTGGGCTCCAAAGGGACCACAGGCACCCAGGCCTCTTTCCTGGAACTGTTTGACGGAGACCAGGAGACCATTGACAAAATAGATCCTATGATTGCGGAAAAGATGGGATTCAAAGAGTGCTTCCCGGTTTCCGGCCAGACCTATTCCCGAAAGGTGGACACACGGGTGGCAAATGTACTGGCAGGCATCGCGGCCTCCGCCCACAAGATGAGCAATGACATCCGTCTGCTCCAGCATTTAAAGGAGGTGGAGGAGCCTTTTGAGAAGAGCCAGATCGGCTCCTCGGCCATGGCCTATAAGCGCAATCCCATGCGCTGCGAGCGGATCGCTTCCCTGTCCAGATATGTGATGATCGATGCTCTGAATCCTGCCATCACCTCGGCTGCCCAGTGGTTCGAGAGGACGCTGGATGATTCTGCCAATAAGAGGCTGTCCATTCCGGAGGGCTTCCTTGCGGTGGACGGTATCTTGGATTTGTGCCTGAACGTAGTGGACGGGCTGGTGGTATACCCGAAAGTGATTGAAAAGCACCTCATGAGCGAACTGCCCTTTATGGCCACGGAGAACATCATGATGGATGCGGTGAAGCTTGGCGGGAACCGCCAGGAACTCCATGAGCGCATCAGGGAGCTGTCCATGGAGGCGGGCCGGAACGTGAAAGTGGAGGGGAAAGAGAACAATCTGCTGGAACTGATCGCGGCGGATCCCGCGTTCCCCATGACGCTGGAGGAACTGCAGGCATCCATGGATCCTGCCAGATATGTGGGGCGCTCCAAAGAGCAGGTGGAGGCGTTCTTAAAGGATGTGATCCGTCCGGTGTTAGCGGAGAACAGGGAGATGCTGGGTCTGAAAGCTCAGGTAAACGTGTGAGAAAAGGGAAATTGGTCTTGACAATAGAAAGCGTGTAAGCTGCTTTGCAGTGTAATTGACAATCGGGAGGCTTAGAATGGGTGGATTTTTTGGTGTTGCATCTAAGGAAGACTGTGTCTTTGACCTGTTCTTCGGAACGGACTATCATTCCCATCTGGGAACCAGGAGAGCTGGAATGGTGGTCTATGGAAAAGAAAAGGGATTCGACAGGGCCATACATAATATAGAGAACGCTCCCTTTCGGACAAAATTCGACAAAGATTTCAATGAGATGAAAGGGAACATCGGCATTGGCAGCATCTCGGACTTCGAGCCCCAGCCGCTGATGGTCCGCTCCCATCACGGGACATACGCCATTGCCACAGTGGGCAGGATCAACAATGCGGCGAAGCTGACAGAGGAGCTGCTCTCCAAGGGCCATGCCCATTTCCTGGAGATGAGCGGCGGGGATCTGAACGCTACGGAGTTGGTGGCCTACCTGGTGGATCAGAAAGACAATCTGGTGGAAGGCATCCGCTACGCCCAGGAATCTATAGAAGGCTCCATGACCATGCTGATCATGACGCCGAAAGGGGTGTATGCCGCCAGGGATCTCCACGGCAGGACGCCGGTGTCCGTGGGGAAAAAGGAGGGAGCCTGCTGCGTCTCCTTTGAGAGCTTTGCCTATCTGAACCTGGGGTACGAGTTCCACAGGGAACTGGGGCCGGGTGAAATCGTGGTGGTCACTCCAGAGGGGGTGCACACGCTGGCCCAGCCTGGCAAGGAGATGAAAATTTGTACCTTTTTATGGGTATACTATGGATATCCTACCTCCTCCTACGAGGGGATCAGCGTGGAGAAGATGCGGTATAACTGCGGCGCGCTGCTGGCAGAGCGGGATGATGTGAAGCCGGACATCGTGGCCGGGGTGCCTGATTCGGGCACGGCCCATGCCATCGGCTATGCCAATAAGTCCGGCATACCTTTCTCCAGGCCTTTTGTGAAATATACGCCTACCTGGCCCAGGTCTTTTATGCCCACGATACAGACCCAGCGGAATCTGATTGCTAAGATGAAACTGATTCCGGTGAAAGATCTGATAGAGGGGAAGAGCCTGCTGATGATCGATGATTCCATTGTCAGGGGAACGCAGATGCGGGAGACTACGGAGTTCCTTTACCACAGCGGCGCGAAAGAGGTGCATATCCGTCCCGCTTGTCCGCCATTGATGTATGGGTGCAAGTATCTGAATTTCTCCAGGTCAAAGTCGGAGATGGATCTGATAGCCAGGAGAGTTTTGAAAGAGATGGAGCAGGAGGGGCGGGAAATCGACCTGAAAGCCTATGTGGAT
The DNA here is from genome assembly GCA_949840885.1 of uncultured Acetatifactor sp. Taxonomy (GTDB): domain Bacteria; phylum Bacillota; class Clostridia; order Lachnospirales; family Lachnospiraceae; genus Acetatifactor. The sequence goes on from CATKYJ010000037.1 coordinate 14,026, forward strand.
CCCGATACGGCGGAATATAAGGAGATGGTGGACCGGATTGGAAAGCAGCTGAACTTTACCAGTCTGCGCTACCATAGGCTGGACGATATGATTGCCTCTGTGGGGATTGACAGAGAGAAGCTTTGTACTTACTGCTGGGATGGAAAAGAATAGTTACAGAGTCTGGGGTGTTGGATGTGTTAAGGATATGTTATGTGGTAGTGGTGTCTTTGCCTTTTGTGGTATATTATATCTGCAAGGCGCATTATATTGATCGGCATGGGGAGCAGTTTTCGGAGGAAGAGCGCTATCGGATGGCCAGGAAGTGCATCGGCATCTTGATGCGAAATGGGAGGATAGAGACGGAGAGCTTCGGGCAGGAACTGTTGCCCGAGGAGGGCGGCTATGTCATGTACTCCAACCATCAGGGCAAATATGATACGCTGGGAATCATGATTTCCCACCCGAAGCCCTGCACCATCGTCATAGACGCCTACCGTTCCAAGCTGCCCATTACGGATTCCTTTATCGACCTGGTGCAGGGCAGCAGGCTGGACAAGACTGACATGAAGAAGCAGCTGAAGACCATCCTGCAGATTTCCGATGAGGTGAAGAACGGGAGACGCTATATCATATTTCCTGAGGGCGGCTACGATCATAATAAGAACGAATTGCAGGATTTCATGGCCGGTTCCTTTAAGTGCGCCATCAGGGCTAAGGCGCCTATTGTGCCTGTGGCCATCATTGATTCCTACAAGCCTTTCGGAGTGAATTCCCTGCGGAAAGTGAAGACTCAGGTGCACTTTCTGCCCCCTATTTCCTATGAGGAATATGAGAAGATGAACACAGCGGAGATTGCCCAGATGGTGAAAGGCAGGATTTCCTGTGTCATTGACAGGCAGCTGAACCGCAGAGCGGGATAAGAGGAGATATCTTTTGAGGTACAAAGCTCCGTGAGGGAGATGTTGTATAAAAAGCAGGATATGGAGCGAAAGGAAATCCGGGCGGGGATGAGAAAGGGGGCACCGGGCAGGGGTGCCGGATATAACAGAGCGGGGGCATTCGGTTCGCCCCCGCTCTGCTGTTCATGGCAATAGAAGTCCCCAATTTCCTACAGCGGCTTCCCGGTCAGCATCTCATAGGCCTGCAGATACTTGCGGATGGTCTTGTCCACAATGTCCTGGGGCAGCACCCAGTTGCTGTCCGGATTCGCTTTCAGCCAGTCCCTGGCAAACTGCTTGTCGAAAGAGGGCTGGCCGTGGCCGGGTTCATACTGGTCGGCGGGCCAGAACCTGGAACTGTCCGGGGTCAGCATCTCGTCCCCCAGAACAATGTTGCCGGCTTCGTCCAGGCCGAATTCGAACTTGGTGTCGGCGATGATGATGCCGCGCCTTAGGGCGTACTCAGCGCATTTCTTGTACAGCGCGATGGTGTAGTCGCGCAGCTTCTCGGCGTATTCCTGTCCTTTTCCGGGGAAACGCTTCTCCAGATAGTCCACGCTCTGTTCGAAAGAGATGTTCTCGTCATGGTCGCCGATCTCCGCCTTGGTGGAGGGGGTGTAGATGGGATCCGGCAGCTTGTCGGACTCCTTTAAGCCCTGGGGCAGCGTAATGCCGCAGACAGTGCCGTCTTTCTGGTAGCTGGCCCAGCCGCTTCCGGTGATGTAGCCCCGGACAATGCACTCCACGGGTATCATCGTCAGCTTCCGGCAGAGCATGCTGTTGCCGTTGAACTGCTCCTGGCGGAAGAATTCCGGCATGTCCTTTACGTCCACGGATAGCATGTGGTTGGGTAGGATGTCCTTTGTCATGTCAAACCAGAACCGGGACATCTGGGTCAGCACGGTTCCTTTCTTGTCCACTTTGTTGCCCAGGATCACATCGAAACAGCTGATCCTGTCCGTGGCTACCATGATCAGGCTGTCGCCATTGTCATAAATCTCACGTACTTTGCCCTCTTTGACGGGCTTTCGTTCCTGAATGCTCATATGATTGTCTCCTTTGCCTATAATGAAGATATATATGTGATTGTATCCTGCTGGACTGCTGTCTCCAGCTTTTATGATCTTAAGTTTATCACATAAGTCCGGAAAGCACAATAACGCAGAAAGGGAATCCGGCAAAAGAATTCAGCGGGCAGTTGAGTGGGCAGTTGGGCGAAAAAGAGAATGCGAAAGTCAGCGCAAAATTAATGTAAAAAACATATTCCCAAAAGGGGCAACCTGATATATAATGGGCGGAGCGGCCGTTAGAGGCTGGCGGAGTATCTACTATCCGGAATGAGGAGAACAGTCTGATGCAAGAGAAGAAACAGGGAAATCTGATCGACAGGAAAGAATTTTACGGGAATCTCACAAGGCTGGCCTTTCCCATTGCTCTGCAGAGCCTGATGCTGGCTGCAGTGGCGGCAGGGGATGCGCTGATGCTTGGAAAAGTGGCACAGGACGAAATGACGGCCGTCTCCCTGGCCACTCAGATTCAGTTTGTCCAGAATATGTTCCTTATGGCCATTACGGGGGCCGGCGCCATCCTGGGTGCCCAGTACTGGGGGAAGGGCGACAGGCGTACGCTGGAGGATGTCTTCCATATGATGCTGCGGTATAGCGGAATCGTGTCTGTGCTTTTTTTCCTGGCCTGTGAACTCGTGCCGGGGCTGCTGATGCATATTTTTACCCATGATGCACCGCTGATTGCCATCGGCAGTTCCTATTTGCGCATAGCGGGATGGTCCTATCTGCTGACGGGGATATCACAGTGCTATCTTACCATGATGAAAGTTTCGGATCATGTGAAACCTGTAGCAGTCGTCAGTTCCTGCGCCGTGCTGCTGAACATAGGCCTGAACGCCGTATTTATATTCGGGCTCCTTGGGGCGCCCAGAATGCAGGCCAGAGGAGCTGCGCTTGCCACTACGATCTCGCGCATCGTTGAACTGATCCTGTGCATATCGATATCCATGGGGGCATCCTATATCAGGCCGGTATGGAGCAGATTTCTGAAGCTGCAAAGACAGCTTCGCAGCGATTTCGCAAAGCAGTGTCTGCCGCTCATGGGAGGATCCCTGTGCTGGGGCATAGGATTTACCTCCTATACTGCCATTATGGGACATATGGGGACTGACGCTGCCGCAGCCAATTCCATTGCAGCGGTGGTCAGGGATCTGATATGCTGTATGTGTAACGGCATCGGCAGCGCGGCAGGAATTATGGTGGGCAACAAGCTGGGCGCAGGACAGCTGGAACTGGGCAAGGCATATGGGATAAAACTGAAGAATATGTCCTATGGCATTGGTTTTATATCGACAGCATTGGTGCTGGCGGTGACGCCGCTCATTGTGAGGATGGTGCTCCTGACGGATCAGGCCAGAGAGTACCTTATGGGGATGATGGTGATCATGGCTGTATACATGATCGGGCGCTGCGTGAATACAGTGACCATAAATGGCGTGCTTGACGGGGGAGGCGATACTTTATTTGACATGTACAGCCTGATCGTCTGCATGTGGCTGATTGCCATCCCGCTGGCGCTGGCAGGGGCTTTTTGGCTGCACTGGTCTCCGCTTGCAGTCTATGCCTGTACCTGTCTGGACGAGGTGGGCAAGATTCCTTGGGTGATGCTGCGTTTCCGCAAGTATAAGTGGGTGCAGGATCTGACCAGATAAGTGTGAGAAGAAAGAATGCCCGAAGCGGCATGGCGGGAAGTGTGCAAAGATTTTCTAAGCGGAGTTGGGTGTTTGCAGTATTTTTTTGCCTGAAAGGGGAATGCTAAAGTCATGTTTTGAGTAAATGCGCATGCCGCCGCAGACGGCATGACAGGAAAGGTGAAGAGCATGGCTGAAGCAAAGAACTCCAGGGATGATAAGAAGATAGAAAAAGAAGAACATAAGGACGAACGGATAGAGCAGACCGGACAGGTGACGCTGGACGAGAGCGGGAAGCTGGGGGACATCCATCTGATCTCCATCATCGGAGAGATCGAGGGGCACGAGAATCTGTCCAACAATTCCAAGACCACGAAATACGAGCATATCCTGCCCAGCCTTGCAGCAATTGAAGACAGCAAAGAAATACAAGGTGTGCTGGTGCTTCTGAATACTATGGGAGGGGATGTGGAGGCAGGGCTGGCCATTGCGGAGATGATCGCCTCCTTAAGCAAGCCCACGGTATCTCTGGTGCTGGGCGGCAGCCACTCCATCGGCGTGCCCATTGCGGTGAGCACGGATTATTCCTTTATCGTGCCCACCGGGACTATGGTGATACATCCCGTGCGCATGAACGGCATGATCATCGGAGTGCCCCAGACATTTGACTATTTCAAGCTGATACAGGACAGGATCACCGGATTTGTCTGCAGTCACTGCAGCATCGACAAGAAGACTCTGGAGGATCTGATGACGGAGACTGGCATCCTCACAAAGGATGTGGGAACTATCCTGGTAGGAGAGGAGGCCGTGAAGCACGGCATCATAGATGAGGTGGGCGGCATCGACCGGGCAGTTGGGAAGCTGCGGGAGATGATTCAGGACAACGCAGGATAGTCTGACGGTTCGAACGCGTTCAGGGACTGCCGTGCAGGCACAGGCTTACGCTTTCTGGGAGAACCGGTATCGAAGCGGCGACATCCCGATTTTCTTCCGAAAAATTCTGCTGAAATAGTACTGATCAGGATAGCCCACATCGGCGGCAATGGCACTTACGCTTTTGTCCGTCTGGGACAGCAGCTGGCAGGCGGCGCTGATGCGCTGGCTGATGATGTATTCGTTGGGCGAGACCCCGGTATGCTGCTTAAAGGCACTCCGGAAAGCGGTACAGCTCATATTCTCCATTCGTGCCAGGGCCTCGATGTGGAGCGGCTCCCGAAAGGAGCGGTGGATGTACTCGATAGCCAGCAGCGGGAGGCTGCTTTTGCGGTCTGCCTGCACGTACCGGGCCGTAAAGAGCAGGATTTCCCTCAGGAGGTACAGGCATAGCTGTCCTGCAGATGCATCGTTTATGATGAATTCCCGAAACAGCTGCCGGAAGCAGGAGATGATCTCTCTGTGGACGCCGATGTGATGCCTGTGGTTTGGGGTAAGGCCTGCGGACTGGGTGAGGGATCGGGCCTCAAAGCCTGTGTAGTGGACCCAGAGATAGACGGTCTCCCCCCGGCTGGTATATTGATATTCGCATCCCGGCTCAAAGACAATGACATCGCCTGGGATAAGGCGGCAGCTTTCCAGAAGCATTTCCCCTTTTAAGACGTATATATAATAATAATCCCGCCTGACGGATCTTGTGGAAAAAGAGAGGACTTCGGATACCGCGCCCACGCAGTTGAGCTGTAGGGGGACAGAATCGTTTTTCCGGTTGGCCTCGCTTTCCAGTTTTGTATGGAAATAAGTCTGTGTGCGCAATGTTTTCTCCTATAATTTCGCAGTAGAATCTGCAATCTGTTGAAAAATCCATTTTTTCGGTTCGTTTATCCATTGTAGGAATGCATACTCCATTATATACTATATCCTGAAAATAGCAATAGAATCCGATGCAATTGACAGACCTGCCACAGCCCCAGGCAAGGGACTAAAAAGGCCGGCCGGCATGGAAGCAAGTAAAAATCAGGAGGGATGAATATGGAATTTCAGATTGTGCAGCTGTCGTCTTTGGAAAAGATCAGGGCAAATGACAGCCTGAAGCGTGATGAAATACACAAAAAAGCAGTTCTGGCAGGAGAGCGCCTTTCCTACCAGATCTGCATGAAAGCGGAGCGCCGGATGGATGCGGCAGTGGAAGTTGAGTCCGATCTGCCGGAAGCGGTGCGGCTGTACCTGGTGAGGGATGCGTACATCGATGTGCCTGCCAAGGAAAAGGACATGGAGGGGGAGGATTACATTACCTTAGAGCCCGGGTTCATGCCGGACATCCTGGTGCCGCTTGAAGAGCAGGGCAATCGGGTGGCGGTCTCTCCCCGGACGTCTACTCTGTGGGTCAAGGTGGATGTCCCGAAAGACACCCCGGCTGGGGACTACAGGGTAAAGGTAAAAATCATGCTGATAGAAGACCTGCATGCGCCGGAGCCTCTTGCCCCGGAAGAGGCCGATTTACAAGTCTGCCAGACCATGGACATCAAAGTCGTCCCTGCAGCGCTGCCGGCCCAGAGGCTGATTTATACCAGATGGTTCTATGCGGACTGCATCGCAGTGCAGCATGGGGTGGAAATCTACTCTGAAAAGCATTGGGAGCTCATTGACAAATACATTGCCGCCGCCGCGGATGTGGGAATCAATATGATTCTGGTGCCTATCCATACGCCGCCTCTGGATACTGCAGTGGGTACCACGAGGCCCTGCGTGCAGCTTGTGGACATCGAGAAGAAAGGGGACAGCTATGAATTCTCCTTTGAAAAATTCCGGCGCTTTATTGACGTGTGTAAAAAGAACGGAATCCAATATTTTGAGATGGCCCATATGTTTTCCCAGTGGGGGGCCAAGTGTGCGCCTAATATAATGGTGACGGAGAACGGCAAAAAAGACTACCTGTTCGGCTGGCATGTGGCTGCGGATTCGCCGGAATACGTCTCATTCCTGAGACAGTATATAGCAGCGGTTTCAAAAGAACTGGTGGCGGAGGGCATCAGCGAGCGGACTTATTTCCACATCTCCGATGAGCCGTCCCTAGAGTCCCTGGAGACTTACAGGACAGCGTCCGAAATCATGCGTCCGCTGATTGGGGACAGCAAAACCTTTGACGCGCTGTCGAATTACGATTTTTGCGAGAACGGCCTCATAGAATGTCCTGTCACCAGCGTGGAGCATATCCATGAGTTCCTGGAACACAATGTTGAGAATCAGTGGGCCTATTATTGCTGCGGTCCGGAGAAAGTGTTCCCCAACAGCTTTTTAGCCATGCCCTCCCACCGGATCCGCATTCTGGGCTTTTTGCTCTACAAATACAATATCAAGGGCTTCCTGCACTGGGGGCTGAATTCCTATTATTCCTGTGTGTCGAAGTACCCGGTCAACCCGTACTTTACCACCTCCGGGGACAGGGCATTCCCCTCCGGGGATCCCTTTATCCTCTATCCGGCCAGGGACGGAGTCTATTCCTCCATCCGGGGAGAGGTGACCTATGAGGCTATCCAGGATATGGATATCTGCTTCGCCCTGGAGCGGTACATAGGGAAAAAGGCCGTGACAGAAATCATCGACCGTGCGGCAGGTTTCGACATGCGGTTTGACCATTATCCGAAGAATAAGGAATTCCTGGAGAATCTAAGGGCGGAAATGGTGGAAAGGATAAAGGAGTTCGCTTAAAAGGCAGCTTGGCGGACAGAATAAAGACGAAATTGCATTGCATATCTGAGAACGAAAGGGACTGCGCTGTGGCTTGACCGCTGGAGCGCAGTCTTTGCGTGGTTTTCGGCTATTCTTCTTTCGCATCCTTTTCCGGACTACCATCCGCTCTTTTTTCCTGTGAAATATTTAATGACAATTTCGGACAAAGATGATATAATGGTGACCCATAAGGGCATTGGGGTGCATTGCGCCAATGGACTTTTAGATATGGCAGTCTCTGCGGCAGCAGACATTGCCGCGTAGAAAGACGAGAGAGGTTGATAGGGATGGCGGCTTCCAATGGAAGAAAAACAGCATCTTCGAATAAAAGGACTACCCGGAGCACGAAAGGGGCTTCCGCACATAAAAAAAAGACAAAGGCCCAGCTGGCTCAGGACAGCGCCCTGTTCCACGAGATCGGGCTGATTGTCCTGTTTGTGGCCATGGTGTTCTTATTTTGCTGCAATTTCGGTATCATAGGGTCTATGGGAGATGCTGTCAGCGGGGTGCTGTTCGGCCTGTTTGGCTTCACCGCCTATGCGGTGCCGGTGCTGCTCTTTTTGGCGGTGGCATTTTATTTCGCAAATGAGGGGAATGCCAATGCGGCCAGGAAGCTTATTGCGGGGATAGTGCTGTTCGTGATGCTTGGAATCGTCTGCGACCTGTTTGGAAAGCAGGCGGGCGGCATGGAAAAATACGACGTTAAGCTGCTATATGAAAGCTGCAGGGAGCAAAGGGCAGGCGGCGGGGTTCTGGCAGGAAGCGTAAGCTTCCTTTTGCAGCAATACCTGGAGACCATCGGCACCGTACTTGTGGTGCTTTTGTGCAGCGTGGTAAGCCTGATTCTCCTGACGGAGAAGTCCTTGCTTGGCAGCGTGAAGCAGGGGGGGAGCCGCATGCGGGAGCTGTCCAGGGAGGACGCGGCCAGGCGAAAGGCGCAGGCCCAGATCCGCAGGCAGGAGCAGGAGGAGAATGCGAAAAGGCGCAAAGAGCAGGCGCTGCTGCGCAGACAGGAGCAGGAGGAGAACCGGGCCAGAAAGGCGAAGGAGCGCAGGCTGAAAGCGGAGGAAAAGGAGAATGAGAAGATCCTCAGGATGGAGCGGAAAGTGTCCGGAGTGATGTTGGACACGGCGCTGCCAAAGCCGGAAGAGAACGCTTCCTGCAGGGACGACATTCATGAAATCATTCTGGCGGAGGATGAGGCGGGGGCTGAGACTCCTCTGCAGGAGACCTATACCGCGGAGCCCCTGGAGGCTGCATACAAAGAGCCGAAATTTGATTTTGAGAAGATCCCCATCCGGGGCATTCACCAGGTTACGCTGAACGAGGAGCCGGAAGAGGAATACATACAGGATAGCAGAGCAGAGTTCCGTGATCGGCAAGCGGCGGAAGCGGAAAGCTTCCGGAATCATGGCGATGTAACGGAAGTGGCGCCATGGGATGGAGGAAAAGATGGACAAGGTTTCTCAGATGGCCCGGATGCAAAACCGGATGAAAGGGAGATGCAGGCTCTGAGAGACAGAAATCCCGAAAGGGAAGATGAGACGGAGGAAGAGGCTTTCGGAGAGCCTCAAGCTGATATGGCGGACTCGGCAAGATCCTCCATGCAACCGGCGGGGGGCCAGGCAGACCGGCCGGCGGCAGCTTTGGCTGCTGGTTCCGGAAGCGGTTCAAGGCCGTCAGCGACTTTGGCCTCTGGCTCCGGAAACGGAGCAAACAGCGGAAACGGCCAGGCAGCTGCAGGGCCGCAAAATGCCAATGCTCTCCAGAAGCCTGCTCCTGTGCCGAAGAAGTACATGCTCCCGCCATTGTCCCTGCTGCAAAAAGGGGTGGCGGCCACAGGCGACTCCGCCAGGGAACTGCGGGAGACCGCCATGCGCTTACAGCAGACCCTTGGCACCTTTGGGGTAAAGGTGACCATCACGGACATCAGCCAGGGCCCCAGCGTGACCCGATATGAACTACAGCCCGAACAGGGTGTGAAAGTCTCCAAGATCGTAGGTCTGTCGGACGACATCAAAATGCACCTGGCGGCCACGGATATCAGAATCGAAGCGCCCATCCCCGGAAAGGCCGCGATAGGAATCGAAGTGCCCAACAAGGAGACCATGGCGGTAGCCCTGCGGGATTTGCTTGAGAGCAAAGAATTCAGGGATTTTCCCTCAAAAATCGCTTTTGCAGTAGGCAAGGACATTGCAGGGAAGACGATCGTGTCTGATATTGCGAAGATGCCTCATATGCTCATAGCAGGCGCAACGGGCTCTGGAAAGAGCGTCTGTATCAATACCCTGATCATCAGCATTCTGTACAAGGCGCGCCCTGACGAGGTGAAGCTGATCATGGTCGATCCCAAGGTGGTGGAACTGAGCATCTACAATGGCATCCCTCATCTGCTGATTCCGGTGGTGACAGATCCGAAGAAAGCCTCCGCCGCCCTGAGATGGGGCGTGGCCGAGATGGAGGACAGGTACCGGAAATTCGCGGAATACAATGTTAGGGATCTGAAAGGATATAATAAAAAGATAGAGACAATGAGGGAAAAGGGCGATGAGGCTGCGCCTGCCGTGCTGCCCCAGATCGTCATCATCGTGGATGAGCTTGCAGACCTGATGATGGTGTGCCCGGGGGAGGTGGAGGAGTCCATCTGCCGTCTGGCGCAGCTTGCCAGAGCCTGCGGCATTCATCTGATCATTGCCACCCAGAGACCCAGCGTGGATGTCATCACGGGTCTGATCAAGGCGAACATGCCCAGCCGTGTGGCTTTTTCCGTGTCCAGCGGCGTAGATTCCCGCACCATTCTGGACATGGTGGGGGCAGAGAAGCTTTTGGGGAAAGGGGACATGCTTTTCTACCCCCAGGGCTATGCAAAACCCGCCAGGGTACAGGGTGCTTTCGTGTCGGATCAGGAAGTCTCCGATGTAGTGGATTTCTGGAAGAATCAGGTACTGGGCAATACCTATGCGGAGGACATTGAGGAGCGGATCGCGAACATGGGAAGCTCCGGCGCCGAGGGCAAGGCCTCCGGGGGAAGCGATGTGGACGAATTGTTCGAGAAAGCGGGGCATCTGATCATAGATAAGGACAAAGCGTCCATCGGCATGCTGCAGAGGGCTCTGCAGATCGGCTTCAACAGGGCGGCCAGAATCATGGATCAGCTGTGCCAGTACGGCGTGGTGGGAGAGGAAGAGGGCACAAAGCCCAGAAAGATCCTTATGAGCCCTGAGCAGTTCGAACAGTTGCTGGAAGAGATAGTTTGAGAAAAGGGAGAGAATGATGAAGACGGATTTGGAGATTGCACAGGAAGCGGTGATGGAGCCTGTTGACAGGATTGCAGCAGGGCTTGGGATGGAGGAGGAAGACCTGGAACTCTATGGCAGATACAAGGCCAAGCTTTCGGAGGAATATCTGGCCAGCCTAAAAGAAAGGCCTGACGGGAAATTGATTCTGGTGACAGCCATCAATCCCACCCCGGCGGGAGAGGGCAAGACCACTACCAGCGTGGGCTTGGGACAGGCCTTTGGAAAGCTGGGAAAAAAGGCTGTGGTGGCTCTGCGGGAGCCCTCCCTTGGCCCCTGTTTTGGCATCAAGGGCGGCGCCGCAGGCGGCGGATATGCCCAGGTGGTGCCCATGGAGGAGCTGAACCTCCACTTTACGGGAGATTTTCATGCAATTACATCTGCCAACAATCTGCTGGCGGCGCTTCTGGACAACCATATACAGCAGGGAAACGAACTGCAGATTGACGCCAGACAGATCATCTGGAAACGTTGTATGGACATGAACGACCGGGTGCTGCGCAATATCGTGGTGGGCCTTGGGAGCAAGACGGACGGTTTTGTGCGGGAAGACCATTTTGTAATCACGGTGGCCAGCGAAATCATGGCAATCCTGTGCCTGGCTGAGGACATGAATGATCTGAAAGAGAGGCTGTCCAGGATCATCGTGGCCTACAACTATTCCGGGAAGCCCGTCACGGCAAAGGATCTGCAGGCAGTGGGGGCCATGGCTGCGCTGCTAAAGGACGCCATGAAGCCGAACCTGATCCAGACCCTGGAGCATACGCCTGTGCTGGTACATGGTGGCCCATTTGCCAATATTGCCCATGGATGCAATTCCATCAGGGCTACCAGGGCGGCGCTGAAAATGGCGGATTACTGCATTACGGAGGCAGGCTTCGGCGCAGATCTGGGGGCGGAGAAATTCTTTGACATCAAATGCCGCACGGCAAATCTGAGGCCGGATGCTGCAGTACTGGTTGCAACAATCCGCGCTTTGAAGTATAATGGCGGTAGAGCCAAAAACGATCTGGGGCAGGAGGATCTGGCTGCCCTGGAAAAAGGCATCCGGAATCTGGAGAAGCATATCGAGAATCTACAGAAATATGGCGTGCCCGTAGTGGTGGCGCTGAACTCTTTTGTCACTGATACAGAGGCGGAGATAGCCTATGTAAGGAAGTTCTGCCAGGAGAGGCAGTGCGAATTTGCCTTGTCCCAGGTGTGGGCAAAGGGCGGAGAGGGCGGCATAGAACTGGCCGAAAAAGTACTGAAGACCCTGGAAAACAAAAAGAGCGGGTTTCATCTGCTCTATGAGGATGATCTGTCCCTGGAGGACAAGATACAGACTGTGGCAAAAGAAATATATGGGGCCGGCAGCGTCAGCTTTTCCCCGGCGGCGAAGAAGCAGCTGCAGAAGCTGACCGATCTGGGTTTTGGGAAGCTGCCTGTGTGCATGGCGAAAAATCAGTATTCCCTTTCGGATGACCCCAAACGCCTGGGGCGTCCCAGGGACTTTGAAATAACTGTGAGAGAGGTATATGTATCGGCAGGGGCAGGGTTCGTGGTGGCGCTCACCGGGGATGTGGTGACCATGCCCGGACTGTCGAAGAAGCCCTCTGCTTTTGGAATCGATGTCAATGAAGATGGTGTGATTACCGGGCTGTTCTGAAGCGAGGGAAGACGGATATGAAATGTCCTAATTGTGGATCTGAGATGGCCGAGGGGATGCTATACTGCGAGCACTGCGGTGAAGACATCCACATCGTGCCTGATTTTGAACCCGAGTTGGAAGATGCCATCCATAATATCCTGGAAGAAATGCATGAGGATATGACAGGAGAGAGGAGAGAGGAGCTTGAGGATTCCTTTGAGGAGGACGAGTTCTTTGAAGAGGACGAGCTTCAGGAGCCGGCGCGGAGGAAGAGAATCTGGCCGAAAGTGCTGTTGGCGCTTTTGTTTCTGGTCTTTCTGACTGCCGGCGGCATTGCCTGGCATGTTTATGGCTCTTATTCGGAAGAGTATCAGCTAAGCAGGGCGGAGCAATATGTGGTGCAGGGAAAGTACGATGAGGCCATTGCTTGTTACAACCGGGCTGTGGAACTGGACGGCACCAATGTGGAACTGCTTTTCGAACTGGCGGATATCTATCTGCTGAAAAACAATAAAGTGGAGTATGAGTATCTCCTGCGGGAGATCATCAAGAACAAAAACACCTCCGCGGAGCAGCTGGAGGGGGCGTACGGGAAGCTGATCGCCATATATCGGGAAAGAGAGGACTATCAGACCATCAATGCATTGCTTTTGGCAAGCGGCAACGATAATCTGATAGCGGCTTATCCCAACTACATCGTGGATGTGCCTGAATTCAGCATAAATGAGGGTTACTATACCAGTATCCAGCCCCTGAAGCTGACGGCATCTGGTTCTGGCAAAATCTATTATACCACGGACGGCTCCGAGCCCACGGAGGAGAGCACGCAGTATACGGCTCCGATCATACTGGAGAACGGGAGCCACATCGTCAAGGCATGCTTTGTAAATGACAATGGGATTGTCAGCGACGTGGTTACAAAGGAATACCATATCGAGTACAATGACATTCTTCCGCCTGAAATCAGTGTGCTCAGCGGAGAATATTCCAACCCCATGCTGATCGAGATTCTGGAGGAAGACGAGGACGTATATTATACGATGGACGGCAGCGACCCCACTTATTCCTCCACTCCCTATACAGGGCCGATACCGATGCCACTGGGCAAATCCACCTACAAATTTGCACGGATCGTAAACGGAGTTACCGGAATCATTGCGGAACGTGAATACAATCTTGTCATAGACACGGACGTTACCCCGGCGCAGGCGGTGGATTCTGTGGTGATGTACTGCGTGGAGACAGGAAAGATCACGGATGGCAGCGGACGGTTTGACGACAGTGAGGATCGCTATGAGTATATGTATCTGTATGCTGCGAATATCAATAAGACAGGCGATTTCTATGTAATAGCCGAACAGTACAGGACGGCTGACGGCAATTCCGCCAGGACGGGGAACAATTTTGCCGTGAATGTTTATACGGGAGAGCGCTTTAAACTTCAGAGAGACGATGGGGGCCGTCTGACCCTGATCGGAATAGACGCGGAAGTAAGTGAATAAAAATTCCTGAGGAAAGGAACAGAGAGGTGGACTATGTACAGAATTTTAAAGAAAAGTGAGCTTACCACAAATATTTATCTCATGGATGTGGAGGCAAAGCGGGTTGCCAAGGCATGTCAGCCCGGACAGTTCGTCATTGTGAGGATGGATGCGGAGGGAGAGAGAATTCCACTTACCATTTGTGATTATGACAGGGAAAAGGGAACCGTGACCATTGTGTTCCAGTGCGTGGGTGCAGAGACACATCGGATGGTCAGTCTGGAAGAGGGCGACGCTTTCCATGATTTTGTAGGGCCCCTGGGATGTCCCTCAGAGCTGGTGAAAGAGCCGGAGGAGGAGCTGAAGAAGAAAAGGATTCTCTTCGTGGCAGGCGGCGTGGGCGCTGCACCTGTGTATCCCCAGGTGAAATGGCTCCATGAGCAGGGCGTGGCCGCAGATGTGATCGTGGGCAGCAAGACAAAAGATCTGCTGATTCTGGAGAAAGAGATGACGGCTGTGGCTGGGAATCTCTACATAACTACGGACGACGGCTCCTACGGCCGTAGCGGCATGGTGACCCAGACCATCAAGGATCTGGTGGCAGAGGGGAAAGAATACGATGTGTGCATCGCCATTGGTCCTATGATCATGATGAAGTTTGTCTGTCTGCTGACAAAAGACCTGAATATTCCCACCGTAGTCAGCCTGAACCCTATCATGGTGGACGGCACGGGCATGTGCGGGGCTTGCCGCGTAACCGTGGGCGGCAAGGTGAAGTTCGCCTGCGTGGACGGGCCGGAATTCGATGGCCATGAGGTGAATTTCGATGAGGCCATGAGGCGCCAGACCCTCTATAAGACCGAGGAGGGCAGGGCTATGCTGAGGCTCCAGGAGGGAGATACGCATCACGGCGGGTGCGGGAACTGCTAAGTGTGAAGTGTGCAAAGATTTTCTAAGCGGCCGAAGAACGTCCGCCAAGAAAATATAAATTGCACACGTAAGAATGCCTTGGTGCGGGCATTCTTACGGACTTGTACCGATATGAGATACGATTGGCTGTAAGCGACATGCAGGTGCATGGGAAATGAGGACGCAGAGTATAAAAATATGGAGGATCGAGAATAAATGGACGTAATGGACGTTTTGACAAAAATCCCTGTGAGGGAGCAGGACGCGAAAGAGCGCGCTGCCAATTTTGAGGAAGTATGCCTGGGATATAACCAGGAAGAGGCTCAGAATGAGGCCACCAGATGCATTAACTGTAAGAATGCCCAGTGCATTAAGGGCTGCCCTGTGGCAATCGACATCCCTGCCTTTATCCAGAAAGTGAAAGAGGGGGACATGGCGGAGGCTTACCAGATCATCAGCAAGGCCAGCGCCCTGCCTGCAGTCTGCGGGCGTGTATGCCCTCAGGAGACTCAGTGTGAGGGAAAATGCATCCGGGGCATCAAGGGGGATCCTATCTCCATCGGAAAGCTGGAGCGCTTCGTAGCTGACTGGGCCAGGGAGAACGGCATCAAACCTGCCGGGGCGGTGGAAAAGAAAGGAAAGAAAGTGGCCGTCATCGGTTCCGGCCCCGCAGGCTTAACCTGCGCAGGGGATCTGGCGAAGATGGGCTATGAGGTGACGATTTTTGAGGCTTTACATGAGCCCGGCGGCGTATTGGTGTACGGCATTCCGGAGTTCCGTCTGCCGAAAAAGGCTGTAGTGGCTGAGGAAATCGAAAATGTAAAAGCGCTGGGCGTGAAGATAGAGACCAATGTGGTGGTGGGCAAGTCCGTCACCATCGATGAACTGATTCAGGAGGAGGGGTTCGAAGCCGTATTCATCGGCTCCGGCGCGGGCCTGCCCAAGTTTATGGGCATTCCCGGGGAGAACTCCAACGGCGTGTTCTCGGCCAACGAGTATCTGACCAGAAGCAACCTGATGAAAGCCTTTGACGAGAGTTCCAACACCCCTATCATGCACAGCAAGAAAGTGGCCGTGGTAGGCGGCGGCAATGTAGCCATGGACGCAGCCAGGACGGCGCTTCGCCTGGGGGCGGAGGTACATATCGTGTACCGCCGCAGTGAGGAGGAGCTTCCTGCCAGGGTAGAAGAAGTGCATCATGCCAAGGAGGAGGGTATCATCTTTGACCTGCTGACCAACCCCACGGAAATCCTTGCGGACGAGAAAGGCTGGGTAACCGGCATGAAATGCATCAGGATGGAGCTGGGCGAGCCGGATGCCTCCGGACGCAGGCGTCCTGTGGAGATTCCGGGCTCCGAGTTCACCATGGAGCTGGATACCGTCATCATGTCTCTGGGCACTTCCCCGAACCCGTTGATTTCTTCCACTACGGAGGGGCTGGAGACCAATAAATGGAAATGTATCGTGGCTGAGGAGTCCAACGGCCAGACTACCAAGGAGGGCGTCTATGCCGGCGGAGATGCCGTTACAGGTGCGGCTACCGTGATCTTAGCCATGGGTGCCGGAAAGGCGGCAGCGAAAGGAATAGACGAATACTTGTGTGGTAAGTAATCACAAGGAGGGAAGGTCGATGGTAAAGCATATTGTACTCTGGAACTTTGTGGAAGAACTGTCCGAGGAGGAGAAAAAGGAAGCGGGACGAAAGATGGCATCCCTGCTGGAGCCGATTAAGGAACTTGTGCCTGGCGCGGTGAAAATCCAGGTGGTTCCCAACCAGCTGGCATCCAGCAATCGGGATATCGCCCTGATCTCCACCTTTGAGACCGTGGAGGCGCTGTCTGCATATCAGAACCATCCGGCTCATGTGGAGGCCGGAAAGTATGTAAGGAGCGTCACCTGCAACAGGGCATGTATGGATTATGAACTTTAAAATGGAATAATTCTAACATGATTTCAACATAATTTCAGACATAATTTCATTTACAGCAAGTTATATTTCATGTTACATTGATTTCCGCATGCAATGGTCGGGGCAGATGTGGACGTATTCCTCCGGTCATTGCATGGCGAATGCCGCAGGGCTCATGTGTCCCTGCGGCTGACGATTCAGAGGAGGAAAGAAGGTAGACAAATATGCCTTGGTGTCCGAAATGCAAAAGCGAGTATAGGGAAGGGTTTACGGTATGCGCTGACTGCGGCAGCGAACTGGTGGATGAGGAGCAGTTTTTGAAGTTGGAGGAAGAGCGCGCCGCCGCAGAGGAGGCGCAGAGAGTAGCGCTTGCAATGCAGCATGTGGCGCGCATGGCCGCCGAAAGAGGGGAAAGTCTCAATGTGGAAGAGGCGGAGCGTCTGGCTGCAGAGGCGGGCATATCCGTGGATGAGGTGTCGGCTGTACATCTGGCTGCTGGGGATGAGGGACTGTCCGAGGCTGCAGAGGCAGAAGAGACGGAAATGCCTGGCTCTGCCGTGCATGAAAAGGAGCACATGTCTGCCGGGGAAGAGGAAAAGCTTGGGACAGCTGCCGGAATGCTGCCGGAGCAGAATACGGAGGAGGGGAACTTTTCTTCCCGAAATCCGGAAGAGGATGCCGCTCAGTCCCCCACCTCGCCCGCTACGTCCCTGTACCAGGACAGCACGGAGCGGGCCAATGAGAACCGTTCCTCCGCCTGGATCCTGATGATCATGGGCAGCGTAGGACTCATTGTCATTGTGCTGGGAATTATGGGCGTGGTTCCGTTCCACTTCAGCAATCCATATTTGTTCTACGGCGTGATGGCCGCGGTATTCCTTTTGTTTTTGGTTGCGGGCATGGTGTCTCTGAAAAACGCCAGAATTTTTGAAAAAAAGGCAGAGTCTGAGAATTCCCTGCGGGATGCCATGCTGACATGGAGCAGGGAGAATCTTCATGCACAGGAGTTGGATCGCGAAATCGGCATGGCCGGCGAGTCCGAGGAAGCTTTGTATTTCAAGCGTTTTGCCTGCATCAAAGCAAAATTGAATTATCAGTTTGTGAATCTGGATCAGGGCTTTCTGGAGAAATTCATCGATGATTCCGTATATGACATGGTTTTTGGGAGAGAAGACGATTGAACGTCCGTTCTCTTTGCGACGGCATGGAGGTAAGGTTGAAGATCAGCATTGCATGTGTGGGCAGGATAAAGGAAAAGTTCTATAGGGACGCTATTTCGGAATATGAGAAACGGCTGAGCAGATACTGTAGGCTGGAATTCCTGGAAGTAGCAGACGAAAAAACACCCGATGGGGCCGGTGAGGCCCTGGAGGAACAGATCAAGGAAAAAGAGGCAAGGCGTCTCCTGGAGAAAATCCGGGAGGACGCCTTTGTCTGCGCTTTGGAGATAGAGGGGAAGCGCTTGACATCAGAGGGGTTCGCCCGGTGGATGGAGGGCCTGACGGTAAGAGGAACCAGCCATATCGTGTTCGTCATCGGCGGCTCCCTGGGCCTGCATGAGTCCCTGCGCAGGCGGGCGGACATGGCCTTAAGCTTTTCGGACATGACATTTCCCCACCAGCTCATGCGAGTGATACTGGTGGAGCAGATTTACCGGGGGTTCCGGATCATACATGGAGAACCATACCATAAGTGAGGGGGAAATAGACATGCGTTCTTGGAAATAAATAGAATCTCCAATAAATGAAGTCCAGAAAGGAACAGACGACACCATGTGCAGACGACTTTCCATCTATTTCAAGGAAATGTACCCAATCCTGCCGAGATTTGCCCTTGGACTGATCATCTTCGGGGAAATACACTTCATCATCCTGCTGAACGCCGGTATCAGAGATTTCAGGCTGGGCGCGCAGGAGCTGATCGGCGGCTTTACCGTTTTTAGCTTTTTGCTGTGGCTGCGGATTGCGGACGACTTCAAGGACTACGAGCTGGACAGCCGCCTGTTTGCCCATAGACCTCTCCCATCCGGGAGAGTACATAAAAAGGATCTGGCGATTTTTGTGTCCATCCTGATTGGAGTCACGGTTCTGCTGAACCTGTTTTTCATGAATAACTTCGGCTTCTTCCTTTTCCTCTACATCTACGGAACGCTGATGTCCCTCTGGTTCTTCAGCAAGAAAAAGATTCAGAAAAGCCTGCCGCTGGCCCTTGTCACCCACAATCCGGTGCAGATGATCATGAACATCTACATCATCTCGTTCACCTGCTTGAAGTACGATTTGCCCCAGTTTACATGGGTGAATTTCCTGGCTGCATGGACGCTGTATTTCCCTGCGCTGATCTGGGAAATCTCCAGAAAGATACGTGCGCCCAGGGACGAGACGGAGTATGTCACCTACTCCAAGCTGTTCGGCTACAAAAAGGCCACGCGCTTCATCCTGATCATCACCTGGGTGGACATCATCACGAATTTTCTCCTGGTGTGGAATCTGAACAAGCTTACGGTGCTGGCCCTTTTGACAGACGTGACCTGGATGACCGTGAAATTCATACAGTTCATGAAAGACCCCACTCGGTTTGCCATCGTGGATAAGGTGGAAAGATACACCTACATCCAGGAATCCCTGATGCTGCTGACGATACCGGTCTATCTGATATTCGGAGCCATATGAGGCGCTTCATAAGGAGGCGGTGTCTAAGGAAGTGCTTTCTGAGGAATTGGCTCCTAATAACGGATAGCCTGTGAGCTTTATGGAAAACTTTACAGCCAGGCAGTAAAAATAGGTTTCAACCTGTGCGGGTCAAATGGATAGGCTTCCGGAATCTTGGGAGGATTAGGGAAGGCTGTCTTCAACAGGCTCCATGAATCGCGGATTCAGGATTCCGAGGCATATATTATGATAACGGAGGCCCACATGATCATTTCCCTGCAAAATCACATGACAACAGACCTTGGTTCCAAAGCCCGAAACCTCTTCCGGCTCCAGGAGGCAGGTTTTCCGGTGCCGCCTTTTTTCTGTGTGGATAAGTCTTTCCGGGAGGAGGAAGTGCTTGACTGTCTGGCGGCAAGCTTTCCGGATACCACGTCTTTCTCTGTCCGCTCCTGCGCGTCCCTGGAGGATTCCCACAGCCGGTCTTTCGCGGGACAGTTTTGTACTTTCCTGCGTGTGCCTCGGGGAGAAGTCTGCACGCGCATCCGGGAAGTCCTGGACTCAGGGGAGCGCCCGGAACATATCGCCTACTGCCAGATCCATGGCATCAATCCCGCCGCCCTGCAAATGCACGTCATCATACAGGAG
The DNA here is from genome assembly GCA_949840885.1 of uncultured Acetatifactor sp. Classification (GTDB taxonomy): domain Bacteria; phylum Bacillota; class Clostridia; order Lachnospirales; family Lachnospiraceae; genus Acetatifactor. Next base: position 33,837 of record CATKYJ010000037.1, read on the forward strand.
ATGATGGAACCGGATGTCTCTGGTATCCTGTTTACTGCCAACCCGCAGGGAATCCTGAACGAATCCGTGATCGTCTGCGGAAAGGGCTCCGGCGACCAGGTGGTGGAGGACAGGACAGATGCCACCACTTACTATTACAATCTTTCCGACAAAAGCTGCTATTACGAACAAACCGGCGCATCGCCGCTTTTGGCAGAGGGAGAGATAGAGAATCTGATTATATCGTCCCAGAGGATAAAGGAATTGCTTAACCGGAAGTCTCGCGAGGAATCCGGCAGGAGCTTCCATAAGGATGTGGGCAGGGGGCTCGGCAAGGATTTGAGCAGGGATTTTGATATGGATTTGGAGCAAGATTTCGACATAGAATTTGCCATTCGAAACGGGAAAGTATATTATCTCCAGGCGCGCCCCATCACATCCATCGACAGGACGGATCCTGCCGTCATCCTGGACAACAGCAATATCGTGGAAAGCTATCCCGGCATCACGCTGCCCCTGACCCAGAGCTTTATCCGGGATGCCTACCATCAGGTATTCAGGAGCCTGCTGCGCCATCTGACCGGCGAGCCTGAGACCGTGGCCCGGATAGATGACAATCTGAGGCATATGGTGGACATGGCAAACGGTAGAGTATACTATCGCATCAGCAACTGGTACGATGTACTCCTCTTTCTGCCGTTCAGCACCCGCCTGATTCCAATCTGGCAGGAAATGATGGGTGTCAGGGACAAAAAGGTGTCATCCGCACATTTCGCTGCAGATTCCGGCAGACAGGGCAATATCCGCAGGAGCACCCGGCTGAAAGTGGCATGGTCTTTCGTCCGTTTTCTGCTGACCTGTCCCAAAGAGATGGACAGGCTGGATTTGTATTTTCAGAAAATCATCCAACGGTTCGAAGCCCTGGAGACGGATACGGAGGATAACCGGATTCTGCTGAAGCACTATCATGAACTGAAAGACATGACAGTGGAGCGCTGGGACATCACACTGGTCAACGATATGTACGGCTTCCTTTTCACAGGGCTCCTGAAATCCCGCCTGAAAGCAAAGCATGTCCCGGATTATGAGCTGGCCGCAAACCGGGCAATCTCCGGCGTTCAAAAACTGGAAAGCATGCGTCCCATTGAACAGCTGCAAAAACTGGCACTCCGTGCACGAGACGAAAACAGATTAACGGAATTACGACTAATCAAAAGCAATGAAACGTACTTTGAATATATCGCGCAAAGCAAAGACAGCTTTTCCCAGGCGTTACAGGATTATATCCGGGATTTCGGCGACCGGAACGTGGAGGAGCTGAAGCTGGAGAGCAGGACGTTTCGCACGGATCCGGTGCTGCTTATTCGATGCATTCTACAGTATGCTGAAATCCTATCCGATGCGGACAGCACCGTTTCTGCCAGAGTCAATGCAGATACATTAGATATACCGGAAGCATCGGCAACAGTGATGGCATTAACTAAGGCCGGAGCCTGTCCGGAAAAAGAGACATCCCAGATACCTCTCAGAGGCCTTTCAGCTTTCTATGCAAAAAGGGCTGCCATAGGCATCCGAAACCGGGAGAAATCACGGCTTCACCGCGGACGACTCTACGGCATGATGCGTTCCCTTGTGCTGCAGATGGGAGAAAACCTATATCGGCAAAAGCGGATTCCAGACCCTTTCGATGTCTTCTGGCTCTACTGTGAGGAGCTTGAAGCGGCGGAATCGGATGCAGCTCTGGATCTGAACGGAATCATCGCAGGGCGGAAAAAGGAGTATGATGGCTACGCGGAACTCCCGCCCTACTCCAGGCTGGTATTCTCCGGAAAAGTAATCGATAAGCATCCGCGGGGAAACCGCAGAATACGCCATGATGCCGCAGAAAGCGTCTACACCGGTACAGCCTGTTCCCCGGGCATCGCGGAGGGAGAAGTGCTCCTGATTGAGAACCCTTCGCCGCTCCTTGACACAAAGGGAAAAATTCTCGTCACAAAAATGACAGACCCGGGATGGGTGTTCCTGATTGCACCGGCAAAAGCCATCGTCTCGGAGAAAGGTTCCCTCTTGTCCCACACGGCGATCATATCCCGGGAACTGAAGAAACCTGCCGTGGTGGGCATAGAACACATCACGGAATACCTCAAGACCGGCGACCGCATCCGGGTAGACGGGGATACGGGAATCATCACGGTTTTGCCCACTTAAGAACAGGAAAGGGATGAAGCTTTGATGCGGGAGCCAGGGAGGAGATTTCCTCAATTACAGCAAGTAATTATTTTCCCGGTTTGCAATTTGTAAACCGACTAATTTGTAGGTTGCATATCCTCCCATAACCAGCGGCTCCGATTTGCAAATATCTTCCGCTTCTTCACGGCTCTCTGTTTTTAGGATATACATACCTGCCATTCCCGGATAGCCTTTAAAGACACCGCAGATTTCCAGCTTTCCTTCATCGTCCAGCTTTCTTATGTTCTCAACGTGTTCCATAACTACCTGTTTTGTCATTTTATTATAGGTCTTGCTTTTCTCGATCATCATCATGTACATCAATTTTTCCATACGCTTTTCTCCTTTACATTCTATGGTGTTCACTGGGGTTATTCTATCATATTTATCCGGCAATAGCAATCTGTCTGTCGCTTCCCGAAAGTGGGAGAATCCGGGAGAGGCTGCTCCCCTATAGTTTTTCTTGTAATTCACTGTAACACTATGTATAATAGGAGCAAGCGATGGCAGGATTCAGGGTTTAACGGCAAGACTGTTTTTTAAAAAAGGGGGTATAAGGTGGTGAAAGAGCAGCAGGTAGTGCGGCAGGGGATTTCGCTTACAAATTATGTGATGATAAAGCCGTCAGATAAGGCTGTGGAGCCAGGGAGGATATGATGCAGATAAAGCAGATTGACAGTGATGCGGAAAGAGAACACATTGCAAGGATTCTCTTGGAATCGCTCCCGGACTGGTTCGGCATCCCCCAGGCCCGGGAGGAATACATTGCCGGCAGCAGAGGGACGCCTTTCTTCTGTGCATTTGATGGCGAGAGGCCTGTGGGATTCCTCTATCTGAAAGAAACCGGGCGGCATACTGTGGAAGTGGCGGTCATGGGCGTGGCAAGGGAATGCCACAGGCAGGGCATTGGCCGGAGACTCTTCGAGCAGGCAAGAGAAAAAGCCAGGCAGATGGGATATTCTTTTATCCAGGTCAAGACTGTCCAGATGGGCCGATATGACATTTACGATGACACCAACAGGTTCTACGTTTCATTGGGGTTCCGGGAATTGGAGGTCTTCCCTACGCTTTGGGATGAGGCGAATCCATGCCAGGTCTACATTATGGCCATTGGCACATAGAGAAGCACCTGCTATGCGAGAAAGGAAAAGCTTATGGGCTGTGGAAACGATTATCTGTGGGAAGAGCGCGAAGCGGAATTGCAGTATTGGCTCACCGGAGACTATGATTCTTTTTGTAAACAAAAAAGGGAAATTTATCTTGCGGCAGGAAAGGCAGTAGACTATGTCTTTGCCTGTCCCCGCCGGACAGAGGAGGGCGTCTGTCCGTACAGCTCTTTGAAAGCCCTGTTAAACAGCTTTTGGTTCGTGAATCCGTTTGCCTCCATGATTTCCCCCACAGGGGCATCGCTGTCCAGGAGATCCTTATACACATGGGAAAGGCGCACTTCGTTCAAGTAATTCAGATAGGACATTCCCATATTCTTTTTGATGAACCGACAGAAAGACTCCTTTCCCAGGCCAAGCTGTCCGGCGGCGTCCCCCAAGGAGACGGCCTCCCGGAAGTGTGACTCCGTGTAGGTGATGACAGTTCGTATCCGCTCCATAGTCAAGATGTCCACAGGCGCGGATAGATTCGCCGTGGTTACGGAAAAACTGCGGAAAAGATGGGCCAGCAGCTGCAGGACGATTCCCTCAGCCTCCATCATAAAGACGGGAGTGTCTTTCATATAAAGAAGCACCAGTCTTTCCGCAAAGACGCAGAGCTCCCGGTATTCGGGATGCAGGGATTCATCGGTGCAGTCGGGGAGACAACGAAGCTGGCGCAGCGACACATCCGGAAGATAATTTTCCAACAGCTTTTTGGATAAATGGATGTTCAGGAACATGGATGCTTTGTTCTGGCAGTAGGTGCTGTGTACCTGACAGGGGTCAATTACGGCTAGGGTGCGTTCGGAAATCAGATGGTTTTCCCCTGCAAGGCGGAGGCTGATTTCTCCGTTCAGGGGATAAAGGAGTTCCAGCTCCTCGTGCCAGTGCAGCGGAAAATAGCCGCCGGGCGTGGTGGCGAACCGTATCAGGATTCCCATGGGGCTTAGGGAGCGGATTGTCTTATGGTAGGGATGCTGCATGAGGATTCGGCCTCCTGTGTGATATTGTCGGCGATGCCGCATTGGGGATGGTTCTTTCACTATACCGTAGGATGTTTTAAAAGTCAATATCGACTTAAATCAAGTCAACAATGTTCCTTTCCGAAAGGCCTGTTTACAGCTAGAATATAGTTGTAACAATGAAACAGAGGCAGCAGGAAAAAAGGAGGAAAAAATTATGAGTATAGTTAGAATCAAAAAGAGCATTGCAAGGTACATGGAGAGACACGGGGCTGAAATCATATGCAGCCTGGCTATGCTGGATGGCAACATGGATTTCTTTGGAGCCTATCTTGAAGATTACCTTTGTGCAAGCAGGCATGCATGACAGAGGGATGATATCCTGGTATATGTTTATAAAGCTCTTGTCAAGGGGAATGCGAGATTTTGGCTATTAAATATTGCTGATACTTATTCCAACGCATAATAGAAAAATGCATATAAGAAAAGGCGTACCTTAATTTTGCGAATAAGGTACGCCTTTTATGTCTAAAGAGGGCTGCACAATCTGTCCATTTATGCGGTATGGCCCCGGCGTCATACCATAAGCAGCTCGTAACGCCTTTCCCCCAAATACGTGTTATCCGAAAGGCTCTGAAAAATATAGTGGCCTCTCAGCACAGAATATGATAGAATAAAAATACAATCTAAGAAACATAAGCTGGGAGGGCAAAAGAAAAATTGGTATATAATTTTTATGAAGTGTTTTTGATATTTTTTTTCTGGGGATTTGCGGGTTGGCTGGTAGAATGCATTGATATGCGGATTGAGGCGGGGGAGTTTCAGAACAGGGGATTTTTACATATGCCGTTCTGCCCTATATACGGTGTGGGGATGGCGGCGGGAGCTGTGGCCTTGAGCGGCTTAAAAGATTCTTATGTGGGTCTGTTTGTGTTCGGCGTGATATTTTGTTCGGTAGTGGAGTATATCGTGGGGGGAATCCTGGAAAGATTGTTTCATTCCAAATGGTGGGACTATTCTCATATGCGCTTTAATATCAAGGGCAGAGTCTGCCTGAGAAACGCCGTGTTGTTCGGATTTGGGGCAATTGTGGTATTTCGTTTTGCACAGCCTGTGGTGGAGCATGTGATCAGCCGGATTCCCATGGAGATGAAGATTGCTATAACGGTTATATTCAGCATTGTGTTTGTGATAGATCTGGCCGCCTCCGCAAGGCGGGCATGGACATATCGGAAGAAGCAGCAGGGCGACGAGCCTATGCTGTTATTTAAGGCCCATAGGTAGTTTTGGAGGCGCTGAAATAAAGATACGGAGGGGACTTCACTACTTCACTTATCTGGCCTGGCGGGAAGAACTGAGGGAGAAGCTGGAACCGGCCTCAGGACGGCCTGTATGTGCTGAAAAAGGAATACCGGAACAAGGGAGCGGAGGCGTTGGAAGAAGCTGTGCAGGAAGCCAAGAAAAACAGGGAATGAGGGCATGAGTATATGACGTTGTTGATGAGAGACCAGGAGAATGTGAAAAAAGGTGAGGAAATGTTGACAAAATTAATAATACTTTTAAATGAAGATGGCCGTTTATCAGACGTTATCAAAGTATCACAGTCTGCCTTGGGAAAGAGGGAGATTCGGGTACGGATTTATTGAAACTGTTGAATGTGCTTCTATGTATTTGTAAGTATATCGGGCAGAGCATTTCCGTGTTCTGCCTGTTATAATACTATGACATTTTTCGCACTTAAGGTTATTATGGAGAACCATACCACAAGTAAAGGCGAAAGGGAACGGATGTTATTAAGGACAAAAGAGAAGAAGAGTTGTAATTTTCCCCCCATAGGAGTTTGCTGCTTCCATGGGGGTTGATTATGACTTAAAACAACTGATCAAATGATTTGTATGATTGGCATGGTAATACATTTAAGATGCATATTAAAAAAAGAAACTGTTTTTGATGTAATTTGAGACATTTTATGCTACAATTCGTATTAAATGTACATATCTATTAGGAGGAATGACCATGGAAAACATTTTGCAGGCAGCCGACAGGCTATTCCAAAACCGCTATATCATCTCTATTAAAAAAGCGTTTACCATCACGCTGCCGGTAATCATCCTGGGTTCTATAGCATCGTTGATCAACAATATGCCCATTGACATAGTGCAGGCGGGTCTGTCCACCCCGGCTGGACAGGTGATCCGGGCGGTAAATGGCGCGATTTGGCTGGGCAGCACAGCCATCATGGCGATTTTGATTGCATGGACTTTGGGCTATTATCTCGGTAATACCTATAAACTGAACGGTACGCTCTCAGCCCTCACAAGTGTATCCGCCTATCTGACCATTTGCGTTACAACCTCGGATGGCGGTATCTCGCTGAGCCAATTGGGTTCCAGCGGGCTCTTCGGAGCTATTTTAATCGCGATTCTGGCCACCGAGCTGTACCATGCATTTTCCAGACTTAAAATCAATATCTCGGAGGATACGGCGGAGGAGGTGCGGCAAATGTTTGAGGCTCTTTTCCCCGTCACGCTGTCCATTTTCTGTATTGCCCTCACAAACGGCATCATATTGATGACCTCCGGCAAAGGGGTTGACGAGTGGATTTATACTGCTCTGTCGCTTCTTTTTTCAGCGGCCGATGGAGGCGGACTGGGCGGTACCTTGTTACTGGTATTCGGCATTCATATTTTCTGGTTCTTTGGTATTCATGGAGGAAATGTGATGGATAGCATCATGGTCAGTGCTTTCGGCGAGAATCTCATCCATAATACCAGCCAATATGCCTTGAATCATGATGCTTTTAACGAACAGCTTGACATTATCAGCAAGGGCTTTCTGGATACTTTTGTATTTATGGGGGGAGCAGGCACATCGCTGTGCATCATCATCGCAGTGTTGATTATTGCCAGGAGCCGGTATATGCGCAGCATCGCCAAAATGGGCGGTGTATTCGCACTCTTCAACATGAATGAAATTATGTTGTTCGGCTTTCCTGTAATCCTGAACCCCATTTTGCTGATTCCTTTTTTGCTCACGCCGCTCACGATAACGCTGGTTTCATGGAGTGCGATGTCTCTCGGTCTGGTTGCCCGGGTTGTAACGGAGGTGCATTGGGCGATGCCGCCTTTGATCAGCGGATATCTGGCAACCGGCGGGCACCTGTCCGGCAGCATCCTCCAGATCATCAATATTGCTGCAGGCATTCTGATTTATCTGCCGTTTATTCGCTTGATGGACAGGCGGGAAGTGGAGAAGGAAGCCCTGAAGGACGACAATACCGTTCTGTTAAAAAATACATTGAATACAGTGATTGAGAAAATCCATAACTCCACGGGTGAGGTGAATGGGGAGATTACGGATTTTTCAATCGTTCTGGAAAGCGTCATCAGAGATTTGAATGTGCTCTCTGCTCAGATGCAGCAGCAGATGCAATTGATGCATACCTGCGACGAATATATGCAGACCATTGATACCTCGGTGGGCAACATCGATAACATTATAAAAATTGTCCTGCAGAATATGGAAAAAACAAGCGGTCTGTCCATGGAAAGCGCACAGAACATGCAGCAAACGATGCAGGAGATGGAAGAAACTTTCTTCTCCACACAAAAGGCCAATGAACTGGCCAGCCAGCTTAATCTGCGCTGTGAGCAGATTGAGGGAATGTTAAAAAGCATTGAGGACATATTCACGCAAACGACTACTCTTTCACACAATATCTCCATTGAGGCGGGGCACGCCGGTGTTCAGGGCAAAGTGTTTTCCGTGGCGGCCGTCAATATAAAAGATTTGTCGGAAGCAGCAGCGAAGACAGTTTCCGATATAGAAGGGGTGTTACAGGGGATGAAAGCGGATACCTTTGATATGATTGAGCGGTCTGAAGTCAGTTTGAAGCAGGTAGAAACCGGGCGGCAGCAGGTGATTGACGCCAACCGGCTGTTTGGCGAAATTGTACAGAATATTCACAATATTCAGGTACAGTGTCATACGGTTCTTAAGCACAGCGGCGAGGTGATCGGCGAATTGCAGCAAGTCAATGAACAAATCCGGATGACCGGTCATTTCTTTGCAGAAACGGCATCCCATACGTCTAAGGTGGCGGAAGAGATTCGCAATAGGTCGGATGAGTCCAAAGAAATGGTGCACAAGCTGCGGAAGCTGAATGTGGAAACAAGCCTTTTGACCGTGAATGCGCTTGAGAGCATTGAACGCTAGGGAATTGCGGATATAGCTGCCGATTTGGAACCGATGCTTGTCTGTGGATTCATTTCCCTTACCTGTCTCGCTCATTAAGCTGTGCTCAGTGCACTACAGTTTGTTTGTAAATATCGATCTTATAGAATTTCACTCTTGTATTATCCCTTTGGGTATGCTAAAATAAAACCAAAATTATTAATTTGTTTTTATTTTGCATAAGGGGGTGACAGAGTGCCAAAGGTAGCTTATTCTGAGGAAGATAAAGAGCGCATCAGAAATGCACTTATTACAGTTGGGCTTGAACTGATGGCAAAACAAGGCATACAACATACTACCGTGGAGCAAATATATAAAAAAGTCGGTATCTCAAGGACATTCTTCTATTCTTTTTTCTCAACAAAAGAAGATTTGGTCGTTGAAACACTGTATTTGCAACAGCCTATAATCATTGAGTATGTGCAAAAGCTAATGGCTGACCCTGCGTTAAGCTGGCGTGACGCAGTGAGACAATTTCTATATGCCTGCTGTCATGGGGATAAAAACGGAATTGCAATTTTAACGATCGAAGAACAAAAGCTTCTTTTCAAAAGCCTCTCAAAGGAAAGCTATCAGGTATTCCGCAAGAAACAACGGCGGCTTTTTGGAGAGATTTTAGAAAACTTTGGGATAAAGGCAGATACGGCGAAGATCAATCTATTTACGAATTTAAGTCTGACAGCAATGGTGATACGCAAAGCTATCCCGGATACCCTCCCTTTCTTTGTTCCCGAAGCGGCGGAGGAGACGATGGAATTTCAGCTTAATGCAATGGTAGATGCTTTGGAGAAATTAAAAACGGCGTCCACGCTATGAAAAACAGGAATAAACAAGTCCGTACGAATATATGTTTCGACGTTATATTCAGGCGGACTTTACTTCGCCAAAAATAAAAACAAACTTTGCTATTTGGATTTATTTTCTATGTGGAGTCAATATTAAAAATTATGGAGGAAAAAGATGATGGGATTTTTCAGCAAGCTGTTTAAGGGACCCGAAATTGACATGGAAAAGAGCAACGCGAATGCAAAGAAAATGCGCCTGCTGTTTAACCAGGTCGTAGAGAATGGGGATGATTACAGACTGATCTTTGGATATACCGAAGATGTGAGCCGTTTCAATTATGGATTTGTTCATGGCAGTAAAGCAAAAATCGGAAACTTGATCGTCGGCTGGAATGAGGATAGCCAGACGATCGTGGTCGTACCCACTGTCCCCGACCTTTCTGGTTGTGGTGATCCGACCTGTTATCGCCGTTCTGAGATTTTGAGGGCCTATCGGAATAAGTATCCTACGGATGCCTTTATCATTTACCCGGACAAAAAGGGGTATATCGGCATCAATGCCTATGACTGGCTGGACGATGAAAAGCTGTATGTTTATGTGGCGCAGGATGATGAGTTGGCCGCTTTTACCGACTTCTTTATGAATCGGTTTGCAACAAAGTGAGGCAGAGATGCCTTTTGGAGAAATTGGAGCGTGACAAAAAGATATATATGCGCCACAAAAAACCTCCAGCATGGCATCCGCTCCCCCAGACAAGGAGGACTGAGAATGTTTGATATAAACGAGATTAGGAAACGGGCACAACAAGCCAGTGAGCAGGCATCCGATTCTATGAAAAAGGCCATTGAAAAAAGTGAGAAACGAATCAATGAAATTGAGATTCCCGGCTCTGAAAAAAGTGCCTCTGTATCTGCCGCTGAAGTTGAAGAACAGATTGCCGCCAATACAGGGCGTCAAGTAGAAATTCTAGGGCAAATGTTCGGGCCGGATAGTATGGAGCAAATAGCTGCCAATGAGGAATTGCTGCGGCAGATGGTAAATGATAAAGTGGCTGAGGCAACTTCATCTGCTGCCGGAAACTTGATGGGACAGTTTTTCGGAGAAGATATGGGCATACTTGCGGCGGCGTTGGAAACGCTGGAAATGGAGGACGCAGACGATGAGGAAGAACTTCCGTTCAATCTGGAACTGGAAGAAAATCTCTACACTGCTTTGGAAGAAACAATTGCCCGGCTTGAGGCCATGCCTGAACCGGAAGCGATCCCATATCAAAAAGACGATGTAAAATGGGAACGTTTTGGCATCCTACTGTCCGGTATTTTGTCAACGCTTAACAACCACAATCTGGAGCGTATGGATGTGGAGGAACATATTCCTGTCATGGAGCAGAAAATCGTGTCTCTTGTACGCCGTTCCTGGGGGATAGACGGTCGCAGTGATCTGCTGGACATGATTCGTTATCTGGCGAAAGAGGGCTATATCCTGCGGTATCAACTTTATAGTGAGGCAGCTTCACCAGAGGAATTGATGGATGAAACCATGGACGAGGATGCTCGTGAGTCTACCAGACGGGCGTGGAGATTTGCGCAACGGTATAAAAGCCGCTATGCCCCTGGCTTTATGGCCGGATGGGATATTGGCCGGGCGGCAATGCTGACACGCTGGGGATTCTATTTAGGCTGGCTCACGGAAAGTGAGGCTGTTGGTATTCTTTGGGATCTTTCTCAAAAGGTTGTGGAAGAACTGCATAGCTGGCATGAATTTGCCCAGTCGTATCTTTTTGGCGGTCTGATGTGGAAAATGTTGTGTGGTGACAGCTCCGCTGGAAGTTACCTGGGTTATATTGCGGATGCCGCCACAGACCTGTTGGCAGGAAAAGTGGAGCAAGACAGCGGCCACTGGCGTGATTGTCCTTGGCCCGCACAAAGGAAAATCGGTTTTACATTATGAGTCTTTTGAAATATGTAAACGCTAATTTGATGCAACGGGAATGAACAGAATATATAAGACAATTAAAGGTATTGTTGGGATGTGAAAAAGTAGTTGCTTTTGGAGACGGAAAAATGATGTAGATATGTTTGAACTGGCTGATGAAAGTTATGCGGTAGAAAATGCCCATGATGATTTAAAAAAATATGCTACGGATATTATTTTATCCAACGAGGAAGATGGCGTGGCTCAGTGGC
>CATKYJ010000038.1 GCA_949840885.1 uncultured Acetatifactor sp.
ACCCTCCAACTCCATTATATCATAGACATGCAACACATGCAACATTAAATTTACAAAATTTGACAAAAAAACACAGGCTTTATGCGGCCTGTAGCGATTTTTTCTTTATTCAAGTGTTGAAAACCCGTCAACTTTTATTACAAATGTCAGAAAAACAGTTGACATCCGGGAATATTTCAGGTATGATAATATACGAATTCCCCTTTTATGATGAAAGCACCCGCGATTTTTCGTGAGTGCTTTTGTCATTTGCCGCAGATCTCAGGCCCGTTGGCATGTTCCACGGGATACAACACGCCTCACAGGATGTCCTGTCCTGTCTCCCGGCGCATCTTCTCCGCGAAGACTTCCGGATCTTTCTCCATCTGCAGCATGGTCTCAAAGGAGGCCAGCAGGAGCCTGGGCTGCCTGTACCGGTTCATGTCCTGTGGCCTGTCCATGTACAGCTTGAAATGATCTACTTGCCACACCAGAATATCCGCCAGCGTATACCCCGCCACCTCATACTTGCATAAAAACTCCCCGGTGTCATAATAATAGGCCAGCTCCCGGAGCAGTCCGCCCGACTGCCTGATTCCCTCCCAAAGCCGCTCTGCGTCCTCCTCTTCCCGGCCCGCCTGTTCTGCCAGGTCATGCACGAACTTCCTCAAAGCCCCAAGCGCCCTCTCCAGCTGTTCTCTCTCATCCATCTCGATCCCAAGCCTTTCCGCGGCCCGCTAGCCCCTGCGCCGCAGAGTCTGCTCCCTCCGGCCAGTGCTGCCGCCGCAACTCGTCCTCTTGTCCCAATGCTTCCCTTTGACATAAAACTTTTTGACACAAAAAAAGAACTGTCAACGATGCCTCAAACGACATTCATTAACACTTCCTTTTCCAAGCAGGGGAAGAGAGGATCGAACTCCCATCAACGGTTTTGGAGACCGCCGCACTACCATTGTACTATTCCCCTGTATGTCGATTTCCGCCGACAAAAGTTATTATACCACAAGACCTTATCCCTAGGCAATACCTTTTTTTAAAAAATTCAGCCAAAAAGCCTGTCTATCACATCCTGCACGGTTTTTACGCCCACCAGCTTCATTCCGGCAGTTCTGCCGCACTCCTCCATGGATACCGCAGGCAGGATGCAGATCTCAAATCCCAGCTTCTCCGCCTCGGCCACCCGCTGCTTTGCCATGGAGACCCCTCTGACCTCGCCGCTTAGCCCCACCTCGCCGAAAGCCACCAGCTTCGGGTTCAGGGACCGGTTGTGGAAGCTGGACAGGATGGCGATGACGATGCCCAGATCCATGGCCGGCTCCAGCACCTTAAGGCCCCCCGTGATGTTCACATAGGCGTCGCAGGACGCAAGCTGAACTCCGGATCGTTTCTCCAGCACCGCCATCAGGAGGTTGACCCTGTTAAAGTCCGTGCCCGTGGTCTGTCTGCGGGGCAGCCCGAAATTGCTATGGCACACCAGGGCCTGAATCTCGATGAGCAATGGCCTGGTTCCCTCACAGGTAGCCGCCACCACGGAGCCGCTGGCATTCTCCGGCCTGCCGTTTAACATATATTCCGAGGCGTTGGGCACCTCTCCAAGGCCCTCCTTTCGCATCTCAAAGACGCCGATCTCATTGGTGGAGCCGAAGCGGTTCTTCACCCCCCGCAGGATGCGGTAGGAGGCATGTCCGTCCCCCTCGAAATACAGCACAGCGTCCACCATATGCTCCAGCACCCTGGGGCCTGCCACCGTGCCCTCCTTGGTCACATGGCCCACGATGAGCACGGACACCCCCAGTCCCTTTGCCAGCTGCAGCAGGACGCCCGTGGATTCCCGGACCTGGGACACGGAGCCCGGCGCTGCGGACACGTTCTCATTGTACATTGTCTGGATGGAGTCGATGACCACTGCCTCCGGACGGCTGGAGCGGATGATTTCCGCGATCTCCTCCAGATTCGTCTCGCACAGCAATAACATCTTGTCCGAGAAGTCGCCGATTCTGTCCGCCCGCATCTTAATCTGGACAAGGGATTCTTCCCCGGAGATATAGAGCACGCTCCTGCCCTGGGCTGCCAGATTGCGGCATACCTGCAAAAGCAGTGTGGACTTCCCGATGCCCGGGTCGCCGCCCACCAGCGTCAAAGATCCCTGGACGATGCCGCCCCCCAGGACTCTGTCCAGCTCCCCTATCCCGGTGACCAGCCTGTCCTCTTCCCGGACCCGCACCTGGGACAGCACAGTAGGGACGGCCCTGCGCAGCCTGTCGCCAGACGCTGCAAAGCCGCCCCCGGAAAGAGGCCTGTTTCCAGGCCCCTCCACAAAAGTATTCCACTCCTTGCAGCCCGGGCACTGCCCCATCCATTTCGCGGACTCGTACCCACAGCTGCTGCAGAAAAAAACAGTCGATGTCTTTGCCTTTGCCATTCTCTAAATCTGCACTACCTTTACGGGAACCTCCCCGGCTGTCTCCAGTTCCACGCTCAAGGATAGCTTTCCTCCGAAATTCGTCTTGATCGCTCCGATGCTCTCTCCTCCCACGAACACCTCATAGGCCGTGTCATCCGCAAGGCCGATGGTGATCTGGACATCCTCGTCCCCCTCTACCACAAATTCCACGCCGTCTGCCTTTTCCGTAAATTCCAGGACACTGGTGCCAGGTACGGACTCATAGAGAAAGGAGCCGTTCTTCTCCAGCTTGGTGATGTCTTTGCAGGTCTTTACCTTAAGCAGATCCCCTGCATGCTGGTACTCCTCCACCTTACTTTTTTTCTCCAGCTTATGATTGCCGAAACTGATAGCGCCATTCGATTCGCTGCGAATCAACTCCTCCACCACTGCCATGTCTAAACCCTCCTGCATTTTATCGTATTCAGTCTCCGTCACCGCTCCCGCCCAGAGAGCAGCGAACATCTGTATACTCTTAGTATAATATAATCCGCAGTCTTTTTCTACAAGATTTTCATAATTTTTTTTGACTATTTTTCAAGCCACGCATCCTATGCCCTGCCGGAACCCGGAACAATATCCGCACTTTAGGCATTCTTCACGGTGAAGCACACCTTTCCGTTCTGAAATCCCACCGTCACCGCATCTCCCGGCTGTACCCGCTTTAAGAGGATCTCCTCCGCCAGCGCGTCCTCCACCACGGACTGAATGGCGCGCTTTAAGGGCCTTGCCCCCATCTTCGCGTCCGAGTATTTCTCCACCAAATGCTCTTTCAGCGCATTTGTCAGTGTCAGTCTGATATCCATTTGCGCTTCGCATCTGTCGTGGAGATTGGCGGAGAGCAGGCTTACGATGTCTTTCATGTTCTCCTTGGTCAGCTGATGGAAGACGATTATATCATCAATTCTGTTGATAAACTCCGGCTTAAAGCTGCGCTTCACCTCTTCCATGACGCCCGTTTTCATGCGCTCATAGTCCCGCCTGGCATCGCTTGCCGCCGCAAAGCCCAGATTCTTGGGATCCACGATGCGCTGGGCCCCCGCGTTGGAGGTCATGATCAGCACGGTATTCTTGAAGCTTACCTTTCTGCCCTTGGAATCCGTGATATGGCCATCGTCCAGGATCTGCAGCAAAATATTGAACACATCCGGATGAGCTTTCTCGATCTCGTCAAAGAGCACCACGGAATAGGGATTGCGCCTTACTTTTTCCGAAAGCTGGCCGCCCTCGTCAAAGCCCACATAGCCTGGCGGCGAGCCTATCATCTTGGAGACGGAATGGCCCTCCATGTATTCCGACATGTCCACCCGGATGATGGCGTCCTCCGAGCCGAACATGGCCTCTGCCAGCGCCTTGGAAAGTTCCGTCTTGCCCACGCCGGTAGGGCCTAAAAACAGAAACGAGCCTATGGGGCGCTTGGGGTCTTTTAGGCCCACCCGGCCTCTGCGCATGGCCCTGGCCACTGCCACCACAGCTTCCTCCTGGCCGATGACCCTCTTGTGGAGAATGTTCTCCAGCTTTAACAGCCTGTCGCTCTCTTTCTGAGCCAGCTTCTGCACTGGGATCTTGGTCCACATGGCCACCACGGCCGCAATCTCGTCCTCCCCTATGGCATATTTCCTGTTGCCGTCCTGGCTCTCTGCCCGTTTCTTCATACGCTGGAACTTCTTCACCAGTTCGTCCTGCTTGTTCTTGATCTCCACCGCCTGGGAGAAGGCTTCCATGCGGATGGAGCGCTCGATCTGCTGATCCATCTTGCGGATCTGCTCCATCAGGTCTTTTTGCTTCTCCGGCATGTCCACGGCCTTAAGCCTGGCGCTGGCCGCCGCCTCATCTATCAGGTCGATGGCCTTGTCGGGAAGATTCCTGTCATTGATATAGCGGTTGGAAAGCCGCACCGCCGCGTCCACGGCCTCGGAGGTGATAGCCACCTTATGGTGCTCCTCATATTTTCCCTTGATGCCCTCCAGGATGCGGATGGCCTCCTCCTCGGAGGGCTCCTCCACGTTCACCGGCTGGAAACGCCTCTCTAAGGCAGCGTCCTTTTCGATATATTTGCGGTATTCCACAATGGTGGTGGCGCCGATCATCTGCAGCTCGCCTCTGGCAAGGGAAGGCTTTAGGATATTGGAGGCATCAATGGCCCCCTCCGCGCCCCCTGCGCCAATGAGCGTATGCAGTTCATCCATGAACAGAATGACATCTCCGTCTTCTATCACTTCCCGCATAACCCGCTTGATCCGTTCCTCGAATTCCCCCCGGTATTTGCTGCCAGCCACCATTCCGGAGAGATCCAGCGTCAGAAGCCGCTTTCCCCGTACCGTGGCGGGCACCTTTCCCTCCACGATGCGCTGGGCCAGGCCCTCTACCACCGCCGTCTTTCCCACTCCCGGCTCTCCGATCAGACAGGGATTATTCTTGGTGCGGCGGCTCAGGATCTGAACCAGGCGGCGGATTTCATCCTCCCTGCCGATGCAGGGGTCAAGCATCCCCTCCCTGGCCAGTTCGGTGAGATCCCTGCTGTACTGTTCCAGGGTGGAGGGACGTCCTCCTCTTCCGGACATGCGCCGTCCCAGATCTTCCTTATAGAGATTGCCGTCCTGTCCGATGGCCACCAGCGTGTCCGCGTACAGCTTCTGGATATTGGCTCCCAAAGTATTCAAAAGGCGGAATGCCACGTTCTCGCCCTCTCTGATAATAGCAAGCAGCAAATGCTCCGTGCCGGTCTCTTTCTGGCCGAACCGCTCCGCCTGCTTGTGGGCCTCCTCCAGAATCTTCCTGGCCCTGGGGGAATATCCGCCCCTCTCCTTTAAGCCCACTCCGCCGTCAAAGGCGATCAGCTCCTGAATCATGTCCAGAACCTGCTGCAGTTCCACATGATTGTCTGTCAGAACCTTATGCGCCACGCCTGTCTGTTCTTTCAGCAAACCCGCCAGGATGTGCTCCGTTCCCACATAGCCCTGCCTAAGGCGGCCGGCGATTTTAGATGCATGGGCCAGCGCCTCCTGCGCCCTGTCCGTAAACCGTGAACTCATACCATTCCTCTTTTCCGCTCATCATTTTCCTCCGGAACCATTGTAAGCCCATGGCTCCGTCTAATGCGACTTATGCATAGTCCTCGTAGATTTCTTCGATCAACTCATGAATCTCTTCTTTTGAGATGTTCTTACAGCTTCCCTTGGCCAGAATGACCTGAAGCTCCTTTTTCAGTGTCTCAAGGGTTTCCATATGATCTGCGTCTATGGCGATCACTGCCCCTCTTCTTCGGTCCACCTTGACATACCCCTCCTGCTTCAGGACAGTGTACGCCTTATTTACCGTGTGCATATTGATGCCAATAGAATCCGCCAGCTGGCGGACGCTGGGCAGGGGATCCCCTTCCCGGAAACGCGAGGTGGCTATACCCATGATGATCTGGTTGCACAGCTGCAGGTATAATGCTTCCTCACTGTTGAAATCGATTTCAATAATCATGAAAGCCTCCTTACGTTTCTTTCGTTTATCATAAGGCAGACATCCCCTGCTGTCAACAAAAGGAGGGGAAATTTTAGAGGTTTTTTAGAAATGAAAACAGGGAGTATCCATCCGGAATATTCCCTGTTCTCCAAGTCCCTTGACTGCCGCAGATTATTCTTCATCCCCATCGTAGTTCAGGAATTCAAACTCAAACTCATCGTCATCCGACAAAAAGTTCCTGGGCTGGCCTTTCTGGGGATTCTGGCCAGACCTCACCCCCTGGGGCGTCCTGGCCTGGGCGCTGTCCGCCCTCCTTGTCCCCTGAGCGCCCATGGGACGCTGTCCCTGTGCGCTGCCGGCAGGACGGCTTCCCTGTACGGCTCCTGCCGGACGGCTCCCCTGGCCCTGCGCGCTGCCGGCGGGACGGCTTCCCTGCATGCTGCCACCGCGGACTCCCTGCATGGTACCTGCCGGACGGGCCCCCTGGCCCTGTACGCCGCCGGCGGGACGCGTCCCCTGGCCGCTGCCTGCCGGACGCGCGCCTGCGCTGCGGGGCACCGGCCGCTGCCCCTGGCCACCGCCCGCTCTCTGCTCCACACTGCGCGGTGCAGTGGAGGACGGCGTCCTCTGGGCTCCCCCGCCGACAGGGCGCTGGGCGGTTCCCGCAGGCCTCATTCCGCCGCTTCTGTTCGCCGGTTCCCTGGCTCCTACCGTATGCATGGCAGGTTTCTGCTTTCCCTCTCCCCCGGAAGCGTTCTTCCTGCGCAGGGTCTCATTCTCCACCTCGTTAAAATAGGCGGAATCCGTCATCTCCCTAATTTTGAAGACAAGGAACGCAATACCCGCTACCGCAGCCACCAGCAGAAACACCAGCGCAATGATGATGATTTTCTGTTGATTTATCGTTTCCTGGCTTTCATTGTATCTCAGAGCATTGTTGTCAACGCCGGCTAAAAGATCGTCAATGGGGAGGCCCAGGCCGGGATTCTTCACAGAGTCCACCAGCAGCCATTTTCCGTTCTTTTCTACTATCTGGTACCTGGGCGGCTCAGGCTCGGGCTCGGGTTCCGGTTCTGGCTCCGGCGTTGGCTCCTGCCCAGGAAGCGTCAGTTCGCCCGCCGGCTTGCAGGAATCCGAAATCAAGAAGCCGTTCACCTGGGTCTCCCCGGAAATATAGTTCACCTGATACCATAAAGAGCCATCTCCATCCGTCACATAGCCTGTGACAGTGACGACAGTGCCGTCTGTCACAGTTCCGACAGCCTGTCCGGACATGGACGGCGTATCCCGAATTTCCACGGATTCCCCCGATACCGTGCCGCTGATGGGATTCACCTGGGTGACATCCACGGGCGGAGGTGTCTCGCCACCGCTTTCCCCCTGGCCCTCTCCTCCGGAGGGAACCTCTCCCGTGACGTCCACAAGGTCGGACCGTACATAACCTGTAGTGGTGTCATTTACCTGCACCTGATACCAGGTGTAACCGTCCGCCCCCTGCTTCTGGCCCAGGACAGTCAGAACCTTATCCTTTTCCGCACCTCCGATCATGGTGCTGGATGTGTCCGCGTCCTGCCTGATCTTGGCGCCGTTAGGAGCCTTGACCTTGGCCTGGGCGGCCGCGTAGCTGGTCATGGAAGTCACGCCGAATCCCACTGCGAATATGCCGATTGCCACCACGAACGCCAACATGGCTCCCAGCAGTCTTCCTCTCGTTTCCTTTGTTTTTTTCATGTGTCTTCTTCTCCTTGCTTTTAATTGTCTCTGGCGAATCTCCTCTGACCCTCTTCCGTCTTCTGCTCCAGGCCAAAGCCCTGGGTAGATTTATGCAGCATTTCCCTCTGCTTCGCTTCCAGATTGCGGTGTACCTTAATCTCGCATTCCGGGCAGTACTGCCCGGAGCGAAGTTGTTTTCCGCACAGTTCACAGCGCAGGAATACTTTGGATCCTTCCGTGATCTCTATCCTGCCGTCTTTCAGCAGACGCCTTACCGTGCGCTGGGACACTCCTATGGCCTGCTCTATCTGTGCCGCCGTAGCTCCCTTGTGCTCCTCGATATAGCATCTCACTTTTCCGTAATCATCGTAGTCCACAGCTCCGCAGTCTTCGCAGCGATACTCTCCCACTCCCTTGAAGACCATTACGCCGCCGCATTCTTTGCATGTCTGTGGAATATTATACATGTCCAGGGAACCCAGCCCCGCCATGCTCAACACCTCCGTTCTCAGACTTCCCTTTTTTCTATGCCTTTTCTTTACCTTTTCTATGCCTCGTCAATGGCCTTTCCAATGTCATGGCGCATGTATTTATTTTCAAAGTCCACCCACTCAGCAGCCTCGTAGGCTTTCTTCCTTGCCTCTCCCAGGGTGTCCGCCTTTGCCGTCACGCCCAGAACACGGCCTCCGCTTGTCACGATGCAGCCCTTATCGTCCGTTTTGCTCCCTGCGTGGAAGCAGTAGTAATCGGTTTGTCCCGTGAACCGTTCCAGCCCCGTGATCTCAAATCCCTTTTGATAGGAAACCGGATACCCGTCCGATGCCAGCACCACGCACACAGCCGCGTTGTCCTCGAATTCCAGCTCTATTTTGTCCAGTGTCCCGTCAACGCAAGCGTCCACCACGTCCAGGATGTCGTTCTTCATTCTGCACAACACCACCTGGGTCTCGGGATCGCCGAACCTGGCATTGTATTCCAGCACCTTGGGCCCCTCTTTTGTCAAAATCAGGCCGAAGAAGATGACTCCCTTGAACTCCCTGCCCTCAGCCGCCATGGCGTCCACCGTAGGCTGGTAGATATTTTTGCGGCAGTATTCATCCACTTCCTTTGTATAGAAAGGACTGGGTGAAAAGCATCCCATGCCGCCGGTGTTCGGTCCCTGATCCCCGTCCCGGGCCCGCTTGTGATCCTGAGCGGAGGTCATGGTCTTAACCACCTTTCCGTCCACGAAAGACAGCACGGACACTTCCCTGCCCGTGAGGAATTCCTCCACCACCATTACATTGCCCGCTTTACCGAAATGCTTCTCCTGCATGATTTCCCGCACCCCGGCTTTTGCCTCCTCCAGGGTATTGCAGATCAGCACGCCCTTGCCCAGAGCCAGTCCGTCCGCTTTCAGGACAATGGGCATGGAGGCATGCTCCAGATACGCAAGGGCTTCCTTTGGATCGTCAAAGGTCTCATACTCTGCCGTGGGGATATGGTATTTTTTCATCAGATCCTTGGAAAAAGCCTTGCTGCCCTCCAGGATGGCTGCGCACTTCCTGGGTCCGAATACCCGGAAGCCCTCCGCCTCCAGGTGATCCACCAGGCCTGCCGCCAGGGGATCATCCGGCGCTACGAACACCAGATCTATCTTTTTGTCTTTTGCATAGGCTGCGATCTTGTCGAACTCCATGACGCCAATCGACGGCTCGCACTCCGCGATCTGCGCAATTCCCGCATTGCCCGGAACGCAGTAAAGCGCATCCAGCCTGCTGCTTTTTCGCATCGCGACGGCGATTGCATGCTCGCGCCCGCCCCCGCCTATTATCAAAACTCTCATGCCGCACCTCTTTCCTGTCATCCTTTTATATGCCCACACCCGCATTCATTCAAGCTCTGACGATCATTCTGTCTTTCTTCTGGTCTTTCCGTTCACGATTTGAATTCTTCCATTTGCTATATCGTCTATGGCCTGGGGGAGCAATACCCACTCCGCCTGCTCCATCACCCGCTGCTGTAAGCTTTCGGGCGTATCGTCCTCTTCTATGTACACCGCTTTCTGGGAGATGATGGGACCCTCGTCCATACCCTCATTGACAAAGTGAACGGTGGCTCCCGTGACTTTCACGCCCCGCTCCAGCACCTTTTCATGCACTTTCAGCCCATAATAGCCCACGCCGCAAAAAGAGGGGATCAGAGAGGGGTGGATATTAATAATCCTGCCGTCAAAGGCCTCCACTGTCTGGGGCGGGATCCGCACCAGGAATCCGGCCAGCACCACCAAGTCCGGCGAAAGCGCTTTCAGCCTGTCCGTAAACGCCTGGTTGAAAGCCTCCCTGTGGGGATATTGCCTGGGCGAAAGCGCCTCCGCCTCTATCCCGTGGCTTTTGGCCCTCTCCAGTGCCTTTGCCCCTTTATTGTTGCTGATCACTGCCAGCACCTGGGTGTTTGTGATCTTTCCTGTTTCAACGGCGTCCAGAATGGCCTGCAGATTGGTGCCGCCTCCGGACACGCACACTACGATTTTAAGCATATGTCCACTCCCTTTTCTCCGGACACGCACTGCCCTATCACATAGGGCGTCTCACCTGCCGCCCGGATGACCTCCATGCACTTCTCGCTGTCATCCGGCGAGACGGCCAGCACCATGCCTAAGCCCATGTTGTAGGTATTGTACATCATATGCTCCTCAATGTTCCCTTTTTTCGCCAGGAGGCGGAAGATGGCCGGCACTTCGTAGCTGTCTTTCTCCACCCGGGCGCGGATGCCCTCGGGCAGCATCCTGGGAATGTTCTCATAGAAGCCGCCGCCTGTGATATGGCTGCAGCCCTTTATCTCCACTCCCGCATCCTTAATGGCCCGCAGGGCTTTCACATATATCTTGGTGGGGGTAAGCAGCGTCCCGCCCAGGGTGCCGCCCAGCTCCTCGTAATAAGTATCCAGGCTCTCCCTGGTCATCTCGAACACCTTTCTCACCAGGGAAAATCCATTGGAGTGCACGCCGGAGGAAGCCATGCCTACAAGAACGTCTCCCTCTTTTATCCGCTCCCCGGTGATGAGGTTTTTCTCGTCCGCCACGCCTACCGCAAAGCCCGCCAGGTCGTACTCGTCCTCTGGCATCATGCCCGGGTGCTCCGCCGTCTCGCCGCCGATCAGCGCCGCCCCGGCCTGTTTGCAGCCCTCCGCCACTCCCTTTACGATGGCAGCGATCTTTTCCGGCACGTTCCTGCCGCAGGCGATGTAGTCCAGGAAAAACAGCGGCTCGCCGCCGGCGCAGGCCACATCGTTTACGCACATGGCCACGCAGTCGATGCCGATGGTGTCATGCTTATCCATCAGAAATGCCAGCTTCAGCTTTGTGCCAACGCCGTCCGTACCGGACAGCAGCACGGGCTTCTCCATGCCCTTTATGGCCTCCATGGAGAACGCGCCCGAAAAGCCGCCGATGCCTCCCAGCACCTCCGGCCGCATGGTTGCCTTTACGTCCGCTTTCATCAGTTCCACGGACCGATAGCCTGCCTCAATATCCACTCCCGCCTTTTTATAGTCCACTTTGATTCCTCCTAATATTAGTTCCGCATGCTGTTTTGTAGTTTTGCATCTGCCCCTCCGGCAAAAATGCCGCCTTTTATTTATTCTGCAGGTAAGCTTTGTACCCTTGCTCTTTCAGCTTGGCATCCTTGGCCTCCACCTGGCTTTTTTGCCTGGCGCTATAGTCTTTCAGCCTCTGCAGTAAGGCAGGGTCTGAAGTGGCCAGAATCTTCGCTGCCAGAAGCCCGGCGTTGGCACCGCCGTTTATGGCCACCGTGGCCACCGGGATGCCTGACGGCATCTGTACGATAGAATAAAGGGAATCCTTTCCTCCCAGGGAGGCTGTGTGCATGGGGATTCCGATGACCGGCATGGGGAAGATGGCCGCGCACATGCCCGGCAGATGGGCCGCCATACCGGCTCCTGCTATGATCACCTTAAAGCCTTTTCCCTCCGCTGCTTTGGCATATTCGAAAAATACGTCCGGCTCCCTGTGGGCGCTGATGATGGACATCTCATATGCTATGCCCAGTTCCTCCAGTATGTCCGCCGCTTTCGCCATGATGGGCATGTCTGAATCGCTTCCCATCACAATGCCCACTTTGGGCATATCCGTCCTCTCACATGTCTCTCCCATTGCTTTCCTCCTTGGGCCCTTAGCCTTTTATCATTGCTTTCTTTTGTTGATCTTTCTGCGCCTGTTGGCCAGGCCTTTCCCACAGTTTTGTCTCTTTTCCAGTTTACTAAAAAATAGCTTTCCGTGCAACCACTATTTTGCCGATGCGAGCTTTATATGCGCAAGACCGCCAGAACCAGCGAATCATAACGCCCCTCCCCCCATGCTTCCCCCTGCATACACGATGAGCCCCACACTCACCAGCGCCGCCAGATTCAGCACAATCCCAAGCACGGGAAAAAGCCGGTAGCGCTCTTTCTCCTGTACAGTCACCAGTCCTAAGATCATCCCGATGGTGGAATAGAGCGCGGCAAGCAGGGCTCCTGCTCCGAAGCCTGCTCCCACTTTCCCCCCGTTCCTATAGGAGAGGAAGACCATGATGCCCAGGGAGCTTAAACTGATGACTCCCAGAATCGTTGCCATGACGGCCCGGTTCGAATGCTTTTTATCTGTAAAAATAAATCCTTTTCTTTTCTTCATAAAAATTCTGAAGGGCATTCCCAAAAAGGTCCGTCCCTCTTAGGAAATGCCCGCCAGCCGCTCCTCGTCTAAAATATGATCTTGGATTTGCCCGCAATCAGCTTCGCCCCGCTGACAATCAGAAGAACTCCCGACACGATGCCCACTACCAGCACCACCACTCCCATGGTAATGCTGGTGGCGCCTGCGCCTTTCATCACCTTATATATTTTCTCTCCCATAATCGCTCCCTTCTATCAGCGGCAGACTTAAGCCTGCTCTGCTCCGTATGCCCTGTAATAATCGTCTATTGCGGCCTTTGCGGCATCGTCAATGTAAATCTGTCCTTTGTACGGCCTGTTGTAGAGATGCTCCACCACCTCTTTCATGGTCACTATGGCAGCCGTCTCTATCCCGTAACGTTCCCTGATTTCATCCAGGGCGCTGCCCTTTCCGGCAGGGCCTTTTTCGCAGCGGTTCAGGGAAACCATCAGCCCTTTGATCTCTATGTTCCCCTGGGCTTTTATGATGGGGAAAGTCTCCTCAATGGATTTTCCGGAGGTGGTCACGTCCTCAATGATCACTACCCTGTCGCCGTCTTTCATGCCGCTTCCCAAAAGGATGCCTGCCTCGCCGTGATCCTTGGCCTCCTTGCGGTTGGAGCTGTAGCGCACCTCTTTTCCATAGAGCTCGCTGTAGGCCATGGCGGCGGCCACACTCAAGGGAATGCCCTTATAGGCCGGCCCGAACAGAATATCGAAATCGTCTCCGTAATTCTCATGGATGGCCCTGGCATAATATTCGCCCAGCTTCCTTAGCTGCGCCCCTGTCACATAGGAGCCCGCATTCATGAAAAAGGGGGACTGCCTGCCGCTCTTTAGGGTAAAGGAGCCGAACTTAAGCGCATTGCTGTCCACCATAAACTCGATAAATTCCTGCTTATACCGTTCCATCTGTACAGAGTCCTCCTGTAAACGAGCCTATTATTCTTACTTATCCTATCATAGTTTCGGGATATTTTCAATGGATTTCGGGAAGTTAAGAGAAAATTCAAAATTTTTCAAATATGGCAAAGCGCAAAAAGCGGTGAGCAGGACGATAAGCCGGGTTCTGTCAAGTCCGATCGGACAAGAATAATCATCTATCTAGCACGGCTGTCGCCAGCCGCGTCCAGCGACCTACCTGAGAGCAGGCCGGGCAAGCCTGTGGCCCTCGTTCTGGTCTTGCTTCGGATGGGGTTTACATGGCTCCGCCCGTTACCGGACGGACGGTAGTCTCTTACACTGCCTTTCCACCATTACAGGAAGTCGGACTGCGTCCGCCTTCCTGCTGTATATCTCTGTTGCACTAGCCTTGGAGTCGCCTCCACCGGACGTTATCCGGCATCCTGCCCTGTGAAGCCCGGACTTTCCTCAAGTCCCTGCAGACTCTGCAGGGACTTGCGATTATTTGTCCTACTCACCGTTTTGGGGATTATATATAGAATCAAAAGGCTGATTCTACATAAGGAATATTATAATAGCGCGCGCCGGAAATTACAAGCGCAAAATCAAATTGCAAAACCAAATAACACAAATAACATCGGGGCCGGGCCTTTTGGACAGCCCCGGACTGCTTCACAGCAACTCCCTCAGCCCGCGGCAGCTTACACATTAAAGCAGCTCCCTCCCACGAATTCCCTGCAGATGGAGTTGTTCGGCAGGCTCTCGCTGGGCACGCCCAGGAAATAATTCAGGAATTTAAGCAGCCGCTTGGCCTCATAGTACTCCGGATCCCCTTTGGGAATCTGGAACAGCAGCGGCTCCGCAAAGTTCTTCAGCATGGCAAGCTCATAGATAAGCGCCGAATTGAACATGGCGTCCGCCTCCTCCTGGAACGGGAAAATGTTCTCCTCCTCGCCCCTGCGCACGGAGGGCCACATCTGAATAGTCCGCTGGGCGCTGGAGCCTCTGGTGCGGGCGTCCCGAACCATCCTGCGCAGCAGCCTGCCGTCCGTGGTGGGAATCCGGTTGTGGGCATCTATGTTCAGCGTGGTCAGGGCGCTGATGTAAATCTTGTACTTGCTCTCCTCCGGCAGGGCATAGGACATCTTCTCATTGAGGCCGTGAATCCCCTCTATTACAAGAATATCATCCTCTTTTAACTGCAGGTAATCCCCCCGGTACTCCCGCTGCCCAATCTTGAAATTGAAAGCCGGCAGCTCCACCCGCTTTCCGGCCAGGAGATCCACCATGTTCTCATTGAACAGCTTTACGTCTATGGCCTCCAGACATTCGAAGTTGTAGTCCCCTTTCTCGTCCCTGGGGGTCTGCTCCCTGTTGACAAAGTAATTGTCCAGGGCAATGGGGTGCGGCACCTTTCCCAGAGTCCTAAGCTGGATGGAAAGCCTGTGGGAAAAGCTGGTCTTGCCCGAGGAGGAGGGGCCTGCGATCATGACGAACTTCACATTCTCCCTGCCGGCGATCTCCCTGGCGATCTCGCCGATCATCCTCTCCTGCTTTGCCTCCTGAACCAGAATCAGATCGCTGACAGAGCCGCTGCAGATCTGTTCGTTCAGGTCTCCCACTGTCTCGATGCCCGCTGTCCTGCCCCAGCTCTTGGCGCTCTCCATGGTATCGAACAACTTCCGCCTCTCCTCGAAAGGCCTCACGGCGGTAGGCTCGGACTCGGAGGGCAGCACCAGCATGAAGCCCTCCTCATAGGGAATCACATCATACCATCTGACATACCCGGCATTGGGAAGCATGTATCCGTAATAGTAATCATAATATCCCTCTATTTCATACACATTCACTGTGGAACTCATCCGGAAGCGGAACAGCTTTACCTTGTCCTCCATGCCTTTTTTCCGGAAGAGCTCTATGGCATCGTCCAGGGGATATGATTTCTTCATGAAAGGCGTCT
This sequence comes from uncultured Acetatifactor sp., assembly GCA_949840885.1. Lineage (GTDB taxonomy): Bacteria > Bacillota > Clostridia > Lachnospirales > Lachnospiraceae > Acetatifactor. Next base: position 15,147 of record CATKYJ010000038.1, read on the forward strand.
TTGCCTCCACCAGCTGCCCCATTCTTTCCTTAATCCGCTCCGCGTTGGCAGCGGTGGGCTCCACGGTTTTGCAGGCATTGATGTAAAGCCCCCTGCCTATGGAGAATTCCACGCAGCTTTTCCTGGCCGCCTCAGCTCCGAACACATCGTTCACGCTCTTTAAAAACAGCATCTTGGCGGCGCGGATATAGGATTTATGGCCTACGCTGTCCTTGAGAGTAAAGAATTCTATGGTGCAGTCTTTCGTGACTTTCTTGAAGAGCTCCCTGATCTTGCCATCGGCGGATACCAGCGCAATGGTGCCATCGTACTCTTTCTGGTATTGGGCCGCAATGGCCTCGTATGTGGTTCCCTGCTCTACCTGCTTCTGTTCTCCATGAATCGTAATCGTAACCATATCCACCCTTCCTTTCTGTCCTTTTGCCGTCCGTAATAGCTATCCATAATAAGAAAGCGCCTTTTTTGTCAGCGCAAGTTCTTCCTGCACCTCTCCCAGCCGCCCGCCGGCCCTGGCTGAGCCTGCCCCCTGCAAGGATGCCGAAAGACCCTCCAGATAGTCCCTGCGCTGGCGAAGATAAGCCAGGAGCACCGGATGCCTGTCCTTTAGCATCAGTTCCCCGAACATGTCATATTCCGGCGCAATCGCCGCCCTGTCCCCATGCCCCGGTTCCTGTCCCGCCTCCCCGGGTCTTAGCTTTATGGCAAAGTAATACTTCCCATCCTCGCAGACAGCATCCTCTTTTACTGTCTGAAATCCCGTCTCCCGCAGAAACGCCCGAAACTGCCGGAGTTCCGACTGGGGCTGCAAGATCAGCTCCCGCATCTGCCTGACCTTATCCAAGCCCTCCCGCAGGATCCGCTCCATGAGTCTGCCTCCCATGCCGGAGCAGACCAGTGTGTCCGCCTCGCCTGCCCTGTAAGCCAAAAGGCCGTCCGACAGGCGCAATGTTATGTAGTCCGAAAGCCCGTATTCCTCCACATGCCGCTCCGCCCCGGCCAGCGGTCCTTTCCTCACGTCCATGGCAATGGCTCTCGGGCAAATCCCTGCCTGAACCAGATAGATGGAAAGGAAGCCGTGATCGCACCCTATGTCCGCCAGCCTGCTCCCCGCAGCCACCATACCGGCCAGCATCCCAAGGCGCTTAGAAAGTGCTACCGTACCCTTTTGCCCCCTCGTCTCCATCAGTCCAGGTAATCCTTCAGCTTTCTGCTGCGGCTGGGATGGCGCAGCTTGCGCAACGCCTTCGCCTCAATCTGGCGGATGCGCTCTCTGGTCACATTAAATTCCTTTCCCACTTCCTCCAGCGTGCGGGCCCTGCCATCGTCCAGGCCGAACCGCAGACGAAGCACTTTCTGCTCACGCTCCGTGAGAGTCCCAAGCACCTCCCCCAGAGATTCTTTCAGCAAAGTGAACGCAGCCGCGTCCGCGGGCACCGGCACCTTGTCGTCCTCAATGAAATCTCCCAGATGGCTGTCCTCCTCCTCGCCGATGGGGGTCTCCATGGACACCGGCTCCTGGCTGATCTTTAAGATCTCCCGCACTCGGTCCGTGGGCATGTTCATCTCCTCCGCGATCTCCTCAGGGGTCGGCTCCCGCCCCAGCTCCTGAAGAAGCTGCCTGCTCACACGGATCAGCTTGTTGATGGTCTCCACCATATGCACCGGAATGCGGATGGTTCTTGCCTGATCCGCTATGGCCCTGGTGATGGCCTGGCGAATCCACCAGGTAGCGTAGGTGGAAAATTTGTAGCCCTTTCTGTAGTCGAATTTTTCCACGGCCTTGATCAGCCCCAGATTTCCCTCCTGGATCAGATCCAGGAAAAGCATGCCCCGGCCCACATAGCGCTTGGCAATGCTCACTACCAAACGTAAGTTTGCCTCTGCCAGGCGCTTCTTGGCATCCTCGTCCCCCAGCTCCATCCGCTTGGCCAGCTCGATCTCCTCGTCGGCGGAAAGCAGGGGCACCTTGCCGATTTCCTTTAAGTACATGCGCACGGGATCCTCCAGGCTGATTCCGTCCGGAATGGAGAGATCCAGATTCTCCACATCTACATCGTCCTCTTCCGAGAGGATGATCTCCTCCACATCGGCCTCGTCCTCCGTGATGCGCAGCACATCTACATTGTTCTGCTCCAAAACATCCAGAATCTTCTCAAACTGCTCCTCTTCCAAAGGCATGTCCGCAAAAAAGTCGCTGATTTCCTGGTACTCCAGCACATTCTTCTTCTTTTTGGCCATATTGAGAAGTTCTTTTACTTTCTCGTCAAACTTTGCCCGTGTGTTTTCATCCATTGTAAAGTTTCCATCCTTCCTCGGGAAGTCCTTTCCCTTTTTGTTTTGGTTGTACAAATCCTGCCGGTTCCTGCTGCATAAAGTTACCAATATCTTTACCTTAATCTAAGGAAATATGCGTTCCAGACAGTTCTTCCAGCGCTTTCTTGCCCTCAATGGCCCCGGCCAGGGCATTCACGTCTGTGCCCATCCGGGAAATATGATATTCGTAGCTGTTCTTTTTCACGGAAAGCAGTATCTCATGAAAGGCCTTCTCCCGCTCTTTTTGGCTCTCAAGCCGGGGCAGGACTGCGGAGAACAGCCCCGCGGCCTCCTTTTGCTCCTCCCCGTCCTCGAACATGCTGATCATGCCTGCCGGATTTACACAGCCCTCTTTCAGCTGCAAAAACAGCCTCTCTGCCACCTTTCGGCAGAGTTCCACCGTGAAGTCCTCCGGAGAAATATATTTTTTGATTCTGTCATAGAGCTTTGGCTCGCTGCAAAGCCATGTGATCAGAAGCCTCTGGGAACGCCTGGCGTTCTCCTGTGGGTCTTTCTTCTGTTGTATCCCGGATTTGGGACGTTCCAGGGGCTTCGCCGTGCCGGCGTCTGCGGCGTAGCGCGTCACCAGTCTGCGCAGATTTTCGATGCCGATAAAATATTTCTCAGCCACGGCCTGGAGATAGTTCTCCCGTTCCACCTCCTCGGAGAATTCGCACAGCTTCTTCGCAATCTCCCTGTGGAACTTTGTCTTCTCCTCCGGATCATCCATGGAATACTGCCCCTGCAGGATGCGCACCTCAAAAAAGAAACTGTTCTCTGCCTGGCGGATCCGTTCCTCAAAAGCTTCCTTTCCCAGGTTCTTCATGAATTCGTCCGGATCCTTGTAAGGCTGCATGTTGATCACCTTGCCGGTAAGGCCGGCCTCCCGCAGGATGCCGATGGCCCGAAGCGCCGCCTTTACTCCTGCGCCGTCGCTGTCGTAGGCTAACAGCACTGTCTGTGTATAGCGCCTAAGCAGCGCCGCCTGCTCCGAGGTAAACGCCGTTCCCAGGGAGGCCACCGCCTGGGTAAAGCCCGCCTGATGCATGGAGATTACGTCCATGTAGCCCTCGCAGAGGATGATGTTGCCGCTCCTGGCCCTCCTGGCATAGTTGAGACCGTAGAGGTTGCGCCGTTTGTCGAATACCGGCGTCTCCGGGGAATTCAGATACTTGGGCTCTCCCTCCCCCATCACCCGGCCGCCGAAGCCGATGACCCGGTTATTGATGTCCTGGATGGGATACATGACCCGGTTCCAGAACTGGCTGTTCAGGCCGTATTTCTCGGAATTGCTGGCCAGCCCCGCCTCCTGTATCAGTTCATCCTCAAAGCCCTTTTCCCTCAGGTACCGCACCAGATGGGCACCGTTCTTTCCTGCGAAGCCTAAGCCGAACCGGTGCATGGTCTCATCGGAGAGTTCTCGTTTTTTCAAGTACTGATACCCGATCTCTCCGTGGGGGCTGCGCAGCTGGTAGTAAAAGAACTTCGCCGCCGCCTTGTTGACCTCCAAGAGCCTTGCGCGCCTGTTCTCCCGGCTTCTTGCCTCCTGGGAATCGTCCTTTTCCGGAAGCGCTATGCCGGCTCGCTCCGCCAGCATCTGCACCGCCTCCGGAAAAGTGTAATTCTCATAGTTCATCACAAAAGTGTACACATTTCCACCTGCTCCGCAGCCAAAGCAGTGGTACACCTGCATATCCGCATTTACGGAAAAGGAGGGGGACTTCTCATTGTGGAAAGGGCACAGCCCCCAATAGCGGCCACCCTTTTTCTGGAGCCTCACATATCCCGAGACCACCTCCACGATATCGTTCCTGGTTCTGACCTCCTCCACAATCTCATCCGAATAGTACATCTATCCCTCCATCTCTCTGCAGCAGGGCCGGCTCAGCCCATCCACGACTTAGGTATGTAGATATCGTCATAGACAGCGATGGCATAACGGTCCGTCATGGCCCCCACATAATCGCACACCACCTGCTCTTTCGGCTCCCCCTCGTTCAGCAGATTCAAAAACTCCTCCGGCAGGCTGTCGATATGGTGGAAGAAATGCTGATAAAGAGTCTCCATAAGCCGCTCCGCCTTGGACTCCTCGCTCTTGGCCACAGGGTTTTCGTACACATTTTCAAACATGAAAGCACGCATTTTCGTCATAGCCTCATGGGTCTTTTTCGACATCAATATATCGTTCTTCCCCATGCTGGTATTCACAATGTCGTGTATGAAGTGATCGAAACGGTTGCTGGGGGTGCTGCCGATCACGTCGCGGATCTCTTTTGGCACATCGCTCTCCTCCAGAATACCGGCCCTGACCGCATCGTCCATGTCGTGGTGGATATAGGCGATCTTGTCCGAAAGCCGCACGATCTTCCCCTCCAGGGTATGGGGCATGCCGCTGGTCTGGTGGTTCAGGATGCCGTCCCGCACTTCAAAGGTCAGGTTCAGGCCCTGGCCTTTCTTCTCCAGGCGATCCACTGTCCTGACGCTCTGCTTGTTGTGCTCAAACCCAAAAGGGCATATCCGGTTCAGGGCCCGCTCCCCCGCGTGGCCAAAGGGCGTATGCCCCAGGTCGTGCCCCAGGGCAATGGCCTCCACCAGCTCCTCGTTGAGCCGCAGGGCCTTTGCTATGGTACGGGCATTCTGGGAGACCTCCAGCGTGTGGGTCAGTCTTGTGCGGTAATGATCCCCCTCCGGTGACAGAAAGACCTGGGTCTTGTCCTTTAGCCTGCGGAATGCCTTGCAGTGGACTATTCTGTCCCTGTCACGCTGAAACACGGGCCGCACATCGCAGTGCGGCTCTGCTTTCAGCCTGCCCTTGGAATCCGTACTGTAGCTTGCATACGGACTTAGATACTGCTTTTCCCATTGCTCCAGATTCTCCCTGATTGTCATGCCAGCTTTTGCACCTCCGTCCTGCCTGCATCCGGGCTTCATCCTTTCACTCTTCCTACAGCTGCACGCGCTTTGGGTCATTTCTGATGCAGTTTTTAATTCCTCTACTGTTATTATTCTGCGTCCGTAGCCAAAATCCTTTTTTCTCCCGCATTCTGTCTGCCATTAACGGCATACGTCAAAAATGAATTCCGCGTTTTTGTCCATGGCCGCCCTGGCCGCCTTTATGGGAGACATCTGGAACACATGCCACATCCCCGGATAGATGTCCATCTTCACAGGCACGTTCTTCTCCACGAAAGTCCTGTGCAGCCGCAGGGCATCGCTTAAGAGAATCTCGTTCTCTCCCACCTGGATACAGGTAGGCGGAAATCCCTCATAGTCCCCAAACAGCGGAGAGATCAGCGGATCTGTCAGCTCCAGGCCTCCTGCATAGGCCTGCACCATCCTGTCGATATAGGCGCTGTTCAGCACAGGATCCACCTCTGCTTTCGTCTGGAACGATCTGCCCGTGGAAGTCAGATCCGTCCAGGGGGACATAAGGACAAGGGCTCTGGGCAGCAGTCTCTTCTCCTGCTTTAGCTTCAAGGTCAGCGCCAGAGCCAGATTCCCTCCGGCGGAATCCCCCGTCAGGACCACGTCCCGGGCGCCGTACCCCAAAAGCATCAGATAATTCCATGCCCTCATAGCATCCTCCAGCGCAGCCGGATAAGGGTGCTCCGGGGCGAGCCGGTAGTCAAAACAGAGCACATCCATGGAAGTGGACTCCGCAAGCTTGCTGGTCAATGTCCTGGCGTAGAGACTGCTGCCCGTGGAATACCCGCCTCCGTGGCAGTGCAGGAGCACATATTTTTTCATATGAGCCCTGTTCACGCTGACCCACTCCCCATACATGCCATCTATATCCACTTCTCTGTAGTCAATGGTTTTGGTGTTGCTCAGGATGGTTCCGATGTGATCCTGGGACTGTCTGTGCTTCTCAATGTCCGCGTTCTCCACCATGCCGTGAACCCTCCTGATCAGGTTCATCAGACCCTGCCGCCTTTTGTCCGTCGTATCCGCTTCCTCGATCTCCTTTTTGATGTCGATTCCAGCCTCCGCCATTTCGTCAGCCCCGATTCCCATCTCCGGTGCAGCTGCTTTCGTATTTACATCTGTTATGTCTTTCTTCTCTGCTTCCATCGCTTCCCCTGTTTCCGATTTTGTCTCTATATCTTATTCGTTCTCTTTTTTCGCTGTTTCCAGCTTCATTTCCGCGTCCTGCCCTGCGCCGATTGTCCGGCCTAGAAGTGCAGCCTCCTGCGCACTTCATTCCGAAGCCTCCTGCGGGACAGCATGGTGATCACGGCAATATCCAGTATGATGCAGATGGTCAGCACCACCGCAGACCAGGTCAAAAAGATCCTGGCTTCCAGATACCGCCTGATCAGCATCTCCAGCCCCATGCACAGCAGCCCCAGCGCAGTGAACAGATAAAGCGCCACTGTCAGAAAAGAACGGGGCAGCTTTCGTATGCACAGGGTCACTGTCTCCGCAATCGCCGTCACCAGCACAGTGATGGGCAGTCCGAGCCCCACAAACCACTCGCTGCTCCCTGCCAGGAAAGTCAGCATATACAGATACAGCGCCACCGCCCCGCCGTCAAGCAGCAAAGAGACGTAAACGGACAGGCTGGTATAAATCACCACCGGAATCATGAACACCCACAGGATCACGCAGGCCCCAATGACCGCCAATGACCAGGGCGAGCCCTGAAACACCAGCAGATTCAGCACCCCGCAGGTAGCCACGGAGGCCAGTATCACCATGGACAGCAGAAGACCCAAATCCTTTCGCTTCACCGTCTCCACCTGCCCCTTTTCCCGCGGAAAGGTGGGAAGCGCCTCCAGGCTTTCCTGCTTTCCCTGACGCATCTGTTCCCTTGGGTTCATCACCGGCGTATTGCACAGGGGACATTCCCTGGCACTCCTCTCCAGCTCCACACCACAATTCACACAATATGACATGTCATCCCTCCATCCTGCATATTTCCTGTCATGCCGCTCTTAACGGCATATACAACAGAATGCAATTCTGTCGTCAAGAATAATCGGTGCAAGTCCGTAAGAATGCCCGCACTTGACATTCTTACCGAAATGAATTATATTTTCAAGCGCCTGACGCTTTAGGCTGTGTACGAAGAGGGTGTGTAAACACTCCTCTTTTAGCCTTAGAAAATCTTCATTCCGTGCCCAATTCCATATTCCGGTTGCTTTCTATCTTTACATGAATCCCGTCCTGCACCAGCCGCCTGAAAAAATACCTCTCCACATCCGTCTCCACAATGCTGCTGGCAAAGTTGATGGTCAGAATGTCCCCGAAGCTTATGATGGCGCAGTTGGTCCTGCGGGAAAAAGGCTGGCCCATGCAGATATCGAACCTCTCGATGTAGTCCCTCATCCCCTCCGGCACCTCCATCCTGCCCATGTTGGTCAGCCCGGCTGAGGAATTCCGGTCCTGCACTTTCGTATAAAACATGCGCACCACAAAATCCTTGATGAACAGCGGCACAATGCGGATAAAAGGATTCCGCTGGGTTTCCGCATTGGTGGTGATATCCCCCCGAAGCAGCTTCTCATTGAGATAGTATCTCATGTAGTTGCGCACCTGAATCACGATTTCCTCAAAAGTGTACTCCCCAAGCCTGGGATCCACCCCCGGAAATATCATGGTGATGAAATTCCGCAGCGTGACGGAGGGAAAGAAGCGGCGCAGATTCACGGGCATGGCGATCTTCACCGGCCGCAGGCGGCTGCGGCGATCCTCCTCCTGCCTGGTGAGCAGGGCCTGAAGCAGCACGGCGTTCAAATACTCCGTGATAGTGGCCCCATATCGCTTGGCCGCCGCCATGACCTGGGACGCGGACATGATGCCGTCTATGATGTTCAGGGTATAAAAAGGCTCCGCCGTGCCCCTGACGCGGTAGGACTTCTCCTCCACCCTGGGCGGGCACACCTTTGCGTTGGCATAACGCATATAGGCGTCTTCCAGCTCCTCCTCTTTCGGCGTCCCATGAATGTCAAGCACGAATCCGCCGTTTTCAATCCCCTCCGCCCCCAACAGGCGCAGATAGGTGGCCGTCAGGGTCATCAGCACGCACATGCCTCCCGTGCCGTCCCCCAAGCTGTGGTGGGCCTCCAGGGCAATCCTGTTGCGGAAATAGTAGACCCGGACCAAGTACCGGTTATTGGCCTTGAAATACATGGGCTGACAGGGGTTTCGCACATCCTTTTGCACAAAGGGGCCCGGGCGGTCATTGGGCTCCAGATAGCGCCAGAACAGCCCCTTTCGGATAGCCGCCTTGTAGGTGGGGAATCTGGGCAGCGTCATGTCCAGCGCCTGCTGGAGCACATCCGGCTGTATCTCCTCTTTCAGCAAAACGGAGAGCCTGTACACAGAGGAGAAATCTCTCCTCTGCAGCGTAGGGTACACAATGGCCGACAGATCCAGCCGGTACCAGTCGCTATGATTCGCATGCTTCCCTCTGTTTGCTGCTGTTTTTTGAACTTTTTCCATGAAAATACCTTTCTGCGAACTTTCTTTTGCAGGGAAACGAAAAGGGCGCAAAGCATTCGACAACCACACTTCACACCCACTCCCCGATACCCGGATATACATTGAAAGGTACTTGACATCCATCAAGTACCTTTCATCTTCGTGCAGGAAAAGAGACTTGAACTCTCATGGTATTGCTACCACACGGACCTGAACCGTGCGCGTCTGCCAATTCCGCCATTCCTGCGAACAAAATATATCTTAAACCATTCGCTTCAAAAAGTCAATACATTTTTTAAAAATTTTTTTAAATTTTCTATCTTGCATTTTTTCAAAAGCGTGGTACAATAGAGGACATGGAAGCATAGCTCAGCCGGGATGAGCGTTCGCCTCACACGCGAAAGGTCAGGGGTTCGAGCCCCCTTGCTTCCATTTTTTGTTGCCATCAGTTCATGGCTGACCTCCCCCACTGCCCCTTTCCCGGCCGTCCGGCTGCGCCTCCGACTTTTCAAAAGCCAAATATGCAAAAAGACCCTGCAGAAAACTCCTCTGCAGGGTCATGACTGCGGAAGATGGGACTTGAACCCACACGACATTGCTGTCACTAGATCCTTAGTCTAGCCTGTCTGCCAGTTCCAGCACTTCCGCATCTGTATCGCACAAAATATATAGTACCATCATATGCCGTAAAAGTCAATTCCTTTTTTCAAATTTTCCTGCGCCAATTTTCCTGCGCTGCTTGTCTTTCCCGCTTAAATATGATACCATACCTGACAAATACATTACAATATTTGCGTCCGGGGCAAGGCCTGCGGACTGCGGAAAGGCATGGTGTCCCCTATGAAAAAAATCGCTTTCCTCTTTCTTTTGGCTGTTCTGCCCCTTTTCCTGCTGACGGCCTGCGGCCGTGGCGGCATGGTAGTCCTGCCCAAGGACGGCTTTGCCGAGGGAGGCATGGGCGATACCATGCGCACCTATTTTTTCGACTATACCGTGGACAGCGCCTATACCCGCAGCAAGTATGAGGGATACATCCCCACCCCCGGCTATGACCTGCTGGTGGTGGAGGTCACCATAAAAAATACTCTGCCGGAGGCTCTCCCCATGTACGACTGGGACTTCATCGTGCTCTATGACGACACCATAGGCGGTGAGCAGGTCTACGACTATCCCATCACCTCCTACGAGGATGTGGAGATCCCGCAGACCGCCCTGCAGACCCTACTGCCCTCTGAGTTCAGTCTGGACGCAGGAGAGAGCCGCACCGGGCTCCTCCTGTTCGAAGTCCCCGCCGGGGACACCAGCTTCATTCTCTCCTATACGGAGTTCTTTGAGGACGAAAGCACCGGAGATACCTTTGATGTGGACGTCACTGCTGTCCGCAAATAGAAATCCGGTGGCTATTCTCCGAAAAACGCCTTAAATGCATCCACCGCATATTTCGTGTCCCTTACCCCGGCTGTCTCCATGGCGGAATGCATGGCCAGCTGGGGCAGGCCTATGTCCACGCTGGACACGGACACATGGGAAGTGGAGACATTGCCCAAGGTTCCGCCTCCCTGCATGTCCGACCGATTGGCAAAGGTCTGGCAGGGCACTTTGGCCTTTTCGCAGATACTCCTCATTTTCGCCGCGGATACCGCATCCGTACAGTACCTCTGGCTGCCGTGGAATTTGATCACCAGTCCTCTGTTCAGGTAAGGCTTGTTGGTGGGATCCGCTTTTTCCGGATGGTTTGGATGAACTGCATGGGCATTGTCCGCAGAGATCAGAAAGCTGTCCGCCACTAGTCGCAGATACCCGCCCCTGTCAAGCTTCATGCCCTCCCCGATGCGCCAGAGAGTATCCTCCAGAAAGGTGGAATTCGCACCCTGCTTTGTGCCGCTTCCCACTTCCTCATTGTCAAACACTGCGCAGACATTGATGTAGCTGCCGGACGTGCTCTCCGCAAATCCCTTGGCGGAGGCATACACGCACTGCAGATCGTCAAGCCTGGGCGAGAGCAAAAACTCGCCGCTGTCCCCGAATATCCTGCCCTTGTCCCTGACATAGAGGAACAGGTCATGCCCTAAAATGTCCTCCTGCTTCACGCCTGCGGCCTTTGCAACGCGCCTTAACAGCATACTGCCCTTTTTCCCATTGCCGCAGTCCCCATACAGGGGAAGCATGTCCGTCTGGAGATTGTACTCCATGCCCTTGTTGACCTCCCGGTTCATATGGATGGCCACATTCGGGATCACCATCAGGTCCTTTTCGATATTTACCAGCCTGGTCTCGATTCCTGCCTTTCCCTTTACCACCACGCGCCCGGCCACGGACAGGGGCCTGTCCAGCCAAGTGGAGAGGATCATGCCGCCGTATTGCTCCGTGTTCAGCTTCACATATGCGCCCTCCACGGCCATCTCCGGTGATTCTTTTACCTTAAAGGTAGGGGAATCCCCATGGGCCGCTGAAATATGGAAGCCTTTCGGTGCGTCCGTCTGTGGCATACGGAAAGCGATCAGGGAAGAGTCATTTCTTGTCACATAGTATCCCTGACCAGGCTCCATTTCCCATTTTTCCGTCTCTTTCAACTCCCAAAAGCCAAGGCCTGCGAATACCTCTTTCAGGTTCGCCACCGCCTGAAAAGCGGTGGGGCTCTTCTCGATGAATTCCATCATCTCTTTGGCATACTTCTGATATTCCTTTGTCATATTCTCTCCCCGCTCACTTCGCTTTGCTGTATACGATGCTCTCCGCCATTTCTTCCGCTTTCTCAGCGCCGCAGAAGATTCCTGCAATGGCCAGCGCGAAGTCAACCGCTGTCCCCATGCCCCGGGAGGTGACCACATGATCCGAAATCTCCACCGGCCCTGCCGTTACCCGGGCTCCCTCCAGATGACTCTCAAAGCTGGGGTAGCAGCAGGCCTTTCTGCCTTTCAGGAATCCCCTGTGCCCGAAAATGCTGGGGGCGGCGCAGATGGCGGCGATGTATTTCCCTGCCGCATAGAAAGCATCCACCTGACCCATCAGGCCGGCATGAGCCTCCAGGTTCTGCGTGCCCAGTCCCCCTCCCGGCAGCACCACCATGTCGTACTCCGAAAAGTCTGCCTCTTCAAACATTTTGTCCATCTCTACCGTGATGTTGTGTGAGCCCGTCACGGTGGGCGTTCCCATAATGGACACCATCTCCACTTCCAGCCCGCACCTGCGGCAGATGTCCACCACCGTCAGCGCCTCGATCTCCTCGAATCCCGTCCCGAAGAAAACCCCTATCTTTTTCATCGCCTCAACCTCTTTTCTTTTATTGAATGGTTCTATGCTTTCCATCTTTTTTCAGTATACACATTCTTGTCAAATATTTCAATTAAAGCTTTGGAATTCTTTGAAAATGTGGTACACTATAGTTATAAAGTGATTGAAATATCATATGCCAAATTAAAGGACGAGATTAGCCATGGAAATTGAACGAAAATTCACCATCAAGGAATTGCCCGCCGATCTGGAAAACTACCCCTTTCACCGTATCGAACAGGCCTACTTAAACGCGTCCCCCGTAGTCCGGGTCCGCAGGGAGGACGATGAGTACTATCTGACATACAAGGGGAGCGGCATGATGGCCAGGGAGGAGAGCAATCTGCCTCTGAACCGGGAGGCATACTGCCATCTGCGGGACAAGGCGGACGGCCGCATCATCTCCAAGCGTCGCTACCTGATCCCCCTGCCGAACCCTGGCTTTCAGGAAAACAGCGGGCTGCCCTGCCCGCCCTCGGACTATTGCCTGACCATCGAGCTGGATATCTTTGATCCGCCTTTGGCGCCGCTTATCATAGCCGAGGTGGAATTCGGCAGCCAGGAGGCGGCGGAGGCTTTCCTGCCGCCGGACTGGTTCGATGAGGACGTCACCTATCGCAAGGAATACCACAATTCCTATATGGCGCTGCAGCCGTAGAAAAAGAAGCCGCAAACCCTGGATTTTACTGAAAAAATCCTGGATTTGCGGCTCTTCTCTCCTGCGGAAAAAGGGACTCGAACCCTCACGCCTTTCGACACAGGAACCTAAATCCTGCACGTCTGCCAATTCCGTCATTTCCGCCTGCCGCCGCTGCCCATTTTCTGTCCTCCACAGCGGCTATTTCGATTATACATACTATCCCGCTCTCTTGTCAAGGGGTTGCTGCATTCTCTCCAATGTGCCGTATGATCTTCCCATAGATCCGCACCAGGAAAAAGGTACTCAGCCCTACGCTGACCAGCTCCGCTATAGGGAAAGCCCACCATATCAGGTTCACGTTCCCGCTTAAGGAGAACAGCCATGCCACCGGCAGCAGTACGCACAGCTGCCTTGCTATGGACACACACATGCTGTATACGCCGTTTCCCAGAGCCTGGAACACGCTCCCCACCACGATGCAGTACCCTGCAAACAGAAAACTTAAGCAGATGATCCTGAGGGCCGGAATCCCGATCACCAGCAGTTCCGCCGAGGCCGCGTCCGCATCGAACAGCCCGATCAGCTGCCCGGGGAACAGTTCCATGACAATCAGTCCTGCCAGCATGATGCAAACAGCGTACAGAATACTGCTCTTCATGGCTTTCACCACACGCTCCCGTTTCCCTGCGCCGAAATTGTAGGCGATAATGGGCACCAGACCGTTGTTGAGGCCGAACACAGGCATGAAGATAAAGCTCTGAAGCTTGAAATAAATGCCGAATACCGTCTGGGCCACCCCATAGGCCTCCAGAATCAGGTTCATGCCGTAGGTCATCACGGAACCGATGGCCTGCATGACAATAGAGGGAATCCCTACCTTATAGATATTCCCGATCAGGCCCATATCCGGTCGATAGCCTTTGAAAGAAATGTGCAGTTCCTTATTGAACTTCAGGTTGAATCCAATGGCCAGAACCGCAGCCACAATCTGGCCCATGACTGTTGCGGCAGCCGCTCCCGCCACGCCCATGGCCGGGAAGCCCAGCAGGCCGAATATCAGGATCGGATCCAGAATCAAATTGACCACGGCTCCTGCCCCCTGGGTGATCATGGCATAGATGGTCTTGCCCGTGGACTGGAGCAGTCGCTCAAATGCCATCTGCATAAAGATGCCAACGCTTGCCGTGCAGCAGATGGTCAGGTACGTTGTTCCATACTCCCGCACCTCCTCTATGGCGGTCTGGCTGGCGAAAAAAGGACGGCTTACCAGGAGGCCGATAAGGGCAAATGCCAGGAAGCTCACAAACTCGATGAATATGCCATTGACTGCTATCCGGTTGGCCTTTTCAAACTCTTTCTCCCCCAATGTCTTCGACAGGAACGAATTAATGCCCACCGCCGTGCCCACGCCCACAGCGATCATCAGGCTCTGGATGGGAAAAGCCAGGGACACCGCCCTCAGGGCGTACTCGTTGACCCTGGACACAAAAATGCTGTCCACAATATTGTACAGCGCCTGCACCAGCATGGAGATCATCATGGGCAGGGACATGGAAAGCAGCAGCTTATTCACAGGCATGACGCCCATTTTGTTCTCCGGCTGCGTATTCTGTTCTTTCTGCATAAGGATATCCTCACTTTCTTATCTTTCTTGTCTTTTCACATAAATCGTTTGGCACCATAAACGGCTACCCGTAAAATATGACGTCCAAATGGGATGGAATGCGAAACTGCAGAATAAGTCCGAAAGGTATTATACATCATCTGTGCCATTTTTTTCAAGTTCAGAAAAAAATTTGTGGACAAACAGATAAAACTGTTGACAAACGAAAGAATATACGTTAAAATATGATTCGTTGGCTTGATTGTGAGAGCAGACATGTGTCCGTAGCTCAGCTGGATAGAGCAACGGCCTTCTAAGCCGTGGGTCGGGGGTTCGAATCCCTTCGGGCACGTTTGGAACGTTTGGGCCGTCAGTTGGTGCGGACGACAGTTCCTAAAAAGGCATGGTGGGTATAGCGCAGTTGGTTAGCGCGCCAGATTGTGGCTCTGGAGGCCAAGGGTTCGAATCCCTTTATCCACCCTTTATCACGAGATATGGTTCACCGCAAGCGGGCTTTGGCTTTTTCGCAGATGAATCGCGGCGGCGCGCTTGGTGTCAATTTAGGGCTATCGCCAAGCGGTAAGGCACAGCACTTTGACTGCTGCAGACGCTGGTTCGAATCCAGCTAGCCCTGTTGTTCTACTCACTTTTAGATGGGACATTAGCTCAGGCGGTAGAGCACTTGACTTTTAATCAAGTTGTCTGGGGTTCGAATCCCCAATGTCTCACGAAATAAGGAAATCCCCGGAGGTTCAGTCCTCCGGGGATTTCTTTCGATTAGCTGCGATGAATTTTAGCTGCTCGCAGAAAAGTTCCCTCACTTCTGTCTACCTTTCAAACCTCTTGGTTTTCCCATGACAAAGGCTGCTTTGGAATTTCCGGCTCTCCAGCGGCCGGCAAGAACCATCAACCATTTTCATAGCCGAAAAATGTCGTATCCTGGCACATTTTCGCGGATTGTGGAATAAAATATACAAATGGCCCGATACTGCGCAGAAAATATGGAAAACCATAAACGACAGCCGGGAATATCAGGCGTAGACGAAAGGGAGTCACGCACTTTTAGGAGGAAAGTATGGGAAATCGTTTGGTATGGGATAATCGGTATAATATAGGAGTCGACATCATTGACAAGGAGCACAAAAAGCTCTTCAGTATTCTCAATAAGCTGTTCGACTTTGGACATACGGCGGAGAAAAGCCACTTTGCCTGCCAGGAGGCGATAAAGTACTTCAAGGATCACGCTATCCAGCATTTCTCGGACGAGGAAGACTATATGGCTTCCATAGATTATCCGGGGCTTAAGGCCCACCGGCGTATTCATAAGGATTTCCGGGAGCGGATGCTTCCCGCACTTGAAAGCGAGCTGGAACTGACCGGTTTTTCCGTCACCTCCGTCCATCATTTCCTGGGCGCCTGTGCCGGCTGGCTGATTGCGCATACTTTGATTGAGGATCATATGATTGTAAGCGGCGAGCTTGTCAGGCATTGGGAAAATCTGTTGCCGGAGGAAGAGCAGGCTATGATGGGACAGACCATCGCCAGCGTTCTGCACAGCATGTTCCGGCAAAATTCCCAGTTAATCAGCAGTTGCTATGCCGGGGAACAGTTCGGCAGAGTCCTCTGCTGCCGGTTGGTATATAGCGACAGGGACAAAAAAAGATGGGAATTCTTCCTGCTTTTTGAGGAGCAGCTGATCGGCAGCGCCATCGGCAATATCATATCCGCGAAATCGGAGGCCGCGGAGACAATGCTGTCCATTGCGGCAAGGTATGCGGCAAAGCAGCTCGTAGAACGGGTCAGGCAGCATTTCTCGTCACTGAAACACCTTTCGCTGCAGGAGGAGCAGCTTCTGACCTATGAACAGTTTTATCGGATGTACGAAAAGCAAAGCCCCCAGTTCAGCTTTCTCTTCGATACGGGCAAAGGGTACTTGGCTTATTGCATGATTGCTTCCGGCATCCCCTTTCCCGGAGATGGCATGGCTGCAGTCACCAAAAATGCTGTTGCTAAAATTGAGAGCCGTATGCATCTGGACAATCCCGTGACGGAAAGAACAATACATTCGAATCTCCACAGTCCGGAAGACACAGATGTCAGCCGTGTCCTCTGCCCCGGCAGTCTCTTCGCGGAAAACAAGAATATGCAAAACATGCTCCATCCATATCCCGGCAGCGACGGGGAAGCGGATGTGGGCCGCAAAAAGATACTGGTGGTGGACGACTCGGACTTCATGCGAAGAGCCATGCTGGACCTGCTGGGCCAGGACTATGACGTGCTGACGGCAGATTCCGGCATGTCCGCCATCCGAAGCATCACCCTTGCCCGGCCTGACCTGGTGCTGCTGGATTATGACATGCCCGTCTGCAGCGGAAGTCAGATGCTGAAGATGATCCGCTCCGAAAAGGAATTCGCGGATATCCCCGTCATCTTCCTCACCTGTCGGGTAGACAGAGAGAGCGTGGAAAAAGCAATCTCCCTGAAGCCTGAGGGCTATCTGTCCAAATCCCTCTCCGCAGAATCCGTAAAAAAGGAAATTGACCGATTCTTTAAGAAGAGGCGCCATCCGTAGAGACGCCGGCCGAGACAGCCGCAGCATCCACTACCGCAGGGCCCTCTGCGGGGGCCTGCGCGTTCTCTGCGGCTTCTTTTGGATCGGCGTATTCCTTTTCCTCCTCGTCCCCCCAGAGGGAATCGTACTTCTCCCGCTTCTGGCGGCGCATCATAGCGCCTACATTTTTAGCTGTCTGGTACATTTCCTGGCTGTATTCCATGAGTTTCTTCTCGTCACTGGCAGGCACGATGTCCCCCCGCATGATGCGTCTGGCCACCTCCATGATCTTGGCCATGTCCGCCGCGTACTCCGCCGAGGCGTCCGCCTGCTGGTCTGCCACCGCTGCGTTCCAGTAGGCGCAGTAGGTCTCCGACAGCCGGCTTAAGTAGTCCTGATATTCTTCCTGCTTCTCGTCCAGGGTCTCCAGGGTCAGTTCCAGCGTGGCCGCCTCCGCTTGAAACCGTTCCTTATCCTCCGGACGGATTTCCATCCGTTTGCGGAGGTTCTGGAGCTGTTTTGATATGCTGTTTTTCTCTTTCTGATATGCCCTGACCTGCTCCCTGTAGATTTCCTGCGCTTCCCCTATCTTCATAATGCCCCCTGCCTTTCCTGACGATACCGCAATGTTACATCCTGTTATCTATTGGAATGCTCCTCTTCCATTGGAATGCCCTTCTTCCATTGGAATGCCTTTCTTCCATTGGAATGCTCCTCTTCCATTGGAATGCTCTTCTTCCATTGGAATGCCTTTCTTCCATTGGAATACTCTTCTTCCATTATATCGTCCCATTCCTGTGAAAGTTAAGCCTGGCGCGGACTTCCCGGGCGGTCTCTCATTTCCTCAGGACAACCTCCTCCAGCGTCTGGTACAGCTTCTCCACGTCCACCGGTTTGGACAGATGCCCGTTCATCCCGCATTCCACGGACTTCTTCAGGTCATCGTCAAAGGCATTGGCCGACATTGCCACGATGGGAATGGTATGGCAGTCCTCCCGCTCCATGCCCCGGATGGCCCGGGTAGCCTCAAGTCCGTCCATCACCGGCATCATGATATCCATCAGAATCACGTCATAGGTTCCAGGCGGCGTATTCTTTATCCGCTCTACCGCCTCCACGCCGTTATACGCGCAGTCTACGGCAAAGCCTCGGTCCTCCAAAAGACACTGGGCAATCTCCACGTTCAGCTCATTATCCTCCACCACAAGCACACGGCATCCCGCAAAAGAAACCTCTTCCTCCTGCACTTCCGTCTCCATGCCCTCTCCCAGGCGGAGGGAAATCACAAAATGGAACTTACTGCCTGCCCCCGGCTCACTTTCGATTTGGATATTGCTTCCCATCAGCTGTACCAGGCGGCTGCTGATGGAAAGGCCCAAGCCGGTTCCCTGCTGCTTCGACGGATTGGAGGAAGCCTGCTCAAAGGAGCGGAACACTCTCTCCTGATCTTCTTTTGCAATCCCAATGCCCGTATCGGACGCGGCAAAGGAAACGCTGGCCCATTCCCCAAAGCTTTCAAGCTCCTCTACCGTCAGAGTCACTTTCCCCTCTGCAGGGGTAAACTTCACCGCGTTGCCCAGCAAATTGATAAGCACCTGGCTAATCCGCATCCGGTCTGCCAGAAACCAATTGTGAGTGATCCGGATCTCATTTACAAACTCAATTTGCTTTGCTGCTGCCTGAGGCGCGATCAGCTCGCCGATGGTATCCAGCATCTCATGCATATTAAAATTGGACGGCTCCAGCTTCATCTTGCCGCTCTCAATTTTGGACATATCCAGAATATCATTGATCAGTCCCAGCAGATAATTTGACGAAGACTGTATTTTCTGCAGGCAGTCCAGAATCCGTTCCCTGCTCTGATCCTGCTGCAGGGCAATGGCTGTCATGCCTATAATGCCGTTCATGGGCGTACGGATCTCATGGCTCATGCGGGAGAGGAATTCGGACTTGGCCTTGCTGGCGATGTCGTACTGCTGCTGGTTTATCTGGGTTTCCACCACCCTGCCAAGCTCCGCCAGATCCTGATATTTTTCCCCATCCTCCAAAACTTCCTGTGAAATACCCAGGATACAGATATTTCCCATGTAATTCCCGCTGTCATACATGGGCAGGACCACACCGGAATCTCCTTCCTCTATCCCCAGGAAACGTCTGACAACGTCTTTCCCACTGTCCTCCCGGGACACATACCTTACTTCCTTTTGCCCCAGCCACCGGTAGAACGCTTCCTTTTCCTCTTCTCTGTATTTCCTCACAGTCTCTTTGCAGACATGCCCGTCCCTGTACCACTGGCAGCTTATATAATTGGAATTGAAATCCGCCCGAAGCAGAGATACCAGGACGCCCTCCGCCTGATAGAACCGGCCTATCTTACGGACCATAAGCATCATCTGGGCAGCGAACCCGCCCCCTTTGCCAAACAGATTCAATGCCACGGACACCAGTCCAATGTCCTCCCCATACCCTGCGGAATGGATATCACGTCCCTGTAGTCCGGGTGGCGTCGTCCGTTTATCCGCCGGAATATCCTCATAGCAAACAAGCTTTCCTTTATCATCGGAAACCGTAATTCCCCGGGCCAGCCTGGCCATGCGGATCAATTCTTCCGTTTCCTGCCTATCCCCTGCCCGTACAAGTCCCACACGGGTATCCACTCCGAAGAGCTCCTGACCAAAGCATGTCGTAATGTCCGCCGACAGTCTCCTTGCCAGATGCCTGGCTTCCTCTTTCGTATAACCGCCCAGCCACAGCACCACCTCCTCATGGTTCAGTCGAAACGCCACTGGCTGACGGCCCGTTTCACGGCTGGCATTTTCACAGTGACCCCTTATCAGGCTTCCCGTCTCCTCCAGAATCATATCGGAAAAAACAATGCCGCATTTAGTGCCGGCCTCTTTTATCCCGTCCAAAAACAGGGTTGCCATTACCCCTTCCGGTAGGATGCTGCGCTGTTCCATCACATGCTTCAGGCCGGCATTAAAGCTATACAGCCCGGTCACATTGTCCGTTTCGTTCTCCCGCAGCTGTCTGGCCTCTCTCTCTTTCTGCTCCTGAATATCCCGTATGCTCCCCACCAGCTTGCGTTTTCTGCCATCGGTGTCGTACACCGCGTTTCCCGTAATCGCCACCCATCTGAAATCCGCCTCTCTGGGCCATCTCAAGCGGAACTCCACAGACAGTTTATCCGTCTGCTGCCCCAAGGCCGCTATGGCCTCCCCCCTGTCCATCTCATAAATGCAGTCCGGATCGATAAAGTTGTCCCCGTAATCTGAGCACTGCCACCGGCCGTTCATGGTCTTATGGTTTACAATGTCCACCTCGTGTTTTTCCAGATCATAGGCAAAAAAGATATCATTGGAGGACTCCAGGGCAATGCGATACCTCTCTTTTTCTTCCAGCAGAATGTTTTCCGCCTCTTTCTGCCGATTCGTCAGATCCTTTACCACATCATACAGGGCGTCTATCTCCAAAATGTTGGACAGTCTGAAGCCGGGAAGCCCTGCGCTTCCACTGCTGATACACTCCATTAACTGCCCCACCGGCCTGGTTAAATACCGCACCAAAAAATAAATCCCAAGCACGCCGAATCCCAGGCCGCCAAGCACCGCCACCACCATCCAGAGGTAAAGCCGGCGGCTCATCCCAAACAGATCCTCTTCCGTGTCAAGCCCCAAAAGCACCCAGTCGGTGTGGGTATAGGGCACATTGTTGCTGTACAGCTTCAGCGGACAGACCACGGCATAAATCCCTCCACCGCCCTGCTTCACGGAGCGAACTTTCCACAGAGTGCTGTATGCGGTATCCTCCAAAGAGAAAGTATCCCCTGCCGAATGTACCGTGTTCCAAAGGAGTCCGTCGCCAAACAGCGGTATGTAACTGCCGTCTGCTTCTTTCACGGCCAACAGGTACCCGGACTGACTGGCATGATTCAACTCTTCTGCCGGCAGGTAGCTGCGCAGGACTTTCGCGGAAATCTCCACTCCAAGCACGCCGTACACCGTCCCCTCGTACCGAAGCGGCAGGGAGTACGTGATCATCTCATAAGAGCCAGCCGTCCCCTTTTCCAGAGAAAAGGGGATCGACCAATAGCCCAAGTCCTTTGTACCGGCCTCTGTATGCTCCCGCCCTGCCCTCCAGGGCTCGTAAAAAGCAAGCTCGGTGCCGTCGTGCCCCTCTCCTGCCATACGGAATTTTGTGGTCCAGTTGGTGTCAAGCGGAATATTCCACTGCCTTGAGAGGTTCTTGCTTCCCCGTTCCAAAAGCAGATCCGAGTAATTGGCTGACTTTTTGGCCGGGTCCGAATCCCGGACAAAAAAGCCCTCATGTTCTCCGGCCTCCTCCCAGCTTTCCCCTGTAAACAGGAAGAAAATTCCCGTGGTGGAAGTATTGTGAAGCGCTGTGAGACATTCCGGAAATATCCGTTCGATAAACTTGTTCTTCTGCTCCGGGGAAGCGAAAAGCGCCTCCAGTTCCATGCTTTCCCCCTCCAGGAACTCCTCAAGGGCCGCCGTAACAGCCGCTTCGTGTTCATAAACCGATGCCCAGCGCTGGTTCATGTCATTCTGCAGAATAACTTTCCGGTTTTCCACCACACGGCTCATCATACTGCCCGAATAGTCCTGCAGAGTCCCTGCAATGCGTTTTACCACCAGTGTACCGATGGTAATCATGCTCTGGATCAGCATTATGGCAATGAGAGGGATCAGGAACATCCGAAATATGGTTGTTTTCTTCTTTCTTTGCTGTCTACCTTTCATATGCTATCCCTGCTCACCCACTGCCGTATACAGTGCGTCACAAAATAACGTATACCACTTTTCAAAAGCTTCCTCCGACACAAAGGCCGCGGCGGCTTCCTCCACACTCATTCCTTCCTTTACGGCTTTCACCACGCTTTCCCGATCCAGTTTTGCCTGATCCGCAAGATGGTACTCCAGCACTTTCCTTGCCATTGAGCCGTTCCGGAAGCTCTTGTTGGTGTACAGAGATATGTCCTCCATTTCCCCGAAAACACAGGACAGGCAGTCATAAGTCTTCGGCGCCACCTCCAGCTGTTCTTCCGCGATCACCTGATCCAGCTTCTCTATGCTGTTTGCCTCCTTTAATACCGGCAGATACCCTGCCACGCAGCCAAACTGCAGATTTTTCTCCGCCTGGGTAAACCATTTCAGGAACTCCACTGCGGCATATTCATGCTGCTCGTCAGACTTGCTGACCACCATGCCCGCGCCCTGCTGTACCCCATAGTGCTGCCCGCCCTCCAGTATGGGGGCCGGCATTACCATATATCCGATTTCATAGGAAGCATCTTCCTGCTCCACCTGATTAGGGAAGTACATGGCGGAGGTGGTAGAACCTGTATAGGCAAGGAGATCCCCCGTCTTCACATCGTCAGAGCGAAAAGACCCATAGGCTCCAAAGTACCCCTTGACCATGGGCACGTAGTAGTTCTCCCACAACCGGTGCAGTGCTTCCCTAGGCACATTTAAAGTCATCTTTTCGTTCTCCACCTGGAAAATTTCCACGCCCTGCTGCCGCATCCCGATGATAAAATAGTTTGCCATTGCATCCCTGCCGTAAAAGGCTCTGCCGTCTCCAGGGATATCCGGCGTCAAAGCGTCTGTCCACTCATAGTACGCCTTTGCCGTGGCGACCACGCCCTCTATGGTAGCCAGGTCATCCAAGGACGCACCTGTCTCTTCCGCAAAGGGCTCCCAGTCCGTTTTGTTCAGCATCATAATCTCCGTGGACTTTGCCACAGGAAAGATGCGAAGCGTACCATCGGCGGCGATGCAGCCTTCCTCTATGTAGGAATCCACATACCCGCCCAGTTCTTCTTCATCAAAATATGCCGACAGGTCTGCCAATGCGCCGGACTGTTCAATTTCATAGGCGGTATCCGCATAGGAAGAAAAGAGATCCGGCATGGGATCCGCTCCTACTTCACCGTTGATGGAAGCCCTTACGGCCGTTTCCAGGTCAGAGACAGAACCTTGGCTGTAGCCCTGTACATAAATCCCTTTTTCTTTGCCCACGGTGTCATTGAATTCTTCAACCAGCGCGTCAAACGCCGACTGCTGGGAACCGTTGTAGTAATGCCACACGGTCAAGGATACCGGATTCTTCGGATCCAACGGGTTGCTGCCGCAGCCTGCCAGTCCAAGGACTGCTGCCGCGCATGTGCACATAATTTTTACGGTTTTTTTTGATTTTTTCATATTCTATACCTCCTGCGTGCTCCGGCACGCGTGCCAATCAGAAATTCCTGTCTTTGTTTTCACAAGACAACTGTAGCACACCGTTTTCCATATGTCAATGAGCGCTGCCGTTCCCGCGCCGGGGTTATATAAAATTTCAGCTCTCCCATCCTTCCAGCAGCGATTCCAGGTACACTGCGATTCCGTCCTCATCATTGCTGCCAATTACGAGATCCGCCGCCTCCTTTACCTCGTCCAGGGCATTCCCCATGGCTATGCCTCTGCCGCACAGCCGGAGCATCCCGATGTCCGCGTAGTCATCCCCAAAGGCCGTGACTTCCTCCACTCCTATCCCGCAGGCGGCACATGCTTTCCTTATGGCCGCTTCCTTGGTGACTCCTTTTCGGGTGAATTTGTACCAGTATCCATCGGAGAATCGTATGCAGTCGCAGTCATCCAGCAGTTCCGCCAGCCTCTGAGCCTGGCGTTCATCGAAAATCTCCACGCACATTTTCAGGGCGCTTTGCCCGAAATCCCTGAAATCCGTATAGATGCTGTCGCCCCAGCTCCTGTACTGCTCTTTCGGATCGGTTTTGTAATTCCAATAGTGGGAATCTATTGTATCTATGGTTATCTCACAGTCCACGCCGCATATGGTTCTGGCCGCCGCGATCATCTGCCTCGTCCGCTCCGCGGAGAACTCGGCCCTATATATGTATTCGCTCCGGTACTTTATCAGCGCCCCGCCGCTGGCGATCAGGATATCAGGGCGCAGTTCATCTGTGAACGACACAGCGTTCCTCTCTCCCCTGGACGTGGACACGCCTATCATCATGCCTTTCTCCCTGTACCTGCCCAGGGCCTGCAGCGTCCTCTCCGTTATCCTTTTGTCACTGCAAAGCAGTGTACCGTCCAAATCGAACAAAAGCAGTCTGCACGTCTCTGCCAGTCTCCTGAATTTCACTTCCATGCTGTCCCTCCCGCTGTCAGCTTTCCTGGGGAATATTCCGATTCACCCGGGAGCCCTCCATGCCCACCATACTCCTGTCACTCCGGAACGGAAATGCCATCCTCGGACAGGAAGCCCCTGGACAGGGAGCAGGCCCCTTTCACCACATTTCCCGCTTCCTCATCGATGCTGCCCGTAAAACTGACTATGACCACATCGCCGACCGTGATTCCCTCGAACTCTATATGGCGGCTGATCCGTATATCGTCCAGATAGATTTTGAAAGTCATGGCTTCTTTTTCATCCGCGCACAGAATGGCATCGTCCACTAAAATATACTCCTCCGTGATTTCGGTGAGCGTACCTGCCAGAGAGAACATATACGGCTCCTGTTCGGATTCGGTTCCGTTTTCGGCAGCGTAAGAAAAAATCTTTTCCGCGGCTTCCCTGCCGATTTTGAAGATATAGGCATAGTCGAATATATTCGTCCAGATATAACCGTCCTCCGTGACGCGAAACACCGCATTGTAAACGCCAAGGGCCTCGGACGTGGCGGTGAAGCTTAGGCTTCTGCCATTTTCACTCCAACTGTCATCCTTTATGAATGCGGCACTTCTGCATGTACTCAGCACCTCCCAGATATATGCGTCATCATCCAGCCTGAAATGGTCTTTTTCTTCGTATCCCTCACACACTGTAAATTGCTCCAGGGGCAGCGTCTGTTCCAGCGTGTAGTCGTCCAGCACCTCCCCAAAATCCGCCGGGGGCGCGTATCCGTTGTGACGGAATACAAAAAAGCCTCCGTCCAGCTTTACGGCTACGATATTGTCTTCCGAAATTCCCGCGATCCGGTACACCTCTGCCGTCATGTGATGCTCCTGACCGGTATAAGTATCGTAGCCAGCCACATCATAGCTGCCCAGGATGTCCCCGATCCACGAAGCGCCAATGGCTCTTCCCACATAAAACTCCTCCCCTTTCAGGATGAGTGTGGTATATTGCTCGGAAACCGTTTTATATTCCCAGGGCCATTCGATGGCCAGTTCGCTTGCCGTTATATTGGTATTCTTGTATTCCCGTAGGGTCCCTCCCAGCGAAATCCGCGTAGAATCGTCCTTTCGGTTAGTCATCATTCCTCCAAATGCCAGGAGAGAGACGCAGGCTGCCGCCGCGCCCCATTTCAGCCAGGCTGCCCTTTTCTTTTTCGTCTTAACGTCCATCGGCTCAGCATCCGCCGCCTCCACATAGGCAGCATCCACAAGCTCCATCTTGTCCAAAAGCTCATTTCCTCTCATATGGTGTAACCCTCCTTTTCCAGATACTCCCGAAGCTGACTGCGGCATCGAAAGAGCGTGGTCTTCACTTTGCTCTCGGAGATGGCAAAGCGTCCGGCGATGCAGGCAATGGAGTCCAGATACCAGTACCGGCGCAGGAAGAGGTTCCTCTTCTCCTCGCTCAAGCTGCTCAGGAACCCATTGATTGCCTGGCTAAGCGCCATGTCGTCCATGCGGCTCTCCACATCGTCCGGGGCTGGAATGCACTGCTCCATCTCTGCGCTGAGTTCACAGAGAAAAGCGCTGCGCTTTAACCGGCTGCGGTTGCGGCAGCAGTTCAAGGAAATATGGCGGGTGATCCGCGCCAGGAAAGCGTACAGATAGCCTCTCGGTTCGTGGGGCGGAATGGCGTTCCACGCTTCCATGTAGGTGTCGTTCTCGCACTCCTCGGCGGTCTGCCGGTCGCCTACTATTCCGTAGGATAAGGAGCGCAGACGGTTCCCGTATTTTTCCGATGTGCGGCAAATGGCCGCCTCGCTGCGCCCCAAGTATAATTCCACAATCTTACTGTCGTCCAAGGCTTCCATCTCCTCCTTTCGTATTGGAATGTCTCTACCTTAATAAGCACCCTTTGAGGAGGAAAGGTTACAAGATGAAGATCGTTTTGTGGCTCCAGAAATTTACCGGTAATAGTTTTCAATGTATTGAACCCATTCTTCATAGATCTCTTTTGGGGATTTGCCGAAACAGACTTCATAATCTTCTGTTTCAATGAGTCTTAACACCTTATCCCAGCCATATGCTTTATCCAAATATTCAATATATGTATGTGCAAAAGTGTATCCGCCATGATGTGAGAAAGTAAGCGGATTATTGGATTCCGTCACCTCATAGGCTGGTATCATATAATATTTCAGATTCTCTCTGTAAAATGGATCTCCATTGCTCAAGTACAATGCCATCCCCTCAGTAAGCCACAAATCTATATCCTCATTGATCACACTCACATATGCGTGTATGAGTTCATGTAATACAGTTTGTTTGTTGTCCTCATAACTATGTGCTTTTCCGGGATTTGCCGGCGATGTCAACAGCACCTCGGTCCCGATATTATCGCCTACATACCAGTCAAGTCCCAGCATCAGAACTACATAACCATATTTCTTTGTCTGCATCGTACTTTGCCGGTCATATATGTATACATTGACATTTGGCTTCTCACGAAGCTCTAACTTTTCCGCAATGGAAGCCATTTCGGCATCCGCATACGCAAAGACATCTTCCGCGGCTTCTTTTTCAGCCTCATAATACACATTTACCCAATCGCCGCTTAACATATTCATATCCGCTGTTCTCAGATTCCATGTGGGGATAAAATTGATTATGACGCCGCCCGCCACCAAAATCCCAATTCCCGCTAAAATAATGATAATCCTCTTTTTCGTTTTCGTCTTCATACAAAAACCTCCTTTTTGTTTTGTTTAATATACAAAATGAATAAACAAAAAAGAAGTTACTGTGGTCATTTCTTTATGTGACTTTCGTCATTTTATTCCGCAAGCCGATTGTATTTCATTATGAGAGCATTTCTCTCCTTGGAACCAATCTTCTCGTAGATGGTAGAGATATAATTTTTCACCGTGCCCACAGACAGACAAAGCTTGTCCGCAATCTGCATATTGGTATATCCTTTTACCATTAGTACGAAGACGGAGCGTTCGCGTTCTGTTAGCTTTTGCAATATTATCTCAAATTCTTTTTCTTCCATCGTTTTCTTATCGGCATCACATGCCAAATCCTCTTTTGCGTAAGCGGCATGCGGGATAACATCCATATATCGCTTCATCATCAAAAACAGGAGCAAAAAACACCCTGAATACTGCAGGCATCTGGGTATCGCACCATATCTGAGGATTTCCCACATGCCAGTGAACGGCTCGATCCACGGCTGGCACAAATATACCCCTGTAATGATGTGGGCCATTATAATCGCAATAACAGACACCACCCCGGAATAGCACAGCAGACGCCTATTGATATAAAATCCCGCTATTATGGTAGGGACTACAAAAACAATTACGGCCTGAAAGGTGAACAACGCATATGATGTTGCTGCCATAATTGCTGTTGACGTCACAATCAGATATTTCATCATGTCATTGTAGAAGTGAAGCTTTAATACTACAACCGCAGGCACAACCAGCGTGATGGATGCTATTGTCAGCAAAATCACCGTCATATCAAAAGCAATATTAAATATCTTTCCCCAGCAAAGCAGAACCACCAGCAGGACAATGCCCCAAATGTACAAAAGACCCTTTGCCACATTTTCATTCATTTCTGCTTCGTTCTTTTTTATGATGAGAGTCATGATCTTTTCCCCGCATTTCACATCATTCACCGCTACTGTGATGCCGCTAATGTATTCCCGAAAATCTCTTCCAGTTTTGCCATATCTGACTTCATCCTGTTCATAGTGGCATGCTGATAGCATTTGGTACTCTGTAATATTAACCTTGTCAAGTCCCTGGTTTGATTATAAAGTTCCTATAAATCTGTTTAGCCGAGACACCGTTATATAGCAATACAAGCAGTGAATAAAACACCAACTTTGTACTACCTTTCATCTTACACATATATTTTACTATACTTTATAGTTAGTTGCAATTGTATTGAAAACAGATTACATGCTTGTAGAAAATTAGTATCGTTTTAAAATGATGGTTGGTGTGGTTAATTATGACCTGCGTGTTTTAAGACATGTAATAAGCAACCCGGTTAGGGGTTGCTTTCACATTTATACTATTTACGAATTAAGCAGCCAATCCAGATCAGCTTCAGCCTCTTCCGGTGTAACAAGACCGCTTTCAATTGCCTCACTTTCTGACATCGTACCCTCTGACCCATAGATTGTAGTGCTACTACCTGTGTCTTCGTCTGTTGTCGTACCAATCTCGTGCATTACTCCGTCATTTACCGCCGCTTCAATGTCGATATTGCCATTCTCATCTGTATATTTGTCCTCTAGGATGTCTTTCGCGTACCCAAGATATACCCAATAGTTTCCGCATCTTGCTACAGAGATGTACTGGAGTCCTTGGTCAATCATCG
>CATKYJ010000039.1 GCA_949840885.1 uncultured Acetatifactor sp.
GACGAGTTCCGCAAGATTGCCGAGTACATTGAAATCAACACCACCGATACCGCCGAGGCGGGCTGACCCCCGCCAAAAGCAAAAAACCTTTTGACAGTGTGTTTTCCTAATAGGAGTTAATCATATGAATTTTATATGAAGATTCCATGAAAATGCCCCTCGGCGTCCTGCGCTGCTGCCGGGGGCACTTAGTTCTCCAGAGTCGTCACAATATCCAGGTTCCTCTCAAGGGCAGCGGAGGACAGAGAGGAGGGAACCTCTCCGTTTATCAGGATCTGCACCTTGTTGATATTGCTCAGCTCTACCAGGGAATTCACGATAGAATAGACGGAAACATCCGTAGAAACGTTATTTACCACACTCATAAAATTCTCGTCCAGATTCACATAGCAGACTCCGTCCTTGGTCATGACGTTTACGATTTTCGTACTTGGATTGATGGAGGGGTACAGGCCCTCCACCTGGCCGCTGGGACCCGCGATCAGCTCCTCCACCACAAAACGCTCCATGGGCGTATTGGTGGAATAATGCTTCTCTCTATAGGCTGCGATGAGGTTCGTACCGTCCTCAGTGGCAAAATACAGCTTTATTTTTGCCAGATCATAGGTGTTGATCTCATTGCCGTCATTGTCGATGAACTGATCCGCATTCATCCAGCTGATTACATTGCCTTTTTTGTCCGTGAGCTGATTTCCCTCCACGGTTATCATCACCAGATTCACATCGGGCAGCTGCGTCAGAGTGCGCACCACGGCCGCCCGCACCAGCACCTCAGTCATCACGGGCAGATCGTTGTAGGCGGCGCTTACATCTATGGACAGATTCCCCTCTTCCAGCTTTTTGCCCAGCACCTCAAAGCCCATGTCCAGCGGAGCCTTGTACTCCAGCTTCTCCGGGCTGGTGCCCAGACACCGGAAAGCTTCCTCCAGCTTCTCCTCCTCCGTCACTGCTTCCATTGCATGGGCGTGCATCTCCACCTTGGTCTCGCTATTGCTCACATAATAGACCTGAAACAGATTCTCTGTCTCCTCGTCCTCCTGCCCGCAGGCTGCAAGAATCAGCAGGCAGATGCATGCCAGCAGTTTTCCTATTATCCTCTTCATTGTCTTCATTGCATCGCTTCCTCTCTCCAAAGCCATCAGTCTTGTCTTCTACATTGTCTGGGCCCCATTGCTGGCCATGTAGGTCAAGGGAATCTTTACCGTAAAGGTCGTTCCCTCTCCCTCCACGCTGGCCACCGTGATGCTGCCTCTATGCATCAGGACTGAATTTTTCGTGATGGCCAGCCCCAGCCCCGTGCCGCCGATCTCCCTGGAGTGGGACTTGTCAACCCGGTAGAACCTTTCATAGATATGCGCCAGGGAATCCTCCGGAATCCCCAGGCCGGAATCGCTGACCCTGAAAGTGAAGTACTGATGATCCGCGTCCAGTTCCACTTTCACCCAGCCGTGCTCCTTATTGTATTTGATGGCGTTCTCCACCAGATTGCTCATGATCAGGGACATCTTCACCTCGTCCACCTCGGCTGTCACCGTACGCATGCTCTCAAAGACTACTTCTACATCTTTCTTCCTGGCAAGGGGGCGCAGCCGCTTTAAGATCAGCTCCACCAGATCGTTCACATTCAGGGAAACGATGTTCAGTTCCTGCGCCTTTTTGTCCATTTTTACCAATGCCAGCAGATCCGTTATGATCTGGTTCTCCCTGTCTATCTCTGAGGCAATGTCCTCCAGGAATTCCCTGTACAGCTCCGCCGGGGCATCCCCCTGGGCCAGCAGGGAATCCGCCAGCACCTTGATGGCCGCCATGGGAGTCTTCAGTTCGTGGGACACATTCTCCACAAATTCCTGCCTGGAATTGTCCAGCACCCTCATCCGCTTTAAGAGCTGGTTGAAAGCACTTACGAGGTGGTTGGTCTCCGCATAGCCCTGCACGGAAATGCTCTCGTCCCGGTAGCCGGCCTTTACCTCATTGATGGCTTCCGTCACCCGATTGAAAGGCCTGGTCATCACCACCGACAGCACAATGGCCATGGCCACCACCACCACAATGATCAGGCACTCTAAAATCAATGCTTTCTGCCCCAGCACCTCCAGGTTAGCAGCGATGGACTCGTTGGATATGCTGGTCAGCATCACCGCAATGATCTCCCCCGTATTGCTGCTGGCGTCTGTAATGAATGTAGTCATTTCTATATAGCCGTGTTCCCTGTCATAATTGTTGGTGACCTGTCCCCGGAAGCATTTGATCACCTCCTCGGAGATGATGGTCTTCCCCTCGCTGATTCCGTATGTGTCTTTTAACACTTTCAGGCCGGAGTCTATGATCATGACCCGGCCTTCGTACAGATTCGATATCATCTCCAGTTCCGCGTTAATCACGTCCCTGGACACGCTGCTGGTATACCCCTGAGGTTTTAAATTGAAGTAATTGTTGCTGATCAGGTGATTTCCCACGATCATCAGCTGATTCTGAACCGTAGAAATACGCTGCTGTACGGAACGCTCCTCATAATTTTCCAGAATTCCGTAACGCATGATGACGCTGGGCACAATCCCGGCCAGCAGCACAACCAGAAAGATGCGTTTCTGGAGGCTGCGCAACGACAGAATTGCTTTCAGCTCTGCAAATAATTTTGCTACCATTTTCCCTGCTCCGGCCTTATGCTCTGTCAAACCGCACATGCCCCCTAATTCCTGAAGTAATAGCCCACGCCCCATTTGGTGTAGACATACCTGGGCTCACTGGGATTGGGCTCTATCTTCTCCCGCAGCCTCCTGACATGCACGTCCACCGTACGCACATCCCCTGGATAGTCCGCGCCCCACACCATCTGCAGAAGACTCTCTCTGCTGTACACCTTGTCCGGATTCATCATCAGAAGTTCCAGCAGTTCAAACTCCTTGGCCGTAAGCCCGATTTCCTTTCCGGCGATGAATGCCCTCCTGCCCTCACAGTCTAAGCGCACATCCCCATGCTCCAGAGTCTTGGCGGACGCAGCCTCCCCCATGATGCGCTTGGGCTCCATGCGCCGCATGATGGCCTTAATGCGGGCCTTTACCTCCAAAATATTAAAAGGCTTGGTGATATAGTCGTCCGCGCCGTACTCCAGCCCCAGGATCTTGTCCATGTCTTCGCCCTTGGCCGTGAGCATGACAATGGGCACATTGGAGAATTCCCTGATCTGCTGGCAGACCTCGAAGCCCGTCAGCTTCGGCAGCATCACGTCCAGCAGGATGATGTCGTACTGATTGGCCCGGGCGTACTCCAAGGCTTCCTCCCCGTCGTAAGCACAGTCCACCTGCATATCGTCCTGCTCCAGGCTGAACCGGATTCCTTTCACGATCAGCTTCTCATCGTCCACTACCAAAGCTCTCTTCCTTGCCATGTCTACCCCTCGCTGTTTTTATTCTGCTTCTATTTCACTGTTATCTTGTCCCGTATCTTCTCATAGGCCGCGGTCTTGATGCCGGGCACTTTCATGATGTCCTCACAGGCTTCAAAGCCGCCGTTGGCCTCCCGGTAGGAAATGATATCCCGCGCCCTGCTCTCCCCGATTCCGGGCAGGGTGCAAAGCGTCTCCATGTCCGCGGTGTTGATGTTCACAAGTCCCGAAGCTGCCTGGGATTGTGCCGCGCTTTCTTCTGCGGCTTCACCCTCTCTGGGGAAATAGACTTTCTGCCCGTCGCTCACCCAGTCCGCCAGGTTCACGGCCTCCCGGCCGGCATCCGCCGCAAAACCGCCTGCCGCTTTCAGCGCATCCTCCACCCGGCTTCCCTGCGTAATCTCCACAACGCCGGGGTTTGCCACTGCACCGCAGACATAGACACGGATGACAGTCTCCTGTTCCGGGACCTTGACTTCCTCCCCGGTTCGGGACGAGCCCCCGCCTCCTGTACCTCCCCCGGCCTCTCCCGAGTCCCCGGATTTGGGTGTTTCCTCGCTTCCCTGCTCTCCTCCCGAAACCTCTCCGTTCTCCGGGCTTTCCACCCCTCCGATAAGGATCTCGGTACCCCTGCCTCCGCAGCCGCAACACAGCAGCACGCATGACATTATCAGGCATACGTTTCTAAAATTCCATTTTTTCATCATAGTCCCTTTCCTTTCTTCGAAAAGGGATTGCCTCTCTATGCTGACTCTTTTTATTGTACTGGAAAGCCGGAATTTTTACAAGTGCCTTTCCGAAATTATCTCTCTTTCTTTTTGGACTCCGCCGCCCATGCATGCGAATGCGCAATTATGCCTGTTTTGCCCGCAAAAACGCCGGAGTTAACATATGTAGGGCGCGCTACGCCCTTATTTCCATTTGAAAATAACAATACCTGCCACAGCCACCGCCATCCCGATGGCCTTGCGCCATTCCCAGGGCTGCTTCTCCACGCCGAACCATCCGAACAGTTCGATCACATAAGCCACTGCCAGCTGCGCCACCACGATCAGCATCACCGCCCTGGCAGGCCCCAGCATGTCCATGCTTTTGATGACAGTATACGTGATAAAGGCGCCGATTGCGCCGCCTAACAGCATGTATTTGGGTTCCACCCGGAACACCTCCAGGAGATTGCTCCTGTCCGTGCAGACCCATGCCCCCAGGCACACCGCCAGCGCCGACAGCTGCACAAAGGCGCTGGCGGTCCAGATGCTGGATGACTTGGTCACCTGCGTGTTGAACACGCCTTGTATGCTCATCAGGGCTCCCGATATCAATGCAATAAAAAATCCAATCATAGATTCCACCTCTTTCTCAGCTTCCGTCATGACACCTCTGGCATCATGACACCTCCGGTGTCAGTTCCGTTCTCAGCGGACTACGCTCAATGCTGAGTTTTAGTATCCCCTATGATTGGAAATCATATGCATCTTATCTGTCATTACCGCCAGGCGTCGATCTGCAGCTGAATCTGGTCCGCCAGTTCCTGCACCAGGGTGGTCACGTCAGCTCCGTTCCAAACCTTTGAGAACAGACTCTCCAGCTGCACCCAGAAATTCCCTGTCTGCATCATCTTGGGCAGCGGAATGCTGTCCGCATAGGCCTGCTTGAATACCCGCAGCACCGCATCGTCCTCTTCCACCCCCAGCTTCGCCGGCACCTTTCCTGTCCTGTCATACAGTGTCTCGGCACACTCGTCCACCAGATAAGCCGCAAAACGGTTAGCCAGTTCCTCGTTTTCGGAATAGCTGTTCACCGCCACAGCAGTGGTGACGGACATGGTGCGGCTCCTTAGTTCGGCATTTACCTGAGGCAGCGGCGCCGCACAATAGGCAAAGCCCATCTCTCCGTCGGCCTGTGCCTGCGCCAGCCTTGCCGCCACATCCGAGGTGGCAATGGTAAACACAATCCGGCCCTGGCAGAAATCTTCTATCACTGTTTCATAGTCCATACTGTCCGAATCCATGGAAAAGAACTGGTTCAGCGCCTTATAGACCTCCAGACACTGGATAGTCTCGGGATTGTTGATTTGGATCAGCGAAACATCGTCCCCGGCATCGCCGCCCACCACCATATAGTTCCCCACAATCCAGTAATTGTAAAAAATATCCGACACATCCCACTCCATGACGCCCATGACCCCCTCGGGGACGTCAAAGGTATCCGCTATCTGCAGGATATCGTCCACGGTATGGGGAATGGCGTTTTGAAAATATTGTTCCGTCTTTTGTGCCAGCTGTTCCGGATCCACTGCAATCCCTGCCGAATCCTCTTCCGGATTGTCCTGTGCCTGACCCTCCTCCAGAAGCTCCTTGTTTGCGATCTGGGAGGCCCATTCCCGCAGATAAGTCTCATTGCAGATCAGCGCGCTGGTCTCGAAGCAAAGAGGATAGGCCACCCGCATCCCCTGGTAGGATACCGCCGAAAGGGCCGCCGGAGGAAAATTCGCCTCGTTGCAGATTCCCGCCATATCCTGGATCTGTGTGGCCAGTCCGGCCAGATACGCTTTCTCCAGCGAATCATGCCCCACGAGATACACGTCCGGCACCTGGGCGGAGTCGGCGCAGGCTCTGCTAATAGCTTCCAGGTATTCGCTCTCGGAAGTCAGTACCGGAATCACGCGCACCCCCTCTCTCTCCCCGAAAGACACGGCTGCGCTGTTGATGAAATTCGTCATATTATCATCGGAATACCAGAAATAAATTGTCTCTTTTTCTGTATTCCATGTGAGCGGGCCGTCCGTCTCCTCCGTATCGCCTGTGACAAAGGTACTCCCATATAAAACAGCGGCAGCCATGAACAGCACAGCCGCCACCGCAATCAGTCTTTTTTTCAGATGCATACCAAACTCCTATCTCTCTGCATCCGCACCCGCTTATCTATTCCGTCTCCTGCGGCTCAATGCAGCTCTCCAATATCTCAAGCATCTCGTCAATGTTTTCCTTTGAAATAACAAGAGGCGGCACAAAGCGGATGATATCAGGACCCGCGTTGATCAAAAGCAGACCGTTCTCAATAGCGCGCTCGATCACATCCCTCACCGGGCGGTTAAAGACCAGCCCCTGCATCAGGCCCGTTCCCCGTCTCTGGGTGATGCAGTCATATCTGTCCTTTAGCGCTTCCAGCCTCTGCTCCAAATAGGGCGCCACTTCTCTTACATTATCTATTATATGGTTCTCCTCAAATAAATCAAGCACTTTTTCCACTGCCGCACAGGCCAGCGGATTTCCGCCGTAAGTCGTCCCGTGGTCTCCGGCCTCCAGGGAGTTCTGCGCCACCTTTTCCGTCATCAGAAACGCCCCCACAGGCACCCCGCAGCCCAGGGCCTTGGCCGTGGTCATGATGTCGGGCTTTACGCCGTACTTCTGCCAGGCGAACATGTACCCTGTCCTGCCCATGCCGCATTGGATTTCGTCCAGTATCAGCAGGATGTCTCTTTCCTCGCAGAGGGCTTTCACGCCTTTTAAGAATTCCTCCGTGGCAGGCACCAGGCCGCCCTCTCCCTGAACGGTTTCCAGTATTATCGCACATGTCTTATCGTTTATCAGTTTCTCTACGCTTTCCAGGTTATTCATCTGGGCAAATCTGATATTCCCGATCATGGGCTCAAAGGGCTCCCGGTACTTTGGATTGCCTGTGACGGACAGGGCGCCGAAAGTCCTGCCGTGGAAAGAATGCTCCATGGCGATGATCTCATGATCCGTGGCGCCGTCCTTTTTATAGGCATATTTGCGGGCAGCCTTGACGGCGCCCTCTATGGCCTCCGCACCGGAATTGGTGAAGAACACCCGGTCCAGGCCGCTGGCTTCCCGCAGCTTCTTTGCCGCCCGGATGGCAGGCATGTTGTAGTAGTAATTCGATGTATGGATCACTTTGTCGATCTGGGCTTTTAGGGCATCATTGTACTCACGGTTGCCATACCCCAGCGCGAACACGGCGATGCCGGATACGAAATCCAGGTATTTTATTCCGTCGGTGTCGTACAGATAAACACCCTTTCCTTTCTCAAGGATGATCTGGTAGCGGTTATAGGTGTGGAGCAGGGACTGCTCCGCCTCTTCTATATACTCCTGCATGCTCATGTCTCTTTTCTCCTCCATTTATACTGACTGTCACTCCCGCTCTCTTTCCTGATGCTCCCGCAATGCGGATATCTTTTACTTATATGCATGTCTCATGTCTCCGGGTAAACGCTGCCTTGGGTTCGCCCCCGGTGCCTGAGCCTGATCCGGTTCTGCTTCCCCGCAGGCTGCCCTGCCCCGGACTATTATATTTGCTCCGCTTCCTCATCGTCAATGATGGCAGTACCGATGCCCTGTTTTGTAAAGATTTCCAGCAGCAGGCAGTGGGGAATCCGCCCGTCCAGAATATGGACCCGGCTCACGCCGCCGTGCACGGCGGAAGTGCAGTTATTAAGCTTGGGCAGCATGCCGCCGCCGATGAAGCCGCCGGCGATCAGCTCGTCCGCCTGGGAAGCCGTGATCCTGGAGATGAATCCCTCCCTGGCCTCGTAATTTTTGTAGATGCCCTCAACATCCGTCAAAAACGCCAGCTTCTCCGCTTTCACCGCCTTTGCGACGGCGCAGGCCGCATCGTCCGCATTGATGTTGTAAGTCTGAAAGTGTTCGTCCAGGCCGATGGGGGCTACGATAGGCAGGAAATCCTTTTCCAGTAAATCGTATAGCACTTTGGGGTTTACATTGGTGATCTCCCCCACGAAGCCGATGTCCCGGCCGTCAGCATACTTTTTCTCCACCTGCAGGAGGCCTCCGTCCTTGCCGCTGACGCCCACTGCTTTCACGCCCAGCTCCTGAACCATGGTGACCAGGTCCTTGTTCACCTTGTTCAGGACCATCTCCGCGATTTCCACTGTCTCCTCATCCGTGACCCGCAGGCCGTTTACAAAGGTGGATTCCTTTCCTACCTTTCCTACCCAGCGGCTGATTTCCTTGCCGCCTCCGTGGACGATGATTGGCTTGAAGCCCACCAGCTTAAGGAGGGTTACGTCCTTGATGACGTTTTTCTGCAGTTCCTCATTGCTCATGGCGCTGCCGCCGTATTTCACGACGATGATCTTGCGGTTGAACCGCTGGATATAGGGCAGGGCCTCTATGAGCACCTCCGCTTTCTGCAGTACTTTTTCCATGTTCTTTTCCATGGTATCTGCTTCCTTTCTGATTGTTGCCATTTTTCTGTAATTTATTACATTTGGATCCATTCCTGACCCGCCGCGGACGCTTTCCGCTGCTGTCCCTTACAGGCGCACCGGCCGCCTTTTTGGCGTCTGCCGGCTGCCTGGAGACAAACATGCCTTTTGGGAGGCCTGTCCTTATCCGTCAGCTTCTATAGTCTGCGTTGATCTTCACATAGTCGTAGCTTAAATCGCAGCCCCAGGCGGCGGCTTCTTCCTCTCCCATATGCATGTCTACCAGGACGGTTACCTCCGGGTCGGACAAAATCTTCGTGGCCTCCTCTTCGCTGTATGCACAGGCCACGCCGTTTCCGTAGATATGTATTTCGCCGCTTTTGCTCCGGAAATATAAATCTACGTTCTCCGGGTCGAACTGTGCGCCGGAATAGCCCAGGGCACAGAGAATCCTGCCCCAGTTGGCATCGTGTCCGAAGATGGCTGCCTTGGTCAAAGAGGAGCAGATAACGGACTTTGCCAGGGTTCTGGCGTCCTCCTTGGTGGCGGCGCCGATGACTTTCGTCTCGAACAGTGCCGTTGCACCCTCTCCGTCTCCCGCCATCTTTTTTGCCAGATATGTGGTGACGAAATGCAGGGCCTGGCAGAAAACATCATAGTCCGCTCCCTGGGACGCAATCTCTACATTGCCCGCAAGGCCGTTGGCCAAAATCAGCAGGGTGTCGTTGGTGCTGGTGTCGCCGTCCACGGATATCATATTGAAAGAGTCTGCCACATCGGCCCGCAGGGCTTTCTGCAGCATGTTTTTTGAGATACATGCGTCTGTGGTAAGGAAGCCCAGCATGGTGCACATATTAGGATGAATCATGCCGGAACCCTTGCACATGCCGCCCAAAGTCACCTTTTTGCCGCCCAGTTCAAATTCCACGGCGATTTCCTTGGGCACGGTGTCCGTGGTCATAATGGCCTTTGCCGCATTCATCCCTGCCTCCAGGCCCTCCGCCTTTGTCTCTGCCAGTTTCCGGATGCCCGACTTTAACCTGTCCAGAGGCAGCTGCATGCCGATGACCCCGGTGGATGCCACCAGCACAGAGTCCGCGGGAATCCCCAGCAGCTCCCCTGCATACTCGGCTTCCGCCCGGCAGCAATCCATTCCCTGCTTTCCGGTGCATGCGTTGGCAATGCCGGAATTGACTACGATCGCTTGGGCATAGGGGGATTCCTCCACGACATTTTTATCCCAGACCACAGGGGCGGCCTTTACCACATTTGTGGTGAAAGTCCCCGCTGCAACGCAGGGTACGGCGCTGTACACCAGCGCCATGTCCTTTCTGTTCTGATATTTTATGGCAGCCTCCACGCCCGCCGCCTGAAATCCTTTCGCTGCGGCTACGCCGCCCTCAATCTGCTTCATTCCTCTACCTCTCTGCTGTTTTCTTATACCCAAGACCGCCGGAATTTGCCGAATTGCTTCTCGGCTGGCGGTTTTAAGTTCACTGCCACAACACCTTGTTATACATTTACGTTGGCACGTGTTTCCATGTCCTCCAGGAAAGACACCTCTATACTATGTACTGCAGAAGCTGCGGAAACCGCCCCGCGTTCTCTCTCACATAATTCCTCTTAAACGCGGCAAATCCTGATTCCTTTCGCAACAATGCTTTCAGCTTCCTCATCACGATTTTTGACTCCGGGTTCTTTTTTATCTCTTCCAGATTATCATACAGGATATTCATTTCCCTGTTTAATTCCTGAAACCGCATAGTTCTCTTATAATCCCGCATGGCTGTGTTTCTCAGATGAAAAACCTCTTGAACCAGCGCTGCTGTCAAGACGGCCCGGGCATCATCTTGATTTTTTGCTTCCACCAGGACATTTGCCCCCTGGAGCCTGAAAGAAATAAGTTCCTCCGGATCCTGTCGGCAACAGTCTATGATTCCCTCATCGTATTTGGCCTGATTCTTTACTTTATTGCAGTGCCCGCATGCCCAAAACAGATTGTTCCAGTCAAACATCCTCTCCGCATACTTTCCGTTCTTATGAGGCAATAAATGCTCTATCTCCGGATCCTGCAAATCCTTGATTTCACAAATATAGCATTTATTGTGGAAATCCTCCTTTAACTGCCGAACCACATCCGGCTCGGAATAGCTGCCTCCGGATTTCTTTCGGGCTTCAATCTCCAGGGAAGCTGGCGCCGGAAAGGAACGCTCTATTTTTACCATCAGATATCCTCCCTGCTTTCAAGTTCCAGTTTCAGACGCTGGTATTCCGTTGTGATCTCGAGGGCCAGGTAATCCGGTATTTCATTCAGGAACATCTCCAGTTCCGCGATCTCTTCAAAATCATCGTCTGTCAGATTCGGCTTGCCCACAAGCGCCTTGTACCTTGCGAATTTCTCCTCCAGAGACTTCGACATTTCGCTGGACCGGAAATATCCTT
Organism: uncultured Acetatifactor sp.; assembly: GCA_949840885.1. Taxonomy (GTDB): domain Bacteria; phylum Bacillota; class Clostridia; order Lachnospirales; family Lachnospiraceae; genus Acetatifactor. Next base: position 11,019 of record CATKYJ010000039.1, read on the forward strand.
CCACAATCCCGCCGTATGGAATATCCGCCAGACCGTTTTCCACCAGGATATTTTTTTCCAGGTCATAAATCACCGCATTCGATATGCTGTTCAGAACAAAAGGCGAATGTGTGGATACGATGAACTGGATATTGGGGAAAATGGTGGTCAGCAACTCCAATATGGTTTTCTGCAGTTCTATGTGCAGGTGGGTCTCGATTTCATCCACTAGCACGATTCCCGGAACACCGAAATCAAACGAACGGTTCGTTTTCTTCTCCATCCGGATTATCATGTCCAGCACGATGTCCAGTACCGCGGCATATCCGCCGGACAAGGTGTTAAAATCAAAAAGTTCCTTGTTCTTTTCTTTTATATGAAAGGAGAAAGTGTCTTCTTCAAATATCAATTCCAATGAATCATCGCAGAATATTTTCTGCAGCAATTCCTGGAATTTGGCGAACCAGCGATTTATTTCATCTGCTTTTTCGCATTTTCCATTATTTCTGGCAAAAGCCTCTGTGGCTTTCAAATCCAAGAGATATCTGATAAATTCCCGTCCCGGCGCTTCAGTTATGGCGTATTTATCTTTCAGTTCAACCTTTTCAATATGCTTTGGTACTTCCGCCTGAAATATCCGCTCTGCTTTATAATAAGCCAGGATAAGATCGCCGCGTATCAATCCGGCACTTATTTCTTCTAATGGTTGGTTAAATGTCAGATTCATTCCGTTTTTTATGGCAGATATCTCTTTCCAATTTTGCGTTTTCTTTCCGAAGCGAATGTATTCAAGTCTCAATTCCGCCAGTCTGACAAGCCCCTCTTCCTCCAAATAACTTGCCAGGGCTTCCAGGACAGAAGTCTTCCCGCTTCCATTTCTTCCGGTCAATATCAAATGTTTTATTTTTTCACATGACAGAGATATGGTAATATTCCGCAAATGCCTGACGTGCTCTATCGTCAGATTAGAAATGAAAACTTTCTCCATACAGAACTCCCTCTTACATTCTTTCAAAATAAGATTCTATTTTGAAATTCCGCTAAAATCCCTTGAATCTCTCAAACTTCACCGGTTGAACGCCGTAATATTGGCATCGTTCAGGGTGAAGTCATAATAGTTCAGATCCTCCCGCCTGGTCCAGCCGATGCACTTCCAGAACGCGTTCCCCACGTCGTTGGCGGTGAAAGCGATGAGGCTGACCTTGTTGATCTGCTCCGCTTTCAGGGCATTCATGCAGTAGACCACCATGGCCTTTCCGATGCCCATTCTGCGCCAGTCCTCTCTCACGCACACATGGTACAGGCAGCCTCTCCTTCCGTCGTGGCCGCATAGTATCCCGCCCACGATCTCCCCGTCCCCGCTCACCGCCACGACGCTGGTGGCAGGGTTTCGTCCAAGAAAGCGCTCCACGCCCTCCTCGGAGTCGTCGATGCTGCGCATGCCGAAACCACGGATGGTCTTCCACAGGGTGTAGAGACCCTGGTAGTCTTCTATCGTCATGGTCCTGACCGTAAATGTCCTGTCGCTCATATCTTTATCCTGTCTCTTCTTTATTCTGTCTCTTTTTATTCTGCTCTTTGTTATCTTGTCTTTATCCTGTTTCTTCTTTATCTCATCTCTTCGTATACTTATATGATTCTCCATTTTCGGGAAAGTGTTTCGAAAGCTTTACCAGTATACAACTTTTCTTATAAAAGGGCAACGGTATTCTGAAATTCAGGCGGTACCGCCCTCCTGCCTTGCCAAATTTCAGTGACCGTCAGCGCAATTCCGTTGTCTGCAGTAGCGGTTCAGCAGGAATTCGATATAATCGCCTCTGCTAAACAGCCGCCTGCTTGTGCCGTCCCCCTGGGCTTTCGCAATCTCACAGAGCGGAACCGTCAACTGCGTACGCTGGGCGCAGCTCCTGCTTTCGGCATAATTTTCAAGCACTGTCCGAACCCCGTCCTGTCTCAGATTGCCTAAGAGCCAGTGAGGGGCAGGGGTGGAAATATTCGGATATACGTTAAAATCTTTATCTACGTAGAAAACCGGAGTGTCGCTGACATAGCTGAATGTGGAAACATCCGTTATCAGTTCTTCGTACAGGGACTGCTCTGTCCTCCCAAATACGTCCGCAATCTTCTTTACGCCGAAATGCCTGAGGGTATATGCTTCCAGCAGAGGCGGAATTTTCCCCAGGTCTTCCGGGGTGACCCAGACATCATACCATTTTTCGTTTTCCCCGTCACAGGAGCCCTGATGGAGGAAAAAGGTGAACTCCCCTCCGAAAGCGCTGCATCGTTTTTCCAGATCCAGCTCTTTTATCAGGTTTTCGATGTGGCCCAGCTGGTCTATATTGTTCCGGTTGACAAAAACCTGGATACGGGGGGAAATCTTATTTTCCATCAGGATATCCATGGCTTTCAGGATCTCCTGATACGCGCCGTTCCTGCCTATATAGAAGTCCGTGGTCCGGGCATCGCCGAAAAGGGTTAGCTGAACCTTTTTCAGACCAAGGGAAGAAAGCCACTTTCCATACTCCCTGTCCCGCACAAGGCGCCAGAAGCTTGCCACTTCATAGTGATCCAGCGGTCTGTCGGAGAGGCGGTTACAGATGTCGAAATGCTCCCTGTATCCTTGCGCGAAATCCGGCTCACGGTACCAGTCATAGATCTGCAGACAGTCCGTGAAAGGCCTGAACTGCTCCGCCGTAGATTCGATTTCCGAAAATGGCATATTTCCATTGGGAGCGGTGCCCAGCCAGCAGTGTTTGCAGCGGTTGGGACAGCCGTGCATGTCAAGGCAAACTGTGATTTCTTTGAATTTCATTGTTATACCCCTTTGCGCGCCCCCGGCGCGCATATCAATCAAAATTTGAAAGGAACTTTCAAGCCTCCCGGACATCGTACGGCAATGTTCCCCGGTGGCAGCTCTCCCATAAAGGTGACAGCAGCCCCTTACTCCTGAAAATCAATATCATATCTGGTTCCATGGTGGTACAGCACGCCCTCCCTCAGGCGCACGCGCAAAAGGCAGGTATTGGGATCCTCCTCATTGGTGTGCCCGTTGTCATACCATTCGGCGAAGACTGTCCTGACTTTTGCCATGATTTCCGCATTTTCCTCCGCCTTTACATGCCCCAGATTCTCCCCCACGCCCTGGGCCGTGAACCAGTCGCCGCAGACTGCCACAGCCGCATCCTTAGCGATATGCCGCATCTTGTTGGAAAGGGCATAGGTCACGATATAAAATGCTCCGTCCTCATAGTAAGCGTCCACAGTACGCACATAAGGCTTCCCCTCATCCACTGTGGCCAAGGCCAGCAGGCTGTCGCAGCCGAACCTTTCATCCATGATCTGTTTTGTCTCTTTTGTAAGTTTTTCTGCCATTTTACATTTCTCCATATTTTCTCAAAAATACATTTTCTCAATAATTCATTTCCTGATATCTGTACCTGTCTGCTTCCCATCATTTTTTCATATCTGCGGCCCTGCCAATGACGGCCGTCCTATCTCCTGCTCTCTGCAAGCTTTTAACGCCTCCGGATATTCATTCCGGTTCACATCCTCTATCTGCCCCTCCATCGCACCGCCTCCGTTCTTACCGTTTTATCATTTGAAATTATATGGTAAATCATAATTCTTATCACACTTTACGGAACTCCCTTTCATAAAAATGCTCCTGCCGCATAAAGTACGGGGAGATTACGGAAAACATGGCACCATCTCCAGCCCCTGGCTCTCCTGCAGCCCGAACAGCAGGTTCATATTCTGCACCGCCTGTCCCGCCGCGCCCTTTACCAGATTGTCCAGAGCCCCCATCATGATAATGCGCCCTGTCCTCTCATCAATGACAAAGCCTATATCTACATAATTGCTGCCCTCCACCCATTTGGTTTCCGGACAGGCACCGCTGTCCAGCAGGCGGATAAATTTCTCCCCCCCATAGTATTTCTCATAGGCGGCCCTGATTTCCTCATATGCGGGCAGCGCGCCGTCCGCTTTCCGCTTCAGCTTCGCGTACTCCGTCACCAGAATCCCTCTGTTCATGGGAACCAGATGAGGCGTAAAATTGACGGTAACCTCACGGCCCGCCGCATATCCCAGCTGCTCCTCAATCTCCGGGGTGTGACGGTGGGTGGCCACGCCGTAAGCCTTAATGTTCTCGTTTACCTCGCAGAACAGATTGGGCAGCTTGGCCCCCCGCCCTGCCCCGGAGGTCCCGGACTTGGCATCCACAATCAGGGTATCCGTGTCGATCAGTCCCTCTTTCACCAGCGGGTATGCGGTGAGGATGGAACAGGTAGTATAACAGCCCGGATTGGCCACCAGCCTGGTAGCCGGTGTAATCTGCCCCCGGTTCAGCTCGCACAGGCCGTAGACCGCCTCCGAAATGAACCCCGGGGATTTATGTTCTATTCCATACCATTTTTCGTACACTTTCACGTCTTTAATCCGATAATCCGCGGACAGATCCACGATTTTCACCTTGGAAAGGATCTCCTCCGTCAGAATCCCTGCCAGGAATCCCTGGGGGGTGGCCGTAAAGATCACATCAACCTCCTCTGCCAGTTCCGCCAGATTGTCGTCCCGGCACACGTCCTCCACGATCCGGAACATGTTCTGATATACCTCATGATACTTTTTGTCTATATAGCTGCGGGAACCATACCATACCACTTCCGCCTCCCTGTGATTCGTCAGTATCCTCACCAGCTCGCTGCCCGCGTACCCCGTGGCCCCTATTATCCCTGCTCTTATCATCTTCCTGCACCTCCATGCCCCGCTTCCCGCAGGCGCTCATTTTCCTGTCCGAACCGCCGGAACAGATCTCCTGCCGGACTGCTGTCTTAAGCGGCATCCGACCTCCTGTAAGTATAGCACATTCTGTATAAATGTCCACTTCTTTTTTATTTTTATGCAAATTTATTCATTTATCCGCATATTTATTCATCATATACATCACTGTCCCCCCGCTTCCTCCAAAAGTCCTTGGTCATCCTACAGGTTACCGTTCAGAGGTAGTTCCGCGGAGTGTTTTCGTGCGCATTTTGCACGAACAATCCCAGGCAAACGTTTCGATTGCTTTGACAGCAGTGCCATACAATTGTATGTGTGCATCATGTTGCTGTGAGCGGCGAAGCCGTGAACAGGAACTCTTACAGAAAAACACGGAATTCATGTTGACGATTTACTTCATTATAAGGTATAATCTATGCTGTTATCAAGATTTTTGTAAAATATATACTTATTTATGAAAGGAAGGCTGCTGCATGAGGCAATTTTTCGGAATGAGCAACCGCGGGGATCTGTCGGAAGCGGTCCGCAATCTGGACAGCCCCCAGTTTATTATGCTTCTTTCAAACAATGCCCAGTTTGAGGAGCATGTGAAAGCCCTTGAGAAACTTTACCCCGGCATCCCCAGCATCGGATGCATCGGTATGAGCTACGACACCAAAGTAGTAGAAAACGGCGTGGGCGTCATCGCTTTCTCAGGAGGGGTCAGCGCTACGGCAAATGTGCTGGAGCAGGTATCCGTCATGCCCGTGAAGTACATAGACCGTCTGGAGACGGATATCAGAAAGATAAACGCCTCCAAACAGGACACCGTCTGCATCGATTTCTGCAGCGGAAACGACGCCTGTGTTCTGACTACAATCTATACATCATTAAAGAGCCGGGGCATACAGCTTGTGGGCGGCACCGGCGACGGCGGAAAGGTATCGGCCAACGGCCGGGTCTATGAGGACTCCGTGGCCTACGCGCTTGTCCGCAACCAAAACGGCCGGGTTAAGACTTACAAGGAGAACATCTACCACCAGCTTGGCAATTACCGCTTCATCGCGTCCAACACGGACCGGGCCAATTACATCATCGGTTCCCTGAACGGCACTCCCGCCAAACAGGTGTACCAGAGTATCCTGAATGTGACGGATCAGCAGATTCTGACACAGACTTTCAAGAATCCTTTCGGCAAGCTCAACGGAAGCGACACATGCATCGTGTCCATCAAGGAAGTCAACGGCAGTTCCCTGGCCTGCTTCCGGCAGGTAAATGATTCCGATGTGTTGACTCTGCTGGAACTGGGCGATTACCCTGCCATCGTACGGAATACCATACAGAATATCTGCCGCGATTTTCCCAAACGCTCCGCGGTCTTCTCTGTAAACTGCCTGTTCCGCTACAAGCTTTTCACCGAGCACGGCTATATGAACACCTACCTGCATGAAATGGGCAAACTCGGCAGTCATGCGGGCCTGGTGGGTTATGGGGAACATTACAACAATCAATTCGTGAACCAGTCCATGACCTGCGTCGTGTTTGAATGACGTCAGGATCATGTACCGGTAGCATGACGGAATTGAAATCAGGAGGATTAAAATGTTGTTTTCAAGGAAAGGACACCCAAAAAACGGGCAGGTGCGCCACGATGAAAAAAGCCTCTATCCCGTGCTGCACATAACGGACAGCTTAAAGGAATACCAGAAAGAACTGGCCAAAAAAGAAGTGGAATCCCTGTTTGAGCTGAGCCTGATCGGCAATTCTTTCAACGGCGTACTCAATGAGACCGACCAATTCCAGGCACAGCTTCAGGAATTCGGACAGTCTTTTACCAGTATCAATCAGGCTGCCGTACAGTTCGACCAGGTGCGGACCGACATCACCCAGACCGTGTCCAAAGCCCAGAACATGGTAGAGGAGCTCAAGGCAACTTCCGCAAACGTGCAGAAAACCTACGGTGAGATGGAGCACACTTTCGACTATCTGCAGACGGCTATCAAGAGTATTCAGCAGTGCATGGGCAAGATCGTATCCATCGCCGACGAGACCAATATCCTGGCCATAAATGCCTCCATCGAGGCGGCCAGAGCCGGGGAGCAGGGCAAAGGGTTCGCGGTGGTTGCGGAAAAGGTGCGTGAGCTGGCCAAGGAGATCAAGGCTCTCACCGACGACGTGGACACCGGCATACATAATGTTGAATCCGGGGCAAGCCAGCTTAACGCCAGCATCCTGGCATCCCAATCGGCTCTGGACCAGGGATTCGGCATCGTCAACGGCACCTCCGAATCTTTCCAGCAGATCAGCACCGTGGCAGAGGGCGCCTCTGCCGTACAGACGGAGATTTCCGGCGTCATCTCCGACTCCCAGGGTGCGCTGCAGATGCTCTGTCAGTTTTTCGAGGGGGTTAAGCTCAAGTACCAGGAAGTGGTAAAGCATATCGGCCGGGCCAGCAATCTGGGCACCACCAAGAGCGCCATGTTTGAGGACATAGACAATATGCTTTCACAGATCCCTCCCATCATCCGGGATACGGATCCCAGAAAAGAATGAGGCTGCCGGGGCTGTCGGAAATGACAGCCCCATTCTCATCCACAGATTTTCAAAGGAGACAGCATATGCATATCCTGATCATAGAAGACGATGCGGACTTCCGCCTGGAAACGGCAGCTCTTTTGCGCAATTCCCTCTACCGGGTCACCGCATTGGAAGAATTCGGCAATATCGCTGCAAATCTTTCCTCCATCTGTCCGGACCTGATTCTGCTGGACTTAAACCTCCCGGGGCTTATCCTTGCAATAATCCGTGAATTTCATATGGAATACCCCATTCCCCGCTTTGTCCGGATGAAATCCCTCAGTCCCAGATCCGCCAGCTTCCCGCGGATGCGGGTCACATGTATGCTCAGAGTGTTGTCGTCCAGAAAGACGGAATTGTCCCACAGATATTCGATCAGTTCCGCCCGGGACACGAAACGCAAAGACGACACTGCCCGCCGTATCCTGACGGAAAATCAGCAGACGGAGAACTATGTGGACATGGTCCTTTTCTACGCCCGCTCTGATCAGGTCTATCAGGACTATCTCATAAAGGAGGTCTGTCTGCAGGAGACTGCGGAGGAGGTACTCCAAAAGAATAAATACGCCTTTATCCGGAACGGAATCCAGGCCCGAGTCGACTGCCCGGACAGGGTGTATACAGATGTGAAATGGATCTCTTTCATTTTGAACCAGCTGGTACTGAATGCGGTAAAATACAGGCGGGATACAGATCCCCGGATATGGATCTCCACCGTCAGAGAGAGGAGAGGCGTGCGTCTGACGGTGGAAGACAATGGGATAGGCGTCCCGGAGGAGGAACTGCCAAGGATATTCGACAAGGGCTTCACGGGAAGCAACGGCCGAAATCGGGGCCGCTCCACCGGCATGGGCCTGTATCTGTGCCGGAAGCTTTCCGGGAAGCTGGGGATAGCCATTTATGCCCAGTCCGCGGAACGGACGGGCACGAAAATCATACTGGAATTTCCAATCAGCAGTTACCTCTCCGGTTTTTCCTTTAGATCCGGCCCGCCCGATACCTAGCGCCTAATAAGCCTTTCCCATGCTACTGAGCCGGAATGTAAACTCTCCTGTAAAATTTCTCCAGCACAAGCCGAAGTCCCGTATTCTCCTTAGACTGGCCCACCGCGGACCACGCCTCCCTTATTTCCTCTATGGTGGCCGTCTCCAGATTCAGATTGGCATTTTTCTGGGAGCGGATCCCCCAGTAACTGTTTCCCTCTGTGGTTTTATAGGTCCAGGTGGTCCAGCTCAGGCCGTAATCATCCACAAGCTTCAGCGCCTTTTCCCAGGCTTTCAGATTGTTGAAGAATGTAAACTCTCCCAGATAACCGGGCACATCATAGTCTGCCCGTCGGATGTCGTTCAGACGTCCCCTCATATCTTCAACCTGTTTTCCCTCCAGGTTGTCATAATCCCCCCAGTAATAATGGTGATACTCGTACATCACGTTCTCCCAGCCGTACTGCCCCGGATCCGGCAGGTCTTCCGCAAACCAGACAGCCTCCATGATTATGACATGGTTCCGGTCGATCTGACGTATCTTCCCATATGCTGTATCGTAAATATCCCATAACAGCTGATGAAGCTCCTCCGCGGACCGGGTCGCCTCATAGCGATAGCTGCTGTAAGCCTCGTTGAGCAGATCGTAGGCTGCCACCCACGGATTGTCCTGAAAGTGCTCCGCCACCGTCTCCCAGATCCTGTAGTAAAGTTCCTGGTTCGCCTGGGCGTTCTCCCCGAAGAAGAACTCGGAAGCCTTTTCCTTTTCCTCTCTTCCGTCTCTCCCGGAATGATCGGATCCGCTCTGGGACCCCGGCGCGCCGTGCATGTCCAGAATCACATAGATCCCCCTCTTTCCGGCCTCCTCCACGAACCAGTCAAGTCTGCTGCTCCAGTTTTCGTAAAATTCACCATTCTCATCCACCAGGTTGCGGTACCAGAACGGCAGACGGATACAGTTCATGCCGATCTGCTGACAATAGTCAAAGTCGTCTTCCGTCCAGTAGTGATCCTGATAGAGAGCCACCAGTTCCTCTCTGGTCCCCTTTCCGAAGCGTTCCTCCAGGATGGCATAGATATCCTCTTCCGCATAGACATTTTCGCTTTGTTTCGTGGTGGTCATCCAGAATTCCTGCAGCAGGTAGCCGCCTGCATTGGTCCCCCGCAGCTGCACCACCTCCCCCTGCCCTGCGTTGTCCCGCAGGACTTTCCCATCCGCACAAAGCATGGGATTCTCGGCTGTTTTGTATTCCCTTTTTTCATATCCTTCCATTTCTTCCTCCTCCAAAAAAGCATCCGGCACCTTGGATCCCACCCGGACCTGCAGTCTCTTTTCCCCGGCCTCTTCCGCAGACTCCTCCCGGGATTCACCCTGGAATTCACCGGACTTCGCAGAATCGTTCCACTCCTGATTTTCCTTTTCGCCGCCGCAGCCGCCAAGGAGCAGCACGGCGGCAATACACGCCAAATATTTTATTTTTTTCATAAGCCTCCTATTCGCCTGTGATTCCCGTGTTCTCGATTCCCTGAATAAACTGTTTCTGCACAAATCCGTACAGCACCAGCAGGGGCGCTATGGAAATCAGCGTAGCTGCCATCTTATAGGCTTCATTGATTTTAAAGTTGCTGGTAGATCCCACACCGGCATTGGCGATTCCCTCAAACTGACTGTCAAACACGGACAGCTTCGCCGGCAGCAGATCCATGGAGCCGCCCAAAAACGTGGACGTCTGATAGGTCTCGTTCCAGTTCCAGACAAAGGCAAACAAAAATACGATCAGCACCGTGCTCACGGACAGCTTCACCGCAATATGATAAAAGGTCTGCAGAGGGCCTGCTCCATCAATCATGGCGGCCTCGTCCAGGGAATAAGGCACCAGATTAAAGAAGTTCCAGCAGATCAAAATCAATATGGTGCTGTTGACCCCCTGTCCCAATACGGCCATCAGCACCTGAGGGATGGGCGTTCCCAGAAACTGTATGCCGGTTGCCTGCTGAGCAAGAATAAAGATGATCAGCCTGGGAATCATTAGCAGCGCCGTAGGCAGAATAAAGGCCAGCAGAATCATTACAAACCAGAAATTCTTTCCCCTGAAACGGAACCGCGAAAGTCCATAGCCCGTCATGGCCGCCACAAAAGTCTGCAGCAGGGCCAGAAGCGCCGAAAAGCCCATGGAGTTGATCAGGCTTCCGGGAATTTTCAGCACCTTCGCAGCCACCCTGAAGTTATTCAAAGTAGGATTCCTGGCCAGCCATTCTATGGATGGGTTGATGACATCAGCGGACGACATCAATGCCCTGGAGATCATCTGAAAAATCGGCTCCAGATAAATATATCCGATACATGTCAGCAAAAGATAAGTCACTGCCTTTCCGATACGCTTTGCCATAATACAGCCTCCTTTACCAATACTTATGGGTTTCCTTTATTTTTCGCTCACGAAACAGCACAAACGCCGCCCCTATGATGAGCAGAACAATCAGGCTGTAGATCCAGGAGATCGTAGCCGCATAACCGAAGCCTCCGCTGGTGTTTGCCGTTCTCTCCTTGATCATTACCAGCACCGGATTGATGGTGTCCATGCCTCCCAGCTGCACAATGGTAAACACCGTGACGATCAGTGCCGTGGGGCGGATGATGGGCATGGTGATCTTCCACAAAAGCTGCCAGCTGGTAGCGGAATCGATCCTGGCCGCCTCATACAGGCTGGGATTGATCTTCTGCAGCCCATTGATGAACAGCACGATGGGTATTCCCGTAAACCACAGGATAACGGACAGATTGTCAAACAGAGACACCATCGCTGCGGCCGCCTGGGGCGAATAGCTTTGGATCATGCGGATCAAAAAGGAATGATACAGTTCATTCACTTGCCCCTCCACCTGGGGCGTCAGATTCATCAGCTGATACATCACCGGTCCCGACAGCACCACCACAGGCAGAAAATAAATCGTGCGGTAAACGGCCTTGCCCCTGACAATGCTGTTTAACAGCATGGCCAGAATAAAGGACATGATCACCACTACCAGTGTGTAAGGAACAATCATTCCCAGAAAGGATACCAGTGCAGGCGTAAAATCCGTGTTCACCAGAAACAATTGCCGATAGTTATAAATCCCCGTAAACGCAATGTTAAATCCCCTGATATCCTGTTTTACCTCCGTAAAGCTTAAGTAGATCGTCATCACAAAGGGAATCAGGGTAAAGACCAGAAAGCCCAGGATCCAGGGCATCATAAACAGGTAGCCGTACTTATCCTGTCTTCTTTGAAAGGATTTCGTTTTGCGTAGCTTCTTTTTCTGTGACATACCCGTTCCCTCCTATGGTGTCCCAACCGCATCCGTAACCAGGGCGCTCTTTGGCGGTGTCTGCGCGCCCTCCACAGTCACGGGATCATCGGTATAATTGATGATGATCCTCTTAACAATCCCGTCCTTTTCATAGACATTTACAATGACTCCGTCCCGGGCCACCTGCCGGTCCACCCAGCGGTATCCCTTTACCTGGCCAAGCGCGGCGTTCACCTGGGAGTACACCTCCTGAATCAAATCCTGATACAGGCCGTATTCCGTGGAATACAGGTCGGCGCTTGCGGTATCCGCCAGCCTCCAGGAGGGCTCTCTGGTCAGGATGAAAGCAGGGCACAGATTATAATCAATCATCTTCAGAATATCCGTCTGGGTGTAAAAGGAGAAATTGGCATAGGGTGCATAGACCTCCATGGTCCCGTTTAACACCAGCTGCAGAAAAGGCACCGCATCTGTCTCAAAAATAAACTGGGAATGTCCCACCGGCGCCTGCAGATACCGATCCGTATACTGCCATAAATACATGCCCGGATTTTTAATGTTTTTCTTTACCTCCTCCATGGATGCCAGCTGCTCCTGAAAAAGGGCCCTGGCGCCGTCCACAGTCACATGTCCGCTGTCGGCGTAATCTCCCGTGAGTATGGACCCGATCCCGTCAATGGTCATGGAAAGCGCGGTTCCTTTTGCATGTTCATACTGCTCTTCCAGCCACTGTACGCTTCTTTCCGGCCTGGCATATCCGAACTGAGTCACCGGGGCCGTAGGCGGCAGAAGGTTGGACTTGTCCACATAAGAGTACCAGGAATTGACATGCTTCACCGCATTGTCAAAATAACTCATCATGGTCTTATTGATGGTCACATAATCCTGCTGAAATGAAATGTCCACTCCCTTTTCGGAGAAATCCTCCATCAGCTTTTCAAAGTCCGACCCGGATCCTATGGCGGAGGAATATTTCCGGGTGCCTGGCCCGGAAAAGGTCACTCCCTTTTTCTGCCATCCCTGGAGACCGGAATTGATATTTTGGATACCGCTGTCCATGACGTCAGTCAGGATGCTCCTCACGTCCTCCGCTGTGGTCATCACCACATTCTCCAGTCCCACCACGCCGCTTTCCGCATCTGACATGAGAAAATCCAGGCGAATGGGAATGTCCGCCGATACTGCCTCCAGGCTTTCATTCTCTGTCCTTTCTTTCAAAATTCCCTGTTCTGTCAAATGCTTTCTGTAGGTCAGCGCCATACCCACATAGTTGGCGGCCTCAGTGCTGCCGCTTCCGTCCCCGCTCAAAAACTCATAGGTCATGGAAACGTCAAACACATTGGGTTCCTCCATCATTTGGAAGTATCCGTCGCCCGCCTTATTAAAGACCTGGTGATATCTCACATTATAGGTAAACTGAGGGCAGGTCCATGTGTAGTAGGTGGTGTTCTCCTCCGGCGTACAGATAATGCTCATATACTCCGCGCCTTCGTCCGCATACGCCACAAAGGCCGCCTGGTCCTTTCCCAGCGCCACGCCGAACACCGGCATCACCGGATCTTTCAAAGGCACAGCGTCTGTCATCACAGTGTTGTAGTATTCCCACTGGGAAATATCGCTTCCGTACACATCCCCCGTATACTGCCGGAATATGGCGTTATTGTCCTGAAACCGGATCAGCGCGCCGCTTCCGTCCGGCACGAAAGCGTAGCCCGGAGGGGCATCTTTTCTTTCCACGATATCGTAATCCCCGCTGTCACGGTTAAACCGCAGAAGCTGTCCCCCGTTTGCTCCCAGAAAAGGCGTCAGATACAGATTGGTCATGCACTTTACGCCTTCCCCGGTAATCTCCTGGTGGGGAATATGGTACTGGATCTTCTTTTCCCCAAAGGTGATATAAACTTTCATCTGCAGGTCAATTTCCTTGAAATCAATGTCCAGGCAGAAGCGGTTTTCCTCCAGCTTCCGAAGCGTGGACTCCGACCCGGAGGAGGCGGAGGATGTTTTCTTTGGAGTGTCCAGGGTCTCCGGAGGACGGTACTCCACCGTGACCAGGGAATTGGCCATGTCCGTGTAGATCTCATTCATATTGTCTTCCACAGGCGTATTCTCCAGTTCTTTGAATTCCTCCTCGGTGGAAGCCCCCATGGCCTTAGCCCTCAGCTTCTTTGCCACAGGCGCATCCAGCCCTGTCTTCCACAGATACCCGCTCTCCCTGTCCAATACGGCGATGATATCCCGGTCCTCCCGAAAATAATAGACCGCTCCTTCCGTCTCGTACAGCAACTCGTACTCCTCCAGGCTTTCCTCCCGCATCTCCATGGCCGGTCCCGGAGGAAGCGTATCGCGGTTGGTATGGATATATTCGGCATGAACCTTTTCCCCGGGAAGCCACAGTCCCGCCAGCATGCACAGGCCCAAAAGCCCTGCCGCCAGTCTTTTTTCACCTTCACGATGATACATTCCGCACCAGCTCCTTTCCTATGGTAGTCAGGAATTTCATAACCTGCTCGCACATAATTGTCACCACCAGAATCACCACAATCACCACAAAAATGAACAGCGCGGTGATCAAAAGACTCTTTACCATCTCTTTTCCCGAATAATTATGGATGGTCTGCAGTCCCAGAAAGATCAGCACCACCGTCCACGCGCCGCCTCCCCACAGAAGCACATCCAGGAAAAAGGCCTCATTGGCAGTGACACAGTAGGACAGCACGGTAATGGCAAACAGAGAAACCATAAGCGGCACAGCCCCATAGGCCGTGGCCAGGGCTACCCCTTTCAAGGTTCCCTCTCCGTCATTGATGGAGGTCGCCAGATAATTGCAGATCACAAACAGGCTGGTAAAGGCAAAGAAGCCGATGACAATGGAGCCGATATCCAGTTCCTGAATATCGTAATACTGGTAAATAAAACCCTTTCCCAGCATATACAGCATAAACGCCCCAAAGGTAAGCAGATACAGGATGCCGGCTCCTGGCAGGCTTCCTTTTCTCCCCACCCGGATTTCGTAATAGCCGTTCACAGGATGCCTGGCTGTGGTAAACCCGTAGAGCACATCGCCCAGTCCCCTGGTATTCATGATCCGCTTCTTCCATCTGTCTTTCAGCCGGCGAAGCTTCCGCTCCCTGTCAACCCTTTCCGTAATTACAATGGCCAGATACAGCAAAACAGCCGCTGCAAAAAAATATACCAGGTATTTCTGCAGCCACAGATTCCGAATCTCCCAGAAAGCCTCCGAGTATAATCCATGGTTGCCCGCCACCCGAAAATGCTCCATGGCGTTCTCAAAGTCATATCGGGACATATAGGCCTTGCCGATCCCATCGTGGGCCGCCACGGACATCTGGTTCATGGAAAGCACTTCATCCCAGGTGCGCAGAGCCTCCTCATAATGGCCGCTGTTGTAATAGCCCAGGGCCTCGTATACCTTTTCGGCGTAGACCGTCGGGGCGTAGGACTGCAGGTACCCTTTGATGCCGTCGATGGTCCAGATATAACCCTTCTGATCCACCGCCAGGGTGGAAAGGGCATTGTAGAGCCCGGCCACATCCAGATTGGACACATAAGAGCCAAATTCAAACAAAAGCTCTCCCTCCGCCGTGTACACGTCCACATATCCGCGTTTGGAGGCAGTATAGATCAGCAGATTTTCATCCACCCAGATGTCGTTGATATCCTCAAAGCCATAGACAGTGGCTGCAAACATGTTGCTGCCGTTGGTCTTGTGCTTTTTGATGGGATCGTTACGTTTCCCCAAAGTCACCGTATACACTATTCCTCTGTCGTCAAGCGTCACATTGGCGAATGTGACGGGATTGCGGTTCAAAAGCCTGCCCAGCTGTTCTCTGGTAAAGAAAACGGTCTGAAGCTTCTGGATTGCGGACAATTCTGTCTTATTCACCGCAAAGAATCCCTGAAATTCTCCCTCTTCGGACATCTGGATCACGCCGCCGTAAACGCCCTCCCCCACAATATAGATATTGCCTCGTCCGTCTGCCGCCACCTTGGCCGGGTCAAAAGGCGTATCCCCAAAGGCCGGAACCCGGGGTCTTTCCAGCTTCCTAACAAGCTTCCAGTCCTGATCGAACACAAAGACCGCCTTGGCCTTGCTGTCAGCCACATAGATCGTCCCGTCCCCTGTGACGAAAATCCCCTTGGGCGATTGAAACTCCGGATGTGAAAACTCCTCCAGAAAGGTGCCCCTGGAAATATCATATTTTACGATTCTCAGGTTGCCGGTATCGGCAATGTACATCCTGTTCTGTTTATCGATGAACATATCCTCCGCCCCGTTCAGCCCAAGGTTCGTAATGGTCTGCTGGGGCAGATAGGCGTCCTGGGTGCGGACGGAATTCATCTTGTCGTCATGGGTGTAGGTGTAACTGGTGGCCTGGGAAGCCTGCGCCAGGATTGGTTCCGTCAGACACAGCATTACGCTGATGACGGCCAATAATCGTTTTATTTTTTTCATCGGCACCCTCCTTACTTGATACCGGAATGGCTCATGGTGCTCATGACCCTGGACTGCATGCAGATAAAAATGATCAGGTTCGGTATAAACAGAATGATCGTACCTGCCGCCACGATTCCCCGGGACGCCACCGCATTGTTGGTCTGCAGCGCATTCAGATAATAATAAATGGTTTTCATCACATCGCTGGTGATAAAGTTGTTGGAAGCCTCCGTGGCCTGCCAGGCGGACTGGAACGTCAGAATGGCCACCGTGGCCACCGCCGGCCTGGTCATGGGAAGAATGATCCGGCGGATCACGGTAAAGTTGC
The DNA here is from genome assembly GCA_949840885.1 of uncultured Acetatifactor sp. Classification (GTDB taxonomy): domain Bacteria; phylum Bacillota; class Clostridia; order Lachnospirales; family Lachnospiraceae; genus Acetatifactor. Next base: position 27,397 of record CATKYJ010000039.1, read on the forward strand.
CGGCCCCATCCACATAAGCCGCCTCCAGCAATGCGTCCGGCACATCGTCGATGAACTGTTTCATCAGAAAGATCCCGATGGGCATGGCGATCAGCGGGAAAATGTGTGCCGCCCATGTGTCGATGAGTCCCAGCCGCACAATCATGATATATCTGGGAACCGCCACAGCCACCTGCACAAACATCAGCGCCATCTGGTTGATACCAAAAAACCACTTGGTCACCCTGTACTGGCCTTTCTTGGACAGCACAAAGGCGCATGCCACCGTGATATAAATATTCAGCATCACTGTAACCAAAGTGATGAACACGGAGTTCAGCAGATACCTGGTCATGGGAACTCCTGTGGTTCCGGACAGTTCGAACAGCTTTTTAAAGTTGCTGAGCGTAGGCTCCCTGGCAATCAGTGTAGGGGGGAAAGCATACAGCTCCCCCAGAGGCTTAAACGCCTCATTGAACATATAGACCACCGGAAGAACCATCAGACAGGCAATCGGTATCAATATACAGTAGAACTTGATCTGATCCCGGGAAAAACTTTTGGGATCCACTCTCTTTCCTTTCAATTTTGACTTGGCCATAAACTCCACTCCCATCTGCGCAATTGCGCTTTCCGCTCAGGTTACTCTTTCTCCGTAAACAATTTCCCCGCCACCTTGGAAAAGAAGGCGATCATAAGCAGCAGCACCACCGAGACGGCCGCGGCGTATCCCATTTCATAGCGGGAAAACGCATAGTCCTCGATGTGGTTCAGAATCAGATTGCCCGAATAATCCGGCGTGGGGTTGGATCCCGCCAGGGCAGGGCCGATCCATCCGGTGTTGAACGCGTTTACAATTGCCATTACCGCGGAAAACATCATTTGAGGCTTCATGGAGGGGATGGTGATGTACACCACTTCCTGAAAACGGTTTTTCATACCGTCCATATAGGCCGCCTCATACAGTTCCTCGTTCACATTCAGAATTCCCGCTATCATAGCCAGAAAGCCGATGCCCATGGCCTGCCACAGTGCCACCAGAATCATGATGGTCAGCAGATAATCCGGGGAGAGCAGCCAGCTCACCGGAGAATCAATCCAGCCGTGACTGAGCAGAAAAGCATTCAACAGCCCCCGCTGATCGCCGGAAAAAATGGTCTTCCACACCACCTGAATCATCAAAGAGCCCACCATGGAGGGCATGTACAGGCACAATGTAAGAATCGTCCTGGGCACCGCCTGGATCTGTGTCACCAGCCAGGCCAGCACAAAGGAAAGGATACAGCCGCCCGGCCCCACGATCAGCGCATATTTAAAGGTATTGGGAATGATGTATTTTAAAAAGATCTCATCCTGGGTCAAAAGCGCTATATAATTGGACACTCCCACCAGCTGCGGCGCTTTGATCACGTCAAAATAGGTGAAAGAAAGCCCGATGGCGATCAGCACCGGAATCGCAATAAACAGGGAAAACAGCAGCAGATAGGGCAAAAGCAGCAGCATGGAGGTCAGATAATCCTCCCGCCTGTTTACCCTGCGGTATTTCCTCTTTCTCAACGCCCTCATTGCTCTCCCCCCTCTCTGTGGCTTTCAATGTTCTCCCGGATCCAGTCCACATCCCGGATATTGTACTCCTTAAGCAGATTCCCCTGATTGTCCAGATATCCCAGATCCGACATTTTCTTTGTGATCTCCCGGTTGATCTCCAGAATCTTTTCATCGATGGCCGGCTGAACCGCCTTTCCGTCCACCGCTATGCTGTTCCAGATATTGGAAAGATCCCTCTCCAGCATATACTGACCCGGCGTCCTGGGCACGTCCCGCAGATAGTTCAGCTGTTCCAGAATGGCCAGCTTATGTTCCGTGGGAAGCGCGCAGTCTCCTATGGCCTCCAGATTGGCAGGCAGCCAGATATTTTCCGATCCGTAGGTGGACTGCAGCGTGTGGGCGTATTGTGCCTGCACCTCATGACTGAGCCACCATTTCAAAAAGGCCCAGGCCTCCTCTGCCTTTTGGGTATTTGCAAAGATAAGTCCTCCGGTTCCCGCGGCAATATAGCTTCTGTCGATGGTGCCGTCCTCCTGCACGGTTCCCAGATAGGGCAAAAGCCCCCACTGCCCCTCCAGTTCCGGCGCCCCGTTGGCAATCAGGTTGTAGGACTCCAGACTTACAATCCCGATAGGAAGAATCCCGTAGCGGAAAGAGTCCATAAACTGGGATACCTGGGTGGGCACGGAATAAATACTGAACAACTCACCCAACGCCTTGATCCCCGCCGCGGCCTGAGCCTGGTCGATGGCGGTATGCATTCCGTCCTCCGTGTACAGTTTTCCCCCATTCTGGTAAATCATGGGGGTTGTCTGATAAAACCACTTATAGCCGTCCGTGGTGGCAATGTTATGGTAGAAATTCATGCCGTAATGCTGCAGCACCGGCAGGATCCCGATCAGATCCTCCCAGGTATCCGGCAGAGGGATATCCAGCTTCTGAAAGATATCCTTCCGGTAAATGACCATATTAAAATCCGCCGTCTCCGGAATCGCGTATACTTTTTCGTTAAATACATAGGGCACAAAGGCTCCCGGTGCGAACCGGTCGGCCACCTGCCAGAAATCCTCAAACTGCGTCAGGTCATAGACCGCGTCCCTGCAGGCCAGTTCAAAAGGCGCATGGGAGGCAAGGCCTAACGCCATGTCCGGCATCTCGCCTGCCGCCACCGCCATGGTCAGCTTGCCGGCATCGGGCATAACGGAAATTCTCACCTTGATCCCCGTCTGTGGCGTAAACTCGGAATCCGCCATTTTCTGCAGCAGATCCGCCTGGGTCACCGAACGGTTTACCCAGATATTTACCGCATCCTCATGGTTTTCCACCTTATATTTGTCGGAAAAAAAGGTATATGCCAGATTCATGATTCCATTGCCCATGGACGCAAAGAAGCCTGCCTGTTCCCCGGGAAGTTCCTGCCCCCCCACATAGATCCGATCCAGAGCAAAGGGCTGTGCGCTGATATTGGCGGCAAAATCTCCCATCTGTTTTAAAAGGGTATCCAGACTGTCCGTGTGGAGGGCAATCTCATCCGGATATTCTTTCAGCTTCTCTATCACATCCAGAGCGCGATCCAGTTCGGACAGCTTTGCGGAGTTTACCCCATTGGGGGCATATCCCTGCAGCGTGCTTTGCATGGAACGGATCAAGGTCTCGTAGGCCTCCAGCCAGGCCAGCGTATCCGGTATGTACTGGGTAATATTCCAGGTGCGGTATTCGTCCACCTCCGCCCCGGTGATTTTCTTGATCTCCAGAGAAAACTGGGACACATGCTCCGCGATCAGCCGGGCATCGTGCCATTCTTCGCTTACCGGCTCCATCTCCGAGCGGATGGTCAGGGTGTGCGCCCCTTCCGTCAGGTAAACCAGATAAGGATTTCCCTCCTCATCTGAAAGAATCTCATTTTTCCAGGAGGTGTCCGTGGTATCAAACCCGTAATTGCGAAGTTCCCGAAACGGAATCCTGCCGTCTATGTAGATGGATTCAAATACCTGAAAATCTTCCTTTTCATTTCTGTAATGCAGCGCCAGCCGGTACAGACCGGCCTTTTCCACCTCCACGTCGTAGGTGACCTCCACACCCGCTTTTTTCCAGGACACCACATTCAGTTTCTTGTATTCGCTTGTGTGAGGCTCCAGGGACGGATTGTTGACCGATGTGGTCAGCGCTTCCGTGGAGTTTTTCCTGACATAATCCACACTGTTGATTTCGATCAAAGAATCTAAAACCCTTTCCCCCGAATACTGGTTTCGGTATTCCTCATAGGCAGGAATCGTATCGTCCGGCGCGTTTACATACAGGCGTCCCAGGGTAAGACCATCCGCCGAATCATTTTTCACCCTGATATGATTTTCACCTTTCTCCAGCCAGAAATACAGCGGCTCCGACCGGTAATAGGATGTATTGTACAGATCTCTGTACTGCCATCCCTCATATCGAAGCTGTGCCGGCGCCGTCTCGTCCCCATAGCGATCCACCGGAAATTCCTTGGTCCCGTCCTCCCACAGCAGAGGCAGTGTGATCATGGACATTTCCTCAAAATAACTCTCCCCGTTGATGGTGAGATTCATCCGGTAATCCGACAGATTACTGCCGCCGGTATGATAATCCAGTCCCAGGCTGTAAAATCCCTCCCGGTCTGTCTCCACCACATACTCCGCCCAGTCCAGGTAATCCAGCGCCCTCACTGTCCCGTCATATCCCGCTTCCTCTTCTCCCTCTTCAGGCTCCCAGCATCCGCTCTCCCCACCGTACTGCAGTTCCTGCCCGGCAATATAATCCTGATATCTGACGGTCTGAAATTTGAGAGAATCCTGCAGCAGCAGACGGGCCTGCCTGCTCTCCTCCCGGGATACCGCATCCACACTTCCGGCAGGGCTTTTGCCGGCCAGCCCCCACAGAATTCCTCCTGCAGCAGCCACCGCCAGGATCCCGGCTGCGATAAAAACAACTCGTTTCCCTTTGCCCACTTGCTTTCTCCTCATTCTCATCTCCTCCCGAAAGCACTCCGGCGCCTGCCATGGAAAGCGCAGGACAACACTCCGGCGGCCTGTCCCAACGGTTACGGCGCCGATATCCTTCCGGAAAGCTATCGACAGCAATAGTTGATAGATATCATTGCCAGAAAGAGGGGCCGTGAAAAAATGGAGTAAATGAATTCCGTCTTTCACAGTCCCTCATCTGCTTCCCTTATGGTCAGTACTTACTTAAAATCCTCATCGGTATAGCCATAGAAATCTCTCAAAGCATCTTTCATCTGCTGCTCCGCCACCGCAAACCGTTCATTTGCCAGCCGGTTCCACTCCGGCAGTTTGGACTTAATCTCATCCAGCCAGCCGTCAGAAGCACGCTTTGCCGTCATCTTGTCATCCGCATAATAGTAGTTCCACTCGTCCATGCACTGCTTTACGGCGCCGTCCTCCTGAATCGTTGAAGGATATGTCTTTTCAGGCGCTTCCCAGATCTGGCCTGCCTCCCAGAGCTCCATACACTTCTTCCAGCCCGGCATATCCTTGCACCTTACATGAGTGTCAAGAGAATACCAGATCTCCATCTGCCTGTCAAATTCCTCGCCCGTTACAAAAGGAAGGGAATCATTGGCAGAAGTCCGCAATATTCCCCCTGCGTTGAACAGCTGATCCACTCTGGCCTGAGCCGCTTCCGTGGAGCCCACCCAGTAGGTGGCAAAGGTATACGCCAGCTTCAGCTTCTCTTCCTCGCTCTCGCTCAGCTCCGGATTGCCGTCATCCATAGCGTAATTGTGCACGGCAAGAGGATCCAGCACTATCCCTACGGTACTCCCCATGTAATCGGTAGCCGGTCTGGGGTACACATCCATGTTAAAGTCCGCCCGTCCTTCCTGAGCCTCCGAATTTGCATAAACACCTATATTCCAGGGATCGCCGTCCCAGGTCAGGACATAACCGTTAGCATAAAACCAATGACCTGACCAGCCGTTCTGATCCATAATCTCTCCGGGAACGCCGCCTACATCATTCTGGGTCCACACCGTACTTTCCGCCCACTTGGGAATCAGGGACAGCAAATCCTTTACCTCATCGGAATCCAGATTTACATGATCCCCTTCTCCGGAATAATTCAACATCATATAATTGATATCTTTGGTTCCTGTGTTTATCCATTTCATGGGAATATCCATGGCTCCCCAGAAAGTCGTGTTATCCGCCTGAGAAATAAACAGGGTATAATCATCAATGGTCCAGTCGGGATCGGGAACATCAATATTGTTCTGCTCCGCCAGATCTTTGTTTATAAATACGCCCCAGGGCACCATATACTGGGGAAGACCTGCCTGCATGCCGTAATAGTTCATCATATCCATAATGGCAGGATTAAAGGACTGATATACCGGATCATCCGCAAACACGGAAAGATCTGCTGCAAGCCCTTTCTCCACATCCTCAATCAGGCTCTGCGTAGCCCAGATATCCGGATACTTCCCATGCTGCGCCTTGAAATTTTCCATCTGCTGAGACCAGGAGCCCTCCCAGTCTCCCATTGCAAGAAGATTGATTGTCACATTGGGGTAGGTTTCGTTAAACTTTTTGGCCATGGCATAAATAGATGCCACGTTGATGGCCGTGATATCCTCCGGCTCCCAGTTCTGATGGCCGATATCCTCATAATATTCTCCGTCGCCGGACCAGCACAGAATGGAAATATCCCCGCTAATGTTATGATCCAGTTCTATAAACGCCGCGGTATCCCCCTGTGTGTCCCCGCTGCTGTCTGCGGCATCATCTCCTGCACTGTCCCCGGCCTGTGCATTTCCCGATGTCGCTGCGGAATCTTTCGCCGTGGTGTCAGTTCCTCCCTTTTCTTCTCCGTTACCGCCACAGCCAGCCAGGCTTCCCATGGCCAGAGCCACTGTCAGGAACAATGCCGCTATTCTTTTCTTTTTCATATTGATACCCTGCCCTTCCTTTCATGCCTTTCACAAGCAATTTATAGTGTTTAAAATACAACCGGTTGTACTTATAACAGAATAGCACTATACCAAAATATTTTCAATAGTGAAAATCATATATTTTTCAATTCATCAATTATATACATATTTTTCATTAGATAATTGTATATATTTGACAATTCTGTAAAGTAAATCCAAGACTTCTCAGCTGATGTCTTCGTTCTCCAGGTTTATGTATATCCGATATATAGTGCAACCGGTTGCGCAAATTGGCATAGTACCCCTCCCTGTATCTGCACAGACAGCCTGTCCATACCATCCGCGCATTTCGAAAACAACCGGGGAATCTGTTCATCCAATCGGGCAGAAGAATCGGCCTGCATGCTGTATTAACAGCAAAATTCCACCGGGGGACTGCGCACAGAAAATCACCGGGGTTGAGGCGCCATTCCGGTACTCCCCCCCTGCACCAGCACCGGTTCGATCATCCGCAGCATATCCCCTTTCTCGCCCCGGATGGCAGCCAGCGCCGTCTCAATCAGCACGCTTCCCATCTCCTCGTAGTTGTATCCCACAGTGGTGAGCCTGGGCGCCATCATTCCCGCCAGCGTATTGTCGCATCCCACCACGGAAATATCCTCAGGGATCCGGTAGCCCCGTTCTTTCAGACATTTTATCACACCGGTTGCCACCATATCGTTTACCGCAATCACCGCCGTCATGGATACTCCCGCATCCAGCATCCGGCCCATCAGACGGTATCCGCCGTCTCCGTCATAGTCTCCCTGCTCCGAGACCAGATCGGGGCGATAGGGTATTTTGTGGCGCCTGAGGATCTGCCTGTAGTGCACGGCTTTCTCATAGGTGCCCAGAATGTCCATGTACCCTCCCAGCAGTGCAATGTCCCGGTGCCCCAGGGATATCAGATGCTCCATCAGAATTTCAATGCTCTTGATGTGATCTGCCTGAACCACCTGACAGCGGGCTCCGTCCAGCTTTCCCGTTATGATTACTGGCACATAGTCCATTATGCGGTTTACCTCGTCCACATATTCCACATCCGAGACCAGCCTGGACACCATGCCGTCGATGAGAATCACAGCCTCCATCTGCAGGGTCAGCATTTTTTCCAGCATACGAATCTGTTCCGCCATACCGCCCCCTTTGGGCTGATTGAAAACCACCACTATGTATCCCGCCTCCTGGGCGGCTTTCTCGCAGTAAAAAAATAATTCGGCATAATAGGGATTCCGAATATCCGCCACCACAATACCGATGAGCCGGCTCCGGGCCTCGGCCAGCCCCTGGGCCAGGGCATTTGGCCTGAAATTGTACTTTTCCGCCAAATCCATAATCCTGCGTTTTGTCTTCGCGCTGACTCTGTTGCTGTCGTTCAGCGCCCTGGATACGGTGGATGCAGATACCCCCGCTTCTTTGGCGATATCGTAAATCGTTACCGGCCGTCCTTCACTGTTTACTTTCCCTGGCACTTGTATCTCCTCGCTTTATGTTTTTTCCGTCCTGCCTGTCTGTAATCCAAAATCGCTTATGGACATTGTAGACCTTAATCCGGAGAATTGCAATAAGAAATCAAATACCCCGCTGCAGAGCCGAAAGTGTCCTTCGGGCACTTTGGTATTTGACCCTCGCGGCATTCGTCAAATGTGCATGCAAGCATGCCCACTTGACTCATTGCTCGCGGGAATAAACAGATGGTCCTGGGGGTATCTTTCAAAAAAGAAAGATTAACGCAAGGAAACCTGATACCATCCCCCGGCCATATCTGCTATAATGCTGACATGGAAAGGCGTCATGTCGCCTTTTGATTCCAGGTGCACATAAGCATGGGAAATGACGGGCCCTATGGCCCTCAGGGAGGTCAGGACAATGGAACAACACTATATTCAGGTATGCGATGTAGAAAAATACTACGGGCACGGTACGGCTGCCGCCAAGGCCGTGGATCGGGTCAGTTTCCATGTGGAAAAAGGCGAGTTCGTGGGAGTCATGGGGGCCTCCGGCTCCGGCAAGACCACGCTCTTAAATATGCTCTCCACCATCGACAGCGTCACTGCCGGACACATCTATTACGAAAATGTAGATATAACAGAATTATCGGAAAATAAATTATCGGAATTTCGAAAAGAAAATCTGGGCTTTGTCTTCCAGGAATACAATCTCCTGGACACCCTCACCATTCAGGAAAACATCCTGCTGGCGCTGACCCTCCACAGACTGGGGAAACAGGAAATCCTGGACCGCTGCCAGGAAATGCTCACACTCCTGGGGATAGCGGACATTGGGGATAAATTCCCCTACCAGGTCTCCGGCGGCCAAAAACAGCGCTGCGCCTGCGCAAGGGCCCTGGTAAACCGCCCAAAGCTGCTGCTTGCAGACGAGCCCACAGGGGCCCTGGATTCCCGCTCGGCCCAGACCCTGCTGGAAACTTTTACAGACATGAACAGGAAACTTGCCGCCACCATCTTCATGGTGACCCACGACGCGTTCTCCGCCAGCTACTGCGGCCGCATCCTCTTTTTAAAAGACGGCCAAATTTTTCATGAGCTGCGCAGGGGCCGCAAACCCCGCCGTGAATTTCTAAACCAAATCCTGGACGTACTGTCCCTGACAGGAGGTGAACTCTCCGATGTTTGCTAAGCTTGCCCTGCGCAATGTGATGCGCTCCGCCAGGGATTACCTGGTGTATTTCCTCACCATGACGGTGGTGTCCGCCATCATGTTCGCTTTCCATTCCCTGATATTTTCCCAGGAAATCATACAGCTCTTCGAAATGGCCCTGCTGCTGGCCATCCTCATAGGGCTTGCCAGCTTTTTTGTAGTCCTGATTCTGGCCTGGCTTATCAACTACATGGTCCGTTTCATCCTGGAAAAACGCAGCCGGGAGTTTGGCATCTACCTGTTGATTGGCATGAAGAAAAAAGAGATTGCCAGACTTTACATGCGGGAGAACCTGGTGCTGGGTGCGGGAGCTTTCGCAGGGGGTATTGCCCTGGGAATGCTGCTGCAGCAGATTCTCATGTCCATTCTCTACAGCTGCATCCAGATGGAATACCACATCCGGCTGGAATGGAGCAACTGGTGCCTGCTCACCACAGCCGCCTGCTACAGCGGCGGCTACCTGCTGGCGCTGTTTCGGTGCCGCAGGCGCTTCCGCAAGATGAATATCCATGCCCTGATGAACAGCGAACGGCAAAATGATAAAATCCGGGAGTCCCATGAGGCGGCAAAGCGCCTGCTCCTCCCTGTGGCTCTACTGTTCCTCCTGCTTTTTGTCCTGATGCTGTTCTTCTACAAAGACTGGAACAGCAGCACCATCATCGGCTTCCTGATAGGGCTGGTCCTCACCATCTACCTGTTCTACACCGGGGTAGCAGCCTGGATTATATGCTATGTACGAAAAAAAGGCCATGGCATCTTCAAAGGACAGAATCTGTTCCTCCTGCGGCAATTCGCCTCCAAAGTCAGGACACTTCGCTTTACCCTGGGCACATTGACATCCCTGTTCGTGCTGGCTCTTTTGGGCTGTGCCATCGCCATGATGTTCAATGATTTCCAGAACCAGATCCTGGTCACCAAATGGCCCTTTGATGTCCAGGTTTTCAGCAATAATGTAAAAGACGATTTTCAGAGAGAGCTGGATGCCATCCGGCAGCACAGCCAGATCCGGGAAAGCCATACCTATCTGATTTACCAAAATAATACCAATACAGTCAATACCTGGCTGTACACTCACCTGAAAATCTTTGGGGATGACTACAGAAACAGCGACGGAACGCCAAACCAATCCAAAATCCAACAAAAGGATTCCTGGGCCTACTACAGATATGACACCTATATCGCCCTGTCCGACTACAACCGCATCCGGGAGATGGACGGCCTGCCCGCCCTGGAATTGGAAGAGGGGCAGTACTTTCTCCATCTGAAGAAAAGAGTATGGAACGAAACCGGAGATTTTACAGAGGAATTAGAGATAAACAGCCCCCAGGGTCCTCTGACCTGCGCCGGCGTCCCCACAGACCCTCTCTCCCAGAATGGCCACAACGGTGCAGACTATCTAATTGTAGTCACGGACGAAACGGCAAAAACCATGATCCCTTACTATAAAATCCTGGCAGCCAATCTGAAAGAAAAAGCCCCAGCCGATCTCCAGGCCAGTCTGGACAGCATCCAGGCAGAGGACAGCTACACGGATTTCGGTAGCCACAGAGTGACGGACAGCATGGCCTCGGGCACAGACCAAATCGTGGTATTCGTGTACAAGAACATGGTACGGGACAATCTGATTCCAGAGGTGAAGTTCATGCTGTCCTCCATCATCTTCGCTCTGGTCTACATCGGCCTGGTCTTCGTCTGTGTGGCACTGACCGTGCTCTCCGTGCAGCAGCTCTCGGATTCCGCCAAATACCGGTTCCGCTACCAGGTGCTACACCAGATCGGGCTGGGACACAGGGAGATTTCCCTGGTCATCTTAAAGCAGTTGGCAGGCTTCTACCTCTGTCCCATCCTGTTTGCGGCGCTGATTGGCGGAACCGTGTCAGTGTATCTGGGCTGGAAATTCAATTTCTACACCGGCACACACACTGCGGCTGTGGGATATTTCGGGCTAAGCTTTTTGCTGTTTCTGAGTGTGTACCTGATTTACTTTGTGGTGACCTATGTGGGATTCCAGCGCAATGTCATGGCGAAAAAATGAGCTTAATGTGCCTGCAGCCTAATCCAATCGATAGGGAGCACTGAGCTTGTTGCGCCCTTTCAGATCCATGAGCCATGTCAGCAGCAGAAGCGCCCCCACAGTGGCCCCATACACGAAAACCGTCATCCCCTCCAGGACAAACAGGGCGATGATGGGCACTGCCGCCGTGGCCAGCCCTATGACCATCATCAAAAAGGCGGAAGCGCCCTGCTTCACCACCTTGGCCTCGCTGTCCCAGTCAAAGACGGGGAATTTCTCGTTTACCGCTATCCCTGCCCTGGCACCGAAGAGGATATAGGCTGCCGGCACCGCCAGCAGGCAGATTGCCTCTGTGAGGTCCGGGCGCAGCGCCACGATCAGCGCCACCTCAGACACCAGATAAAAAGGCAGCGCCACGATTAGCTGCAGATTTACCTTGCTCCAGATCAACTCCCGCCTTGCCACCGGCAGGGTCTGGGTCATCCACCAGTTCTTCCCCTCCATGGACAGAGAACAGGCGGTCAGGGGCATCATCACAGGCAGCGCCCCCAGCAGCACAGGCAGTGTCCTGTCCACCGCCCCGGGCAGGCCCAATAGCCGGTCCACCGTGTCCCTCCCCGCCAAGGCCACTCCCAGGGCCAAGAGCACCATCATCAGCTCTCCTGTCAGCGTGTTCACCACATAGACACTGGAGGCAAAATACCGCCTCCACTCCCGCTCCACCAGGCTCCTCATGACAGATTTGGCCTGCAGCTGCTGCATCTGATAGTTCCCCCGGGCTTCCCTAGCGCTGAGCATCTGGCATACTTTGCTGTAAAAATGCCCCAGAAGTTCCAGGAAAATCAGAAAGCTCCCCAAAGACACTCCCAGGAACGCAAGCAGCCATGCCACCTGCCCGGACACCATGGCCCTGGAAATCCAGATGGCAGGGGGATAGAGCCTACCAATTTGCCTTTCCAGCTGTCCGGCAAGCTCTTCCATCATGGAACCCAGCTGGCTTTCGTCCAACCCGCCCAGGCTCATGCTACCCACCAGAATGACGCACACGAAGCTCATGGTCAGCAGGATGGAGACCAGGTTCTTCCGCTTCCATCTGCCAGAGATGCCGGCAATCACAGCTCCCACCACAGAAGCCGCAGTCAGGGGCAGCAGAGGCAGGAAGAAGATGACCACAGCCCCGTACAGATAAAAGCCAAAGCCTGGCCTCTCCACGGCGCCGTACACTGCCATGCCCGGCAGCATCACCACAAGCCCCAGCAGCATATCTGTGAAATACATGGATAGAAACCGGCTGACAATAATACTCTTCGCCTCCACAGGCAGCGCCACTTGTTTTTCATAGGCCCTCTGATCAAAAAGCACTGGGCCGGCCTTGGCTATGGTGAACAAGAAAGTCACCAGCGATACCAGCATGCCCAGAACAGCAGGGGCCAAATATCCCATGCCCATCACTGCGAGACCATAGCTAGTCAGTCCCACATAGCCCGCCAGCATCAGTATCAAAAACACCCATAGCACCCCCATCAGGCAATAGCGAAGTTTCTTCTTTCCGTCCTTTGTATGGCGGAATTCATTAAAGCCAAACATTCCGTACAGGGAAAGCTTTGTCAGGAGCCTAATCTGCCTTGTCATGATGAGTCACCTCCATAAATACATCTTCCAGAGATTTGTCTCTGGTCAGTTCCTTTGTATCGCCCTCTACGATCAGCTTTCCGCCAGAGATCACCGCAATGCGGTTGCAGAGCTTCTCCGCCACCTCCAACACATGGGTGGAAAAGAAGATAGCGCTGCCTTTTTCGCAGAAAGCGTGCATCTTCCTCTTCAACAGCAAAGAAGCCTCCGGGTCCAACCCTACAAAGGGCTCATCCAGCACTAAAAGCTTTGGCTCATGGATCAGCGCCCCTGTGAGAGCTAGCTTCTGACGCATACCATGAGAGTACGTGGAGATCAGATCTCCCAATACGGAGTAGATACCAAAGTCCTCCGCTTCCCTGCGAATGCGTTCCATCCGCTCCCCTGCAGGCACTTGGTAGATATCTGCCAGGAAGTTCAGGTATTGGATGCCTGTCAGGTACTCGTAGATGTCCGGGTTGTCAGGGATGTAGGCCATGGCTTTCTTACAGGCCAAAGATTGGGTGCGCACATCCTTGCCGTCCACACGAATCTCCCCCTTGTCACAGTCATGGATGCCCACCACGGCTTTGATGGTAGTGGTCTTCCCGGCGCCGTTGTGGCCAATGAAGCCGTAGATGTCCCCGGCCCGCACCGTCAGGGACAGATTGTCCACCGCAGTCTTGCCGCCTTTATAGATTTTTGTCAGGTTCTTGATTTCCAGCATTTTGTCTGTTTCCTCCTGTTTTCCCGATTCTTTCTTGCCTGTGATAGCTTTTCTATATTTTTATTTCTATTTGATATCATTATAATATCATTTTTATTTTACTTTTGCAAGGGTTTTTCGAAAGAAATTGAGCTGTCTAAGCTGTTAGTTACATTGGCATATCAATGTAAAAAAGTTGCATTTGTACCCTGGCTTCTGTATACTGGAAATACGATATCGGGTTTACAACCCAGTAAAAGAGAGGAGAACAGAGAATGGAACAGCAGACAACTGAGAACTATCGTGCCCAGAACAAGAAAGCCTGGGAATATTCTGCCTATGAGTTCTGGCTAACCCACTCCGGCCCGCCTGCCGAAAGGGCCAAAGAGGCCGTGGAGAATCCCTTAGCCATGCTGAAACAATTTGCGGCATACTTTGACCGCTATGAGGGCATTCGGGTGGCAAATCTATGCGGCTCCTGTGGGAAAAAAGCAGTCCCTTTGGCCCTCCTTGGCGCAGAGGTGACGGTTTTCGACATTTCCCAGGACAACCAAAGATATGCCATGGAATTCGCCAAGGCTGCAGATGCGGATATCCGTTATGAAGTATGTGATGTGTTAGAGATAGACCTAGAGCGCTACGGTGATTATTTTGATGTAGTGTTCATGGAGGGCGGCATCCTCCACTATTTCCATGATATCCATCAATTCATGAAAGTCTGCCATGCCCTGCTAAAATCCGGTGGGAAAATGATCTGCAGCGATTTCCATCCCTTTACAAAAATCATGGATTTCCTGAATTTGGAGCAGACCACCATGGGGTATTTCGACAGGACTGTCTTCCAGGGAGAAATGGCCCATGCGCGTTTCTACCAGGAACCCATCCGCAGTCAGATGCCCAAATGCCTCTACCGGAAATATACCATCAGTGAGATCATAAACGCTGTCATCGGCTGTGGGTTTACCTTGAAAAGATTCGATGAACACCCTGCCTGGGACAATGACCAGGTGCCAGGAGAGTTTACTTTAATTGCAGAGAAATGCCTCTCACAATAGCATTGACATAGTTCCCGCCAGGATCAGTGCCAGCCCCAAACCGGCTTTCAACGATAGTCTCTCCCGAAACACAATCCAGGAAAAGGCCACTGTCACCAGAATGCTGAGCTTGTCGATGGGCACTACCAGGCTTGCAGGTCCCTCTTGCAGTGCTTTGTAATAGCACAGCCAGGAGCCTCCAGTGGCAAGCCCTGACAGGCAGATAAACCCAAGCTCGCTGGGCGGGATTTTCGGAACGGTTTTCTGTTTTCCCGTGGCAAAGACCATGAGCCAGGCCATAAAGAGCACTACACTGGTGCGGATGGCAGTACCCAGATTAGACTCCACACCAGTGATGCCTATTTTCCCCAGAATAGAGGTAAGGCTGGCAAAAACCGCAGAGCCAGCGGCGTAGAGAAGCCATGCTTTCCCTTTCGCTCCCCCAGGCTCGGCAATGGTCTCCCTGTCAGTTTTCCTTTTCCCTTCCTTTTTTTCAATCATCA
>CATKYJ010000040.1 GCA_949840885.1 uncultured Acetatifactor sp.
TTGTTCAACATGAGTTGTCCTAATTCATTTAACATGAAAGGGGAGACTTCCATACCTTGTATATCATCTTTATCCCATTTATAATCCTTGTTGACAAAGTTTGAAATGACTTTTGCATGAAACAATTTGGTGATTCCTAGTCCGTATACTTCTTCCAATAAATATACAATGATTTGCGGGTCAGGCTTGTACTGAAAAGATACGCCGGGTTCACTTTCAAATTTCAATTCCATTACTTCCCTCATATTTATGGGAAGCGGTTCTTGCGGCCCTGGCCATGTGATTCCTGTCGTTTTAGACAGGGCATGCTTTATTTTTAGTCTGTACCAGTTCCTGTCTGAAATTTTTTCATGAGAAATATAGTCAATCACACAATCGTCTATACTCCCTATCCTGCCTTCATATATGGCGATGCCAACAAGAACGGATAAAAAGGATTTGAAGATACAGCCTATGGGAAACAGCAATGTCCCTTCTTCATTTTCTCTTATATATTCAAATATCACCTGCTCGTTCTTTATAACGCATACATTTTTCAAATGACCAAAGTTATCAAGATTTCGCATTTTGCATACTCCTTATTGTTCTGTCATAAAACCCCATTGCACACCAAATTTATCAATAAAGTTTCCTGCCAATTCACTGTATGGTAATTTTTCGAACGAGTCAATAATTGTGCTTCCTTCTTTGAAAAATTCATAACAGGCAAGAAGTTCTTCAACATTTGGAAACATAACTATCAAATGAACGGCGCAATTCAATGATTTCTCTTTGTTTCCAAATCTGTCATTCAAAAAAATCTTTTGCCCGTGGATGTGCATCACCGCATGGGCTATGTTGTTATCACCCTGACATTCATCAGGCGCATAATCATAATTGTGTACAATATTTTCTGCTTTTGTATCAAATGCCTTTTCATATAAAGCGATTGCTTTTTCGCAATCTCCGCAAAAATGTAAGTGTGGTATTAACATGATCATCTCCTCCTACTTGTATTATTCCGCCACATATCTCGCCAGTTCCAATGCAATATCGAAATGCCCGGCATCATGCTGGGTGCCTTTCGTCTGCCCTTCCTTCCGTCTGGCATCCCATTTGGGGGCGTCAAGCAAATCGCCGCTTGTAAAAAATGTGTACAGCTTCAGCCCTCGGAAATCGCACATTGCCTGTAAGGCAGCGCATTCCATTTCTACCGAGATACAGCCGTCCGCCTTATGCTTCTCAAAGTTATTGACAGTTTCCCTGTAGAAAGAATCGGTAGTCCAGGTTTTCCCTTTCACATAAGGAATCCCATTTTCCTCCATAAAAGCGGCAACAATGTCCGCATTTCCTACAGTAACATAATCCGATGCTGGCGCGTAATGATAAGAAGTGCCTTCATCCCGGTAAGCCTGTGTCGGTATCATGACTTTTCCGCGGGCAATTTCCTTATTCAGACAGCCCGCAGCGCCAAATACAACATACTTGTCCGTCTTTATTTCCGACAGCGTATCCTCCACCGTGCCGACACAGGCAGGCGCACCCACATAGGTTGATAGTTTTTCCAGAACCCATAGGCCGCAGGTTTTTCTATGGTAAAGTCTCTTTCCGGAATATAATCTACGGCAAAGCAGTGAGTCACTGCCTGCATATCCAATGGATCCGCTTTATCTAAAGCATGAAGCTCTCCTGTCTGAGCCTGTGACTCCGCACCTGTCACGTATTCCGCTTTCGCCAGTGGCAGCATTTCTCCTGTATCCGTACCGTCAAGGTAATAAGTCGCTTTTACATCATGCATATCCCCAGTCTCTCTGTGCAGCACTGTGACGAAATCAATCTTATCCCCATCTACCGCCACTTTTTTCAGAGAGCAATTCTTTATCAGAATCAGTCTGCCGGAAAAAATATATTGAGCCAGCATCTCGTTCAGAACAGCTACCGCAACCCTGGGGTCGGCGCTGAGTCTTCCCACCGCCCCGTTGCCCGGATTAAAAAAGGGAAGTGCTTTCGCTTCTAAGGTCAAAGGAAAATTTCTGTAGTAATAGTCTCGGATTCTCTTTCTGAAAAGACGGTAATTTCTGGTTGCGCCTTTCTCTTCTATCCATCTGTGCTCATCCCCCGGAACAGCCTGGCTGGTAAATTGGCCCCCAATCTAATCCGTCTCTTCTGTCAGGAGAACACTGCATCCTGCCTGCAATGCTGCCAAAGCTGCGGCAGTTCCTCCTGTGCTCGCTCCAATTATGGCAATGTCAACATGATACTCCACGATTTTTACCCTCCAATCACAATTACTGACCATAAAGTCTTGAAAACCTTTCGGCCATATATCAGACCGGCCTGCACAGGGCGACCAGATCTTTCAGTTTTGCTGTTGCCAGACATTCCACCGTATCCGACGCTCCATAATATATTTTCACAGTGCCGTCCTCTTCCAAAACCACTCCGCCGGGAAAGATTACATTGGTACGGAAGCCTTCTTCCACCTCATATTCCGTTTCCGGCGCTATCAAAGGCTCTCTGGACATACCGATAATCCTGGTGGGGTCTTTCAGATCCAACAAAGCTACCCCTGCACAATAGCGTTTCTGCCAACATTCCTCCCAGCCGTTTTTCCCTCTTGTGCGGTCAAGGTCCACCGTGTGAAAAAGCACAAGCCACCCCTGTTCTGTTCTGACAGGCGGCGCCCCGGGACCGATTTTATCGTTGGCAAAAGGAACATCCTCCACCCCCATCAACAGTTCTGACTCCCCCCAGTATTTCAGATCCGGGGACTTTGAAATCCAGTTGAATCCTCCATATATAAGGGGCAAACCTCCCGCGGGAAATCAATTCCGTATCTACCTGCCTGTACATTTCCGGATATGTCACATGAATCCTGGTACACACTCTGGCCTCCAGGGTATACTGAGAATACGCCATATCACCATAATACACCATTGCAGTTACATTTGTCTCTACTGCAGTCACACAAAAATCAAAATAAGGTGCATTTGTCACAAATCGAATTTCACATCCATGAGACCGTCTCATCTGAAACCGTCCGTTCTTGTTTTCGGGAATTCCCAGATTTTCTCTCAAATGCGCCGGAAATCGTTCCAGCAGCAGTCCGTTCATTCCGGGAACCTGCTCCAGATGGTCTACATTATGGAATTCCAATCCCTGTTCAACCATTTTCTTCCTCCTGCTTTTAAAATGCTTTTCCAATTTTATCTGTCGCTAAAAACAATACTTGAATGCCTAAACTATCCTTTCACTGAACCCACAAGAATACCTTTGGTAAAATATCTCTGCATAAAAGGATACACACACAGAATCGGCAGCACGCACACAACAATAGTAGCCATCTTCAGGGTAAAGGAATTGACATATGCCATATCCGCGGCAGCGGCTTCATTTGAAAGTCCCGTGCCGCTGGCCTCAACCACCATTTCGCGCAGCACCAGCATCAACGGCCATAATTTTCGGCTTGAAGTGTAAATAATTGCGTTAAAATAAGAATTCCACTGGGATACCATGTGAAAAATAACAAAGGTAGCAATAGCAGGTTTAGATAACGGAATAATAATCTTCCACAGTACCTGAAATTCGTTAGCGCCCGGATGCCGAGGCAATGGAACAGGATTATATCCAATGGATGGAGGCGTATGAATCTCAAAAACAAACAATTAGGACAGATCATTTCTCCATGAGCAGGTAAGATTTGCATTCCCTGAATCTTCAGCACCTTTTTCGGGAACAGCAGGACGCGGGTTGGATTTTTGCCGCATTTATGATAAAATAAGTCCGGGGTGTCCCCTAAGTACTATAAAAACGAAAAAGGAATGAAAAGGGAAAAACATGAATAACAACAGACCCAGAGGACGTGAAAAAAATGTAAGCGGTCCCGGCAAAACCGTGCAGAAACGAGGCGGCGGGCTGGGCACCGGGCCGGTGGGCAATGCCGGCGGCTATAGCAAGCGCGGGAAAGGGCGGCCCTCCGGCAGCCATAGTGGCCACGGCGGCTATGGGAAAGGGCGGCCCTCCGGTTCCGGCACCCGAGGCGCCGGAACAAGGGGCGGAGGCGGCCTGAAGCTGATTATCCTGTTGGCTGTGCTTCTCCTGGGGGGAGGCGGGGGACTGACTGCGCTCTTTGGCGGCCAGCCGGACAGCCCGTCCTCCTCCGGCAGCCAGCAGCAGGTACAGGGCAGCACAGGCAATACCGACAGTACCGGCAATATCGGCGGTACCGGAACCGCCGACTGGTCCGCGCTGTTTGGCAGCCTGGGCGGCGCAAGCGTCTCCACCGGATGGCAGATGGAATCAAACGTGGGCCGGCTGGATACTTCTGTAGCCTCCGGCTCCCGGGAAAAGCATACCAAAATGCTGGGCGATGGCAGAGACACCGTCACCATCATGGTCTATATGTGCGGTACGGACCTGGAGTCCCGAAGCGGCATGGGCACCGCCGATCTCCAGGAAATGCTCAATGCCCGGTTTGACGACAGCCTCAACCTCCTGGTTTACACCGGAGGCTGCAAGGCCTGGAAAAACAGCCAGGTCAGCAGCTCTGCGAACCAGATCTGGCAGGTAAAGGACGGCGGCCTTATCAATCTGGAAAATGATCTGGGCAGCGTCTCCATGACAGATCCCGATACCCTGTCCGGATACATAAAATGGTGCGCCCAAAACTATCCGGCCAGCCGGTATGAGCTGATTCTCTGGGACCATGGCGGCGGCTCCGTCAGCGGCTACGGCTATGACGAAAAGTTCGCCTCCAGCGGCTCCATGAACCTGGCAGGGCTGGACGCTGCCCTGAAAGCCGCAGGTGTAAAGTTTGACTTTATCGGCTTTGACGCCTGCCTCATGGCCACGGCGGAGACGGCGCTGACCATGGCTCCCTACGCCGATTACCTTATCGCTTCCGAGGAGACCGAGCCGGGGGTGGGCTGGTATTATACGGACTGGCTTACCGCCTTTGGGGAAGATACCTCCATGCCTACGATTCGGGTGGGGCAGAATATCGTAGACAGCTTTGTGGACACCTGCGCCCGGAAGTGCCGCGGGCAGCTGACCACATTGTCCGTCACCGACCTGGCGGAACTGGAGCATACCCTGCCGGACGCCCTGGCGAAATTCTCCTCTTCCACCGCCGGACTGATCCGGAATCAGGAGTACCAGGCAGTCTCCAATGCCCGCAACGGCGCCAGGGAGTTCGCCCAGTCCAGCAAGATCGATCAGGTGGATCTGGTGCATCTGGCACAGAATCTGGGGACCCAGGAGGGAAAGGCCCTGACGGATGCCCTGCTGGGCGCGGTAAAATACAACCGCACCTCCTCCAATATGACCAATGCCTACGGCCTGTCCATCTATTTCCCTTACCGCAAGACTTCCACGGTGAACCGGGCAGTGTCCACCTTTGAGCAGATCGGTATGGACAGGGCGTATACCAGCTGTATCAGGCAGTTTGCCGATGTGGCCGCCAGCGGCCAGGCTGTGGCCGGAGGCTCGGATTCTCCGCTGCCAGCCCTCCTGGGAACCCTTGGGGGCAATTCCGGGGTGGATATAGGGGACATTGCTTCCCTGCTGGGGGGAATTCTGGGCGGCAGAAGCCTGGAGATGGAACATGCGGAAGAATACCTGGCGGAGCATCGATTTGAAGACGAGGCTTTGGTCTGGAGCATGGGCCAGGACGGCAGGCCCGTGCTGCGCCTGAGCGAGGAGCAGTGGGCACTGGTGCAGAATCTGGAGCTGAACCTGTTCTATGACGACGGAGAGGGCTATATCGACTTGGGCCTGGACAATGTGTTTGAATTTGACGAAAACGGCGGCCTGCTGGGGAACACGGATGCCACCTGGCTGGCCATAAACGGGCAGCCGGTGGCCTATTACCACATCTCCACCGTGGACGACGGAGAGAACTATACCATTACAGGCCGGGTACCGGTGCTTCACAACGGCAGCCGGGCCGAACTGATTCTGGTGTTTACCGATGACCAGCCTTACGGCTTTGTGGCCGGCGTTCAGAGCGTATACACGGAAGGCGAGACGGACACGGTGGCCAAGAGCATGACCGGGCTTCAAAGCGGTGATTCGCTGGAGTTCCTCTGCGATTATTACAGCTACAGCGGAACTTACCAGGACAGCTATCTGCTGGGCGAGCCGCTGACGGTTACGGAGGAGGAACTGGTGATCAGCGACGTGCCCCTTGAGGGCAGCACCCGGGCCACTTACCGCTTTACGGATCTGTACAATATGCATCACTGGACGCCGCCGGTTCCGGAGGGGAACTAAGGCAATCTCCTGTCAACGGTATCGCCGGGCTTTTGGGAGGGATTGCGCAGCGGGCGGCTTACTTACGGATACACATGCTCAATAGATTGTCGCTTTGCGGAATAATACGGCGCAGGGGCGGACAGGATAATGGTACAATTATGGAGGTGACGAGTATGTGTACGGCAGCAACTTATCGGACAAAGGATTTTTACTTCGGACGCACGCTGGATTACTATTTTTCCTACGGGGAGGAGATTGTGGTAATGCCCCGGCGCTACAGGCTGCGTTTCCGCGCCGCGGCGGCCATGGAAAGCCATTATGCCATGGTTGGCATGGCCCATATGGCGGAGGGGCAGCCCCTGTATTACGATGCCGTAAATGAGAGAGGGCTGGGGATGGCAGGGCTGAACTTCGTGGGCAATGCGGTCTATGCAAAAGAAGAGCCGGGCAAAAAGAATGTGGCGCAGTTTGAGTTTATTCCGTGGATTCTGGGACAGTGCGCCTCTGTAGGGGAGGCCAGGCTTCTGCTGGAGAGGACGAACCTGACGGACACGGCTTTCAGCGACAATCTGCCCCTGGCCGCGCTCCACTGGATGATCGCGGACAGGGAGGGCTCTATTGTGGTGGAATCCGTCAGGGACGGACTGAAAGTGTACGACAATCCGGCAGGCATCCTGGCCAACAATCCGCCCTTTCCGGAGCAGTTGTCCAGGCTGGCCAATTATATGCATCTGTCTGCGAAGATTCCGCGGAATCTGTTCTCGGACAGGCTGTCCCTGGAGCCCCACAGTCTGGGGCTGGGAGCCTGGGGACTTCCCGGGGACCTGTCCTCCCAGTCCCGCTTTGTGCGGGCGGCTTTTGTGAAGATGAATTCGGTCTCCGGGGACTCGGAATCCGAGAGCGTCAGCCAGTTCTTCCACATCTTGGGCGCAGTGGACCAGCAGCGGGGATGCTGTGAGGCGCAGGAGGGAAAGTACGAGACCACCATCTATACCTGCTGCTGCAACGCGGACAAAGGGATTTACTATTACACCACCTATGAGAATCATCAGATCACGGCAGTGGACATGTACAGAGAGGAGCTGGACGGCGGGACATTGGCAGAGTATCCCCTGGTGTACGGACAGCATATCCTGATGCAGAATTAACGGTAAGCTTTCGGTGATTGTTTGAAAGACAGCTCCTTTCAGCGGGGCTGTCTTTTGTTATACCCAAAAGGGACATAACGGGGCCGGGTTTATTCGTAAACTTTATAAATTTATAGGTGGCAAAGCCGTGGCAGACATGGTACAATATTGGCACAAAATGATTTTATGTGATCTTTGGCACAAAATATGACAGAAGAAAGGCATGGGCACGATATGTATGACGTAGCAATCATAGGCGCAGGGGTGGTAGGCGGAATGCTGGCCAGGACGCTGGCGGCCTACGACTTGAAGATCTGTATTCTGGAAAAGGAAAGCGATGTGGGGATGGGTGCCACCCGGGCCAACTCCGGTATTGCCCACGCGGGATATGACGCCGAAGAGGGAAGCCTGAAAGCAAAGCTGAATGTACAGGGCTCCCGGATGATGGAGCAGATCACAAAGGAACTGGGCGTGCCGTACCGCAGGAACGGTTCCCTGGTCATAGGCTTCGGAGACGAAGACAGGGAGAGCATAGAGAAGCTCTACGCCCGGGGTTTGAAGAACGGAGTGGAGGAGCTGCGCGTTATAGACGGAGAGGAGGCCAGGCGCCTGGAACCGGGTCTGGCTGACGGCGTGACCTGCGCCCTCTATGCGCCCACGGCCGCAATCGTCTGCCCCTATGAGCTGGCTGTCGCCGCGGTGGGGAATGCCATGGACAACGGCGCGGAGCTGCTGCTGGATTTTGAGGCAGGGCATATTGAGAAAAAAGAGGGATATTACGAAATCTGTGCCGCAGCCTGCAGCCAGGGAGGCTGCGGGAGCCCGGCAGAGGCGGAGCGGGAGGACAGCTTACAGGGAAAAGAGCCGTCGGGAGCTTCCGCTTTCCCACAGATGCCGCAGCCGCGGAAAGTCTGCGCCAGATATGTGGTGAACGCCGCCGGAATCTACGCGGATGAGGTGGCGAAGCTGGCAGGGGACGGCTCCATACAGATTCATCCCCGCAGGGGCGAGTATCTGCTGCTGGACAGGGAGTGCGGCGATGTGGTGTCCCATACCATCTTCCGCACCCCCTCCAAAAAGGGAAAAGGCATCCTGATCACGCCCACGGTGGACGGAAATATTCTGGTAGGCCCCACCTCGGTGGACGGAGAGGACAAGGAGGACAAGGCCACCACACAGCAGGGGCTGGCTGAAATTACAGCCAGGGCCCGGGAGAATGTGAAAGATATCCCCCTGCGCAAGGTCATCACCTCCTTTACGGGGCTTCGCGCCGCAGGGAACACAGGGGACTTTATCATCAATTCCCCCAGCCAGGGCTTTGTCAATGTAGCCGGAATCGAATCCCCGGGTCTGACAGCCGCGCCCGCCATTGGGGAGTATGTAAAAGACATGCTGGCCGGACAGGGACTTGAACTGCGCAGGAAACCGGACTATCAGCCCTGCCGCAGGCCCGTGTACGCGTTCCGGAATGCATCCGTGGAAGAAAAGAATGAGATGATCCGCCGGGACAGGGCCTATGGCAGGGTGGTCTGCCGCTGCGAGACAGTGACCGAGGGGGAGATCGTGGCTGCCATTCGCCAGAACCCGCCCGCCCGGGACTTGGACGGCATCAAGCGCCGCACCCGGGCTCAGATGGGACGCTGCCAGGGAGGATTCTGCATGCCCTATCTGGCAGAGATTCTCTCCAGGGAGATGGGGATTTCCTATGAGGAGATCACAAAGTCCGGCAGGGGATCCGAAATCAACGTATGCAAGACAAAGGAATAGTATGTAAAGATAAGTCGCAGCCGGGCTGCGGCATAGAGGTTAGAATGAAAGCTGCGCCGGAAAGAGGCTGACAGGCGCCGGCAGGGAAACCAGCCAGGACAGAGAATGGCACAGGGACGATAAAGGAGACGAAAGCAAAATGACGGATTTGGTTATCATCGGAGGCGGACCCGCCGGGATGAGCGCGGCAGTGGCCGCGTATGAGAGCGGCATCAGGGATATCTTGATTCTGGAGAGGGACAGCCAGCTGGGCGGCATCCTGCAGCAGTGCATTCACAACGGCTTCGGCCTGCACCGCTTCGGGGAGGAGCTGACTGGCCCGGAATATGCCTGGAAATATGAAAAACAGGTGCGGGACCTGGGGATTCCCGTGAAATTAAACACCATGGTGCTGTCTGTCACGCCCGAAAGGACAATCACCGCCACCAATGAAGAGGAGGGCATCTTTACCATTGAGGCAAAGGCCATTGTCCTTGCCATGGGCTGCCGGGAACGGCCCAGAGGCGCTCTGAATATCGCAGGCACCCGCCCCGCGGGCATTTACAGCGCGGGAACGGCCCAGAAGCTGGTGAACCGCAAGGGATACATGCCCGGCAAGAGCGTGGTCATCTTAGGCTCCGGGGATATCGGCCTGATCATGGCCAGGCGCATGACCTTGGAGGGCGCAAAGGTAAAGGCCGTGTGCGAGCTGATGCCCTATTCCGGAGGCCTTGCCAGGAATATCGAGCAGTGCCTGAACGATTTTGACATTCCCCTGAAGCTGAGTCATACGGTGGTGGAGATTCACGGCAGAAAACGGCTGGAGGGCGTCACCATCGCCAAAGTGGACGAAAACCGCCGCCCCATCCGAGAGACCAGGGAGTACATTCCCTGCGACACATTGCTGCTGTCCGTGGGCCTGATTCCGGAGAATGAACTGTCCCTGCAGGCGGGAGTGGAGATGGACAGCGTCACCGGAGGCGCGTTGGTGGACCAGGACAGACAGACCTCCGCGGAGGGCATTTTCTCCTGCGGCAATGTGCTCCATGTACATGATCTGGTGGACTTTGTGTCCGAGGAGGCTGCCATCGCGGGAAAGTGCGCGGCGGACTTCATCCGGGAGGGCTCCGGGGAGAGATGCGGTGCTGCGGCGCAGGCTGACATTCCCGCGGAAACTTTCCTGGAAACTTCCCTGGAGACGGGAATTCCTATTACAACAGACGGAAAAGTTCGGTATACCGTTCCTCAGAGAATTACAAAGCGCAAGGATTTCACCCTGTACTTCCGGGTGGCGGACAGATACCGGAATGTGAAAATCAATGTGGTCAGCGACGGCAAAGTAATCCATTCTGTCCGCAGGCCTAAGGCCGTGCCGGGAGAGATGGAGAATATCAGGCTTAAGGGAGATCTCCTGGAGGGAGTGACCGGGCTGCGGGTAGAGCTGGAGGAGCTGGCGTAAGGAAAAGGAAGACAGCGCCAGGCAGAGCACGGGCCGGGAGATCAGGTTTTTTGCCAAATGGCCCACAGCCGGCCGTGGGGTAAGAAAACCCAGAACACCGGCTTTGGCAGAGACAGGAATGCAGGTTTGCAGGAGCAGGCCCCGGCTGTCAGCTGTCAGGGCTCAGGAGATAAAAGGAGTGCGAAAATGACGAAGCGAGAGATGACATGTATCATATGCCCTATGGGATGTTCTCTGACAGTGGAGATGGAGGGAGAGGAAATCACATCCATAAGCGGCAATACCTGCAAGCGGGGGGCGGCCTATGCGGAGGCCGAGGTGAGCCATCCTCAGAGGACCGTGACCAGCACCATGCGCTGCGATAACGGGGAAGTCCTGGCTGTGAAGACAGACAGGCCCATCCCGAAATCAAAAGTCATGGAGTGCATGGGCCTGATCAACGCCCATACCGCGAAGCTGCCGGTGGCTGTGGGGGAGGTGCTGATCAGAGACGTATTCGGCAGCAATATTATAGCCACAGAGAACAAAACGGTCCAGTAAGGCGGCAGCAAGGCTGCCGGAAATTCGCCGTGGGAAAGCGGAGGGCGTAGAAAGCCGATTTTTGAGAATAGACAGGAAAAAGAGGTGGTTGTGTGAACCAAAAACTGAAAGAAAAGATATTGGAGTCGGTCTCGGCCGTGCTGCCCATTACGGGAATCGTGCTGCTGTTGAGCATCCTGCTGGTTCCGGTGGATTTGGGAATCATGGTGATGTTTCTGGTGGGCGCGATACTGCTGGTGATCGGGATGGGCTTTTTCCAGCTGGGGGCGGAGATGTCCATGACGCCTCTGGGAGAGGGTATCGGCGTCCAGATATCCAAGGCCCGGCGGATTCCTCTGATCTTTCTGATCGGCTTTTCCATGGGGGCCATCATTACCATATCGGAACCGGATCTCCAGGTGCTGGCGGAGCAGGTCCCCGGCATCCCCAATCTGACCCTGATCCTTACGGTGGCAGTGGGAGTGGGGATTTTCCTGGCGGTGGCCATTCTCAGGATTCTGTTCCAGATCAATCTCTCCACCATATTGATCGTTCTGTATATGGCGCTGATCGGCGTGTCCTTTTTTGTTTCCAGGGACTTCCTGGCAGTGGCTTTCGACTCCGGCGGCGTGACCACAGGCCCTATGACGGTGCCTTTCATCATGGCCATGGGTGTGGGTCTCGCCTCTGTCCGCGGCGACAAGAATGCCTCCAGCGACAGCTTCGGTCTGGTGGCTCTGTCCAGCGTGGGGCCTATTCTGGCAGTATTGATACTGGGCATGTTTTTCAGCCCCGGGGAGACGGCATACAGCGGCGCCGTGGTGGCGGACGTGAGCACTACCCGGGATGTGGTGAAAGAATTTCTGTTTGATATGCCTCCTTATATGAAAGAGGTGCTGATATCCCTGGTTCCGGTGGCTATTGTGTTCGCCCTGTTCCAGAGGCTGACCCGCCGCTATCCCCGCAGGCAGGTGAAGCGAATCACGGTGGGCTTTGCCTATACATATCTGGGGCTGGTGCTGTTCCTCTGCGGGGTGAATGTAGGCTTTGCGCCTCTGGGCGCGCTGCTTGGCAATGAGATCGCCGGGCAGGTGTGGAGATGGCTGCTCATCCCCATCGGCATGCTCATCGGCTATTATATCGTAAAGGCCGAGCCTGCCATCCAGGTGCTCAACCGCCAGGTGGAGGGCGTGACCAACGGCTCCGTGTCCGCCAGGTCCATGAACCGCTGTATGTCCTGGGGGGTGGCGGCCAGCGTGGGCCTGGCCATGATGCGGGTGCTCACGGGGCTGCCCATCCAGTATATCATTATCCCGGGCTATCTGATCGCACTGCTTCTGTCCCGGTTCGTGCCCAGAATGTTCGTGGGTATCGCTTTCGACTCCGGCGGTGTGGCCAGCGGACCTATGACCACCACGTTCCTGCTGCCTTTAAGCATCGGGGCCTGCCAGTCCATGGGCGGCAATCTGATGACGGATGCGTTCGGGGTGGTTGCGCTGGTTGCGCTGACGCCTTTGATTGCCATCCAGCTCATGGGAATCCTGTATCAGTACAAGCTGAAAGTCACAGAGAGAGCCGCGGCACGGGAGGCGGAAATCCCTGTTATGGATAGCGCTGCAGACGACATCATTGAATTCGAGGAGGAAGACGGAAATGGGGGACAATCATAAAGCTATGTCTGTTCGGATGCTGCTTCTCATCGCCACACCGAAGCTGGTGAGTAAGGCGGCGGGACTGTTCAAGGAGGGGAATGTCCCTGTCCAGTACATCTTCCACGGCCAGGGCACTGCCACCAGCGAGGTCATGGACATGCTGGGGTTAGACGGGGTGGATAAAAATATCCTCATGGCCATGCTGCCCAAGGCATTCGCGGACGAGATGCTGAAGAAGCTGCGGAAAAAGCTGCACCTTGGCATGCCCAATACGGGGATTGCTTTTACGCTTCTGATGTCGGGCAGCAGCGGACATTTGGTCCAGCTCATGGAGAGCCTGGAGCCCGAGGAGAAGAAGAGACTTTTGGAGAGGAATGAGGCGGATATGACAGAGAACGCATACAGCATGATCATGGCGATCGTAAACCAGGGGTTCAGCGAGGAAGTGATGAACGCTGCCAGGCCCAAGGGGGCTTCCGGCGGCACCGTGTTCCACAGCAGGCGCATCGGCAATGAGGAGGCCATGAAGTTCTGGAAGATCAGCGTCCAGGAGGAGCGGGAAGTGGTATTGATTCTGGCTCAAAAGGAAGACAAGATGGCCATCATGCGGGAGATCGGCAGGCAGTGCGGCATGAACAGCAAGGCCCAGGGAATCGTCATGTCTCTGCCCGTGGACGGGATTGCAGGGTTGGACTGATCAGAAATCAATGGCTTCGTATAAGTACAGATTTCCCTTTTTGCCCACTCGGGCCACGACCTCCATGTGGTACAGGATGTTCAGCGTCACCTGGGCCAGGGGCTGGGAGATGCGGGCAGCTTTGGCCAAGTCTTTCGTGGTAAACGGCCCCTCCAATTCCGGAGGCACGAACTGGAGGAAATCCTCCGGCCGTTCCATCTCCAGCTCCTGCACCAGCTCCGTGGGGATGCGGTCATAGCGGCTGGCCCTGATCTTCCGGTTCTTCCCCCGGCCGTTGAGGAGCTTATACTCCTCCATGTCCAGCAGGACCAGCCGAAACCGCAGATGGGGGTCTTTCAGAAAGGCCTTGATTTTGTACAGTTCGGGAAAGACGGTGTAAGGGCTGCCTTTTAAAGGGGACTTGCGCTTTTTGCTCAGTTCCCCGCTCTCTTCGTCGATCCAGATAATCCACTTCTCCCGGGGGATGGGGTAGACGATGGTCACAGGGTACAGGGGCAGAAAGGCGGAGAGCTTGCCCCGCATCTTCTCGAACTGTCTGGTCTGGATTTCGATGATCTCCCCGTCTGCAAAGATGTCGGCCACATAATTTTCGACGGGAATCTCCTGCCTGTCCTCGTCGGGTTCGTAATAGTTCTTCAGGATGGCATGGACCGTCTTCTCAGACAAAGTGCCGATGCCGAGGCGCTGTCTGTGGACTCCGATGATTTTTTTCTTCGCTTCTTCAAAGGCCTTTTTATCCGGCATGGTATCCCCCGTTCCTGGTTTCTGGGTCAATATTGTAACACATTTCCGGGTTTTTTGCTATCTTGATTTTTATGGCATTTGTGGATATGATTATTTCAAATCGCGATTTAGTAAATCAGGATTAGATATTTTGAAAGGAGCCGGCATTATGTTCATAGGAAGAGAGACAGAGCTAAGATTCCTACAGGATAAATACAATGAAAAAAAGGCACAGTTGATCGTCTTGTATGGAAGAAGGCGTGTGGGAAAGACGGAAACCCTCAGAGAATTTTGCAGGGATAAGCCCCACCTCTTTTTTTCCTGTACACAGACTACGGACAGAGTACAGCTCGCAAGATTTTCAAGCCGGATTCTGAGGGAGGACATCCCTGCAAAGCAGTATCTCTCAGAATTCGCGGATTGGGAAAAGGCTTTCCGGGCAATTCCGGATCTCCCATACGGAGAAAAAAAGAAGCTCATTGTAATCGACGAGTTTCCCTACATGTGCAAAGGGAACAAAAGCATTCCGTCCATTCTGCAAAATCTCTGGGACATGGAACTGAAGGACGGCAATGTAATGATTGTCCTGTGCGGCAGCGCCATGAGCTTTGTGGAAAAAGAGCTGCTGGCAGAAAAAAATCCGTTATACGGCAGGGCCACAGGCATCTACAAGATGACCGAAATGGGATTTTACGAGGCCGCCTGCTTTTTCCCGGATTATTCGGAAAGGGACAAGGTGCTGGCCTACGCGGTGCTTGGCGGCATTCCCCATTATCTCAACCAGTTCAGCCCGGAGCTTTCCGTTCAGGAAAACATCAAGCGCAATATCCTGACCAAGGGCTCCGTGCTCTACAGCGAGGTGGAGTTCCTGCTTCATCAGGAACTTCGGGAGACCCCGATTTACAACGCCATCATTGAGGCAGTGGCTCTGGGCAGCACGAAGCTGAATGACATCAGCCAGAAGTCCCTGCTGGAGGATACCTCCAAAACCAGCGTCTATTTGAAGAACCTGATAGAACTGGGGATTGTTCGGCGGGAGTTTTCCATTGACGCAGGGACGAAAGAGAAAGCCAATGCGAACCGGGGGACATACCGCCTGACCGATCATTTCTTCCGTTTCTGGTATGCATTCGGCTTCGCCAATCTCTCGCAGCTTGAGGACGGGGATGTGGAGGGAGTCTATGAATATCTCGTCCGCCCTGCCCTGCATGAATTTGCCTCATCCGTGTTCGAGGATGTGTGCAGGGAGTTCGTGCGGGAGCTCCAGAAGAAAAACGCCCTGCCATTCCGCTATGCCAGGATGGGGCGTTGGATGGGAAAGACCACTGTCCGTGACAAAAATGCGGAAAACGGACTGCGGATGGCAGAGACGGAGATAGACCTGTTAGGCATCAGCAGAGACGGGAAAGAGTATCTGGTGGGCGAATGTAAATTCAAGCACAGCCCCTTTGCCTACGGCGAGTATCTTGACACAAAGGCAAAACTGGCTCCGCAGAAAGAAAATGCAAAATTTTACTACGCCTTGTTTTCCGAATCCGGCTTTGACGACAAAATTATGACAGAAGCAGAAAGTTCGGAAAGCCTTTGCCTCTATGACCTTGATGCGATTGTAAACTTTGAAAAATAAAATCGGATTTATGTGACATTATCACGGAAGAACAAAGAAATCCATGATATCATGTACCCACAAAAGAAATAATAGTACTTTGATAATAGAATCCTACCTTGGATTCTGTTATAGAAAACAAAAGGAGGACAACAATATGTCTGCTGTCAATATCAACAAGAACAATTTCCGGAGCGAAGTCATGGATTCCGATAAACCTGTGCTGCTGGACTTTTGGGCTCCCTGGTGCGGGCCCTGCCGTATGGTGGTTCCCATTGTGGAGGAGATCGCCAGAGAGCGCTCGGATATCAAGGTGGGCAAAGTCAATGTGGATGAGGAGCCTGAGCTGGCAGGGCAGTTCGGCGTCATGAGCATCCCCACTTTGGTGGTGATGAAAGACGGAAAAATAGTCAACCAGGCCATGGGCGCGAGACCCAAGAGCGCCATTCTGGGAATGCTGTAAGGAGGTGGAGAAATGGGATTCTTGGACTTATTCAGACAGCCGGATATCAACCGGGGCGTAGAGGAGTACCGGGCCGCTCCCCAGGGAATCCTGGTGGATGTCCGTACCCCAGAAGAGTATCGGGGAGGGCACATTCCCGAAAGCAAAAATGTGCCGCTGCAGCAGATTGACAGAATCAAATCCGTCGCGGCAAATAAGGAGGCGCCTCTGTTCGTCTACTGCCAGTCCGGCGCCAGAAGCCGTCAGGCGGTGAGCCTGCTGCAGCGCATGGGGTATGTGAACGTAAACAACATCGGCGGCATGTCCGCTTATCAGGGAGAGGTGGAATGACATGAAAGTGGTAATCGTAGGCGGCGTGGCAGGGGGCGCCACAGCCGCGGCAAGAATCCGGAGATTGGACGAGACGGCGGAAATCACGGTATTTGAGCGTTCCGGATATATCTCCTATGCCAACTGCGGCCTGCCCTACTATATCGGCGACGTGATCACGGATTCCGAGGAATTGACCCTCCAGACCCCGGAGAATTTCTTCTCGCGCTTCCACGTGAACGTGAAAGTCCGCCATGAGGTCACGGGAATCCACCCGGAATCCAAGACGGTTTCCGTAAAGAATCTGGAAACCGGCGAGGAATTTCAGGAGAGCTATGATAAGCTGATCCTATCCCCCGGGGCGAAGCCCACACAGCCCAGACTGCCGGGCACAGGCATTGACAGGCTCTTCACCCTGCGCACGGTGGAGGATACTTTGCGCATCAAGGAATACATCCGTAAGCACAGGCCGAAATCCGCCGTGCTGGCTGGCGGCGGCTTCATCGGTCTGGAGCTTGCGGAAAATCTGCGGGAGCTGGGAATGGAAGTGACCATTGTACAGCGCCCCAAACAGCTGATGAATCCCTTTGACCCGGACATGGCTGCCATGATTCACGGCGAGATGCGAAGACATGGCGTGAAGCTTGTGCTGGGGCACACCGTGGAGGGCTTTGAAGAAAAAGAGGACGGCGTGGACGTGCTGTTAAAAGACAATGAGCCCCTCCATGCCGATATGGTAGTGCTTGCCATCGGCGTCACGCCGGATACGGCTCTGGCGAAGGAGGCCGGTCTGGAACTGGGAATAAAAGACAGTATAGTAGTTAATGAGCGGATGGAGACGTCTGTCCCCGACATATACGCTGGGGGGGATGCGGTTATGGTGAAGCACTCCGTCACCGGCGAGAATGCCCTGATCTCCCTGGCCGGGCCCGCCAATAAGCAGGGGCGTATCATTGCGGACAATATCTGCGGCGGAGACAGCCGATACGCAGGCAGCCAGGGGAGTTCCGTGATCAAGGTATTCGACATGACCGCAGCGGTCACCGGCATCAATGAGACCCATGGGCGGAGGGCCGGCCTGGATGTGGATACGGTCATCCTCTCTCCCATGAGCCATGCGGGCTACTATCCGGGCGGCAGGGTCATGACCATGAAAGTGGTGTTTGAGAAAGGGACATACCGCCTGCTGGGCGCCCAGATCGTAGGCTATGAGGGTGTGGATAAGCGGATCGACGTCCTGGCCACTGCTATCCATGCGGGGATGAAAGCCACTGAGTTGAAAGATCTGGATCTGGCCTATGCGCCTCCCTATTCTTCTGCCAAAGATCCCGTGAACATGGCAGGCTTTATGATCGACAATATCGCGGGCGGCATATTGAAACAGTGGCATCTGGAGGATGCGGACGCGCTGCCCAGAGACGGCAGCGTCACGCTGCTGGACGCCAGGACACCAGGGGAATATGCTCAGGGGCACATCCGGGGATTTTCCAACATTCCCGTTGACGAGCTGCGGGAGCGCCTTGCCGAAATCGAAAAAGGAAAGCCCGTCTATGTCATCTGCCAGAGCGGGCTGCGCAGCTACATTGCCTGCCGGATTCTGGAGGGGCATGGCTATGAGGCTTATAACTTCGCCGGCGGATTCCGCTTTTACGATGCGGTGACAAACGACCGCTGCCTGGTGGAGAGAGCAGCCGCCTGCGGCATGGACACATAGAGAAAACCGCCGCCGGGACTTTCGTCGTGCCGGCGGCATTCCTATTTTCAGCTTTCAACAATCTTTCTTTTCCTGTATTTCCCAAAAGCCCAGATCAGGAAGCGCTTAATTCTTCCAGCTTGTCCGCATCCGCGATCTCGATGACGCCCCGGCTCAGGCGGACCATTCCCTCATTTTGAAAATAGCGGAGCATCCGCGTGATAACCTCCCGGTGGGAGCCCAGATGATTGGCAATGGTCTCGTGGGTGATCTTTAATTTCCCGGTTCCTTCGATGGAGGCCTCCTCCAGGAGAAAAGACGCCACCCGCCGGTCAAGGCTTTTCCACATGATCTGTTCCATCAGCCACATAACATCGGAAAAGCGGGAGGCCATCAGCTCATTGGTGTAATTTGCCGCCGGTGCGGATTCCTCCGTAACGCCTTTGTAGACCTCGGCGGGCACCACCCAGAACTCCGTGTCCTTTTCCGCCGCGATGGTCACGTCAAACTGAATGGAGCGCAGCATGCAGGAGGCCGAGAACAGGCACATATCGATATCGAATAGTCGGTAGAGGGTGATTTCACGGCCCTCTTCCGAGAGAATGTAGACCCGGAGCTGGCCGGAC
Organism: uncultured Acetatifactor sp.; assembly: GCA_949840885.1. Taxonomy (GTDB): domain Bacteria; phylum Bacillota; class Clostridia; order Lachnospirales; family Lachnospiraceae; genus Acetatifactor. The sequence goes on from CATKYJ010000040.1 coordinate 18,852, forward strand.
TTTATCAAAAGCAGGCCGGTGCAATCCATGCTTCCATTGTGGAGGACGGTTCCCTTTTTGACATGGTGGCTTACCAGACTGCCCAGAATGCGGTTCTGCTGATCTGTGTTCAGTTTATCCCATATGGGAAAGCAGCTTTGAAAATCCATGGCTTCCTCTCAAAAAAAGCAGGCTCAATCGCCTGCTGAATTATCGGTGTCAATTGCTTGCGAGCGGGACTAACACGTAACCCTTACCGCGACAGAAGCGCTTACACAATACTTGCTGTCGACACTTTAACCGTATCATATGTGGGATAGTTTGTCAATATTCCCGTTGATTTCCTACAAAATCTGCATGAAAACACTTCGTGGGACTACCTGTGAATAGTAATTCTTTCCCCGCAGTCTGTCTGCTTTCTGCATATATTCCGGGAATCTTAAGTATAGAAATAAAATATATCTCAGAAAAATATACTGCAAGAAAAAATATACCTTGACAGACGAGGTATATTGCAGTATAGTGTAACCAGAAAGGAGATGCCTATGTCAATTACGTCCGATATTTTGCGAGGGCACACGGAGGCCATTATTTTATCCCATCTTCTGGAGCAGGACAGCTATGGCTACCAGATCAACAAGGATATCATGAAGAAGACCGACAACCGGTGCGAACTCAAAGAGGCCACCCTGTATTCCGCGTTCCGGCGGCTGGAGCAGGCGGGCTACATATGCACTTACTGGGGAGATGAGACGGTAGGGGCCAGACGCCGCTATTATTCCATCACGGACGCGGGCCGAGAGGCTTACCAGGCTTACAAGAGAGACTGGGAGGAGGCCAAGTTTACCATCGACCAGCTGCTGAAATGAAAAGCGGGCCCCCGGAAAGACAGAAAGACAGAAAGGAAACAAGAGCATGAAAGAGAAGATCAGAAAGCATATCAATGAACTGTTCAAGGATGCGCCAAAGACCAGAAAGGCTGTGGAGCTGAAAGAGGAGATGACACAGAATGTCACAGAGAAGTACGAGGACCTGATCGGGGAGGGCTGCCGGGAGGAGGATGCGTTTCAGGTGGCCATAGGCTCCATCGGGGATGTGACGGAGCTGTTCGAGGATCTGAAAGACAGGAGCCTATTTTTGCTGTCGGAGGCAGAAAGGAAGAAAAAGGCCGTGCTGACAGCCGCCGCCGTGGGGATTTATCTGTTGGCGGGCGTGGTCCTGATCGTGTGTCTGGCGGTCAATGACGTGTATTTTATGGGGTCGGAGATGGGAGGACTTATGGGGCTTGCCCTCACGGGGCTGATATGCATCCCGCCTACCTGTATGCTGGTCTATGCGGCCAATATGTATCCTGTCCACAACAAGAAAGAAGAGAATCTGGTGGAGCTCTACAAGGAGGCTGCTGCCTCCGGCAACCGGGAAAAGGCAGTCAGGAGATCCGTCTGCATGCTGATCTGGCTGGTGACGCTGCTGCTCTATTTTGCCATCAGCCTGAAAACCTGGCGTTGGGAGGTAACCTGGCTGGTATTTCTTGTGGGGGCCTGCGCCCAGATGATAGAGGTGCTGCTGTACAACTTGAAGCATAGCGGCTCGTAAAGGCGCAGGACCCGCAGATCGTTGATTCCCGCGGGCAATGAGTCAGGCGGCATGCCTGCATGGACATTTGGCGAATGCCGCCAGGGTCAGCAACCCTGCCGGCAGCGGGGATGTTGACTCCGTTGCCGGCAGGGGCGCACAGGCAGCAGAAATGGCTGCCCGGTCTGCGGCGGGGATATCTGGGCGGCGGAGCGGAATAGGGAGGAATCAGGATTATGAAACGATTACACATTGCAATGATTGGTCTGGTGGGCACGGTGATGGTCTTCCTGTGCGTGATTCTGGGGAGGTTACTGACACAGAGCGTTCCGTCAGGGGCTGCCCATGGGAATTACGGTCTGGTCCAGGAAAAGAAATTCCGGGCCGGGGATATAAGGAGCCTTGAGATTGACTACGGAAAGGGTTCCGCAGGGCTTACGGACGTGCTGTTCTATGAGAGCCCAGGGGATGAGATCATCGTCCGTGAGTACATGAATTATGAGCCGGAGCAGAGCCAGCTCTCCGCTGTGGAACAGTCGGACGGGGAGCTGACCATAAGGGGGAGAGGACGGAGCTGGTTTTCTTTCTTCTCCGTGGGTTTCCGGGGGGCCTATACGGAAGTCTATCTGCCCGCTGCCCTTGCCCGGGATATGGAGGCGCTGACCGTGAAGACCGTCAGCGGAGATATATCGTCAAAAATCGGACTGGGCATCCGGGACGGCTTTGTAGTGTCCACCACCAGCGGGGATATGCTCTTTTCAGAAGTGCAGGCGGGCAGGATACAGGTGTCTTCCACCAGCGGCGACATCCGGCTGGACAGCGCCGCGGCGGAAACCCTGAAGCTGTCCACCACCAGCGGCGATATTGCGGTGGAACAGGCCAAGGGCGGGACGGTTATATCTTCCACCAGCGGCGAGATTCGACTGTCCGGCCTGGAGGGGCCGCTGCGGGTGTCCACTACCAGCGGCGACATCCGGCTGGGACAGCTGGCAGGGGACGTATCCCTGTCTACCACCAGCGGTGACATTACCCTGGAGGAGGTGCGGGGGGATTTCGACGCGGAGAGCACCTCCGGCGATATCCGGGTGGAGCGCCTGGAGGGGAGATTTCGGACGAACACTGCCAGCGGAGAGCTCCTCTTGTCCGGCGAAAAGGGATTCGGCACGGCTCACTCCGTGTCCGGGGACATCTCTGTCTCTCTGGCGGACTTAACGGGTGATCTGGAGTTCTCCACTACCAGCGGGACCGTGAATATCGGGCTGCCCGGGACGGCCTCCTTTCAGTTTGGCTTCCACACCTCCAGCGGTGAATGCGAGACCTTTTTCGAGGACGCGCTGTCCTTTGACAAAAAGAGAAAGAATGCGGAAGGCCGGTACGGCGGGGGAAGCCATTTCGTGGAGATCTCTACGGTCAGCGGAGATCTGACGGTGGAGGCTGTCTCCGAGTAGGCCTGTCCGGCCGGAACCCGCAACATTCAGTCAATTCCGTTGATGCAGTCCGTCTTTTGCCGCATTGAGGTATGCACATAGAAATCCATGGTGGTCCGGATCGAGGAATGACCCAGGATGGAGGACACGGTCTTGCAGTCGATGCCTTTCTCCAGGCAGGCCGTGGCAAAGCCGTGCCGCATGGCATGGAAATTGCAGTCCTCCATCTCACAGCGCTTCAGAATCGTCTTGAAGCGCTTTTGTACGTTGCGGGGCTCCGTACAGGTGTCTTTTCCGGTGAGCACATACAGATCGTCTGCTTTGCGCATGCGCCTTAGGGGGGTAATCAGAAATTCCGGGATGGGAATTTCCCGGGAAGAGGTATGGGACTTGGGGGTTCTGATATAGAGGATGGTTTTGGGCTGTCCCGGGGATGTGTCCGGATTCGGGATTCTGGAGACAGTGCGCTTGATATGGAATGTACCGGTTTTGAAGTCAAAATCCCCCCATTTCAGACCGCACAGCTCCCCTACCCGTATACCGGTGCCCCGGCACAGCAGGATGGAGACAGCAAAAATAGAACGCTTCCGCAGCAGATATTCTTTCATAGGAACGCTGTCCTGGACCGCCAGGATTCTGGATTCCGGTCGGCGGAAAGTGAAGCGGCAGCAGGCTGCAAGCCCGTCCTGAACCACTCCCAGGCGGACGCCGTGTCTGACCACAAATTTGAATACCATCAGGACCGCGTGGGCGGTGGTGTCCGCCAGCTCTTTCTCCTGTATGCCTCGGATAAAGGAAAGGATTGTATCCTCACTGAGCTCCGGGAGAGGAAGATGCCCCAGAAGAGGGAGGATATGTGCGTTGACGCAGTAAGTATAGGTAGAGAAAGTACTCTTTTTCACAGCGGTCATCCTGTCCCGGAGCCAGTCCAGGCATAGTTCCTCCACTGTGCGGCAATGGGAGGGGGCTGTGTCGGCGCGGGGATGGCTCTGGGGCGGAAGCACAGGGTCTCTCTCCTCCAGAAATCGCTTTCTGCTCTGGGCCTGTTCCTGGTTTTTGGTGGTTGTGTCATTCATCTTTTGTTCCTCCTTAGTATAATATCTTTATCAATACCTTACAGGAACCGTTTGGGTCCAGGCTATTTTTTTATTCTTGCGGCCGCTGGGCAAATGTGCTAAACTGAAGCAGAGCAGATGGGGATTCGGGGTTTGCAAAACGGGAGAGAGGCAGATAAGGGGTACAGGGATATGGAATTCAGCAAAGGAAAAATCAGGCAGATCAGGCATTTGATGATATTGGCGGCGCTGTTGATACTGGCGCTTATATACAGCAAGGAAGTGTTTCAGGGAATCGCTTTCTTCTATAGTATTCTCTCGCCGTTTCTGGTAGGCGGGATTATGGCGTTTGTGCTGAATATCCCCATGAGAGCGTATGAGGAAAAAGTATTCGGGCGCTGGCGGGGGAAGAGCGCTCAGAGGCTGAAAAGGCCTCTGTGCATGGTGCTTTCCATTGTGTCCGTGGCAGTGGTGATATCTCTGGTGGTGGGTACGGTGGTGCCGCAGGTGGTGGCCACGGCCTCTGAGATCGGCCGGAAGATTCCCGTTTTTACCAACCGGGTTGTGGAGAATCTGGACCGGCTGATGAAAGACTATCCGGAGCTGACGAAGAAGATAGACGAACTGGAGCTGACTGAGATCAAGTGGGATTCGGTGCTGGACAGTATCTTTGACTTCCTGAAGAACGGTGCCAGCGATGTGCTGAACTCAACGGTGACCGTGGCCAGCGGCATCATTTCGGGTGTTGTGAACGGGGTAATATCCTTTATCTTTGCCATATACATCCTGGCGCAGAAAGAGAGACTGGAGAATCAGGGACGGCGGATTCTCTCGGCCTATCTGCCGAGAGCCGCAGGAGCGAAGATCGGGGAGATCTGCAGCCTTTTGTATAAGAATTTCAGCTGTTTTATCACCGGACAGTGTCTGGAGGCAGTGATTCTGGGCACGATGTTCGTGGTGGCCATGACGCTGTTTCGGATTCCCTATGCCCTGATGGTCGGTGTGCTGATCGCCTTTACGGCGCTGATTCCCATCGTGGGCGGGTTCATCGGATGCTGGGTGGGGACTTTCCTGATATTGATCGACAATCCGCTGCAGGCATTCTGGTTCGTCATCCTGTTTCTGGTGCTGCAGGAGATAGAGGGGAATCTGATCTATCCGAGAGTGGTGGGAAATTCCGTGGGTCTGCCCGCTATCTGGGTGCTGATGGCGGTGAGCGTGGGCGGAAGTCTGTTCGGAATTTCGGGTATGCTGAGCTTTATTCCGCTGACGTCGTCTTTCTATGCGCTGCTTCGGGAGAGCGTGAACAGGCGCAATGCCGGGAAAGGGATACCGGTCCCGGTGCAGGAGGAATGCCCGGCAGAGGAAAAGGACACAGAGCAGGCCGGCGGCAAAAAGGGTAAGGCCCCGGGAAAGGCCGGCGGAAAGAATACGGGCAAGAGACGATAAGGGGGCGAAACCGCCCCCTTTTTTTCCGCCCCGGACTCACAGCCGTCAGAGCGCGCTGCGGTCCAGCAGGCCTGCCAGGGTCTGATAGGACGCCCAGGGACTTTTGCCTGCCAGAGAATACCCCAGAGCGCTTTGGGAATACAGATTTTTGGTCAGCATTTGGAGCATGGTCTGGCTGACGGCATGACATTTTTCACAGCAGATATTGTCATTGTCAGAGACAGGCTGTGAAGTCTTCTGCTCCGTTTCCCGTGGCCCGGCAGCTTCCGCGGTGCGGGCTGTCTGCCTGGCCGAGGCCTTTTCCATCAGGGTCGGAAAACTGCCTATATTGACAGAGCCCTTGACGGAAGATGTGCGGATGCCGCCTCTTCGGGCGTAATACGCGTTCACTTCTTTGATGCCGTTGATGCCAAAATCCTGGAAATTCATGTTCTCTCCTTTCAGTCTGCAGACTTTTCCTGCAGCAGCACAGTCACGAGGAATTCTTTCCCCGCCGTTGTGATGTCTACGTTACCGTGGTATTTCTCTGCTTCCCGCCTTACATTGGACAGGCCCATGCCGTGGAGGGGCAGGGAGCCCGGACAGGGGACGGACTCTTTGGTGGAAATCGGCAGGCCGCTTCGGCGGTCGAACCGTATCTCCCCCTCAAAGGAATTGCGGACTTCGATGAGAAAGAACCGCCTTTTCTTTCTGCCAGAGACAGAGATATGCCTTTGGCCGCTTTTCTCTTTTTCACAGGCCTCCAGAGCGTTCTGCAGCAGATTGTTCAGGATAATGCCCATGTCGTAGGCATCGTATCCCCCGGCTGACGGATAGACAAAATCCGCCCGAAAATCAATGCCCAGCCTGGCGGCGGCTCTCTGGGTGTCGCCGATGATGATATCCGTGACGGCATTGCCTGTGGAGACATGGGGGCTAAGCGCCCGAAAGCCTGCGTCCATTTTGGCGATATAGCGCTCCAGCTCCTCATACAGGCCGCTTCCGGCGAGTCCCCGGATATTGGACAGGTGGCCGCGCATCTCATGCTTCATCCGGCGGACATCATCGCAGAGCTGTTCCGCCTGTGCCAGCCGGTCCTGCATTGCCGCCAGCTGCTGCTGTTTAGCGAAATATCCGCTCCGCTCCTCCTGCAGGGCAACGACCCTCTGACAGACGGCTGCCGCTGCCAGCGTTCCGGCATAGAACAGAGCGGCCAGCAGGGGGATGACATATACGGCAGCCGAAACCGATTCGTAGAGCTGGAACACGGAATCTCCGTTGACGATTACCAGGAGACGAATGGTCAGGTTCACGAAGACGATACCCGTCACCGGGGGCAGGAGCAGATAGCACAGTTCTCTGGTGTGCAGGATAAGGGGCTGCTTTCTAAGCTGCCGCACCAGCCCGTGGAGCATGAGGGCAAAGAGCAGAAACATGAGAGCGTCCGTGAGAATAACGTTTCCGGACGCTCTCTCATAGACCTTTTGAGGCGTATCCGCATTTTCCAGTAGAAGACGGCCGGTGAAATAGTCCACGCTGCGTATGACCATGAGACTTAAATTCCGCATGCAGAAAAAGAGCGTACTTAAGAGGAACAGAAGCTTTCGCTCCACACCCAAAAACCGCCCGCAGCCTGTCAGCAAGGCCATCAACAGTATCATATACAGTCCGCCGGAGCCGGGAAGCAGCATGCCGGGAATGAAGACGGCGGCGTAGAGAAAAGATACAAGGAGGCATCTTTGGCGTATGCTTCGCCTGCCTCCGGGGCTTTCGTCCATGAAAGGCCTCAGGAAAGCCGCCATGCAGGCCCCGTAGAGGAGTATTTCGATTCCGGTGACTGCCTGGTGCAGCCGTATAAAAGCCGTCTCGTACAAAGTTGCCTCCATTCTGTATGACAGGCACAGCCCGTATTGTATTTCGGCCCATTTCGGCGCGCCCCGTGGGGGCGGCCGTCCCGGCCGGAGAGCCTGTGGCGTCCGGGAGGACAGATTATTCCTGCAGGAAACGAAGATGGGCTTTCACGAAAGCATCGTATTTGCGCTTGGAAATGATCAGCCTGACGCCGTTTCGCAGTATTGCTTCAGAGCGGGTGTACTCCTCCACGTAAGAGAGATTCACCAAATACCCCCTGTGGATGCGGGCGAAGAGCCCCTCCAGCTTTGCCTCCAGTTCGCTCATCTTTCCGTAGTATTCCAGAACTCCGTCCTTTAAATGCAGCAGAAGCTTATGGCCCCGGCTCTCTATATAATAGATATCCTGCAGGGCTACCACCCTGTTGCTGCCGGCAAATTCAATCACCAGGGGCGCGGCGCGCTGTCTGTTCAAAGAGGCGATCTTCTCCGCCGCCTTGGAAAAGACTTCCGCGAAGCGGGCTTCGTCCACAGGTTTGAGCAGATAGTGAAAAGCCTCCACGTCAAAGGCCTGATAGACATAACGATCATAACCCGTGACAAAAACGATGACAGGCTGTCTGCGCAGGGGAAGCCCTCGCAGCTTCCCGGCCAGTTCCATGCCGTTCATGGCATCGGGAGCCTCGCAGCTGCCCAGCTCGATGTCCAGGAAAAGCAGATCATGCTCTCTTTCGTCCCTAAGGTACACAAGGGAATCCTCGTACTGGGTGATCTCACAGGCCGGGTCCTGCCGCCTTACCAGACCGGCCAGCAGATTTCTCATATTTGGTTCGTCATCACAGATTGCAATCCTGATTGTCTCCACATCCTTTCTGTCCAATTCCTGTATCGGAAGAAAAGCGGTAATCTTAACAGAGATTGCCCAAACGGCCGTTTTGACAGCGCAAATGGGTTGCAAAAAGGGGCTTTCTGCCCTGATCGAGGAAATCGTCGCCGGGACTGCTGACCAGATCATAGCGGAACAACCCACGGTGGATTCTCTGGAGGGGGCCGGCCGGAGAGAGGACCCCGCTGTATTTATGAAAATTTAGAAATAAACAGTATATAACACTTGACAACAGTTAAACACTGTTATATACTGTTTGCAAGGAGGAAAGATAAATGCGCATTATAATAAACAGTTCTTCCATGGTTCCGATCTACGAACAGATTACAGACCAGATCAAATCCCTGATACGCGGCGGGGAATTGAAGGAAAATGACAATCTGCCTTCTGTCCGGGCGCTTTCAAAGGAATTGAAGATCAGCGCGCTGACTGTGAAAAAGGCCTATGACAGTCTGGAGGAGGAGGGCTTTACCGTGACAATCCACGGAAAGGGCACTTATGTGGGCGCTGTGAATCCGGGACTTTTGCTGGAGGAGCAGAAAAAAGAGCTGGAGGCGGACCTGGAACAGGCAGTCTGTAAAGGCAGGAGATACGGAATCAGCGATGAGGATATCAGGAGCTTATTTGAACTGATTTTGGAGGGTTGAGTATGTTAAGGATTGAGAATCTGCAAAAAAATTACGGCGCATTTCGTCTGGACTGCTCTATGGAAGTTCTGAGCGGACGGGTGACAGGTCTGGTGGGACAGAACGGCGCCGGGAAGAGCACTACTTTCAAGGCAGTGCTGGGGCTGGTCAGGCCGGACGGCGGGAAGATAGAGATTCTGGGAAAGGACAGCGGACAGTTTGGGGCCGGGGACAGACAGGAGCTGGGAGTGGTCCTGTCCAATGCGGGCTTCAGCGGATATCTCACTGTCAGGGACATCATACCTGTGCTGGGCAGTCTCTACGCCCGCTTCGACAAGGCATTTTTCCTGGAGCAGGTGAAACGGTTCGGGCTGCCTGACAATCAGAAGATCAAGGAATTTTCCACGGGTATGAAAGCGAAGCTGAAGGTTCTGACAGCCATTTCCCACAGGGCCAGGCTGCTTATCCTGGACGAACCCACGGCGGGGCTGGATGTGGTGGCAAGGGATGAGCTCTTGGAGCTGCTCCGGGTATTCATGGAGCAGGATGACAACAGGGGGATTCTGGTGAGCTCTCATATCTCCGGAGACCTGGAGACTCTGTGCGATGACATTTACATGATACACCAGGGCAAAATCATTCTTCATGAGGATACGGATGTGCTGCTGGACAATTACGCGGTACTGAAGATGGATGAGAGAGAATATGAGACCATTGAGAAGCGCTATATCCTCTGCAGCAGAAAAGAGAGCTTCGGCTACAGCTGCCTGACCAATCAGAAGAGATTCTACAGAGAGAATTATCCGAAGCTTGCAGTCTTAAAGGGCAGCATTGACGAAGTGATCATGATGATGATAAAGGGGGAGAGATTATGAAAGGGTTGTTGATCAAGGATTTGAAGCTCATGAAAAATATGAGGAATACATTGATAATCATTGCCATAGTTGCGCTTGGGATGTCTTTCTACACCAGTGATATGTCCTTTATCGTAGTGTATCTGGCGGTTATCAGTACTTCGTTTACCTCCAGCACCATCAGCTATGACGAATTTGAGAACGGGAATGCTTTCCTGTTCTCCCTGCCTGTGTCCCGGAGGGACTATGCCGTGGAAAAGCATCTTTTTTCTCTGCTGATGTGCGGAGGCGGCTGGCTGGCAGGCTCTGTTCTCACAGTCTGCGGCGGGGTGTTCCGGGACGGACTTGACCCTGCAGAAAGCGTTATGGCAGCGCTGGTGCTGCTGCCCGTGGCGATAGGATTAAGTTCGTTTATGATTCCCGTGCACCTGAAATACAGCGGCGAAAAGGGCAGGATTGTCATGATCATCTTGATGGGAGGAGTTTTCCTGATCGTGATATCAGGGGCAAAGATTGCGGAGAAATTGGGCATAGACTTTAGGGAGCTGGGAGAGAGGATGCCGGTGATGAGCGACGGCATGGGCCTTGCGGCGGCTCTCGGTATCAGCCTTGTGCTGCTGCTTGTGTCCTGTAAGATCAGTATCAGAATTATGGAGCATAAGGAATTTTGAGCGGGTGTTCATTTGAGGATGGATATGAAGTATGCATAAACCCGGCGAAGCGGAGCCGCTTTTGGTATCGCAACCAGCGGCTTTGCTTCCTTTTTATGTCCGGGAACTGCCCATGGGCGAACGCAAAAGAAAGGGCGTCCTCAGGACAACTCAAGCACCCCTAAATAGGGCTCAAAGTAAACCACATAGTTACCGATGCGGGCCCCTTTTCCGTATTTCGCTTTATAATAATCCAGGGCATCGGAGAGAAACTCCTCCGTCACATCGAGAAATTCTGCCGTCTCGGAGAGACTATGGCAGTGGTTCTTGTGCGCCCGGATAATCCCGGCCAGGCCGATCAGCCTGTTGTACGCGTGGACGCGGGCCCGGAGCTCCTGCTTCCTGTTGGACACGGAGGACTGGTCCAGGATATCTCCTGTCCCTGTGTAATAATGGCCCAGCTCCTCCGCCAGGATGCATCTCTTCTCTGTCTGGGTCATCCCCTTTTTGATGGCGATGCGGTCGCCCTTTATCCTCCCCTTGCTCACGGGGAGGCTTTTCTCTTTTGTGACGAGCCTGTTATTGTCGGCCTCGATCAGCAAATCTTCGTATGTAGTCACGATATCATCCCCTTATAACAGATAGCAGATTACGTGTCCGATAAAACGGACTAGAAGTCTTCATCGTCCATGATGGCTTCCTCCAGCTGTCTCAGCTCCTCCGGAGCCCCTGCGTAGTCCTCGGCGTGGGCGGCGTTTAGACAGGAGGCATCCTTTTGGACAGCCATGGGGATAACATTATCCGTTTTCGGCGCTATCGCCGCCTCGGCCGTGGAGCGCTCCCACTCTTTCAGGAGGGTGAAGTCTACCATCTCTTTGCCATGAGAGTCGAGATCGCGGTATTTTTCGATGATTCCCAGTTCGTCTGATTTTAACGCCGGGGTTCCGAAAAGCGCCAGAGGATTATCACATCTGTAAATCTTACATAAGGCTACAAATGCGTCTGCATTGGGCATGCTGAGTCCGCTTTCATATCCGTAAAGTGTCTTGGCAGAGATGTTTATATCATATTCCTGCAGTCTGTCTGTAACTTCATTGGCGGAGAAACCAGATGTCCGCCGCAGCTGTTTTAAAAAGCCGGCTATGGTTTGCTTTGTCATATCTTTGTCCTGCCTTTCTCATTTCTATATTACCATCATTTACCTGGGATGTAAACAGAATAATCTTAGTAAGTAAGAAAAATATTCTAAAAAAATGTTGACAAGTCTAGTGTCTAGGAATATAATGCATATAAATTCTTAGAAACTAGGCATTATAAATGAGGACAGTGAAAGAAGCTAAGAATTCTGCAGAATCTGTCATAGACAGGGGCCATATCTTTCTCTTGTTCCGGATATGCGGACTGTCCGGCCGGGGACGGCGGGTTCGGCGGGACAGGGTTGACAGATGACTGACAGCGCGAATGGATGATTGCACCGGGGGAACCGGGAGCGAAAGGAGGTTTTGACATTGGACAAGGGAATATTACAGGACTACATAGACGCCTGTGAGCTGGTGAAAGAGACGGAGGCGGAGATCCGCAGGCTGAACGGGAAGAAGAGGACAGTGGTCCAGACGAAAGTAAAAGGCTCCTCTCCAAACTTTCCCTATATAGAGCAGCGCTTCAAGATTGAGGGCACTGCGTTCTCTGTGGAGGACGACAGTCACCTGCGGTACGAGGAGAGGGTGCTGGCGCAGCGAAAGGGACGGGCGGAGCAGGTCAAGTATCAGGTGGACGAATGGCTGGGTACGGTTCCCCTGCGCATGCAGCGGATCATACGGTACCGGTATCTGGACGGGCTGACGTGGGAGCAGGTGGCTGCGCAGATGGGGAGGCGGGCCACAGGGGACAGTGTCAGAAAGGAGCTGAAAAGATTTTTTGAAAAAATCTAAAGTCAGTCCGCAATGTCCGCAATGTCCGTTTCGGATGTAGTAATATGGTACCAAGTTGCAGTGGATAAGGGAACGGGCCGGATCATATGAAGATGACGAGGCCAGGCGCGTACGGTGGTAATCAGGACGTCTTTCCATGCGGAGAGGGTTCTTTTTATACAAAATAGAAAAGAGAAAGGAGGAGAAGTTTGGAAGTAAACTTCCAAATATTGAATTAGGTATAAAAATGAAAAAAGAGAAATTTGCAGGCCTTGGCAGGCAGCGAAAGGAGGTGAGGCACATAAACGGCGGTATGCCGTTGGGGAGTTGTTTAGGCCGCCGAAAGCGGGACCCCGGCAAAGCATGTCCGCCGTGCGATTGGGCATAGGACAGCCGCCCGCAGGAGGGGCAGAGAGCAGCTAGGAGGTGTCGTAGAGTGATCGTTTCAATCATGGAAGCAATGGGCATGGCTCTGGAGGCTGAGTTTGGGGACGGATACAAAGCCTGTATGGAGGAAATGCCGCAGGACATGCAGGGAGGCAGATTTTTCATCCAGTGCCTGAATCCGGCAAATACCCGCTTCAGGGGCAGGCGGTATTTCAGACGCAGCCGATTCTGTGTGCAGTATTTCCCGCTGTCAGAGCAAGACAGAAACAGGGAATGTCACGATGTGGGGGAGAGGCTCTTCTCGTGCCTGGAATATCTGGAAGTGGACGAAAGCCTGATCAGGGGCACGAAAATGGAGTATGAGGTGGCGGACGGAAAGTTACGTTTCTTCGTGAACTATGATTTTTTTGTCTACACGGAGGACACAACCGTACCGGCCATGGAGGAAGTCGCCTCTAAAACTTGTGTGAAAGGATAGGTGAAGAGATGGAAGAGAAAAAGAAGCAAGCGCCGCCGGAGAAAGGCAGGAAAGCGGAGAACCGGTTTTCAAAAGAGCAGCTGACTGCCTCGGCGCGCTTCAGGGAAAGGAGAGACATTCTGGAGGCTCTCCTTGTGCCCGGACAAACGTACACGGTGAAAGCCGTAGAAGAAAAAGTGGAACATTATATGAAAGGTAAGGTGAGATAGGTATGTCTTTAGGTGGCGGAATTTTTACAGCGCAGAACAAGGAACTGCCAGGCGCATATATAAACTTTGTCTCCAAGTCTGCCGCGGCAGCAGCTCTTTCCGAAAGGGGCATTGCGACAATGGCCCTTGAGCTGGACTGGGGCAGGGAGGGAGAGATCTTCGAAGTGACGAATGAGGATTTCCAGAAGAACAGCCTGGAACTCTTCGGATATGAACACGACAGCGATCAGCTGAAAGGGCTTAGTGATCTGTTCAGGAACACAAGGACCTTTTACGCATATCGGCTGAACGGAAACGGAAAGAAAGCGGGCAACGATCTGGCGGAGGCGCTCTGGAGCGGCATACGCGGCAACGATCTGAAAACAGCGGTTCAGGTGAACGCCGACGATGAATCCCTCTTTGATGTGAAGACTCTCCTGGGGACGGATGTGGTCGACGAGCAGACCGTTTCCACGGCAGCTGAGCTGAGGGACAACAGGTTCCTGAAGTGGAAGTCCGGGATTATGCTGGAAGCGGCAGCCGCGGTTCCTCTCACCGGCGGGGAGAACGGTACGGTGAGCGGGGCAGATCATCAGGCTTATCTTGACAAGGCGGAATCCTATACTTTCAATGTCATGGGAGCCACGGTCACAGACGACGCCACAAAGGCGCTGTATGCGGCTTACAACAGGCGGCTGCGCGACGAGATGGGCGTAAAGTTCCAGCTTGTGCTCTATGATTATGCCCAGGCTGACTCCATAGGCGTCATCAGCGTAAACAATAAGGTTCTGGATAAGGGGGAGAAAGAGGCGAGCCTTGTGTACTGGGTGACCGGGGCATCGGCGGGCTGTGGGGTGAACAGGAGCAACCAGAACAGGAGATATGACGGGTGCTTTACCGTGGACACTCCCTACACCCAGAATCAGCTCAAGGCGGCCATCAAGGCCGGAAAATTCACGTTCCATCTGGTGGGGACCCATGTCCGGGTGCTGGAGGACATCAACACCATGACGACGGTTTCCGAGACCATGGGGGACATCTTTAAGGATAACCAGACAGTCCGGGTGATTGACCAGATCGGCAATGATATCGCGGTGCTTTTCAACACAAAGTATCTCGGCATCGTGCCCAATGACGCGGCGGGGAGGATATCTCTCTGGTCGGACATTGTCAAGCACCATGAGCAGCTCCAGGAGCTTCGGGCCATTGAACGCTTTTCGGATGCGGACGTGACCGTGGCCCAGGGGGAGAATAAGAGGTCCGTTGTGGTGACGGACGCCGTGACTGTAGTAAACGCCATGGGCAGACTGTATATGACTGTAACAGTGGCATAAGGGAAAGGAAGTGACAAAGATATGAATAACGTGACAATGAAAGCCAAGGATACGATATTCGCCGGTTTGGCAGAATGCTTCATCACCATCGGAACACGCCGCTATAACTTCATGCAGGCCATTAATCTGGAGGCGTCTTTCAAGAAGAATAAGACAAAGGTCCCCATTCTTGGCAGGACCGGGAAAGGGAACAAGGCCTCCGGATGGGAGGGCACGGGCAAAGCGACGTTTCATTACAATACGTCCGTCTTCCGGCAGATGATGCTCCAGTATAAAGACACTGGGGAGGATGTCTACTTTGAGATCCAGATTTCCAATGAGGATGCCACCTCTTCGGTGGGGCGGCAGACCATGATTTTGATGGACTGCAACATTGACGGCGGCGTCCTGGCAAAATTTGACGCCGACGGAGAATACCTGGACGAGGAAATGGATTTCACCTTTGAAGATTTCAGGATGCCCGAGGCATTTCAGGATCTGGAGGGTTTTCTTACCAATTAAACGGTTTTGTTCCCCTTATGCGGCTTTTTACAAGGCCCATAAGGGGGCTCATGACAGAGATTAACAGATAAGGAGAAGATAAAAATGTCTAAATTCAGTAAATTCATGAAAGCAAACAAGGCAGAGAAAGCCAACGGCTTCTACGCCCCCACGAAATCCCTCTGCGACGAGGAGAAGAGACCCCTTGAATGGGAGTTCCGGCACATTACATCGAAAGAGAACGAGAACATCCGGGAGGACTGCACCATTGACGTGCAGATCACCGGAAAGCCCAATCTGTTCCGGCAGAAGATCCTGTCCGGTCTCTATATCCGCCGCATGATTGCCGCTTCTGTAGTCGTGCCTGACCTGTACGACCAGGAACTGCAGGATTCCTACGGTGTGAAGACGCCGGAGGAACTGCTGCTGGCCATGGTTGACGATCCGGGGGAATATAACGAGCTGGCCAATTTCGTCCAGAAATTCCAGGGTTTCAACGTATCCTTTGAGGACAAGGTGGACGAAGCAAAAAACTGATTGAGGAAGGGGATTGGGAGGCGAACTTTGCCTACTATGCCCTTCTGAAACTTCACATTCTGCCGTCTGTTTTTCTCTCTCTGGAGGAGGCCGAAAAAGCCTTTGTGGTGGCAGCGATCAAGATAAAGATGGAGAACGACAGGGAGAGAGAAAGAGAATTGAAACGCAGGACAAACAGAGATAAGAAAGGCAGGTGACGATATGGAGAGCATAGGGGCGGCAATTGAGCTGCAGGATAATTTCACAGGCGTCCTGTACTATGTCATCGATTCCGTGAATGCAGGGATTTCCGCCATGGAGGAGCTGCACAGGGTCATGGACTCGCCCATTGAGGCCGGCGCATTCCTGGGGATACGGGACTGCATCGACCAGGCGGCCATGGCCGCCCGGAAGCTGGCCGCGGAAACGGACCGGGTGGACATTCCTGAGACCACGCCTGGCGCGGGCTGGCAGATGCCTGGTGTGGAAGTATTTACCGGAAGCGGAATCGACCGGTTTCGCCAGGAGGTTCAAAGCGCGGACGCCATGCTCGAAAGGCTGCGCAGCACACAGGACGCCATCGCAAGGCAGGCATACGATACCGCAGTATTCCCGCCGGAAGCGGCCCAGAGTCTGAACCGGATGACTGTGAGGATAGACATGGTGCGAGAGCGTATCCGGCAGATGGAAAACAATCCGCTGAATATGGGGACGGATGCTGCCAACACAGAGCTGGAGACTCTGCGCGGACAGCTGGAAAGTGCGGTCAGGGAGCAGCAGAACCTGGTCCGGGCTGTGGAAGACATGGATGTCGCTGCGGCGAACGAATCCTATCTGAGGCTGAACCAGGTGGTCGGGAAAACGGAACAGCATATCCGGGACAATGTGGACGAACAGGGGCGCCTGAACCGGGAGATAGGGGAGGGAACCAATAAGACGAACGGACTCATAGGCGCCATCAAGAGCGCAGCGGCTTCTTGCATGGATGATATGCGGAATATTCTCTCCAATGCATTCAGCCTGTCCGACCAGCTTATGTCCACCGCGGCCCGCCTGGGCATGATGAACGACGGGCTCCAGACCACTCAGGAGCTGCAGGATATGATTTTCGCTTCCGCGGAGCGGGCGCGGTGCAGCTACCAGACAACGGCAGACGCAGTGGCAGATATGGGTATTATGGCCGGGGACGCTTTCGGCAGCTCGGAAGAGATCGTGGCATTCGTAGAGCAGGTAAACAAACAGTTCGGGACAGCGGGGATGGAGACGCAGGAAATGGATGCGGCTATGCAGCAGCTGACGGAGGCCATGGGCGCCGGTGTCCTCCAGGGGGAGGCGTACAACAGCATCCTGCAACAGGCCCCGAACTTGATCCGGACGATTGCGGATTACCTGGAAGTGCCCAGAGAGGAATTGAGCAATATGGCGGCAGAGGGAGCCATTACCGCCGACATTGTAAAGGCGGCCATGTTCGCCGCTGCCGATGAGACCAACAGGGAGTTTGAAAGCATGCCAATGACTTTTGCGCAGATTTGGACTTCCTTTGAGAATAGTGCATTGAGTGCTTTTGCGCCTGTTCTTCAGCGAATGAATGAGATGGGGAACAGCGAGAACTTTCAGGGATTCGCGGCAGGCATCGCAGGCGCCCTGTCCGTAGCGGCCGGGATTGCGCTGAATGTGCTAGACCTGCTGGACGCCGGGGTGCAGCTTGTGGCGGACAACTGGTCCTGGCTGTCTCCCATCATCTACGGCGTGGCGGGGGCCCTGGCGTTGTACTATGGGTGGCAGATGGCATTGAACACCATAAATCTGGTCAGTAAAGGAATTCATGTTGCTATGGCAGCAGTACAAATGATTCACGCAGCAGTAACCGGCACCCTGACGGCGGCAACAGCGGCAAACATTGCGGCACAGAACGGACTCAACACGGCTATGCAGGCATGTCCCATTGTCTGGATCATTATTTTGATCATTGCTCTGATTGCAGCTTTCTACGGGGTCGTAGAGATCGTGAACCGTCTCACAGGGAGTTCACTCTCCGCAATGGGTATTATCTGCGGGGCGGTGGCGGCGGCCGGCGCATTCATCCTGAACCTGGCGATAGGGCTGATAAATGCCATCTATCAGGCCGCATGGCAGTTTGTGACGCCCTTTCTCGGCATTGTGGAATGGATTCTGAATGCTGCGGATGGGGGATTTGACAGCTTTGGGGGAGCAGTTGCCAATCTGATCGGAAACATTATTTCCTGGTTCCTGTCCCTGGGCATGGTTGCAACCAAAATCATCGATGCCATTTTCGGGACAGACTGGACTGCCGGCTTAAGCAGTCTTCGGGACACTGTCCTGGCATGGGGGAAGAATGAAAATGCCATCACCATTGACCGGGCAGCGCCGGAAATCAATTACAGGATCAAATATGGGGAGGCATGGGATGCGGGATATTCTTTCGGTGAGGGGATCGATGAAAGCATAGCAAACTTCGACCCGGCCTCCCTGTTCGGCACCGACATTTCTGACCTCGACAGCTATACGGATCCCGACGGCTACGCCACGGGGCTGGAGGAAATCGGCAGCGGTGTGGAGGACATTGCGGGCAATACCGGCGCCATGGCGGACGCTATGGAGATAACCGGGGAGGAACTGAAGTATCTGCGGGACATTGCGGAGCAGGAGGCAGTCAACCGGTTCACCGCTGCCGAGATCAAGATCGAGCAGACGAACCACAACACCATAAAGAACGACTTGGACCTGGACGGCATCGTGTCGGGAATGACAGACATGATGAATGAGGCCATCGACATTTCAACTGAGGGGGTGCATAACTGATGTGTCAGAGCGGATATGATTTCTATTTGGGGAAATGCCTGCTGCCCATAGCGCCCCCGAAGCTAACCGTGAAGATCAACAATGCCAACGAAACGGTCACCCTGATCAATCAGGGGGAGATCAATATCCTGAAAAAGGCAGGGCTGACGGAGATTGAATTCGAGTGCAGGATTCCGCAGGAAAGATACCCGTTCGCGGTCTATCAGGCGGGATTCAAGAGCGCCGATTATTATCTGGACTATTTTGAGTCCATAAAGACCAGCGAGGAGCCTTTCCAGTTCATCGTATGCAGGAGGAGGCCTGCCGGAAAACGGCTTTTTGACACCAATATCAAGGTGTCCATGGAGGACTATCGAATCGAGGAGGCGGCTGAGAACGGTTTCGACGTCCTGGTGAAGATAAAGCTGAAGCAATGGAGGGACTACGGGACCAAGACGGTGAACATTTCTTTCAACATGCAAAAGCCCCAGGCAAGCGTTGAGCCCAGGCGGGAAGCAACAAACTCTCCGGCAGCTCCGCAGACTTATACGGTAGTAAAAGGGGACTGCCTCTGGAACATTGCGAAGAAATTCTACGGCAACGGAGGCAAGTACACGGCAATCTACAATGCCAACAAAAGCGTGGTCGGGGGGAACCCTAATCTGATCTATCCGGGGCAGGTTCTGATCATCCCGGCAGCATCGTAAGGAGGTAGGGATGAGCGTTGAACTGCTGATTGGGAATGAGACGGGGACAAAGGCATTTCTTCCGGCTGTGGAGGAGGGGATCGAATGGACCACGGAAAGAAAAGATACTCCCGGGAAGCTGTGCTTTAAGGTGCTAAAGGACGACGGGCTTGACTTTTCGGAAGGCAGCGCCGTGAGGATGAAAGAGAACGGGGATGAGATATTCTTCGGGTTTGTGTTCAAGCAGCAGAGGACAAAGGGACAGACAATAACCGTCACTGCCTACGACCAGCTGCGGTACCTGAAGAATAAGGATACCATAGTGTATGAGAACAAGACCGCGGATCAGCTTCTGCGGATGCTGGCGGCGGACTATGCCCTGCGCACCGGTGTCCTGGAAAATACGGGATATGTGATTGGGTCAAGGGTGGAGGAGAACACTTCTCTTTTTGAGATGATACAGAATGCTCTTGACCTGACCCTGACGAATACCGGGGAGATGTTCGTGCTGTACGATGATTTCGGCAGACTGACCTTGAAGCACTTATCCTCCATGGTGGTGGGGAGTCCCGGAGCCTATCTGATGGTGGACGAGGAGACCTGCGAGACCCTGGATTATACCTCATCCATTGACGACAACACGTTCAACCGGATAAAGCTGGCCTATGACAATGAGGAGACCGGATTTCGGGAGGTCTATGTGGCCCAGGATTCCGGGAATATCAACAGATGGGGGATTCTGCAGTATTTCGACACCCTGAAAAAGGGGGAGAACGGCCAGGCAAAAGCGGACGCGCTGCTGAAGCTGTACAACAAGAAGACCCGCAGCCTGAAGCTTAGCAATGTACTGGGGGACAACCGGGTCAGGGCCGGCAGCATGATTGTGGTGAATCTTGATCTGGGGGACATGAAGCTGAGGAACCTGATGCTGGTGGAGAGCTGCAGGCATATATACAGGGAAAGCGTGCACCGGATGGATTTGACACTTAGAGGAGGTGAGTTTGTTGGCTGAAGCGAATGGTTTGGTGGAGGCCATGAAGAGGGCCGCCCGGGACGAAAGGGAATCGTCAAAGCCTGTCAACGTGTATTTTGGGGAGGTGATTTCCAGGACTCCCCTGAAGATAAATGTAGAGCAGAAGATGGTACTTGGCGAATCACAGCTTGTCCTGGCAAGAAATGTTACCGATTACATGACCATGGTCACTGTCCAATGGACCACAGAGGCAGGAGCGCTTCTCTCCGACGGGCAGACAGTCGCCTCTCCGGCCCATGTCCATGAGATTGGGGGAGCACGGAGTATGATGGTGCACAATGGCCTTGAAATTGGCGACCAAGTGATATTGATACGGCAGCAGGGAGGCCAGAAGTTCATTGTGGCCGACCGGATAGGAGGCAGGTAATGATTCCGTCAACGGCAGGTTTTTTAGATCAGGATTTTGAGATTGGGGAGCAGCCGAGCCTTACGTACAGGATGCAGATGGAAAGGAAGCGTATCTGCGGGTATACCGACGGGCTGGAGGCAGTGAGGCAGGCAATTTTTAAGATTATCATGACAGAGCGCTATCAGTATATCATGTACAGCTGGAATTACGGGATTGAGCTTCTTGACCTGTTCGGCCAGCCGGTGACCTATGTATGCCCGGAACTGAAACGCCGCATTTCGGAGGCGCTGCTTTGGGACGACCGGATTGGGAGTGTCGACGATTTTGCATTTGACTTTCCCCGAAAAGGGGTTGTACATGTGACTTTTACCGCGCATACCGTTTTCGGGGATGTGCAGGCGGAAAGAGAGGTGAATATCTGATGTATGAGGAAATTACTTACGAGGCAATACTTCAGCGGATGCTTGGCCGTGTGCCTGACAAGTTGGACAAGAGAGAGGGTTCGCTGATCTGGGATACCCATTCGCCTACGGCGATAGAACTCCAGATTCTCTATATTGAGCTTGAGACCATTTTGAGGGAGGCGTATGGAGACACCGCTTCCAGGGAGTTCCTGATACTGCGCTGCAGGGAAAGGGGCGTCTATCCCCGGGAAGCCACAAGAGCAGTGCTGCGGGGCGTATTTGTCCCCGACGGTCTGGCGGCGGCCGGACAGCGCTTTAATATCGGCGACGTGAACTATGTGTTCACCGGAAAGAGGGTCGGTGACGAAAAGGGCGGATGGGAGGTGGAATGTGAAATGCCCGGAAAGATCGGGAACCAGTACTTCGGCCGGATGATACCCATGGAATACATAAAAGGGCTGCAGTCCGCGGAACTGACGGAAGTCCTGGTCCCCGGTGAGGAGGAAGAGGAGACGGAAGATCTGCGGCAGAGATATTTTGCCTCCTTTGACGAGAATGTCTTCGGCGGGAATCGGGCCGATTACCTGAAGAGGACAAACGATATCCCGGGAGTGGGCAGGACAAAGGTCACGAGAGTATGGAACGCTGATATTTCCCCGGCAGACCTGATCCCCAAAGAAACCGTTGAAACATGGTACAATGAGGTTAAGGGTACTTTGGCCGGGGAAGTCCGGCAATGGCTGGATTCGGTTCTATATGCCGCAAAAGAAAAAAAGCTGACAACAGGGGGGACAGTGCTTTTGACCATCATCAATTCGGAATACGGGCCCGCGTCGGACGCCCTTGTTCAGATGGTTCAGACAGCCGTGGACCCGGAGGGAAACGCCGGGGAGGGATACGGGCTTGCGCCCATCGGCCATGTGGTCAGGGTGGAGAGTGCAAAGGCAAAGGAAATATTCATTCAGACAAACCTGACCTTTGAACCGGGATTCGGATGGGGAAATCTCCAAAGTTCCCTGGAAGAGGCGGTTTCAGCCTACTTTCTGGAACTTAGAAAGGAATGGGCGGATGCTTCCCATTTGATTGTGAGAATCAGCCAAATTGACACCAGGCTCCTGAATGTCCCCGGCGTCCTGGATGTGCGGGAGACCTCCCTCAATGGTGCGGGGAACAATCTGGAGCTGGGGGAATATGAGACTCCGGTGCTTGGAGCATTCTGGTGATATGTCAAGTCCTTTCTGAAAATGATTTTGATATGTTTTTCAGGGAAAAGGGTGACTTTAACAGACCTTCGGTGGCATTTATCCAAAACCGAATGTCAGTTCGATATGCTATTCAGTTCGGCGTCCAATAGTTCGCCGGTGTACAGTTGGTTTTTGGCCAGCAATCCAAAAACGAGTCGTACGAGTTTACGAGATGTAAGCGCGAGTGCTCTCTTGTGCTGATGTTTAGGGACTTCAGCATATTTCCTGGCATAGTAGTCCCGGTATTCAGGGATATGCCGCCTGACACTGTTGGCTGCCTCACCGAGGTAGTAACGCAGATAGGTGTTGCCCGCTTTGGTGATAGGCGTGTCCTCTGCCTCAAAATCACCGGAATCGTTCCTGAGCCAGGTAAGGCCGGCGTATTTAGCCAGCGCATCAGATGAATGAAAACCCTAATCCCCCAGCTATGCTGGGGAGAATAGAGTAAGCGGAAGCGGTGAGGACAACATAAAAAAGCCTCCTGTGATACAATGAGTAAGGTGTCGCAAGCCAAACTCAAAGAACAG
>CATKYJ010000041.1 GCA_949840885.1 uncultured Acetatifactor sp.
CTGTGCTTTTTTGCGGGATAGGGGAATCGAAATAGGGGGAATAAGAGAATTGCATCACATGACTGAAGCAGACAATCCCCGATTTTCAAGATCGGCACGGTTAGTGATGTTTCGTGAAACAACCCTGGCTCCATCCGTGAAAATGGTAGAAATTTTCATATTTTTGTGCTATAATTATGATGGAATTTTGTATCCATAGAAAAGATAAGCCGCTTTGATAACAAATTGATTTACGAACGGAGGAGAAATGCTGTGCAGCTCTTTTATGGATTACCCGAAGATATTGAAGAATGGATGAGCCTTGTAACACGGGTTCGATGGAATTTTCCTGGCTTGGAAAAACAAGAGAAGCTAAACGAGCATCGAGCCACCGTTCTCAAGTTTATGGGCAAACGGCAGGCTATCTGCGTAAAGGAAGCCAATGAGATTGCCGGTGTTATGCTGTTCTCACGAGGACACAACATGATCTGCTGTCTCGCTGTTTCGCCCGAATGCCGTGGCCGTGGTGTTGCTTCAATGCTCATGGATGAAGCACTTGCCAATTTAGACAGAACAAAAGAAATATTGGTATCTACTTTCCGTGCTGACGATGAAAAAGGAACCGCACCAAGAGCGTTGTATGAAAAGTACGGATTTATCGCAGATGCTCTTATTGAGGAACTGAATTACCCGAATCAGAAGTACGTTCTTCATCCTATAGGTGCTGAACGGAAAGAGAGACAGCTCACTATCAATACTATGGTTCGTGAAATCAGCGGGATTCTCTCGGATCGTGAACCGTCGATTTATATGTATGGCTCGTCTGTTCTAAACGATTTCAGATTGGGATGGAGCGACCTTGATATTCTTGTGTTGACAAGCAAACAAATAACCGTGGAACAGGCAAAAGCGCTCGTTGGACTTCGCCAAACTATGCTTGCAGATGAACCCGATAATCCCTATTACCGTTCTTTTGAGGGTGGGATGCTTACCCTGGATGCGTTTCTCTCAAAGAAAACTGACCGTGTAGTATATTGGGGCACAAGCGGAGAACGAATTACTGATAGCTATGCGTTTGACAGCTTCGGCATGGCAGAGCTGGTCGAGAGCAGCGTCCTCTTGTACGGAAAGGATATACGAAAAGAACTGAAATATCCCACTTTCCACGAACTGTATGCCGACGTTAAACGCCACTATGAAACAATCAGAAAATACGCACAAAGCACCGGACGGAGCTTCTATTCCTTCGGTTGGATGTTCGATATCGCTCGCTGTATCTATACGCTTCGCACTGGCAAGATTATCGCTAAAACCGAAGCTGCAGAATGGGCGATAGAAAACAATCTTTGCCCTGATCCAGATGCCCTCAGATATGCGCTGAAAGTTCGCAGAAGTCCGTTGGAACGCAAGGATGATAAAGAGACATTTGACTACGCAGAAACGCTTGCGGAGCCGATACAGCGCTTTGCTGATGTACTGGAGAAAGAATTGAATTTAAGTAAATAAGAAGCGATAAAAATGGAATTTAGAAAGGTATAATGATGCTTACCAAAGGCGACTATAAAACACCCAGCGAAGAACTGTTTCGAGAGAGACCGTGTTAGAAGCCGGAAACAAATATGAGGGTATTAAAACCACGTTGACAGATGATGTGTACCACACCATTGCCAACAATGATCTTATCCAAATTAGGAGCAAAGAAGCTACGAAATGGAACGGCATCAAGCAAATGCTCTCCCACTTTGGTGTTTCGACCAGCGATGCTGTCTACTTTGGTGATGATAACGACGATATAGAGCCTATAAAGAACTGCGGACTTGGCGTAGCTGTATCTAATGCCATTCCTTCTGTTCTTGACGTAGCAGATCGGATTATTGACAGCAATGATATGGACGGCGTAGCCAAGTTTATAGAGGAAAATCTTCTGTAATAGAGAGGTTGGTATATGAAATTTATAACGAAAGAACCAATAAACAAAGGCTGGTCAAGTGATAAGAAATACTGTGTTACCGATGAAAACGGCACCCGGTATCTTTTGCGTGTTTCCGATATTGCACAGCACGACACAAAGCAGTCTGAGTTTAACATGATGAAACAGGTCGCTTCTTTTGGAGTGCCTATGTGCCAACCTATTGAGTTTGGTACTTGTGAGGATGGCGTTTATTCCATCCAAAGTTGGATTGACGGCGAAGATGCAGAACAGGTCATGTCGGGCTATTCTGATACCGAGCAGTATGTATATGGATTGGAAGCGGGACGTATTCTTCGCAAAATCCACTCTATTCCTGCTCCTGCAACACAGGAGGATTGGGAAATCCGTTTTAACCGCAAAATGGATTATAAGATCAAAAAGTACGGTGAGTGCCCTATCAAGTATGAGAACGGACAGGCATTTATAGACTACATAAACGAGAACCGTCATTTGCTGAAAAACAGACCGCAGGTGTATCAGCATGGCGATTACCACATCGGTAATATGATGATCGACAAAGGCGGTCAGCTCCACATTATCGACTTTAACCGTAACGATTACGGTGATCCGTGGGAAGAATTTAACCGCATTGTGTGGTGCGCTCAGAAAGCTCCTCTCTTTGCTTCCGGTATGGTGAACGGGTACTTTGATGATAACGTACCTATGGAGTTTTGGAGATTGCTTGCACTTTACATTTCAAGCAATACTCTCTCGTCTGTATATTGGGCAATTCCGTTCGGGCAGGACGAAGTGAATACCATGCTAAACCAAGCCAAGGAGGTTCTGTCTTGGTACGATAATATGCGTAATCCTGTACCGACATGGTATTTCAAAGGATATTATTTGCAGTACATTGACGGGATTCCTTTCAAGCTGAAAAGTGCTTTTGATTTCAGCTTTATGAAAGAGTATGGAACGGTGTTCAAGGTTTACGATGACCAGGATTCCGGAAACATCTGCTTTGGCAGTGAAAAAGACGGGCAGCGTTATTTCGTCAAGTTTGCCGGCACTCCTACCGAGCAGTACAACGGCAATCCTACAGATGCTATCTCCAGATTAAAAGCTACTCTCCCTATTTACAGCGATCTGAAGCACAGGAATCTGATTGAACTTATTGAAGCCAAGGAAATTGGCAACGGGTTCGCTATGGTATTCAAATGGGCTGATGGCGATTGTATGGGCAGAATGTACCCTGCGGCACACCGTCGCTTTATGCAGCTTCCCATCAATGACAGGCTCGCCGTGTTCAGCGACATACTCAGCTTCTTGGAATGTGTTGTCTCACGCAATTATGTAGCCATAGATTTTTATGACGGCAGCATTATGTATGACTTTGTGAGCGGAAAGACTACAATCTGCGATATTGACCTTTTCCGTAAACAACCGTGCGTCAACGATATGGGACGTATGTGGGGCAGTTCTCACTTCCAATCCCCGGAGGAATATCAGCTCGGAGCCACTATTGACGAAGTTACGAACGTCTATACTCTTGGCGCCACCGCTTTTGCTCTCTTTGGTGAGTATAACCGCACACGGGAAAAGTGGCAGCTCAGCGACAAGCTCTTTGAGATCGCCACGAGAGCTGTGAGTGATGATCGTGCCCACCGTCAGCAAACAATCAGACAATTCACAGCAGAATGGGAGGCGGCACAATAATGAAAGCTATCGCATTTTGCGGACTTGCATGTTGCGTTTGCTCCGAAAATAAAGGCTGTGTAGGTTGCCAAGACGGAGGCTGTGAAAGCCACGGCTGGTGCAAAAACGATAACTGTTGTAAAGAAAAAGGCATTGTGTATCACTATGTAGGTCAACTTGTTGGCGACTATGACAAGTGCCAGACCGAGGAAGAAATCATTGAAATGATTAAGACCGGTAAAAAACAGGCAGACAAATGTGAAACTAAAATACAATGATGAATTGTCTTTCAGATTGGAGAAAAAATGAAAATACAATTAAGCGACAATCTAATAAAACATTACTTGCAAAACGTTTACTTTATAAACGGTCATAGTTATGCGGGTAAATCCACAATAGTCAAGATGTTAGCTGAACGATATGATATGATTCATTGCGGCGAAAACTACCATGATGTATTTCCTCGAAATAAACTTTCCCGTTGGAAGCAACCAGGACTATGCTATTTTGATACAATGAGTGGTTGGCAGGAATGGTTAAATATGACTCCGGAAGAACATTGGAACTGGTATAATCAAGTCTCCAATGAATGTGTAGAAATTGAGATTTTGGAGTTAATAAAACTGGCAGCGTCCGGAAAGAAAGTTGTTGTTGACACCAATATTCCTCCCGACGTATTGCGTGAGATCTCGTCCTATAATCGTGTTGCTATCTTTCTCTGTGATCCACCGGATATATGTGCCACCCGATTCTTTGATCGAGACGACCCCGACAAAAAATTTATGATGGAGCAGATCAAAAAGTGCCCCGATCCAGAAGCTACTTTAAGAAACTTTAATTCATGGGCGCTTTATCATCCTCCAGTAGAGATCGACTGGGAGCATACTGGATTCTTCTCATATATCCGCTCTGATTTTGATACCGACACATGAGAAGAAGTGCTGTCGATTTTGGCAAAACACTTTGGCTTGGAGGAAGAAAAATAAATGACTATTAACGAAATGCAAAATTATAAAACAGATGACCAAACAATTGAGACAAACGATATTATCACAATAGATTTAAGCCCACAAAACAACTGCATTTGGGGCGACTACGCCAGAACGCTGATCGTAGAAAATGGAAGATTGTCAAAGATATAGAACAAAGCCTGGGGCTTTATACGGATATTGATATACTGCAACCTGTACTAACAGATACCAATTTAACATTCAACTTGGATTCTATTTGGTGATGAGGAATGATTATTAACAAAAACGAATATTTAATTTGTCCTTGTAAAGTTTCATCCATACCATACTGGAAAGCAAAATCTATAACCGTACCAGATGGTATGAGCATTGTACACCAGGACAATTTCAATAAATTAGAATATCAGCATTACATTGACGAGCCTTTTTTTCGCTTAATACATAGTCTGCAAGACTTATCTGTTCAAGTGCTTCCACAGGGATATTCGCTTTGCAAAGCCACTTTGAAAGACTTTGCGGAGCATATCAATAGCTGCTATAACAAGATCGGTGTAACAGAAGCCGACCTACGAGACTTCATAGCTCGCTCTGTATATGATTCCTCTTTATGGTTGGCAATTAAGGATAACCAAACCGATGAAGTGGTTGCAACAGGAATTGCCGAACTTGACAAAGAGATTGGTGAAGGCGTTTTAGAGTGGATTCAAGTATTGGAACAACATCGTGGATATGGATTGGGCAAATATGTTGTTTCAGAGTTGTTATGGCGAATGAAAGAAAACGCCAAGTTTGCTACTGTATCCGGTCAATGTAGTAACCCAACAAATCCAGAGATGCTGTATCGCAAGTGTGGATTTACCGGTTCTGATGTTTGGCACGTTTTGAGAAAGAGGTAAACAGATGGCTACTTGGATTACACATTTAATGATTGCGGATGGCGTTCTTAAACGTATTCCAAACTTAGATAGACGTGGTTTCTGCGTTGGTAATATTGCTCCGGATTGTAACGTAGAAAATGAAGATTGGACAGCCTTTGCATGGATGAAACGTGGGATTCAGTAAAAAGTCTCATTCCCAAGAAAGATCGGATGCGTGAAATCTACGCAATGGAAGCCGAATATCTGAACGATCACCCAAACTCCGGTTATCTCACAGAGATTCTTCCGTTGAAATCTTTTCCCGATTATATTGATTACCTCCCCCAAGGGTGTATCGTTCGCAAGATCGGTGTGATGGGTTATTTGCCCGAACCCGACAAATCAATAAATAAGTTTATTACTATGTCGAAAGACGAGTACGCAAACTTTGTAGAAGACACGATACAGCTTGTGGTTCAACAGTTTGCTGAGAAGAATTTGATGTGAAAACACATAATTTGTTGGGCAATGTGTGCAAGCACCCATCAAAAAAGACGCATGGTTTACAATTTACTGTTCCATGCGCCCTTATGCTGTCTTATTGATATTAAATTGTTTTGCCAATTATACTAACTGCATAACCTCGGCTTCGATTTCTTTTAATTCATCAAAAGATAATGCCGGAATATAATCTGCAATTTCCTCCAATGTCATTTTTCCTTTTTTATCATTCTTTCTGCTGTCTTTCTTTCCGTTTGTGGTGCTGGCGGTCTATCTCTTGTTTTCGGTTGCTTGCTTCTTTACCGTACACGAACATTCAATCTCCTATTGTTGCAAAATCCAAAACAGAGTCTTCAACATTACCATTATTCATATTTAATGAATATTTTTATATATTTTGCATATTTATAAATTTTCTTCCTTTTTTTCAAAAGGAATCCTTGCATTTCCCCCCGGAATGTTGTATAGTGTGTAAAGGCAAAAAACAACTGACAATACATAATAAACGGAGGATTCCATTCATGAAAGAAAAAGTAGTTCTGGCCTATTCCGGCGGCCTCGACACCACCGCCATCATTCCCTGGCTGAAAGAGAATTTCGACTACGAAGTCATCTGTGTCTGCGTTGACTGCGGACAGGCAGAGGAACTGGACGGTTTGGAGGAAAGAGCTCTGGTCTGCGGCGCTTCCAAACTCTACATTGAGAACGTCATCGATGAATTCTGCGATGAATACGTGGTCCCCTGCGTCCAGGCAAACGCCGTCTATGAGAACAAATATCTGCTGGGCACTTCCATGGCAAGACCCCTGATCGCCAAGAAGCTGGTGGAGATCGCAAGGAAAGAGGGCGCTACCGCCATCTGCCACGGCGCCACCGGCAAGGGCAACGACCAGATCCGCTTTGAGCTTGGCATCAAGGCCCTGGCCCCGGACTTAAGGATCATCGCCGCCTGGAGAAACGATAAGTGGACCATGGATTCCCGGGAATCTGAGATCGAATACTGCAAGGCCCACGGCATCCATCTGCCTTTCTCCGCAGATTCCTCCTACAGCCGGGACCGCAATCTCTGGCACATCAGCCACGAGGGCCTGGAGCTGGAGGATCCTGCCAACGAGCCTAACTTCGAGCATCTCCTGGTGCTGGGCGTGACCCCCGAAAAGGCTCCCGAGGAGGGCGAGTATGTGACCATGGCCTTTGAAAAGGGCATTCCTGTGTCCCTGAACGGAGAGAAGATGAAAGTCTCCGAAATCATTACAAAGCTTAATGAACTGGGCGGAAAGCACGGCATCGGCATCATCGATATCGTGGAGAACCGGGTGGTAGGCATGAAGTCCAGAGGCGTCTATGAGACCCCCGGCGGAACCATCCTCATGGAGGCACATCAGCAGCTGGAGGAACTGATTCTGGACAGGGACACCTACGCCATGAAGAAAGAGATGGGCAGCCGTTTCGCCAGCCTTGTGTACGAGGGAAA
Organism: uncultured Acetatifactor sp.; assembly: GCA_949840885.1. Lineage (GTDB taxonomy): Bacteria > Bacillota > Clostridia > Lachnospirales > Lachnospiraceae > Acetatifactor. The sequence continues at coordinate 7,390 of CATKYJ010000041.1, forward strand.
ATGGTTCACGCCCCTGCGCCTGGCTGAACAGGCTTTCATTGAGGAAACCCAGAAGTACGTCACCGGTGAGGTGAAGTTCAAGCTCTACAAGGGCAATATCATCAAGGCCGGAACCACCTCTCCCTATACTCTGTACAACGAGAGTATCGCCTCCTTTACCACCGGCGACCTGTATGACCACCACGATGCGGAGGGATTTATCAACCTCTTCGGCCTCTCCTGCAAGGTGCGCGCCATGAAGATGGCCGAGCAGGGCGTGGACGAGATGTTCTAAGGCAAGCAATGCCTATTGCAGCGAACCTGTTCCCCTGTCCTATGCCTGCCCGGCATAAGGCAGGGGATTTTTTTGAAATTTTTTTCAAATTCATGAAACTTTTCTCATGCATGTCTCATCTAAACTTTCAAAAGACCAGGGAACCGTTCTTAAATAAATTGTGAACGATTCCTTTGAGAAAGGAGTGAAATGCCATGAGCTTTTTTTCACAGAAAAAGGAAAAGGCCAACAGGGAATTGGTGGAGCAGATTCTTCTGGAACGGTATAACCAATACTATCGGCTGGCTTACCGATATACCCACCATGAGGCGGACGCTTTCGATATCGTCCAAACCGGCGCCTACAAAGCCATCAGAAGCAGCGGTGCTTTAAAGGAACCCCAGTATGCCCAGACCTGGATCTACCGCATTATGCTCAACGAGTGCTTCCAGTACCTGGAGCGCCCCAGAAATTTCTCCTACGAGGAAATGCAGGACAAAAACGGGCTGGAGGGGAAAGCTGCCGAGGACCATTACGCGGACTTGGATCTGCAGAACGCTCTGGATACGCTGTCGGAAAAGGACCGCTGTGTGGTCATCCTCAAATATTTTGAGGACATGAAGCTCACGGAGATTGCGGATATTCTGGAGGAGAACATAAACACCGTCAAAAGCAGACTATACCGCAGCCTCAGGAAACTGCAGGGGCTTCTTCTGGAAGAAGCGGAAAAAGGAGGGACAGCGTATGGAGCATGATTTTTCTGTCACGGAAAACCAGGAAAACAAGGACAAGAGATTGGACAAAAAAATGAGATCATACAGAAAAGTTTACGAAAAACCGAAGATGTCAAAAAGCCAGGTGGAACAGCTGCGGCTCACAATCAGGGAGGCGAAAAAAATGAATCAGAGGAAACAAAGAAATGCTGGAATTATCAGGTTTACAGTGGCTGCGGCTATGGCTGCCGGCATCTTTATTGCGCTGCCGAATCTCTCCTATCCAATTGCCCACGCGATGGAGCAGATGCCTCTCATCGGGCCGCTGGCAAGCGCAGTGACATTCCGCAATTACGAATATGAGTCTGACAGGCACATGGCCGATATCTCCGTGCCCGAAATCCAGATTCCTGAGGTCCTGCCCGAGACGCTTCCGGAGAACAACCAGGTGCAGGAGAACCTGGAACGCTCCACAGATGAGATCAATGCGGAAATCCAGGAAATCACGGACGAGCTGATCGCCGGATTCGAGGCCAATATGCAGGATCAGGAGGGCTATCAGGATATTGTGGTAAAAAGCGAGATACTGGCCACACAGGCGGACTATTTTACCCTGAAACTCATCTGCTATCAGGGAGCCGGCAGCGGTTATCAGTGGAATTATTATTATACTATTGACTTGAATACCGGTGAGAGGTTACAATTAAAAGACCTGTTCCAGGAGGGTGCTGACTACATTACGCCCATCAGCGAGAACATCAAGCAGCAGATGCAGGCCCGGATGGACGCGGACGAAAATGTATACTACTGGCTGCATCACGATATAGAGGAGTGGAACTTCAAGACCATCACGGACGAGACTTCTTTCTATCTGAACGAAAAGGACAATGTGGTCATCGGCTTCAATGAGGGGGATGTGGCTCCCATGTACATGGGAACCGTGGAATTCGAGATTCCCGCGGAAGTTCTGGCCGGTATCCAGAAATAGTCCCGGGGGAAACCCCAATCCGGTTACCCACGAGATTCCGGCCCATTGCCGGAAAAGTCCCGGGGGAAACGCCAATCCGGTAACCCCCGCGATTCCGGCTCACATCCGGAAAAGTCCTGCGGCAGGCGCCGTGTCAAAGACAACAGAAAGCAGGAAAACCTATGAGGGAATTTCTAAGCATCCTGGCGATTGCCTATGGATTCGCCATCAACATGACCGGCTTTGCCGTCATGGGCATAGACAAAAAAAGAGCCGTCCGAGGTGCCTGGCGCATCTCGGAGGCTTCTCTGTTCCTTGTCGCATTTCTAGGCGGCGCTTTGGGCTGCACTCTGGGCATGCGGCATTTCCGCCATAAGACGAAGCATTGGTACTTTAAGTACGGCATGCCCGCCATCTTCGCCGTCCAGATCTTCCTGGTCTTATTCCTTTACAACAGCCTGTCCTGACCAGGACGCAGCCTGCAGCCTGTTGTATATCTCGAAAAGCGCTCTTTTTATGTGGACATTCCGGCTTGCAAGACAGGCATGCGTAGCAAATATATGCCTGCATGGCAAGAACTTTCCGCTCAAACGCTAGGTGGTCACGATGACCCCGCCGTCATTGGCATACATGCTGCTGATGCCTCTGGTATCCATGATGATGCAGTCCATGAAAGCCACCTTTTCCAGTATCATCCGCTTCACCTGCTCCGCCCGCTCCAGGGCGTTACAGTGGGTGATGATAAGTCGGCGCTCTGCCGCGTTCTTTACCTCGGATGCAGCGAACTCCGCCATTTTGCTCAGGGCCTTTTTGATGCCGATCGTCTGGCTCTTCTGGATGATCTCTCCTTTATCGGCGCCCATCACAGGCTTAATATTCAGGGTGGAGGCTACCAATGCCTTGACGCCGGAGAGTCTGCCGTTCTTGCGCAGCGTCTCCAGATTGTCCAGCACGAAATAGGTATGGATGCTGTCCCGGAAAGCCTCGATTTTTTCCACAATCTTTTCAAAGGAAAGACCTCTCTCCTCCAGCTCCATGATCTTCAGCGCAATCTGTGCCTCGCCGCCGCTGGCAGACTCCGAATCCACCACATGTATCTGCTTTTCGCCGTATTTTTCATGGTAGAGGCTCTTGCCCAATTCAGCGCTGTTGTAGCTGCCGCTCAAATGGGAGGAAAGGGTCACCGCATACACACGTTCAACCTCCTCATGATAGCTCTCCATAAAACGCTCCGGCGATGGGCAGGAGGATTTGGGGCATTTGGGATATTCCGCCACTTTCCGCAAAAATTCCGCTTGGTCAAAGTTCTCATCGTCCAATATGCTGTACTCTCCTACCTCCAGTCCAAGAGGTACTCTCTCAAAACGCCGATCCTGCAAAAGCTCCGCCGGCAGTTCACAGCAGCTGTCAACCACAATCTTATATCTCATCTTGTCTCCCATCCTACGAATCCATTTTAGCGCAGATAAAACCTAGATTCCCTTTTATCCTCACGGGCAATAAAGTTTGCCACCAGTTTATAGCCTCTGCCGCTCGTGAGCCGGGGCATGGAAGAAGATCACCCCCCATGGCAAATTCTAGTGACCGTCAGTATATTTTATCAGGTTTTCGCTTCTTTTATACGTAGTTTTTATTACTATATATAATAGCACATACTACCCTTTCTTGTAAAGTAGAATATTCGTTTTTTTGAACATCCGGCCCATTGGCCATGAGTGAGCTCCACCCAGACAATAAAATGCAAAATATCGGGCACGCGGACAGCAAACCGCTGCGAGCACAGTATTTATACGGCTTGCAGCGGTTTGTTGACCCCGGGCGGGATTTCTGCTATAATTATTTCTCATAAGGATCATATTCAGGATTTCATTCAGTTCAGGAGGACCCCCATGAGGCAAATACAGATTTCTTCCATGAAACAGTTTATGAATCATCTGCTGGTGGCGGACACTTTCGAGCCTTTCCTGCTGGAGGAGGCTGTCATCGGCACCGCCTGTACTTTCCATATTGACGGGCATGTGAATCCGGAATTCTTCGGCAGCGATGAGGAACCGGAGGCGGAGGCTTCCTATGCATTCCGCCCCTGGGGCAAAGTAAAAGGGCTGTGCTTCGACCTGATCAAAGGCAGGCGCACGCCCCTGTTCTTTCGGTTTGTGCTGCATCTGATGCCTGAAAAGGCCGCTGCCCTGCTGGAAAAGGAAAGCTGTGATGTGCCGACTGACGAGGTAAAAGCATTGGTGCTGAACATCCGCTATGACGGCACAAAGGCCACCCTCACCACCGGCACTGCCCTCCAGACTTTCCATCTGTCCAAAATGCCGGACGCCATCTGGGACAAGGCGCTGTGCCAATACTTAGACGGCAAGGGGATCGCCTGGCAGGATCCCGACTAGCGCGCCGCCTTGGTTCCGGCCCTGACCTTTCAGCTAGTTCTTCATCCTGGACTTGAAGACCAGGCTGGCCAGATAGCCGAAGATCAGCGCCGCGGAGGTTCCCACTGCCCCGGCTTTGAATCCCCCGGCAAAAAGGCCTAACAGCCCCTGTTCGTCTACTGCCTCTTTCACGCCTTTCATCAGCACATTCCCAAAGCCCAATAGGGGGACGCTGGCCCCTGCCCCGGCAAATTCCTGAAAGGGCTCGTACCATCCTAAGAACCCGATCACTGAGCCGGTCACCACCAACAGCACCATGATACGGCCAGGCATAAGCTTTGTCTTTTCCATGAGAATCTGCACCAGGGCGCAGATCAGGCCGCCCACCCAGAACGCATTTACATAATCCATCATAACCCTACTCCTGTTCCGCAGGCAGATGCCCCGCCCGCTTCCTGTGTTCAAACACAATATCGTTTCTCCGAAGCCTTTTTGTCGGATTTCGATTTCATGGCACTAGTATCTGTCATTGTGGCGCAGATTATGTATTCTTTTGGGTTGAAAACAAATCTCCAGCAAAAAAGCCGCTGTGCTGCAAGCGGCTCTTTGTGGCATATGTTTTTCTGCGGCAGAGTTTCTTTCTGTAGCATCAGCCAAGGGAGGCGATCCTGCGAACCACCTCTCTGATTTGTATGCCCTGACATTCAATCACTTCATGGGCATATTTTTCATAGAGAGGAATCCTCTCCTCATAGAGATCCGAAAGCGTCTGGCCCGGCATCAGCGTCACGCCTCTGGCGTTTAAATCGCCCAGCCTCTCCGCCACCTCCGCAAGAGGGAGCTTTAAGTACACCACTGTGCCGATTTCCCGCAAATGCTCCATGGCGCGGGGGCCATAGATGACGCTTCCCCCTGTGGCAATGACGCTCTTTCGGGGGGTCAGGGAGGCGTTCACCTCCTCCTCGATCTGCCAGAAGCCCTCCACTCCATGTTCCTCGATCAACTCATGGAGCAGTTTGTCATATTTTTCCTGAATCACCAGGTCGGAGTCCACGAAACGGTATCCCAGCCTTTTGGCCAGCACCACGCCCACGGTGCTCTTTCCCGCCCCGGGCATCCCGATCAGCACGATATTGCCTTTCATGCGCTACACCGCAGCGATGACTTCTACTTCGCAGAGAACATTCTTGGGCAGGGCCTTTACTGCTACGCAGCTTCTGGCCGGCTTCTCCGTGAAATATCTGGCATACACTTCATTGAACGCGGCAAAATCGCCCATGTCCGCCAGAAAGCAGGTTGTTTTGACTACGTTTTTATAATCAGTTCCTGCCTCTGCAAGCAGCGCGCCCACATTCTTCATCACCAGTTCCGCCTGGGCAGTGATGTCCTCGCCCTCCACATTTCCCGTGGCAGGGTTGATGGGAATCTGGCCTGAGGCAAACAGCATGCCGTTTGCGATGATGCCCTGGGAATAAGGCCCGATTGCGGCGGGCGCCTTATCTGTCGAAATTTTCTTTAACATGATCCTTTCCTCCGTCTATCTGTCTTGCCGCGGAAAATCCGCTTTACGCCGCAGCGGTCTTTTGCATGGGCTGCATCGGGCTCAACGGTCTTCCACCTCCGGCTCGTCAAATTCTGCCGTCACATAAAAGCCCCTGGCGTTTTCCACCACGTCCGTGACTACCCCCTCCCGGCTCATGAGACGGTTCCGGAAAGGGATATTGGCAGACATGGCCAGGGCCGGGTCTATCACATAGTAGTAATTGCTGGGAAGCCGGCCCTCTGTCACGGTGATCCGCTGGCCGGGCTCCAAGAGCCCTTTGCGCTCCATCTTGAACTCCATTTTGCGCAGAATGCCCACCTCCCTCTTTCATTCATTCCGCTCTTTTATCCTGCTTTTTCATTCCATCCAGGGACTGCTCAATCCTCCCCGGGAGCGTCCTGGGTCTCACAGCAGCAGGTATCCTCAGCCTTGGGTTCCATGGTCTCGCTTACGGTCTCCGCAGCCTCCTGCACCTTTTCCTCCTGGGAAGCCTCGCTGAAGTCCGCATCAATGATCTCCTCATCCTCTTTCACGGGATCCGTGCTGGCCACCACGATGGGAGTGCCGCATTTGTCGCAGAATTTGCTGGTTTTGGGCACTTCCGCGCCGCATCCCGGGCAGGTGTTGACATTCTTTAACAGCTTGATCTTCTCCGTGTCTGCCTCGATTTCCGCTTTGATATCAGCAGCCTTGGAAGCCCACTCGGCCACTGTCTCATCCCCGGACAGCAGTTCATTCTCCAGAACATACTTGCCTACTTCTGTGTAGACGTTTTTCAGACTCTGGTTCAAGGAGCTGATCTCTACATTGAGTTTTGCCACACCGGCCATCTCTTTGCTTTTGGAAATCGTATTCTGTGCTGCCTGGTTCAGTTTCTCTCTCCAACTTGCCATAGTTCTTTACCTCTTTTCTCGTTTTTATCAGGATAATTTTCCCTTTTTCTTACTATTATATAGTTCTGCCCTTTCCTTGTCAACAGACAACAAAAGAATCGGACACCCGCAGGGCTGACATTCAGCCTGGCGGATGCCCGATTTTCTTTATGGAATCTTCGTCTCCGACTTTTGTTTACATTGCCTCAATCACCACCCCATGGGCGATTCCCGGCACGCTTAGCCCCTCGTTGAAGCTGGTCTTGCTAAGCAGCGCTCCGGTAGGCATAAACAGAACTTTTCTCCAATTGTTCTCTTCCAGCTGCTTTAGGATATAGGCGGACAGAGTCACTGCGCTGCAGCCGCAGCCGCTGCCTCCCGCATGGGTGTCCTGGGACGCAGCATCGAATATCTCCAGACCGCAGTCCATGTGCTGTTCCGATATATCGTAACCTTTCTTCCGAAGCAGGTCGATAAGCACTCTCTGACCTACCTTTCCAAGGTCTCCGGTGATAATCTTGTCATAATCCTTCGGCTGACTGGCAAAGTCAACAAAATGCTGCTCCAGTGAGTCCGCCGCTGCAGGCGCCATGCAGGCTCCCATGTTCATGGAATCTTTCAGGCCATAGTCCACCACTTTTCCTATGGTCATGGCGCTGATGCGGGCTTTTGGCTTCCTGCCGCCCTCCCTAGGCAGTGCGCTAAGCACAAATGCTGCGCTTCCCGTCACGGTCCAGGTGGCCGACAGGGGGCGCTGGTTCCCATAGTCCAGAGGAAAGCGGAATTCTTTCTCCGCGCTGGCGAAATGGCTGGAGGTGACGCAGATCACCTTGTCCGCGAATCCTCCGGCAATGCTCATCGCCCCCAGCGCCAGGGACTCCCCACAGGTAGAGCAGGCTCCATACACGCCCAGAAGGGGAATCTGATAGGTGGATAGCCCAAAAGAGGTGGCCATGGATTGACCTAACAAGTCACCGGCAAAGACATAGGAAATGTCCTCGGGCCTCAGAGCCGCTTTCTCCAGCGCCAGCCCTACGGCCTCTTTCTGCAGGGTGCTTTCCGCCTCCTCCCAGGACTTACAGCCGAACATATCGTCCTGGCCCACTTTGTCAAAGAGCAGCCCCAGCGGGCCCTCTCCCTCCTTGGTTCCCACCACACTGGCGCTCTGCATGATATACACGGGCTGCTCCAGCCGGACGCTGGCCTTTCCTACTTTCTGGTTCATAGATATTCCTCCTATTCATGACAATAGAAATACTTCTTTTATTATTTCCGGAGGAGGAAAAACTATTCCCTGTTTTACGCCGTTTTATGCCTCATATTTCTCGGCCTGGGCGCGTATCAGCTCCGCGTCTTCAAAATAATTTATACGCATGGCGCTCTTGACCTCGGACAGAGTACGGGCTGCCACTTCCCTGGCCTGGTCGGAGCCTTTCTTCAATATCTCATAAATCGCCGGGATGTCCTTTTCCCACTCTTTTCTGCGGTTACGGATAGGCTCTAAGGTCTCCTGCATGATATTGTTCAGGAATTTCTTCACTTTCACGTCCCCCAGGCCGCCCCTCTGGTAATGGGCTTTCAGTTCGTCCAGGCTGGCGTAGTCAGGCAGATATCTTCCGAAATGCTCGTCTTTGCAGAAAGCGTCCAGGTAGGTGAACACTGTATTGCCCTCTAAGTGGCCGGGGTCGCTGACCTGCAGATGCAGGGGATCCGTGAACATGCTCATGATTTTGGTCCGCACCTCGTCTGCCGAATCCGCCAGATAGATGCAGTTGCCCAGGGACTTGCTCATCTTGGCCTTGCCGTCCGTGCCCGGGAGCCTGCGTCTGGCCTCGTTCTCCTGCAGAAGCGCCTCCGGCTCCACCAGCACAGGGGCATACACCGTGTTGAACTTGTGCACGATTTCCCTGGTCTGCTCGATCATAGGCAATTGGTCGTCCCCCACGGGAACCGTGGTGGCCTTGAAAGCCGTGATATCCGCGGCCTGACTGATGGGATAAGTGAAAAAGCCCACCGGGATGCTGGATTCGAAGTTGCGCATCTGAATCTCGCTTTTCACAGTGGGATTTCGCTGGAGCCTTGCCACTGTGACTAAATCCATGTAATAGAAAGTCAGTTCGCACAGTTCCGATATCTGGGACTGGATGAGCAGGGTGGACTTTTCCGGATCCAGGCCGCAGGCGATATAGTCCAGGGCCACCTCAATGATGTTCTGGCGCACTTTCTCCGGGTTCTCGATATTGTCCGTCAGGGCCTGGGCGTCCGCGATCATGATGAATGTCTTCTCATACTCGCCGGAATTCTGCAGTTCCACTCTCCGCAGCAGTGAGCCGATGTAGTGGCCTATGTGCAGCCTGCCTGTGGGGCGGTCGCCTGTCAGGATGATTTTCGGTGCTTCCTTTTTTTCCGTATTTTCCATCGTATATCTCCTTTATATGGGGAAGGCAACAGCCGCTCCCATTTCATTAACACCCATTATATCAATGGATTCCCAGATAGGCAATCATTTTTTGTCCATAAGATTTCAGAGCTGAAAATGTATCTTTCGGGAGTTTCCTAACGGGTTCTCACAGCAATGGTGTCATATAAAGGGGCAGATAAAGGATTCCCTCCTCTTCTTTCAAATCGCCCGTATGCAATACGATGGGTACATGGGTCTGCTCCCTGTATTTGCCGATGAATTTATGCAGGGACGACAGGGGATAGTTCTTGCCGGACCAGGATCTTGTAAAATTCTCCAAGAATTATTTTCTCTGTCTCTTTCTCCAAAACCCCATTGCCAGCAGTTCATGGGCGAACATGGGCGCTGCAGCCAGCACGGAGAGCCGCAGCCACTCCCTGCCGGACAGGGGCGATGTGCCGAAAGCCTGGATCAGGAAAGGCACCTCCGTCACTGCGAATTGCAGCAGGAATCCCACCAGACAGGCCAGGATCATCAGCTTATTCTCCAGGTGGTTCATGCGAAATACCGAGCGATGGGTATCCCGCATGCCCACCGCATGGAAGAGCTGGGACATGCCAAGCACTGTGAATGCGTAGGTCTGGGCCTTGGCCAGCACGGAGCCGTTTTCCAAAATCCCGGCCAGGTTCCCCGGATTCACGGCAAGACCGTTCACCCGGAGCAACGCGCAGGGCAGCATCAGGAAAGCCGTCAGGCTCACGATCCCGATCAGAGCGCCGTAAAAGCAGGTGCATAAAAGCCCGCCCCTGGCGAAAAGGCTCTCCTGGGCTTTCCTGGGCCGCTGGCGCATCAGGCTCTTTCCGTCATTCTTATCCACCCCCAGGGCCAATGCGGGCAGGGAATCCGTAATCAGGTTTATCCACAGGATGTGGCTGGACTTCAGGGGCGATGCCATCCCGCAGATCACCGCCACGAACATGGTCATGATTTCTCCCAGATTGGAGGACAGCAAAAAGATTACTGATTTCCTGATATTTTCGTATACGCCCCGTCCCTCTTCGATAGCCCGGCGGATGGTGGCGAAATTGTCGTCCGTCAGTATCATGTCCGAGGCCTGCCTGGCCACGTCCGTCCCTGCCATTCCCATTGCGATGCCGATGTCCGCTTTTTTCAGGGAGGGCGCATCGTTGACCCCGTCTCCGGTCATGGCCACAATCTCCCCTCTCTGCTGGAATCCCTCCACGATACGCACTTTCTGGGCCGGAGACACTCTGGCGAAGACGCTTATGTCTCCTATTTTGTCGGCAAGCTCTCCGTCGGACAAAAGCCCAAGGGCCTCTCCTGTCATGCACTGTTCGGGACGTTTCGCGATTCCCAGTTGTCTGCCGATGGCAAAGGCAGTGTCCACATGGTCTCCCGTAATCATCACTGTCTTTACGCCCGCCTCTTTAAAATCCGACACCGCCCTGGCGGCCTCGGGCCTGGCGGGATCGCGCATGCCTACCATGCCCAGAAAGATCAGGTTTTCCTCCACGGCTGCGGTTGCTCCCGGCTGCATAGCCACCGCCAGGGTGCGCAGTGCCTCCCCCGACAGCTCCTCCACTGCGCCCAGCGCCTGCCGGCGATGCCTGTCCGAAAGCCTGACCACGCCCTCCGGAGTGTAGATTCTGGTGCATCGCTTCAGTACCTCGTCCGGCGCGCCCTTGGTGTAGGAGACTGTGGATCCCGGCCTGGTTTCTGTATAATCCGTCCCATATGTCTCCCGGGTGGCATCAGGCGTCCTTTCCTCCTGCCACTGTGCGGCATGCAGCTCTCCCACAGCCTTTTGCCTGCCCTTTTGTGTGCCGGCAAAGGCTCTCCCCTCCATCTGCCCCCTTTCCCCATGAAGCCATCCTCCGCTCCCGCCTCTCTCAGTTCCCAGTCCATTCCCATGCCACCGGCCTGCCAATGCTTTTTCTCTTCTGTGCAGTGTAGTCATCATCTTCCTGTCGGAGTCAAAGGAAAGTTCCCCTATCCGGGGCATCCCCCGCTCCAGCTCCTGCTTCTCCATCCCGAAGCCCGCCGCCAAATCCAGCAGCGCCAGCTCCGTAGGGTCTCCTGTCCGGTCTCGCTTCTCCGCTGCTGCGTCATTGCACAGCACCATCCCATAATAAAAATCCGTGCACAGCGCCGGCATGCATTCCTCTGCCTTGTGCATCCGGCCCCCCAGCCAGCATTTCTCCACAGTCATCCGGTTCTGGGTCAGCGTCCCTGTCTTGTCGGAACAGACCACGCTGACGGCCCCCAGGGTCTCCACAGAGGGCAGACGGCGCACAATGGTGTTCACCTTTACCATGCGGGTGACGCTTAAGGCCAGGCAGATAGTCACCACGGCGGGAAGTCCCTCCGGCACCGCCGCCACTGCCAGGGAGATGGCCGTGATCAGCATTTCCGGCACATTGCGCTTCTGGAGCACCGCAATGGCAAAGAGGGCGGCGCACAGCAGCAGGGACAGGAGACTGAGCACCTTGCCCAGTTCCCCCAGGCGCTTCTGGAGCGGAGTCATCTCCTCTTTGCTCTCCGCAATCATCCCGGCGATCTGCCCCAGCTCCGTGTCCATGCCCGTAGCCGTCACCAGCCCCTGACCTCTGCCATAGGTAACGATGGTGGACATATAGGCCATGTTGCGCCTGTCTCCAAGGGGAAGTTGCCTCCCTTTCTCTCCCAAGAACTGTGCATTCTTTTCTATAGGAAGGGATTCCCCCGTCAGGGCGGATTCCTCTATCTTCAGATTCATGGACTGAGTCAGCCGCAGGTCTGCCGGCACCTGGCAGCCCGCCTCCAGCCATACAAGGTCTCCCCGTACCAACTCTGCCGCGGGTATTTCCATTCTCCTGCCCTGTCTGATGACCAGAGCTTTGGGGCTTGTTAGCTTTTTCAGGGAATCCAGGGCTTTTCTGGCTTTTCCCTCCTGGAGCATGCCCACCACGGCATTCAGCACCACCACCACGCCGATGATGACGGCATCGCTGACTTCCTTTAGCAGTATGGACACCACCGCCGCCACGATCAGCACATAGATTAGCGGGTCGTTTAGCTGCTCCAGAAACGACTCTATAACCGTCTTCTTTCTTGGGGCCCGCATCTCATTGCGTCCGTCCCTTTCTAGCCGCTTTGCCGCTTCCTCCATTTTCAATCCCAGATGCAAATCGCTGTTCAGTTCCTCTGCCGTCTCCCGAATGCCACGCTGTTCAAACACGCCAAATCCTCCCGAAGCTTGTTTCCTTTTCAAAGTCTATGTACCCGGGCGGCAAAGTATGTCCGATTTTTCCTCCCCCATCTCCATAGCTGCCATGCCGTTTTCATCCTTTCCCTCTTTTTTCCCGCGTATCCGCCTCTTTTCTGCATCATTTCTGCATCATTTTCCGGGAAGCCCGAAATGATGCAAAAATGTTGAAAATTTGATGCACCTTATGTGCATTGCGGTTTTATTATCAAAGCAGAAACGGAGGTACATCACGATGAAAAAAAGAAAAAAGAGTCTAAGCTTACTGTTGTCAGCGCTGCTTCTGCTCACAGCCTGGCATTTCCCTGTCCATGCCGCGGAAACAGAGGAATCGGAGGAGGAGAAGCTTCTCGCGCCCTATTTCGTCATCCAGAGCGAGGACGCAGATGTCTCCACGGACTATTTTCCCCTAAAGTCCACGGAAGTGATTATTAACATCAACGGCGTCATTGCCGAGACCTATGTAGTCCAGACCTATGTCAATGAGGGCGACAAGCCCATAAATGCCCAGTATGTATTCCCCACCTCCAGTACAGCCACGGTGCACGGCATGAAGATGGAAATCGGGAACCACATGGTCACTGCCACCATCAAGGAAAAAGAGGAAGCAAAAGAGGAATATGAGGAGGCAAAGGAGGAGGGAAAAAGCGCTTCTCTCTTAGAGCAGAGGCGCCCCAATGTCTTCACCATGGACGTAGCCAATGTCATGCCAGGGGACACCGCCCGCATCGAGCTGCACTACACGGAGCTGGTGGCCACAATAGACGGCGTCTGCGAATTCGTCTTCCCCACCGTGGTAGGCCCCCGCTATATCACGCCTGATGATGCAGACAGCCCTGTGGCGGATGCCGCGGTGCCCGGCAAAGGGACAGACCAAAATGAAAGCGGGCCTGACGGCCGGGACAAGGCTGCGGAGGGCAGCGATTCAGACAGATCCGGCGCGGACGAAGACGCTGCGGACAGTTCTGCCACAGATGCAGACACTACGGCGGGTTCCCATGCGGAAAGCGGCGACGGCTGGGCTGCCAGCCCCTATCTGCCCCAGGGCGTCCTGCCGGACAGCGAGTATTGTATCACCGTCAACCTTTCCACCGGCGTCCCCATCGCCGATGTGGAGTGCAAGTCCCATGAGATAAAGGTGGAACGGGAAAACGACTCCCAGGCCCGCATCACTCTGGCAAATCCCGAAGACTATGCCGGCAACCGGGACTTCATCCTGAAATACAGGCTCACCGGCGAATCCGTGGAGAGCGGGCTGGTGCTGACACAGACGGATTCCGAGAAATATTTCTTCCTCACCGTTCAGCCGCCCCAGCGCTACACCCCCGACGACATCCCGCCCCGGGAATATATTTTCGTCCTTGACGTATCCGGCTCCATGTACGGATATCCCCTGGATACGGCCAAAGACCTGATACGGGGTCTGGCCACAGACTTAAGGGACATTGACAGATTCAACCTGGTACTGTTTTCGGACGACACCTATCTGCTCTCCCTCAAATCTCTGGCAGCCACTTCCAAAAATATCCGGGCGGCCATTGACCTCATCGACGAGCAGGAGGGCGGCGGGGGGACTTCCATGCTGGAGGCGCTGCAGACCGCTGTATCCGTGCCCATGAAAGAAGACATTGCCCGGAGCGTGGTCATCATCACCGACGGCTATATCTCCAATGAGGAGGATATTTACGACCTGATCAACGAGAACATGGGCACCGCCAGCTTCTTCTCCTTTGGCATCGGCTGCTCTGTGAACGACTATTTGATCAAAGGCATCGCCCAATGCGGCATGGGCGAGTCTTTCCTGGTCACAGATTCCGAGGATGCGGCGGAATCCGCTGACCGTTTCGCCTCCTATATCGAGGCTCCTCTCATGACCGGGATTACGGTGGAATATGAGGGATTCGACGTGTATGACGTGGCTACCGCCACTCCCTCCATTCTCTACGCCAAGAAGCCCCTGATCCTGTTCGGCAAATGGCGCGGGGAGCCAGCGGGCACCATTACGGTCAGGGGAAAGGCGGGCACAGAGGACTATGTGCAGGAGATTTCCGTAGCCGATTCGACTGTGGATACCGAAGACGAGTCCGTCCGCTATCTCTGGGCCCGCACGAAGCTGGACCAATTGGCGGGATACGGCAGCATCCGAAACGATACTTCCGTGAAAGAGGAGATCACAAAGCTGGGGCTGGATTACAACATGACTACGCCTTACACATCATTCGTAGCGGTAGTGGAGGAAATCAGGAATCCCCAGGGCCAGAGCCAGGATGTGCAGCAGGCCAATCCTCTTCCCCTCCAGGTGTCCAATCTGGCCGTGGGCGGCGGATATACCGCATACTCGGAACCGGGCGGAATCATGCTTGGAGTCATTCTGACAATAGTATCACTTTATGGCGTGCTGCGACAGGCAAAGAAAAAGAAGAGGCATTGACGAAAATTTTCGGGAGGCGGACAGATTTATAAAGATTCGCAAACAGATGGGAGTAAAACAGATGATGCGCGGAAAACTTCGATTTCACAGACAGAATATCTTTATTTACCTCATGGGATTCTCTCTGATCCTTGGAATGAAATATCTCTACAGCAGGGCGGACTGTGAAAGCTTGCTTTGGATCCTGGGTCCTACCGCCCGCTGGGTGGAGGTTTTAAGCGGCATCCCTTTCGTCTATGAGCCGGGCATGGGCTATGCCAACCACGGGCTGCGGTTCCTCATCGCGCCCTCCTGTTCCGGCGTGCAGTTCATGATCATCACCGCGGCGATGCTGATTTTTTCTTTCTCCCATCGTGTAATGGACTGCCGTAATGCTAAGTTCCCTGACGAGTCTGCCGGTGCTGGCCCATTCGACCAAGGTGCTTCCACCGGTTCCGGCAGACAGAATGCCATAAAAAGAGCTCCCGGCACAGGCAGACATTACCCCCAGGCAATCCGGCGGATCTGGCCAGGCCTGGGATGGATTGTCCTAAGCCTCTTGCTGTCCTATCTGTTTACGATTTTCGTAAATGGACTGCGGATTGTGGCCGCAATCTATCTGCCGTACTTCTTTAGGCGAATAGACGTCTTTGATGGCCCGCTGACTCCCGACATGCTCCATACCATGATCGGAGTCGTGGTGTATTTCGCCGCCCTGCTGACGATTTACCGGCTGGCGGGGTTCCTCTTTGACAGATTCCGCAGCGCAGATGAGGCCAGGCCCTCTGCCCCGATCCTGGGCAAATGCTTGGCTCCCCTGTTCTGGTATTTTTTCATCGTGCTGGGCATTCCTTTCCTGAACAGAGCCTACCGCAGAAGCAATGGGCAGTTTGCGGAATTCGCCCTATTGGTGACCTTGTGCTGCGGCGCAGTACTGCTCTTCTATGGGCTGGCGCTTCTGATCCGCAGAAAGCTTCGGGGCAGAGGATGATTCCTCTGCCCTTTCGCCTTTTGTTATCCTGGTTTTCGCTGTATACATTTATCTCCGCATTCAAAACATCCCTCTTGTATCAATAATTCTTATACAAGCGCCTCTCGCTCTGGCATTCCCTGCCTGAAATCATCCAGGATAGTTTCCCTAAAAAAAGAAAATACTAAGCTTTCAATGCATGGCTTAAGCTGTTCGGCACCCCTCTGGGGCCCCTCACCGCGTAGATTCCGTACTCCTCTTTCAGCCGTCCGAAAGGGAACGCATCGGCATCATACCTGCGCAGGAGCTTGATCCGCATCACGGTGGAGATGGTCAGGTTCTCGTCCTGATACCGGTAGGGAATGTCCGTCTCCACCGCTTTGCACTTATAGAGAATCGCAGACACCGGAGCGCCCACATACAGATACACCGTGTCCCCTGCCTTGATACTGCTGCTCTGCTTCCATTCGATGATCTCCGCCTCATCAAAGGCATGCTCGATATCGTAGAACTTCGGATTGGCCGGGACGATCCACTCCTTGGCAGGACGTATTTTGGTCTTCTTTTTCTTCGAGGCGGTGGCTGTGAAGCTTAGGTCGATGAGGTTGCGGATCTGTCCCTCCTCCACCGTACCGTCCAAAAGCACCGTGATCCAGTGCTCCTTGTTCATGTGGTAGGCCGGGAAGATACCCTTGTCCTGCATCAATACATCCTTGAACGCCATATCGTCAATCTTCAGATTGACCACGTCCACCCTCTCCTCCCCGGTAAGCCCCAGCTTGTCCCTGCCGATGTTCATCACCAGCGCGAACCATTTCCTGTTGTCCTCGTGGCGCAGGACAGCGCCGTCGTCTTCTCCCCATGGGTATTCCGGATTGGCCTTATACTTCTTTTTGATATACGCGAAAATCCTGTCTCTCATAGTCTATTCTCCTGTCGTCTCTTCCGATTGCTCCCCTCTGCATCCCTGCCGAAACGGTCTGCAGCTTTGGTTCTCCTCTATTTTAACAGCTTGCAGGCTGTCTGGCAACTTGTCAAAAGAGTCCGCGGCGTTTTTTGACTCCTGAGCATTATCGTTACTTTATACCGCTTTTTATGTTTTTACAGGCGGTCACGCATTCGTTACTGTTCAAAGTTAGTTCCGCAAAGTGTTTTCGTGCGCATTTTGCACGAACAATCCCAAGCAATCGTTTCGATTGCTTTGACAGCAGGCGCCATACAATTGTATGTGTGCATCATGTTGCTGTGAGCGGCGATGCCGTGAACCGTAACACGCATTCCAGGAATTTCGGCACCTTTTCAATATTGGCTTGACAAGAAGTGCAACGTTATGTTATACTCCATTTGTCAACATCACGTCATACATTGAGGAGGAAAACATGGTACAGCAACTGTCTGATTCCGAACTTGAAATCATGAAAATCGTATGGGAAAATCCGTCGTATGTGACGCTGTTTTCCTATATTATGGACGGGCTGGCGGCCAAAGGGAAGCCCTGCCAGAAGAATACCTTGATCGTCCTTTTGTCAAGGCTGATGAACAAGGGCTTTCTGAGCGCCAAAAAGATCGGGCGGCGCAACGAATATACGACCCTGGTCTCGGAAGCGGAATACCAGAGGACCCAGACAAAGCATTTTCTGGACAAAATATATGAGGGAAATGCAAGGGGATTGGTCTCCGCTTTGATCATGGGGGATATGCTGGCAGACGAGGAGTACGAAGAATTGAAAAAGCTGCTGGAGAAAGGACGGGAAAAATGAACGAGGTTTTCAAGATTTTTCTGTCCATGTCCTTTTCCGGCGCTCTGCTCATTCTGGCGTTGCTTTTTGGAAAACGGCTCTGGAAAGACAAAATCGGCAGACAGTGGCAGTACTATATCTGGCTCATCATCATCCTGCGGCTGCTCCTCCCTTTCGGGCCGGAGACGAGCCTGATGGGAAAGGTCTATGAGACTGTGGACCGCGCCATGGCCCGGTCCGCCCCCGCACCCCGGCAGGACCTGTCCACTGCCCCGGGAGGCATGCCCGCCCCTGTGGCCGGACCGGAAACGGAAAGCGAAGACGCTCCGGCGGCAGCAGCCCACCCGCTTCGGGACATTGGGGCGCTGTTTGCCGATCAGGTCTGGCTGGTATGGCTGGGTGTGGCGCTGGGTATGCTGCTGCGGAAGATAACAATCTATCAGGGCTTCATGCAGTATATCCGTGCCGGGTCTACTCCGATGGCGGAGACAGGTGTCTTGGACCGGGTCTGCGTTGCCGCAGAGCAGGCCGGCGTGAAAAAGCCCGTGGAGCTCTGGGTCAATCCGCTGCTTTCCTCGCCGCTGTTGACCGGCTTTTTACGTCCTTGCATCGTGCTGCCAAGCGCGGAGATTCCGGAAAAAGATTTTCGGTATATCATCCTCCACGAACTGACCCATTACAGGCGGCTGGACATGTTCTATAAATGGCTGGTGCAAATTACCCTCTGTCTCCATTGGTTCAATCCTCTCGTCCACCTAATGAGCCGGGAAATCACAAAGGCCTGCGAATTCTCCTGCGATGAGGCAGTCCTTGCCAAAACAGGCCGCCACGGCGCCCGGGATTACGGGAAAACTCTGCTCGACGCCATGGCGGCGGTGGGGCGGTACAAAGAAAATCTCGGCTCCGTCACACTGGCGGAGAATCAGCGTCTTCTAAAGGAAAGGCTGGAGGCCATTCTGAAATCCAGGAAGCCCTCCGGGACAGTCAGGATCCTGACCGCCGCCCTGACACTGTGCGTGGTTTTGGGCGCAGCCTTTGTAGGCGTCCATACAATGGAAACCGCCGCGGAAAATATCCGTGCGGCGTCCCTGCCCGGTACGTCCGAAATGGGCAGGCTTGCGCTCTCCCTGGACCTGGACGCCGCAGCCGCAAATGTGCGTGCAGCAGCCGGTGCGCTCCATAGCCCTACCGCATCCCATGGACAGGATGATCGCGATTGGCTGAGTTCCGGCCGGGAGGCCGGCGATTGGCGGGAGGCCGGCCAAGATACGGACAATTGGCGAAATTCCGGCCGCGATGGCAGCGGTCAGGGGGAGACCTCCGGCGGCAGGATCTGGTATCCCCAGGTCATCCCAGTGAATTTTGAAACCATGGCAGAGGGAGAAATCGTCTGGCTGGGGGAATATACCCTGTCCGAGGGAGACCGGATCTGGTATGCTGTGTCAGCGGAGACCGGAATGGGCCTGCAGGTGGGCTTCGCCAAGCCCGGGGACGAGAGCCTGAACACGGTCTATTATGCCGTGCATAATCTGCGCCAGGAGGACGAATCCCTGGAATGCACCGCATCCGCTACCTTTAGATCTCCGGCATCCCCCGGAACCTACGCGCTGTTTCTCCGGGCTACGGACGGCCCTTTGGGAAACGTACACGGAAGCGTTTCCGTTGGGTTTGAAGCGGATACGGTCAGAATTTCAGGTTAGGCAAAAATGATATCGAACATTTCAAATAATTGACGGGAGGAATACAGATGTCAAAGCAAAAATTAATTATCATAGCGGGCTCTCCGTGTGTGGGAAAAACCACAGTGACGCAGGAACTTTTTACTTCTTATGAAAACAGCGCTTTTTTTGATGGCGATTGGGCATGGTGTGTCAATCCGTTTTCGGTTGATGATCCGAGATTGCGAAATGGCGACAAGACAATGTCATTTGCGTTATCCACATATTTAAACT
Source organism: uncultured Acetatifactor sp. (assembly GCA_949840885.1). Lineage (GTDB taxonomy): Bacteria > Bacillota > Clostridia > Lachnospirales > Lachnospiraceae > Acetatifactor. The sequence continues at coordinate 26,847 of CATKYJ010000041.1, forward strand.
CCGGGTTTGATTATGTCTTTTTTTCGTCGGTGGTTGTGGTGGATAAAACAATTCGTGAAGCGATATTAAAAGATATTACGGCAACAGACTATTCTGTCATCGGCATCACCCTGACCTGTTCGGAGGAAACTTTGCGTGAACGACATAAAAAGCGCGGAGATGCAAATGAATGTTCTTTTTTCTGGCTGCATTTAGAGCCACACAAAGGCGATCATGTTATCAATACAGATCACAAAAGTGTCCGGCAAATCGTTGATGAAATAAAAGGGATTGTAGACAGGGTCAGTTCCCCGGTTCAGAGATAAGATACAGCCAAGCCACGCATCCTATAAGAGGCGAAAAAACAGGAACAGCAGTATGACAATGTACAGAATCCCAAACAGGGCATCCCCCACATAAGTGTCCCCGTCCACATCGTCGGTGGGAAATACACCGGCATTTTGCCGGAATCTCCCGCACTGCAGCCCCTCCACATACCAGTTCCAGCCGGAGGGGTCCGAATAGAGCTTTACCTCCGGCGATTTCATGTACAGGTGCACGGGAACGCGGTAAGCGCCTGTCTTTATCTCTGTACCATAGGCAAAGCCGTCTTCTATCTTCTCTATGACCAGATAGTATCTCTTCCGGTAATAAATATGCCCGTGACGGCCCCTGAATGGAACTTTCTCCGCCTCCACACGCCGGACGATGCCCCGGCAGCACCGGCCGCGGGAAATGGCAGTCCGCCGCTTCCTGCGGCAGATCAAAGCGGCCCTCCCCCTTATGTACGCTATGTACAGAGGCAGTATCCCGCCCGCCAAAAATATTGCCCCGTTGGCTCCGTTCGTCCTGCCGTTTATCAGTGCACGAAACAGCGAACCATACCAGACGGCTGCGAAAGCCAGCAGCATGAACATGTCCCGCAGCTCTTCCTCTGCGGGCCGGACTCTCCTTTGAAACATATGCTCTCTCATCCTCTCCGGGACAGCAGCCACGCCAGGATGTGAATAGCCTGCTGGAACCGGCCCTTTTCGATCAATTCCTCGATTTCGGCGGCGGAATATTTTTTGACCCCCAGGAATTCCGTCTCGTCCAGGTGCTGGGCCCCGGCCTTGCGGCAGTTGCGGGCGGTGAAGATATAGGCATAGTTGTCCGCTATGGTGGCGTTGGAAGGGATGGCGCACAGAAACTTCCATTCATCGGATACACAGCCGGTCTCCTCCAGCAGTTCCCGCTTTGCTGCCTCCAGCCCGTCCTCCGCCACGTCGGGGCCATGCCCTGTGCCGTACTGTCTGCCGTCCTTTCGCTCGATGCCTCCTGCAGGGAATTCCGTGGTCACCTGCCTGATGCCCTGGCGGAACTGCCTGACGCAGAGATAGTTCCCCGCCTCGTCCGATGCCACGATGATGCAGTAGTCCCGGCGGCTGTAACTGTAGAAAGGCCCGAAGATCTTTCCGTCCGGGAAACGGTAGTCGGAGCGCCGGAAGTCAATCCACTGATCCTGTACGATATGTTCTGTGCTGATTTCCTCCCAGGCAAGCCTTTCCGCCGTATCCTTTGCTTCCATCGTGCCATCATCGGGATTTACCGATGCCGTTGTTACTTTATGCTTGCTGTCCATATTCCTGTCCATTACCCTAACCTCCAATTCAATAATATCCTACCATCCCCGGATGATATTTATGTAATCCTGCCTCAGATCAACTACTGCATATACAATTACTTCTTTTTTGCTATCATTGACCTTATAGAAAACAAAATCCTTTTCAAGAATCCCGCAGCAGATTCCCCAAAGAGTCAAATGTCTCACAGACAGGTGCGGCTCTTCCATTCTTCACATCGTCTCCCGCCTCGGCAAGAATCTCCAAAAGCTCAATTCGGGCTTTCTTACTCTTTGGCCTAATTGCCTTATTCATCCTCTGGCGGATGTCCTCCATAGCCTCCCTATCCACCTTGCAGACTTTCCTGTCATAGGTGTACAGTCCGTTGACCTCGTCCTCCACATCGGAGAGCTGGGTGTAGATGCAGCCGCAAAGTCCCTCCGGAATCGCCGGTAAGATGGTCTCTTCGTACAGCCTCCGGATCCGCTCCGTCAGCTCCTGCCCGTCCGCGCATTCGCCGTAGCCAAAGCTGGCGTATTTCGCATAGAAATGTCCCGGCACCCGGTAGGCATAGCCGCCGCACTCCGACACCAGTACGGGCCTGTCCAGCGCCACCGGAATCATCAGACGCTTAAAATAAATATGCTGGCTGTCGAAATCGCTCTCTTTCCCCGGGAACCATCCCGATGTGGCATCGTAGAGCCTGGTACCGTCCAGGCCTTTCGCCTCCCGGTACATGGCGTCGCTGTCGAACTGGCCCCAGCCCTCGTTGAAGATGGTGTAGGCGATGACGCAGGGATGGTTGTACAGATGCCTGATGGTGTCCTCCATGTGCTGCCGGAAGAAAGCCTTGCGCCGCCTGCTTCCCAGCCTGACAGCGCCTTTCAGGTATAGCCCAATGGTGGGCAGGGCCGTATCCCCGATCCAGGAGTAGCGGCCGCTGTTCACCATGTCCTGCATTACCAGCATACCGTGGACATCGCAGTAATAATAGAAACACTCCGGCTCGATCTTGATGTGTTTGCGCAGCAGGTTCAGGCCCAGTTCTTTCATCCGCAGGATGTCCCGCTCATACTCCGGCGCCTGCGCCGGGAGATAGATTCCGTCACAGAAGTATCCCTGGTCCAGGACGCCGTGGAGAAACAGGGGCTCCCCGTTCAGACAGACTCTCGGGATGCCGTCCCGCTGCTCTACGGCAATGGTTCTGAGGCCGAAATAGGAGGATACTTTGTCCTCTCCCATTTCCACCGTCATATCGTATAGATAAGGGCGTTCTGTCGTCCACAGCAAGGGCTGATAGTGTGTTCCGTCCGCCAAAGGGATTTGGGAAAGGTCTATTTCCACTGCATCTCCCTGCCCCTGCACCGTATAGGGGTTGCCGTCATGGAGCTTTATGGTGACGGACAGGCGGCAGACTTCGTCTGCCGAGTGGCTGCCCGCTGCACCCTCACTGCTTTTCCCGCTTTCCCCTGTCATCGTCCGGCTTTCGCCTGCCCGAACCAGTCGTCTGTCCCCGCCGGCTAACCTATCTGCATCATACAAGTTTTCGGCTATGCCATCTCGTCCCCTCTTGGCGCCATCTGATTTTTCTGCGCCAGTCAGGCTTTCGGCAGTATCCGGCACCTGTCTTTTTTCGCCACGCACCAGGGCTATCCGCACTTTCCGCTCATCCGCCGTCACATTCAGCCTTTCGATATAGCTGTCCGGCACAGGCTCCAGCCACACGCTCTGCCAGATACCGCTCACCGGCGTGTACCACATACCGCCTCGGGCTTTCCGCTGCTTTCCGTAAGGATACCGCGCCGACAGGGTGTCCTGCGCTTTCACACACAGCAGGTTCTCCTCTTTCTCTCCATCTGCCAGATATTTAGTCACATCGAACCAAAAAGGCAGATAGCCTCCCTCATGCCTGCCCACAAACCGCCCGTTCAGGAAAATCTCCGCCACCTGGTCCACAGCCCCGAAGTGCAGCAGGACGCGCCCTCGTTTTCCCTTTCCATAAGACCAGAAGCCCCCCGGCAGGGTGAAGCTTCTGACATATTCCAGCTTGGCGCCAACGCGCCCACGGTATCCCGACAGCAGCGACTGGGGCGGGAACGGCACCAAAATCTCCTGTCCGTTCAATCGCCACTTTCCGTTGAGGTTCATCCACTTTTCCCTGCGCATCTGCGGGCGGGGGTAGGCATCCCAGACCTGGCCGGACGCCTCAGAGCCTCCTGTATACATATCCGTAGTCTGCATGCCATACTGCCCGAATGCATCCTTATTCTCCGGCTCCGGCTGGTTTTCTTGTATCATCCTGCCTTCATCCCACAGCCCAGACGCTTTCCGCGCCCCCATGCCTGCCTCCACACCATCCCTCTGCCCGTTCTGCCCGGCGGCGCTTTCCAGCTCCATGCCTCCCCCCAGGGATGCCGCCTCGGCCTTTGGCAAGTCAGGCCCCGCTTCACCCGCGCCCATGCCCCCAAGGATCCGCTCCCCGCACTGGCTCACCAGCCTGTGATGCCCCCTGCTCATCATCCGGAAAATCAGGCCCAATGCCGCCAAAGTGGCCACCGCCGCCAGAAATGCCGCCGCGAAGATATCCCGGTTCGGCAGAAAAGAGGCAGTGCCGTCCGAATTCACGATTTTCTCCGCGTCCCGCAGCACGAAAGCCCCAATGGCAGGCCCCAGGATGCCCGGTATCAGCACCTGCCCGATAATCCGGATGCCCTGGAACTGGCCGGCCCTGTGCTCCGGGATGTTGCTCCGGATCATGGCCCCGAACACCGCCATGCCCGTCAGATACCCTGTCATCATCAAGAGGGAGCCCGCAAAGACGATTCCCACAGCCCTCCCGAAATACAGCAGCATATACCCCGCCATGAGAAGCAAGAGGGAGGGCACCACTGAAAGCCGGAAGCCCAGCAGATCATACAGCCTCCCGTAAAATGCCGTGACCACAGCTGCCAGCACAATAGCCGGAGCCATGACCGCCACATAGTTAGCCATCCCTAATGTCTTCTCATAATACAGAATCAGGTAGGGCATGAAGATATTGATGGAGATGCCGAACACTGCGAAAGCCCCTATTACCGCATACAGCAATGGGTTCTCCCTCAGCACGGACAGCCGAAAGCTGTAAGAGACATTCGCCCAGTAGCCAGGCCTCCCCTCTCCCGGGCTTCTCCCTGGCTTTTTCCCCTGCTCTGTCTCCTGCTCTGTCTCCTGCTCTGTCTCCTGCTCTGTCTGCTGCTTTGTCCCTAGCTCTGTCTGCTGTTTTGTCCCCCGCTCTGTCTGCTGTTTTGTCCCTGGCTCTGTCTCCTGCTTTGTCCCTGGCTCTGTCTCCTGCTCCGCCCTATGTTTCTCTTCAATCAGAAAGAACCCAGCCGCCCCAATCAGCATCACGGCAGCGCCCACAATCAGATAAATCGCCGTCCAACTCTGCGCCCTGTCCAAATCAAAGGCAGAAAACCCGCCGAACACCACCAGAATGGCCACCAGCGGCATCATGGAATTGATGCCCTCTATCTTCCCTCTATTGCTGGCTTCACCCCAGTCCGTCATCCAGGCGTTGAAGCAGGCGTCGTTGGCCGAGGAGCCCAGGAACGTCATCACGCAGTCCAGGACGATCACAAGCGTGATGCCCAAAGACGCCGCCCCCAGAGCGCTCCCCGCCAGAGGCGTCAGCAAATCCACCCGCAGAAGCGCGAAAGCCAGGATGGACACGCCCCAGACCAGATACCCGCCGCAGATGAACGCCTTGCGCTTTCCCACATAGTCCGTGAAAGCCCCCACCAAAATGGTGGTCACCGTGGCCGCCACGGAGCTGGCCCCCACCATCAGGGAGATGTCCGCCGCCGAAGCGTGGAACATCTTGTAGATGAAGACATTGAAATACATATTCTCCACCACCCAGGCCACCTGGCCCATGAGGCTGAAAATAAACAGCGCCGTCCAGAATCTTTTACCCGTCTTTCCCGTTCTTCCCGAATCCATTCCCTCTCCCCTCCAGCTTTGCCATACGCCGCCGCACCCGCATCTTCCAGTCTGTTTCAGGATTCCATCATAACATATCTGCGGGAAAGATTCCATCCCATTTCGTCCCCTGCTGTCTCGTGATTTTCGTGGGATTTTCGTGCAGAATGCGCACGAAAACACTTCGCAGAGCTACCCATGAACAGCAACCCGTGAACAGCAACGCCGTCAGGGCCATGCCCGCTCTGTCCAGATGTAGCGGACAGGCGTCAAATCGTCGTTTTCCGGGCAGAACACGGATATGCTGTACCCGGAAAAGGAATACTCCCCATAGCGCGGCAGCTGCCAGTCCCCGTCCCCGCTTAACAGGCGGATTCCCTCCGGACTGTACCAATCCCGCACTCCATAGTAGAGAATGCCGAAGCTCTGCTCTCCCTCCCACTCCTCCACGGTCTCCCGAAGCGGCATCACCTCCATCGCCTCCGCCAGCGGTCCCAGGGCCCGGCTCTCGTCATAAGGGGCTTCGGCCGCGCCGTGCAGATAAATCGTCAGTTTCCCGGACTGTGCCCTGTTATAGCCAATCAGGTAGCTGTCCACAAAGTTCCCCTCTCCGTCAAAGCCGCGGAACATGGCGTCCAGCGCACTGATCCCTGGATTCGTACTTTGCCTTTTTCCCGCCATATTCCGAATAGTCCTCCATCCCCACATAGAGCGCCAGCGCCTCCCCCTGGAGCTCCGGCGCGTACACAGTACAATACCCCTCCGGCACATGGGGAAGCTCCAGCTTCTCCCAGTGCTCCCCGCCGTCGGCAGTCCGCCAGATATCCGGCTCATCCGAAGATCTGATTGTAATAAATCCAACCTGATTGTCAATAAAATCGGCGTCCAGGGTCAGCGAATGGATATCCGGCCCGGCCGCTCCCACTTTCTGCCAGGTCTTACCTCCGTCCCCGGTGCGAAAGAGCGTAGAGCTCTCCTGCCATACCACCCGTCCCCCTGTGGAAATCAGGAAACCCTCCAGGCCGTTTTCCGGGAAATCCACGAAGATCCGCCTGCTGCCTCCGGCTTTCGCCTCCACCACGGATTCCCGGAAATCCCCTGTCTCCTCGTCGTAATACACCACGGCCAGGGGCGTCCACTCCCCTCCGCCATAGGCGAATATCTGCTTGCGCGCATCCACCTGACAGCTTTCGGCCGGCAGGGAGGTCAGCCGCCCGTCCATCTCGTCCCCTCTGGTCAGAAGCATTTCCATGGACACCGGCACCTCTCGGTACACGCCGTCCCCGCCGCAGACCCAGAGGGCATCTTCCCTTACCTCTGTCCGGTACGTTTCCGTCTCCTCCCCGCCGGATGCAGTCCCTGCCGCCTGGAGACCGTCCCCCGGGAAGTCCCCGTTTCCCGGCCCTGCAACTTCCTCCGCCAGGTCCAGCACAGGCACATCCGAGAACACCTCCTGTCCATACCGCTCCCGAAAAGCCTCCAGGACCTGCTGCGTCTCCGCAATGCCCTCCAACTCGAACACATAGTCCTTAACCATACGCATCCGCACCGTCCAGTCGAAATAGGCATAGCAGAACATGCCGTCCTCGTAGACGATCCGCCCGAACCGCGCCCTCTGCGCCAGCTCCTCCGGAAAAGCCTCTTGGTTTGACAGCGGATACCGGAAAGCCAGCTCATAGACGCATTCCTGCTTGTCCCCTGCCAGCAGCCTCTGATGGACGGTTTCGAACCGCCGGAATTCCGAGTGGGTCTCCCAATCGCGCTCTGAAGCCCATTTCCAGTCGATATAATAGGACAGATACCGCTGTACCAGCAGCCCCACGGCCTCGCTGTAGTGATTGACATCCTCAAGCCTTACCTGCCAAGGGCCCTCCGCCGCATAGGGGAGCCTGGCATATTCTTTCCGGTCGTACCCATCCTCTGCCAGCCTCTCCTGACGGTACGCGTCCTCCCCCACCGGCTCCATCTCCGCCATCTTATAGGCGACAGACTGTGTAAAACAATCCGGCAAATCGTACCCCTCATAGATGGACGTAAGCGGCTCCTCCCTGCCCGCCTGAACATGCCCGTACAGAACATCTCCCACCCGGTAGAGATTCAGGCCCAAATCCAGCAGCAGCACCCCGATGCCCACATAGGCCAGGACGTCCCATTTCCGGTCTTCTTTCATGATGGCGCTGATCCTGGCTTTCAACAGGCGCTTTCCGTGGTAAAAGTAGGCGGAGTCGTTCCGACCCCTCTCCCGGCCCTGCCGCAGACATTCCAGCAGAGCAGAGCCGTACTCCTTTCTCTCCGCCATATCCCTGCCCTCCACCACCGCCTCATCGCAGGCCACCTCCACGTCTCTGCTGCCCAAGGCCGCCAGCAGATAGATCAGGGGCTGGAACCAGAGGAGGGAGCGCATCAGCAGCCAGAAAAGCTTATAGAGGGTATCCCTCTGCCGGATATGGCAGCACTCATGGAGGAAGATGAACTTCAGCACCCCGGGGCGAAACTCCCTCTCCGGCAGCAACAGGATGGGGCGGGCAAAACCGATGACAAAGGGCTCCCTGATTCCCTCCGCGCGGTAGAGGGACGCGCCCTTTCCAAGTCCGGTCTCCTGCACCGCCTGCCTGAGGATTTCCCGGACGGATTCCTCCTGCACCATGTGAATCTGCCCGATGCACCATCTGCGGAATTTGACATACTTCCCATAACGGACAAGCAGGACAACCCCTGCCGTGGCAAGCCAGCCGAGCACCGCCAGCTGTTTCCACCCGGTATACAAAAAGACAGGCAGACCGAAGTGCCTCACCACCCTGTAGATCAGATGTCCCAGAAGATACGCTCCGTCCAGAAACAGCAGATGCAGCAGCAAAAGCTGCACTGCCAGGATTGCCCATATGATTTTCCTCCACTTCGCTCTCATGTATACCTCCTGCCTTTTATAGGAACCTTTCTTCCCCGCGCTCATTTCGTTCCATGACAATCTCATGCCAATTTCATAGCAGTCTCATGCCAGTTCCATAACAGTCTCATGGCTATTCCATGGCTGTCTCATGACAGTTCTATAGCACTCTCATACCAATTCCATAGCAGTCTCATGCCAGTTCCATAACAGTCTCATGGCTATTCCATGACAGCCTCATGACTGTTCCATGACAGCCTCATGACTGTTCCATGCCAATTCCATCGCACTCTCATGCCAGTTCCATCGCAGTCTCATGGCTATTCCATGACAGCCTCATGACAGTTCCATGGCACTCTCATGGCAGACAGTTCAGGTTTCGGTGTCTCGCTGCACCTTTTCCGCCTCTTTCCCCGCAATCCCCTGCCCCTTTTTCTCCAGGAAATCCGCCAGTTCCTCCATGTCCTGCTGTGTCAGGGCATCCCCGTCATAGAGGGCCGCCACGAAATTCTTCAGGGAATTTCGGTACAGCTTTTGGAGAATGTTTTTGCTCTCCCTCTGCAGATAGGCCTCTTCCTCCACCAGCGGCGTATACCAGTTCACCTTGCCGATCTTCTCCACCCTGACAAAGCCCTTGGCCTCCAGACGGTTGAGAAAGGACAGGACAGTAGGGGCCGCCACTTTCTTCTCCAGTCCGGCCTCTATCTCCATCCGGTTCACGGGCCCGTCGTGCCTCCATATGATCATCATGATTTCCAGCTCCGATTCCGGCAGTCGCTTCATGGGTTTTCGTCGAGTAGACAGTCTCGACACTCCTTTCATAAATTCTACGTGAAAGGCTTGCCTACTGCCCCTCACAGAACCGTACGTGCAGTTTTCCCGCATACGGCTCTTCAAACCAACATCGGTTTCCAATTCCAAATATCTGTTGTTAGATGTGGTTCTTTCACATAATATTTCCATACTCGGAGAAACTTTGTATATCTGAATTTCCCTTTCTGGTCTCTGCGATTCAGCATTCGATATGTTGCATATTTCACGTATTTCCAGAACCCCTGTATCCCATGAAAATTCCCACTAACTCCATAATAGTTGTAATGTCCCGCCAACGAAAGGTTGATTAACCTCATTGTGTCTGCAACTGGTTTCGTCAGCCTAGTCACAAGCCATGCTTTCACTGTCTGCTTCTTCATTTTCAGTTTCTTCTTACTGGTCCTCACTCCCAAACGGTATTTTCCGCCCCTTGTCCTTGTATTAAAGAATGTGAATCCCAGAAAATCGAAGTCTTCCTTTGTCCCTTTGTAGCGCCCTATCGGCAGGATTCTGGTCTTGTCTTCTGCCACTTCCAGCCCAAATTTGGCAAGCCGTGTCCTCAATAGTTCAAGCACCCTGGCTGCTTCTCCCTCGTATTGGAACAGCATCAGGAAATCATCCGCATACCGTACATAATATATTTCGCCCCTTGCGTATTTCTTTAGTACTATCTCAAACCATTGGTCTAGCACATAGTGCAGATATACGTTTGCAAGTATCGGCGAAATCTGTCCGCCCTGCGGTGTCCCCCTGTCGCTTTCCAGTCTTGTCCCGTCCTCCATGATTCCGGATTTGAGGAATCTGCTGACATACCGCAGAAAGTTCTTGTCCGCGATATCATGCCCCAGGAACTCCATCAGCCATTCCTGGTCTAGATTGTCGAAGAATCCTTTGATGTCCGCATCAAGCACGTAGTTCACTTTCCTGGTCATTATGGTCTGGTTGATGTATCTTACGACATCACGCGCTCCCCGATTTGGCCTGAACCCATAAGAACAATCCAGAAACCGTGGCTCATAGACATCATTCAGTATCTCTGCCATTACACTTTGTACCAGCCTGTCTTCATATGCAGGAATCCCAAGCGGGCGCATTTTCCCATTGGGTTTTGGAATGTAGGTGCGACGTACTGACTGTGGAATATATTTAAAACTCTTCATCCGTCCTATCAGTTCTTTGATATTTTCGTCCAGATTTCTTCCGTATTCTTCCTTTGTCATTCCGTCTATGCCTACTGCCTTTCCCGTCTTCTGCCGAAGGTGTGCTTCTTTCAAACTTTCTTCGTTGACACGGTTGATAAGCGTTGTCAGTTTCGCATATTTCTCTGACTGATACCTTATCCCCTTCAGTTCATGTTCCATGCTTTATTGAGCCTCCTGTGCCCTACATGTTTCGCCTCTGGCGTTTGTTGATTTGCTGACCCCTTTGCTCCGTCTGCTTTCACAGATTTCATCGCTACTATGAGTCAGTCCGACTTCTGTACTTCCATAGACCGCACTCCATTTGCAAGATTTCGTTTGGCTTTACTGTTGTTACAGAGATGTACAGACCTCCCAGGTACGCTTGAACTACCTTGCATACTCGCCACGCCCTTGGACCCCGGTGGAACCTTAACATTCTTGCGTTGGCGAATGTTAATTGCTGTCTGCGGTATAAGGAAATACATCGACTTCCACTCTTTATAACTTACGGGGCTGATTAGCTTCACGCTTTCGCATTGCGGCTCTTATGCTCCTTTGCCTACGCTTAAGCCTTACCTCACGGCTTCGGCTCCAAGGCTAAGTACTGGCTGTTCGCTAGACTTTACCGGAGCGGGTATTTCACCCACTTATATTTCAAGCGCCGAACTGGCGCACTCCTTTTTCTATATTCTTACATTTTCTACATTTGCCTAATATCTTTCTCTTATTCTACACTTGCCTAAGATAAATGTCAAGTCCCGGGCAAAAAACTTTCCACCTGTGCGGTTGGATGCTCATTCGAGCATCCAACCCACTCCCACATTCGCAAAACTCGCGCATGCGCGCTCCTGCGTCTGCATTCGCAGCCGCGTTTTGCTCATTTGGAAGTGGATTGCAACCGCACAGGTGGAAAACTTTTGCAGGTCACTGAGCTCCCGCCCCGAAGAACTCCTCTGGCGTCCCCAGGTAATTGACGGTCCTGCCGTCCCTCACCTCCAGGATCTCCGTGGCGCAGGCCCGGATAAATGCCTCGTCGTGGGACACGAACACGAGGACGCCCTCGTACTCCGAGAACATTTCCTCCAGCGCCTCCACTGAGGGGATGTCCAGGTAGTTGGTGGGCTCGTCCAGGATCAGCACATTGGCCCTGCCCACGAACAGCTTGGCAAATGCCAGCTTAATCCGCTCCCCGCCGGAGAGGACGGCGGCTTTCTTGCCCATGTCCTGGGCGGACAGCAGGAGTCTGGCCAGAATCGTCCTGGCAATGCTTTCACTCTGCACGCTGTCTTTCATCACGTTCTCAATGACTGTCTTATCATAGTCAATGGAGGCCATGTTCTGGTCAAGGAGCCCGATGGAGGCCTTTGGCACCACGTAGATAGAGCCTTCCTCCAGCGGATATTCCTCCCGGATCAGTTTCAGCAGCGTGGTCTTTCCCATGCCGTTCTCCCCCACCACGGCCACACGGCTCCGGTTCCGGATCTGGAAAGAGGCGTCCCGGAAGATTTCCGCGCCGTTTTCATAGGAGAAAGAGATCCCCTCCCCCCTGATCACCACCGCGTTCTCCGGCGGGTTGGTCAGGCGAAAGTCTGGGCGCATTTTGGGCAGCTCCCTGGGTTTCTCCTTTACCTCCATATGCTCCAGCCGCTCCAGGACGTTTTTGGCGGAGGCCTCCATCCTGCCGGCTTTGGCGTCCTTGGGATGTTTGGAGAGGAAATTGCGAAGCCCCGCCTCCCTGGGTGTCATGCCTTTGGGCAGTTTTTCGATGGACGCGGCCTTTTGCTTTTTCTGTACATAGACTTTTTCCAGCCGTTTCTTTTCGCTGGTATAATTCTCGTACTCCGTCCACTGCCTCCGGACAGCCTGCTCTTTCAGCCGGGTATAGTCGTCATAGTTCCCCTCGTAGCTGGTCAGCTTTCCGTCTCTGACCTCCACGATTCTGGTGCAGAGCGCATTGAGCAGGGCTCTGTCATGGCTGACGATAATCATGGTGTCCAGCTCCAGGAGCTTGCGCTTCAAGAGGGCGATCCCTTTCATGTCCAGATTGGCCGTGGGCTCGTCCAGGAACACCAGGCGCTTTGCGCTGCTGAACATCCAGGCCAGCCGCATCCTGGTGTCCTCGCCGCCGCTGACGGTCTCCTGCCATATCTTGTCCTGGACCCGCATGGCTTTGGTTTCTTTCCCGTTCAGCTCAAAAGGATCGATCCCCTCGGAAAACTGCCTGAAAAAGTGGGTGTCGCACATGAGCCTCACGGTGCCTGCGTCCGGCTCCAGCTCCCCGGCCAGCACCCGCAGAAGCGTGGTCTTGCCCGCGCCGTTGGCCCCCACCAGCCCGATGCGCTCTCCCTGATATACTACAAATCTGTCGAAATCCAGAACCTTTTGCTCTCCGAAGCTTACCGCGATATGTTCCGCCTGTAAAAATATTTTTTCACGCATAAAAAAATCCCTCCTGTCTTTTCAGAGGGATTATCCTAATCTTTGCCCTGCATTCCGCCTGGCGCTCTGCCGCAAGCCGTCACATGCAGCAGACCGGCAGACTTTCATGCCGTCCCAAGAGCCGCTCCGGAGCGGACTTCCCAAGGTCCCATCCGGTCTGCCTGCCTCTTCCCGGCCTGCGGGCGACTTTTCGGCCTGCCCTGCAGACACTTCTCGGCCCGCCGCCTGCTTTTCGGTTCGCCCTGCAAAAGCTTCTCGGTTTGTGACCTGCTTTCCGGTTCGCCCTGCAGACGCTTCTCGGCCCGTAGCCTGCTTTCCGGCCTGCCCTGCAAAAGCTTCTCGGTCCGCCGCCTGCTTTCCGGCCTGCCCTGCAAAAGCTTCTCGGTCCGCCGCCTGCTTTCCGGCCTGC
>CATKYJ010000042.1 GCA_949840885.1 uncultured Acetatifactor sp.
ATTCCAATATTTCCTCTATCTTTTTCATGATAACTCCTTTTGCCGCTTTGGCGGATGCTTTTTCTGACTTTTCGTTCTTCTTCCAGCCATTTGTTCTAACCATTTGTTCTAATCATTCTTTCCAATCATTTCTTCCTGTTTTACAGGATTCCCTGCTTTCCTCTGCCCATCCCGTTGCCGTGCCTCCCCATGCCCGAAGCGATTTTCATATCAAGCCCTGTCCCCGCCGGACCCGGTCCCTTTTCCCCACCGGATTTCCCGCGCAGTCCAAGCGATTAAACAAGTCCTGCCCGCCGAGCCTGGAACCGTTGGCTTCCTGACATATTTCTTTTATGAAGTATGTGCATTAAAAAAAGAGCATAGCTATACACTTATGCTCTCAATCAAATGATTCTCTCCCAGATGTCAAAGTCCCCTCTCCCCCGGAGAGCAAAAAACGCAGAACCTGACATATAACATACAGGGCTAAACCTCTATACGAAGCACATTGTACGGCAGCCGGCAGGAATTACCGGCACATGAAGCAGACCTGCAGAATCCTACAGGCGCTACCCTCTGCAATATTTATTTTGCAGTATCCTCCATTACAATGCTTCGCATAAAGTCCTCCCTTTCTTTTTTATATAAATTTTACTACCGGGCAGGCACAAATCCAATCCAATGCCCCGGCATCTTTTTCAGTCTACCTCATATAGATAACTCTGTCAAGTCCTTTGGCAACTTTCATCATGCCCTATACCCTGATTTAGATTGACCGCAGGCATACTTCCCGCAACTTCCGTCCCCGACCCTACGCCCTCTCAGGCACCGCCAGCGCCCTTATGCCTCCTGGTGATTTTATAAAGTTCCTCCGCAGCCAGCCTGGTCTTCGCCACCACATCTCCGCCCTCTGTGGGGAAGCAGTAATACAGCACGTCCCCATTTCCGATGCTGATCACATCCCCTATCTCGTACCAATAGTAGTCCGAATACAGGCTATAGGAAGCCCCGGGCTTCTGAAAATAGTCCAGCTTTCCGTCACAGCCCGTAAGGTGGAAGCCCTCTGTGGTATGGCGCAGACGTCCCGTTCCCACCCGGTAGATGCTCTTCGTGTCCACCAGCATGCAGATGTCCACGGGCACATCCAGCAGATAGGTTCCCTCCTCCAGCTCTCTTCGCACGCTGTCCCGCTCCCAGCGATACCAGTCCGGCACATGCGCGAACTCGGTCTCCCCCTCCACTGCCTCCAGAAAGCCGTATTCTGTCAGCTCGTATGCTTTCCCGCAGCTTCCGCACTGGATCCTGCTGCCCTGGCCCAGCATCTGCCCCTCTGCGGCGCAATGGGGACATTTGTACAGGACACGGTTGAGGCAGTCGGCCCGGAAGCTTTCCGTGATGCGAATTTGGTTCTCCTGCTGCCAGCGGAAGTTGTCAAAGGAGAATTTCTCCTGCAAAAGCTCGTTCAGTTCCCCGGCGGATTTCTGCCGGATCTCCTCCGGGGACAGGAGGTATTCCATGTCCGCGGACACGTCCACTTTTCGCAGCTTCAGATTGTTGTACAAAGGATCTCTGGAAAAAGCCCCGTAGGTGCGGATCATCACCACCGGCGCCCCCAGGATCTTCAGGCATTTCCCCAGACTGTCCGGCAGGGGCGTGGCTGTGCCGTCGAAGCTGTAGCTGGCCTCCGGAAACATCAGCACGGAGCTTTTCAGCTGCTTCAGGGCATAGAGCATGTCCCGGACCAGCACCATGTCCGTGACGAATTTCTTTGTGGGAATGCAGCCGATGGCACGCATGAGCCGGTTCTTTCCCACGAATCCGTCCGAGGTACATACCACATTGAAAGGTCTTGGATAGAGGAGGGCGGCCGCGATCTTCAAGTCGATGAAGCTGGAATGATTCATGAGAATCAGGCAGGGTTCCCCCTTTCCCAGCCTCTCCATGCCGATTTCCCTATGAGAAAAATGCGTCGCCCGCAAGTCCGGTATAGACAGCAGCTTTAAAAGCAGCCTGAAAATCCGCATAGGCCTAACGGGGTTCTGGTGAAGTCCCACGGGACGCGCCAGCACCTCCTCAATCGCCATCTCTTTTACTTTTATCTTCATGTACCGCCCCTCATCGCGTCCTGCAATCCCCTGTGTTCTATAGCAAAACGCCCCTCTTATTGTATATCCGCTTCCCCGGAATGCCTCCTTGTTCTATTGCCTTGCTCCTGTCATGCGCAGTCTGCCCACCGGTTCCGGTGCTGCTGCCAGGTCAACTGCCCACCGGTTCCTCCGCCTACTCCGCTATATAAGTAGGCGCGTTCTTGGGGCTCTTCCCTTTGATGACATTATGATAATACGAATAAGTCATGGGGGTGTCTTTCTTCAGGATATCCGCGTCCAGCACCTTGCCCAGGAATACGGTATGTGTGGACGTCTCCATCTTGTCAATGACCTCGCAGACAATATATGCGCAGGCGTCCGTCACCACCGGCAGGAAGCCCTTGACCGCATAGTCCACCTCGTCAAATTTATTGCAGTCTTTCCCGCTCTTGAATCCAAAGGTGCCGATAATGCCGGGCTTGGAATTCTCCCCCAGAATGGAAATGGCGAATTTCCCGGTGTCCTGGATGCACTGGTTTGTGTAGTTGTCGTGGTTGATGCTCACGGCAATGGTGGCGGGCTCTGACGTAATCTGCATGGCACTATTGGCCGTGCAGCCCGTGGCTCTTCCCTTGTCCCATGTACTGACTACATATACCCCGTAAGATAACTGATGAAATGCGCTTTTGTTCATGATTTTTAACCCCTCTCTCTTTGCTTTTTGTCTTCCTGATATTGTCTTCTTAATATTGTCTTTCTATCTGTTCTTCCTATTCGTTTGATGTCTTTTGCCGCCTGTCCTCTCCGCAGCGCCTCCCCATAGCCCAAGAACACTGCTATTCCCTTTGCCTGAGAACAGTTCCCATAGCCATGCCTCCTCATAGACGAAAGACACCGTATATCATGGCCTGTCTTTGCCGTTTCATGCCCGGAGCTTTCATCCAAATGCCCGACCCCGCGCAGCGCTTTCCGTCTCAGTGGCTATAGTCGAATCCGCATTTCTCCAGAAACGCCCTTGCCATCAGCGTGGCTCCCACCCGGTTGGGATGAACCCTGTCCCAGGCAATGAACGTGGAATGACGGATTTTGCAGTAGTCCTCATAGACTTTCTGGAAATCCACGAAGATGCAGCCATGCTTCTTTGCAAGCTCTCCGCAGATAGCCACATACTCGTCCATCCTGGCCCGCATCCTGTCCTCACGGTTCGGCTCCATATAATAGGGGGAAAGCAGGAATATCCCTTTCACGTCTTCCTTTACCGCCAGAATCATCTGTTCCACATTCCGCTCATATTCCTCCGGCATCACCTGCCCGTCCGGCATGGCCGGGGTGTCGAACTGTCTCCA
Source organism: uncultured Acetatifactor sp. (assembly GCA_949840885.1). Lineage (GTDB taxonomy): Bacteria > Bacillota > Clostridia > Lachnospirales > Lachnospiraceae > Acetatifactor. Next base: position 3,413 of record CATKYJ010000042.1, read on the forward strand.
CACATCGTTGATACCGATGCAGATGGAGACCCAGTCCGGCTTCAAATCCACCACATCCCGCCGGAACCTTTCCAGCAGATCTCTGCTGGTATTGCCCGAGATGCCGGAATTGGTCACGCGGATCCGCCGCTCCGGATAATACGCCGCCAGCATATTGTCGATAATTCGAACATATCCCATGCCCAAGTTGTCAAACAGCCCCTCTCCCACCGGCTGGGCGCTGCCCATGTCCGTCACGGAGTCTCCCGCGAACACGATTCTGTCCATGTCTTCAAAAAGCATATCTGTCTCCTCTTTTCTGCTGTATCAAAAGTTTTTTGCTTCTTCTGATACCAGCTTATTTTGTAAGGTTCACCGTAGTGCCGCCTTTTACCTCCACGATCTTTTTACCATCTATTTGCAGCCACACACTGACAGCACTGGGATTATATACCATCCTGTTATCCCCTGAGAATTTCAAACGGTTTAACGCTTCCATATAATCAACGATTTCTATGTTTGTAGCATACCAAATGTCCTGCCTGCCTCCCATGTAACGGCAGAATTCCTCTATCACTCCCCAATTGTCCCTGTCGTCAAATTCATAGCTGTGCCCCCACACATACATCAGCTTCAGGGACTTCTGTGTTCCGAAGTTGGCAAAACGTGCCGCTTTTTCCATCAGCTCCGGATCATTGTGATGACAGGTGGGATGCCACTCCATAGAATCTTCCGGCAATTCGTAGTCCCCCTTGGGTTCCCCCACCCTGGCATAGGCAATCCCAAGCTGGTGAAACAATTGCTTGATTTCCGGGCTATAGGAACCGTTTGGGTAGGCATGCCCCCGCACCAATCCGCCTGTCAGGCTCTCCAGCCCTTTCCTGTCCTCCAGAATCTCATAGGCTGCCTCCACCATAGAGCAGCGGGCTATGGTAGGATGGGTCAGGCAATGGGTTGCCACCTCATGCCCCTGATAAAGTTCCCTGACTCTCTCCCTGGCAAGCCAGGGTTCGCCTTTTTCCATCAGGCCGTAATTGAGGTTAAATGTCCCCTTGATCCCGTTTCGATTAAAAATATCCACCAGGCGCTCATCCTGCAGCCTGCCATCATCATAGCTCATGGTAAGCGCCTTTGCGGTTCCCTCCGGAAAACAACTATAAACATTCATCCTCTCACCCATCCTTTCTGAATTCTATATAGAAATAGAATACTAAAAAATAAGAGGGATGTCCATAGCATAAATCAAAAATCTGCTTTTCGCTATAGTCAAGGTACCTCTCCCCACCTCCGTCCTACAGACATACCGCATCTTTTCCGGCTTCGCTTTTCGTTTCGTCTTCCGGGATATTGGGCATATTGCAATTTGATGGCTGTTCTTATATAATAGAATCCAAGGAAAGGATTCTATTATCCGAGTTCTATAATAGAATCCAAGGAAAGATTTTATTATAGAAATATCACAGCGTATTCTACGAGATACAGCGCAGTTAAAAGGAGTGTAGTATGAAATTCAGAAAACCCTACCCGCGCAAGACTGCGGGCAGTACGCGCTTGCGTTATTTTCTGTCCTACTTTATCATATTCTGTTTCCTGATCACAGGCTTTTTCTACATCGTCCGCAGCCAGCTTGCAAAGCTTTATCTGGAACAGCTCACTATTTCCTCTCAGGAACAGCTCCACAATGTCCGGCAGACTCTGGCAGAAGAATTTGACACCATGAACATAGTAAACAATTCCATCAAAGACAATATCAACATTATCTTTGCCAAATATACCACGGATCAGGGACGCCAATACCTGGCCTACAAAGAAATCAGAAAATACATCGCAGGCCGCCCCTACATAAAATCCGTCATTTATCTCAATAAGAACCGCGATGTAGTCACCTCCTCCCAGGCCGTCACGGAATATAAAGAGGGCGCTTTCCATATGCTGACGCCCTACCTCTTTGTCTTCGACCCGACGCCCTACCTGGACAGCAGGCAGAACCAGCTTCTGTACCTGCAGGAGGGCAACGAGAACCAGCTGATCTACTTCCCTGTCAACAGCTCTTACTCCAATGATATCACATACTTTTTGGTGGATACACGGGAGATAGAACAGCTCTGCCTGCAGACCTCCTCCAGCGAGATGCCCGCCATCGCCCTGCTGGATTCCGGAAAAAATATCATAGCCGGAGAAAACACAGAGCTTCTGATGCCCTACATGGATTCCTTTGAGCCAAAAGACGGCATCTATCCCATTGACAACAATACCTCCCTGTGCGTCAGCGGCGGATTGAGCAACGGCTTTTTGATGCTTTCCCTGATCTCCAACCGGGTACTGCTGGGACAGGTCAATTCCGCCTTTCGGACAGCCTATCTGATTCTCTTTGTCCTGGGATTTTTGGGATTTTTGCTGCTTCTATTGTCCATGAGAAGTACCTACCTGCCCCTGCATAAGCTGACCCAGAAGATCGTGGCGTCTCCGGACAAGCGCCAGAGCTACCTGGAACAGCTGGACCAGACCTTTGCGGATTCCAATCTCCAGAACCGCCAGCTGCAGGACAAACTGGAGAAATATAAGCTCTCTATCCAGAAATCCATACTGGACAATATCATCACCTCGAACCACGCCACTGCCGGCTGGAGGGAGCTTCCGGACATTGACCGCCTCTTCGGCGCGGACTCCGATGTGCTGCTCTTTGCGGTGAAGATGAAATCCCCCAGAGCCCCTTTCCCCTGCGGCAAGATTGTGGAGTTTTTCTGCCGCTCCCTGAATGTGGAGGATTCCTGCGTTATTCTCGAGACTGCCGGGGATACGGCTATACTGCTGATCAATTACTCCGGTCCCGAGCCCAATAAGGACGAGGTGCTCAAGCTCCTCCTGACAGACCTGCAGCAGGAAAAGGGCTATCTTTCCTCCTTAAGCGAATGCTCCGACTCTCCGCTGGACATCCCCTCTCTGTACGAGCAGGCCATTCAGGCCAGCAGCCTTTGGGGGCAGATGTCTGTGGTAACCTACCATGAGGTGTCCCCGCTGCTGACCGGCGGCTCTGCCTTGGTCTATCCCAATGATCTGCTGGGCAGCCTGTCGTCCTCTCTGCAGAATTACCAGTTTGAAGAGGCCGACGGCTATATAGGGGAATTGCTCCGCATCATAGACCAGTCAGAGTCCATGGACAGACAGATTCCGGACTTTTTTGCCCACTGTATTCTCATTGACCTGCTGGCGGTCATAGCCAATGCCATGGAGCACTCGGACATCCGCTTCAAGTCCTACAGCAATCTCTATTTTGAGGCGCTGTATCTGTGCCGCAGCTGTTCCTACGGGGAAAATGCCGCCGCCATCCAGGCCAATATCCGGAAACTGACAGATTTCTTCCGGGAACAATGGACTGCCAAATCCGCCAGCTCTTTCCACTTAAAGGACCAGATGGAGAAGAATTTCACCCAGCCGGACTTTTCTATCAATCAGCTTGCGGAACAGTTTCATGTGAGCATTGCCTATATCAGCTATCTGGTAAAAAAGGAAGTGAATCAGAACTTTTCCGATTACATATGGAAACTGCGCCTTGACAGAGCCAGAGAATTGCTCCTGAACACAGATCAATCCATTGATGAGATCAGCGTAGCGGTAGGGTATCTGAATACCTCCAGCTTCCGCCGCAAGTTCAAGCAGGATACGGGTCTGACACCCTCTCAGTACCGGAGCCAGGCAGGGGGGGCACAGCAGTAGCATCTGCCTGTCCCCCGGGAATCACCTGCTCTCTCTGCTCAGCCCTTTACGGAACCGATCATCACGCCCTTGACAAAGTACTTCTGGATAAAAGGATAAATACACAGCACAGGCACCGTGGACACAATGATCACGCTGTATTTCAAAGTCTGCGCCAGCTGCGCCTTGGCGGCCACCGTGGCCATATCCATACTTGACGTATTGTTCAGCGTCAGCTTAGTGGACATCAGAATATCCCTGAGGAAAGACTGCAGGGGCAGCAGATTCTCGTCGTAGATATAGATCAGCGCCGAGTAGAAATCATTCCAGTGTCCCACCGCGTAGTACAGTCCGATTACGGCCAGAATAGGTTTGGACAGGGGCAGCACCACCCGCACCAGATACTGGAAAGAGCTGGCTCCGTCCAGGGTGGCGGCCTCCTGGAGCGAGGGGGGAATGCTGTTCATGAAATAGGTCCTGGTAACGATCATATTGTAGACGGACATGGCTCCGGGTATGATCATGGCCCAGCGGGTATTGATCAGTCCCAGCTTGCTCACCACCAGATAGGTGGGAATCAGGCCGCCGGAAAAATACATGGTGATCAGCAGCAGGACCATGACAAAATGTCTGGGCATAAAATCTTTCCGGGAAAGAGGATATGCGCCGCACACTGTCATGATAAGGTTGACCAGGGTTCCCACTACGGTATAGAATATGGTATTGGCATATCCGATCCAGATCCGCTCATACTTCAGCAGCTCCTCATAGGAAACCAATGTAAAGCCTTTGGGCCACAGCACTACGTTTCCCAGCCACACCTGATTGGGGTCGCTGAAGGAGGCGATCACCACGAACCAGAGAGGCCAGATAAAGACCACCAGCAGCATGATCATGATCAACAGATTGACGATATCGAATACCTTGTCGGAGTAGGATCTCCTGTCTCCCGATTTTCTCCACTTCATTTCTATCTCCTCCTTGCTTAAAACAGACTTTCGCCCGCGAACTTCTTGCTCAACTGATTGGAGCCAACCACCAAAATCAGGCTGATCACAGAGTTGAACAGGCCTACCGCAGTGGAATAGCCATAGTCGGAATGAATCAAACCTACCTCATAGACATAAGTGGAGATAACGGACGCGGCGCTCCTGTTTAAAGAGTTCTGCAGCAGATATACTTTCTCAAAGCCAACGCCCAGAAGTCCTCCCATCTGGAGGATGAGCAGCATGAGGATCGTAGGCTTAATGGAGGGCAGATCCACATGGATCATCCGCTGGATTTTGGTGGCGCCGTCCACGATGGCCGCCTCGTGCATCTCATAGTCCACTCCGGCCAGGGCGGATATGTAGATGATGGAGCTCCAGCCCATGCCCTGCCATATACCGCTCCACACATAAATGTGCTTGAACCATTCTGCCTTTGCCAGAAAATTGACAGGTTCCAGTCCGAAGAATCCCCGGAATACATTGAAAATACTGGAATCCTGGGACATGAAGATGGTAATCATACCGCAGATGACCACGGTGGAGATAAAGTACGGCGCATAGGATACCATCTGTATTACCTTTTTCAGCTTTGTGTGGCGCAGGTAATTCAGCATCAGGGCAAAGATGATGGGGATGGGGAAGCCGGCTAACATGCCGTAGACGCTTAGGCCTATGGTATTCATGAGCAGGCGCTCAAAATCGTAGGCGCTGAAGAAACGCTGAAAATGTTCAAATCCCACCCAGGGACTTCCCAGGATTCCCTTTTTGATCTGGTAATCTTTAAAGGCCAGCAGGACGCCGTACATAGGGACATAGGAAAAAATAACATAATAGAGTACCACCGGTGTGATCATCAGGTAGAGGATCCAGTGTTTCTTTATGTTTTTCAGCAGACGGACTCCGGAAGATTCCTTTTTTTTCTGTGTAATCATGGATGATTCTTGCTCCTTTCAAAAAGGCGGCAAAGAATCGCTGCCGACTCTTCGCCGCCGGGCTTCCTGTGACAGGCACAGTCTCCGCCGCTACATTCACAAAAGGTTAGCGACCCATAGCCGCATCATAAGCCTCTTTATAGATTGCTTCCAGACGCTCCAGGCCCATCTCTTTGAGCTTGCCGATATATTCCTCCCAGCTGTCCTCCAGATTCAGCTCTCCGGTGACCACGAATGCCATGTACTCATCCACATAGGGGTTAATGTCTGCGCCGATGGTGGACATCTCTTTCTGCTGATCGTCCGTATAGGTCAGCTTGGGCCAGGGCACCTGGCCGTGCTCGATGAGTTTCAGTCTCTGCTGGTTCAGGTAGACTTCGTCCGGATCCACATTGGCGGACATGCTTTCCATCCACGCTCTGGGCTGTACGGAGGGGTGAGCCTGGCCGCCGCCCTGGATGGCCGAGCTGGCACGGACGGTGGTAATATCCTCGCCGTGTCCCTTGTCAAGGAGCCATTCCCATTCTCCCTGGTCGTTGTACTGATAAGTCTCGCCTTCCACGCCCATCCAGGCCAGCTTACCGCCCTCTTCCGTATAGAACTGATCGGCCCAGGCCACCACTACCTCGGGACGCTCGCATTTATCGGAGATAGCCAGAGTGCCGCCGGAGATGCCGGGGCTCAGATCCAGGCAGTCGTCCCAAGGAGTCAGCGCAATATAATCCTCGTCATGGTCACGTCCTACGGTCAGGAACGCGCCTGCGTCAAAGAAAGAACCCAGCACATCCCCGGACTGGCCGATGGGCGCCTGCTCGTCATGGGACGTGGTAAAGCTGTTCTTGTACATCAGTCCCTCCTGGTACAGCTTTGTGGCATAAGCCAGGAATTCCTTATACTCTTCCGTAGCCGGCACATAGCGCAGCTCGCCGTCTATGATGCCGTCTTTCCCCGTATTGGGAAAATCCGCGTACTGCAGCAGGAAGAAAGGATTCAGCCAGGAATTGCAGAACAGAGGAATCTCATCGTCGGGATCTCCGTTTCCGTTGGCATCCTGCTCCTTGAATGCTTTCAGCACTTCGTACAGCTCATCGAAGCTGGTGGGCTCCTTTAAGCCCAGATTGTCCATCCACTTTTTGTTGATCCAGTAGGCCGGTCTGCTTACACCGGGCAGGTCCACCTGGGGCAGGCCGTAGATATGGCCGTCGGAAGCGGTAATATACTGCCATCCGTCTCTTTCGTCCAGCAGAGCCGTCAGGTTGGGTGCATATGTTCTGATCAGATCCTCCAGGGGGATCACGATACCCTGCTTTCCGTATTTGTCGGCATCTAAATTATTTTTAATGAAGATATCGGGATAGTTGTTTCCGTTGATCATGGTGCTGAGTTTCTCGGCCAGCTCCGAATGCAGTACATTGGTAAAGTCTATCTGGATATTGGTATTCTCCAGGGATTTCTGCATGGCGATATTGTCCGTCATGGTATAGTCGCCGTTCATTCCTGCCACTGCGGTAAAGGTGACGGGCTCTGCCAGGGGGAAAGTAACGCTGTCAAGCATTCCTCCCTCCTCTCCTCCCGCTTCCTGTTTGGATTCGTCTTTTTTGTCTTCCTCTGTTTTAGAAGATTTGCTCTCTCCCGATGCGGGCTGGTCATCCTTGCCGCAGCCAGCCAGCGCAGAAAGAGACAGGACAGCAGCCAAAGTCAGTGCCATAACTTTTTTCAGCTTCATAATAAGCTTCCTCCTTTATTTTTGTTGTAGTTTCTACCAGATCAGCGCTTTTCATGTAAAACTAATTGAATTGTACATTGTGCCTGATATTTTATCAAGAAACACTATTTCAATAATAGAATTTTACAAATGGGATGGTATGGTTCAGGCAAAATAGCATAGGAAAACAGCGCCTTTTGGAGAAAATGATACATTTGTTAAATGGATGGATAAAAGAATTGTGTTCCGTCAGGGATGAGTCTCAGATGAAAGAATTCCATTTCTCCTTGACAACATCCCGCGGTTTACGCTATACTAAAAAAGCCGTACCTCTTCAAGGTCCGGTACAGTGATGAAATTCGGTCTTGCGCAATGGGAATCCGCGAATCGTGTCAGGTTGGGAACAAAGCAGCACTAAGCGGAATCTCCTATGTGCCGCAAGGCAGCCGGGTGGAGCTGTATCGGCCTTGAAGGGGTGCGGTTTTTGTATGGTAAAACTTGTGAAAATCCAAACAGCGTGATATGATGATCGCAGTAAAAGGAACAGCTGTAATCCGGGGGACGATTCCATGGAGATGACTCTTGAGACAATTGATGCCATAATGAGCGACTGCGCCCTCTGTCCGCGCATGTGCCACGCGGACCGCAGGGCGGGAAAGACGGGCTTCTGCGGCCAGGGCGCCGAAGTGGCGGCAGCCAGGGCAGCCCTGCACTTCTGGGAGGAGCCCTGTATCTGCGGCGCCGGCGGTTCCGGCGCAGTGTTCTTCTCTGGCTGCGGCCTGCGCTGTGTCTTCTGCCAGAACCATGACATCGCCCTGGGAAAGCGGGGGCATGTCCTGTCCTTAGAGCGGCTGTCCCGGATTTTCCTGGAGCTCCAGGAAAAAGGCGCCGTCAATATCAACCTGGTCACGGCCGGGCATTTCCTGCCCCAGGTATGCCTGGCTCTGGCCACAGCCAAAAGGCAGGGGCTGAACATCCCTGTTGTATACAATAGCTCCGGGTATGAAGAGGTCTCCTCCCTGCGGATGCTGGCAGGTTTGGTGGACATCTATCTGCCGGACTTAAAGTACCAATCTCCCCGGCTCTCCGCCCTTTATTCCCATGCCCCGGATTATTTTGAAAAAGCCTGCGCCGCAATCGGGGAAATGTTCCGGCAGGTGGGCAGCCCTGTCATTTCCCCTGACAGCGGGCTGATGGAAAAGGGCGTCATCGTACGGCATTTGCTGCTTCCGGACTGCGCGGGGGACTCCAAGCGGGTGCTGCGCTATCTTCATGACACCTATGGAAATGACATTTATGTCAGTATCCTGAATCAGTATACGCCGATGGAGCATCTGCGCCGGCTTCCGGAACTTGCCGATTCGTCTCTGTCCCGCCAGGTGACAGAGGCAGAATATGCGCGGGTACTGGACTTTGCGGAGAGGATCGGCATTGAGCGAGGTTATGTGCAGGAGGGCGGCACGGCTGCCGAAAGCTTTATTCCCTCTTTTGACGGGGAGGGGCTTTCAATATGCGCAGACTGAGCATCTTCGCTTAAATCTGCGCCCGCATCATATAATACCCGAAATCCCCGGCCTGGGCCGGCTCCTCGGCACATTCGAAGCTTTCAAACCCGAACATGATGGCCACCTGCTTCTCCCTCTCGTAGAAGTTCCCGGGCACCCCTATGTAATAGACGCTCTCCCCTCTCCTCTCCACTCTGGCCAGAAGCAGATGATGATAATTGTAATAGCCGTGGAGCAGGAAGCTGTTGTTGGCGGCTTTGTAAAAGGCCTCCGGAAACAGCACAAAGTCAGCCGGGCCGATGGAGAGGTATTCCCTGGCATCCTGGAAAGGGCGGATGTGTGGATAGATGGCCCATAGCTGCGACCACTTGTCCTCCATAAGCTTTACAGGCGCGGTTTTGGCAGATTCTCCGGAATGTTTGCGCTGCCTGGCGCTATCCGCTTTCCATTCCACTCTGCTGCCGTCGCCCTTTACCGCTTCCGGCCTGCTGTGGCCATTGTCCTGATTTTCCCCTGTCATGTCCGTCCTTTCGTGCCTATCTTCCCGTTTCATCAGCCGTACATTCTCCTGACCCGCCGTCCCGGCTTCCAGGTCCCTAAGCCTCTTTCCGCGCGCGCTGTCGTCTTCCATCCCGTCCGTCGCCTGGTGGCGGCCTGCCTCCCTATACATCTCCCCTCCATGGCGCTTCCTGCCACCTATCATATCCTCTGTCTCCTCCTGCATCCATGTTTCGATATCTGTTGCCGTTTCCATGCTGCTGCCCTGCAGTTCTCCTCCGCTTCCCTCCCCTCCCTCTCCGGCAGACACCGCTTCCGCTTCTTCCCGGATTTTTTCTTCCTCGAATGCTTCTACCCTGATCTCCTTTGGCTCCATTTTCTCTGGCTCCGCCAATATGCTCTCATGTCTACTGTTTTCCTCCTCCTTTTCCTGCCACCTGCCGGAAACCTGGCGCCCTCCCCCCAGTGGGATGTGGATCCCGCAAAGCTCTCCATAGCCAATCCCGGTGCCGCCGATGTTTTCCAGATTTCTCCATTGCTGCCTGTACTGCCCTCTCCCGGCGCAGATCTCGATCTTGCCGCAGCTTTCCTCCCTGTCCCTGCCGCAGAGCATCACATCCCGGGCAAAGGTATCCGTATGGTGCAGCCCGGTCAGAGCCAGCTCTATCCGCAGCGTCCCGTCCCGCATCTCCAGCTTTACAAAGCCTCCCCCTCTGACCCGCATTCCTCCCTCAAAGTAATCCAGATACTTCACTTTCTTCTCATATACCATAAAAAATCCCCCGAATCTATTTTGATGACCTCATCTATCGAAAGATGGCTTCCACCTAAATATATTCGGGGGGTTGTCTCACTTATTCCAAATGAGATATTTATGTATGTTTCTTTTTAGACAGGACCCAAAACCTTTCCCGCTTCCAAAAGCCAAACCATTACTCAATAATCAATACTGTCCAGATATTTCATGTAATTCACTACCATCAGTGCAATTTTAAACGTCAAAGCGTCGTCGAAATTGCGCAAATCCAGTCCCATGCTCTTCTGAAGCTTCTCAATGCGGTACACCAATGTGTTCCTGTGTACGAACAGCTGCCTGGAGGTCTCGGACACATTCAGGTTGTTCTCGAAGAATTTGTTGATGGTGGTAAGAGTCTCATCGTCCAGGTCGTAGGGCACATTGTCGCCGAAGATCTCATCGATGAAAATCCTGCACAGGTTCACCGGCAGCTGATAGATCAAACGGCCAATGCCCAGTGTGTTGTACGCCACCACATTCTTCTCCGCATAGAAAATCTTGCCTACATCCAGCGCCATCTTGGCTTCCTTGTAGGATTTGGAAACGTCTTTCAGCTCCTGAACCACCGTGCCGATAGCCACCTTTACATTCAGCATGGCCTCCGCGTTCATCATGCCTACAATGACGTCTGCGATCTCCAGAAGCGTATCATTGGTATAATCCGGCTCCAAGGCCTTGATCAAAATGACACTGCTCTCGTCCACTGCCGTAATGTAGTCCCCGGCATGGCTGGAAAACATGCCCTTAAGAAGTTCCATCACAACGCCGTCTTTCTCCAGCCGGGTCTCCACCAAAAATACCGCCCTGGGTACTGCCACCTCTACATGGAGCTTCTTTGCCCTGTTGTAGATATCCACCAGTAACAGATTATCCAACAAAAGATTCTGGAAGAAATTGTTCCTGTCGAACCTTTCCTTGTAGGCTATGATCAGGTTCTGCAGCTGGCACACTGCAATCTTCCCTATCATATAGATATCTTCGCTGGAGCCTTTCGCCACCAAAATATACAGAAGCTCTCCCTCGTCCATGATCTTCAGCAGATGATGCACTCCGATCACCTGGCTGTCTGCAGGGGAATATGCGAATCCGCTGATCAGATCCGCAGTAATGTCAAGCTGCGTTGTCGTGGAGGCCACCGGCGTGCCTGATAGATCATAGACACACAGGTCCACTTTCGTGATAGCTTTCAGTTCATCTATACTGGTCTGAATCGTCTGACTTGAAATCATGTAATCTCCCATCTGCCCCTTAGCGTTCACACCAATCAGGCTAGTATTTTTAGTATAAAAATTTTCGTCTTGAAGAAAAAAGGGGTGCCGTCTCCGACACCCCCTATGTTTCTCGTACTAGTTCGTGATGATCTGCTCGGTCTCTTTGTCGAATACATGAATCTTTTCGATGTCAAAGGCAAATTTGATCTTGTCACCAGGTCTTGATGTAGTGTTGGGAGCAACCCTTGCAGTGATAGGGAACTCTTCCAGATCAAAGTACAGATAAACTTCTGCACCCAGCAGCTCGTATACTCTGACGGAGGACTCGAACACGCTCTTCTGATCGCACTTCTCAAGGAACTCAGGTGCATCGGAGATGTTCTCAGGACGGATACCGAATGTAACCACCTTGCCGTCATAGCCGCCGGCAATCAGCTTCTTCGCCTTTGCTTCCGGAAGAACAATGCTGCGGCCTGCGATTTCAAGGCTTGCGGAATTGCCGCTTACCTTAACCTTTGCATCCAGGAAGTTCATCTGAGGAGATCCCATGAATCCTGCAACGAACAGGTTCTGAGGCTTCTCATACAGATTCTGAGGGGTGTCAACCTGCTGGATAACGCCGTCTTTCATAACAACGATCCTGGTACCAAGTGTCATAGCCTCGGTCTGGTCATGTGTAACGTAGATGATGGTGGTGCCCAGTCTCTGATGGAGCTTGGAAATCTCAACACGCATCTGCACACGCAGCTTTGCATCCAGGTTGGACAGAGGCTCATCCATCAGGAATACCTTAGGATTACGCACGATAGCACGACCCATGGCAACACGCTGTCTCTGACCACCGGACAGAGCCTTCGGCTTACGATCAAGGAGGGGAGTCAGATCCAGAATCTTGGCGGCTTCCTTAACCATCTTATCGATCTGATCCTTGGGAACTTTCCTCAGCTTCAGGCCGAATGCCATATTGTCATACACGGACATATGAGGATACAGAGCGTAGTTCTGGAATACCATTGCGATATCACGATCCTTGGGCTCTACATCATTTACAACCCTGTCACCAATCTTCAGTTCACCGGAGGAAATGTCTTCCAGACCAGCGATCATACGGAGAGTGGTGGACTTACCACATCCGGAAGGTCCTACGAAGATGATGAATTCCTTATCTGCGATTTCCAGATTGAAGTCCTTAACTGCCTCGAAGCCGTTAGGATACACCTTGCAGACATTCTTCAAAGATAAACTTGCCATAATAGAAAACTCCTTTCACGTTTGCATGGTTTCTTTTTCTAGTTTTAACGATGGCCTCCCATCGCTTCACCCTGTACTCAGTATAACGAAAAAACACACTTTATACCATACCACTATTCCACAAAGATTTTTGGGCAAAACCTGAAAAATGCTTACAAACTTGCGTCAATTTGATTGTTTTTGTGATTTTGTACACTTTCTCAATTGCCTCTTGTTCAAGATGACCAAGGTCACGCCTCTTCTATGCGCGGAGGCTCTTCCTGAAGACTTTCGTCCAGTTCATCCTTAAATATCCGTTCATCCTCTTCGGACTCTCCCTCCGCGTTTTCGGCGCCCTCTTCCCCCTCTGATTCGGCCTTTGCGCCTATCTGGTCTTCCAGCTTGCGGAAGAATTTATTATACAGCTTCGCTGAGGCCCAGGCCGGAGCCGAGAAGCCGAACAGGAACACCACCGGTATAATCTGGGGCGCCACCACAAAGAGCACGGCCGGCACCACGGACAGGATCATCATCAGAATCGTCTTCGGGAACTGCAGGATCCCGATGAAAAAAGCATTCTTGATGGTACGCATCACGGTATTGTCGAACTTGGCCAGCACGGGATAGACAAAGGTAAAGGTAAACAGCACCACTATCGCCACCACCATCAGGATGACTTTCATGGGCTGTCCAAAGCTGACGGCGGAATAGCGCATGATCAGGAAATCCCCCGCCAGGAGCACAATGACCACCAGTTGGATGAGCCAGATCAGGATGCCCTGGCGCAGATTCATCTTAAAGGACTTGAAATAGTCTCTGGTAATGTAGCACTCCTCATTTCTCGCCATTTTCAGCGCCATATAGTGCAGTGCCGTCATGGCAGGCCCCACGGTGATAATCGGGATACAGCAGATCAGTGTCAGGATATTGAGCCACATCATGTCGGCCACCTTGTTCAGGAACTGCATCAACGGGCTATCCAGGTCAAAAAGCTTCATAAAGATTGTCCTCCTGTCTTAAAAGACTTTTTCCATGGGTGTCAGCCGTATGCCGGAAATCTCCATCTCCGGACAGATGGCGCAAAACCCCTGTTTTTTGTAAAAATCCACGGCCTCAGGCGCCGCCTCCAATGACATGCGCTGTTCCCGCGATTCTGTCTTCACATAATCGCATAATTTCTTTAATATGGAACTTCCCACACCAAGACGGTGGTAAGCTTCATCCACGAACAGCAGGGACAGATGGTTTCCGTCCCTGACAGTGCCCGCTCCGATGAGCCTGTCCCCGTCCAGCGCCACCATCAGCAGATACTCCCCCTCCAGAAAAGCCTCATACAGTTCAAAGCCCGTGATGAAGTCAAAAAAATGCTGAACCCCTTTCTCCGGGTATTCCTTTCCCTCATATAACAGAAATGTACGCCAGATCATCTCCATAGCAGGCACCCATTCCTCTTTCTTTGCCCACCTGACCTCGTACGGCCTCCTCAATGCCCTGATATCCATGTCTCCCGCCGTTTCCGCAAAAGTTCACAGGACTCTGCTCTCCACCCAGGCATGCACATCCTCCATGACCTGGGTCCGGTTGATCTCATTCAGCAGTTCATGTCTTCCGCCCTCGTACAGCTTCAGGGTGATGTCCTCAAGTCCTGCCGCTTTCAGGGAATCATAGGCTTTGCGGACACCCTTTCCATAATCCCCCACCGGGTCTGCGTCCCCGGACAGCAAAAACACCGGCAGCTTCTTCGGAATCGCTTTCAGATTCTCCGGATTGTGGAGCCTGCCCACCAATGTGAACAGCGCCCCGAATCCGTTGACGGTAAAAACAAATCCGCAGTCCGGATCCGCCATATAGCGCTCCACCCGCTCCTGCTCCCTGCTCAGCCAGTCGAAAGGCGTCCCGGGATTTGCGATGGCCTTGTTATAGCCGCCGAAAGCCACCTTGTCTATGAGCCTGCTTACATGCCGGGAGCCGCAAAACAGCTTCTGTATGCCCACCAGCATCTTCGCCATCCGAAGCACCGCTTTGGGCTGCATACCGGTGCCCATGACGACAGCCGCAGATATACCGGTTCCGTACCTGCAGATGTAGTTGCGTACAATAAAAGAGCCCATGCTGTGCCCCATGATCACATAGGGCACATGAGGATAAAGCTCCTCTGTCATCTTCTTGAGCCTGTGCTCGTCCCGCACCAGAACCGTGGCGGGATCCTGCTCGCAGAAGTACCCCTGCCTGCCTTTCTCCCCCACTGACTTCCCGTGGCCCAGATGGTCGTCTCCGGTGACCACAAAGCCCCTCTCCACCAGAAATGCCGCAAATTCCTCGTAGCGCTCAACATACTCCGCCATACCGTGCACCACCTGCAGGACGCAGCGTATATTTCCTGCATCCTCAGGCCGATAGCGGACTGCATGGATTTTGCTCTCGCCATCCCTGGAATCAAAATAGAATTCTTCTTTGACCATTTACGTCTCCTTCGCCGCTTTGTGGCGGCTTCGTAAAGCCTGTGTCTCAGGCATTCCCCCCATAGGGCATCAGCAGATCTCCGCTCCCGCAGGCATTGCTTTCTCCGGCGTCATCAGCGCCAGATTCCCCGATGCGTCCTCAGCGCACAAAAGCATCCCCTCAGACAGCACGCCGGCCAGCTTTGCAGGCTTTAAGTTTACCAATACCATTACTTTCTTTCCCACCATCTCCTCAGGAGCATAATGGGCCTTGATGCCGGAAACGATCTGCTTCACCTGGCTGCCGATTTTCACCTGGCTGCAAAGGAGTTTTTTGGACTTGGGCACGGCCTCGCAGGAGATGATCTCCCCTACCTGGAACTGAAGCTTCGCAAAATCATCGTAGGTGATCTCCGGCTTTGATTCCATATCTGCGACTGCATCTCCAGCTTCTCCTCTCCGGGAGGCATCCGAGGCATTGGCCTGCCCATTCCCGGCTGTCTCCCCACTATCCGCAGCCCCAGCCTTATGATCCGCTGCCGCCTGCATGGCGGCCAGGATCTCCTCCTCTTTCTTCTCCACTTCCTTCATATCCAGTCTGGCAAAAAGGATCTCCGGCTTTTCCGTCACTTTCTGACCATTCGGATACAGGCCGAAAGTCCCCAGTTTGTCGAAATCCCGCAGGGAAGTGTTCAGCTGAGCCACTATCTTCTCCGCAGTCTCAGGCATGAAAGGCTCCAGCAGGGAAGCTCCGATGACGATGCTCTCCACCAGATTATAGAGCACAGTGGACAGCCTGTCCGCTTTCTCCGGATCCTTGGCCAGCACCCAGGGCTCGGTCTCATCAATATATTTGTTGCAGCGCTTGAACAGGGCGAAGACCTCTGTGAGGGCATCCGCCACCCGCAGTTCCTCCATCTTTCCGGCTGCCTTTGTCAGCGTGCCGACAGCTGTAAGGCGCAGATCACGGTCTGACTGGCTGTCTTTCTCCGTAAGAACCGCTCCCTTGTCGCACACCACGCCGCCGAAATACTTGTTGCTCATGGAGATGGTGCGATTCACCAGGTTCCCCAGGGTGTTTGCCAGGTCTGAATTGGTGCGCTCCGCGATCAGCTCCCAGGTGGCGTTTCCGTCATTCTCAAAAGGCATCTCGTGAACCATGTAGTACCGCACTGCGTCCACGCCGAAGAAGTCCACCAAGTCATCCACATAAATCACGTTTCCTTTGGACTTACTCATCTTTCCGCCGTTCATCATCAGCCAGGGATGCCCGAAGATCTGCCTGGGCAGGGGCTCCCCCAGGGACATCAAAAAGATGGGCCAGTAAATAGTATGGAAACGAATGATATCTTTTCCTATCAAATGCAGATCCGCAGGCCAAAGCTTCTTATACTGCGGCCTGCTGTTTCCGTCCGCGTCATAACCGATGCCCGTGATATAGTTGCTCAGGGCGTCCAGCCACACATATACCACATGCCCCGGGTCGAAGTCCACAGGAATCCCCCATTTAAAAGAAGTCCTGGACACGCACAGATCCTGGAGCCCGGGCAGGAGGAAATTGTTCATCATCTCGTTCTTGCGGGACACGGGCTGGATGAATTCCGGGTGCTCGTTGATATGCTTTATCAGTCTGTCCGCGTATTTGCTCATGCGGAAGAAATAAGCCTCCTCCTTGGCAGGCTTCACCTCCCTGCCGCAGTCCGGGCACTTGCCGTCCACCAGCTGGGATTCCGTCCAGAACGACTCGCAGGGGGTGCAGTACATCCCCTCGTAAGCCCCTTTGTAGATGTCTCCCTGGGCGTACATGCGCTTGAAGATCTTCTGCACCTGGACCTCATGGTAGTCATCCGTGGTGCGGATGAATTTGTCATAGGAAATATTCAGCATGTCGCACATGCCCCGGATGACGCCTGCCACCTTGTCCACGAACTCCTTGGGGGTGACGCCTGCCTCCTGGGCTTTCATCTCAATCTTTTGCCCGTGCTCGTCCGTTCCGGTCTGGAAGAAGACTTCGCAGCCCTCTTTCCTCTTGAAGCGGGCTATGCTGTCCGCCAGCACGATCTCATAGTTATTGCCGATATGGGGCTTGCCCGATGTATAGGCAATAGCCGTAGTCAGATAATACTTGGATTTTGTTTCCGTCCCTTCCATTCCAAATCTCCTCCAAATCTCCTCTTGTCCGTTCCCCGGGGGCCGTCCTGCCGCCGCAGGCCTGCCGTGCCCGCCGGACTCAAAAAGCCCGTCCCCTACTGCTTATCACGCACCAGAAGACAGGCTTGTCTGCCTATGGATTTCTTTTTTCTCCCTCCGCCTGATCAAAGTACGCCGCCTCGGGGCGGCAATTCCATCCCCTCTCCGCAGGGTATCCCCTGGGGACAGCGGCTCCTCTGCGGACAGCGGAAAGGCTTCGTCACCTCGGTTTACTTTCAATATATACTGCTTAACGATTTCACTTGCCGTGAAACCAGACTCACGAGCGTCAGATGCTATAAACTGGTGGCAAACTTTATCGCTCATGAGTATAACGGTAACACAAAACCTTGACTACTGTCAATAACTCCGGCGACTTTTATGAAAATTTCATTCCCCTTTCTTATTTTTTTGTGGAAAGCTTGCTGTATCCGCCCTTTCTGTCGTAGGAGTCCAGCAGGTAGCTTTCCTCCACATGATATTTGTCGATTTCCACCGCGTCCCTTGCGGATTTCACTTTCTTTTCAGGTTCCTGCCTGGTAATAGCCTGCTTGGGCTGGAAAGAGCGCTTGGCCTGGAATCTGGAGGTGTTGCCCTTAAGATGCCCTGTCAGCTGGCCCGCGATGTCCTTGAACCGCACTTTTATCCTGCGCCACATTCCCTCCTGGCCGTCATTCTCTCCGGCCTGGACCGCTGCCTGGGAAGCATCCTGGTCTTTTGGCTGCAGCGCAGGCGCAGCGGCCTGGGCTGCCCGGGACACATGCACCGTCTGGGACGGATCCGGCGGCTGCACGCCGGCTGTGGGAATGCTTTGGCTTTTGCCGGCCAGGTCAGCCTCCGCGGCAGCTTCCCTGCTTTCGTTTATCTGTGCCGGCACCTGTTCCTGGCCCGACTGGCTCCCGGCCGCTTCGGACGCCTGCGTCCCGCCCCCGCTCCAGAAGCCCTTTAGCAGGCTCTTTCCTCTGGAGAGATAATTGTCCAGCCATGCGGACAGGGAAAACTGCCCCTCATTTTGCTGCTGCGGCATCTCCATGCTCTGGCTTTTGGCCGCGGACGCAGCCGCTTTCGACGCATCCTCCATCTTGTAATGGGAATGGTCATGCATGCACTTTGTCACCTGATGCATCTGGGCACCATGTTCCTCGCTGCCTCCTCCGATTCCGTGAAACTGCATCCTGCACCCCGCTTTCCTACTTCAGCATTTTCTCCAGAAACCTGGACACATTCTCCGAAATCCGGTTCCGGAATATGGCGGAACCCGCCACAATGACGTTGGCCCCCGCCTCCAGGGCCAGTTCCACATTGTCTATCCGAATGCCCCCATCCACCTCGATGTCTATGTCCAGTCCCCGCTCTGCAGCCATTGCCCGGACTTCCCTTACCTTTTCCAGGCATTCCGGCATCAGCTTCTGGCCGCCGAAACCCGGCTTCACAGTCATGACCAGCACCATGTCCACCAGCCGCAGGTAAGGCTCCACGGCCTTTGCCGGAGTTTCGGGGCTGATGGTGATGCCTGCCTTTTTTCCCAGGAAACGGATCTTCTGGATGGTGCCCACCACGTCCTGGGTGGCCTCTATGTGAAAATTGATGAGATTGGCCCCGCAGTCGGCGAACTCCTTGATATACCGCTCCGGCCTGTCTATCATCAGGTGTACGTCAAAAAAGATGTCGGTGCACTTTCGGATAGAAAGTATCACCGGCATCCCAAAAGAAATGTCCGGCACAAAAACGCCGTCCATTACATCAATATGCAGATACTGGGCCCCTGCATGCTCCACCTCTCTGATCTGCTCTCCAAGTCTGCTAAAATCCGCTGCCAAAATAGACGGTGATAAAATGTTCATCTTCCCTCTCCTCAAACCTTGCCGCGCATGCCCCGCATGTTTTTGCAAGGTCTATTTTAACAGAGAAGTCACAGCTTGTCCACGTCCTTTTTCAATTGTTCCCAGGCATCTTCATGCTCTGTATAATACAGAGGGCATTTCTTACCGCCGCAGTCGTAATGGCGCAGGATGTCCTCCGAATCCAGGCCGTAGATGTCAGTCAGCCAGGCCAGCAGGGAAATCAGGGAATCGTAAGTCTCCTGCGTGAACGACCCGTCCTCCGCCAGATAGCAGCACTCGATGGAAACCGAGTCATAGTTGCGGGTCATCACCGCATAGGCGATCTCGTCCAAAGGCACGCACTGGATAATCTCCCCCTCGTAGCCGATGATGAAGTGGGAACTGACGCTGGCCTCATGGGTGTCTTTCTGCCATTCGAAATAGCTGCGGTTCTGGGCTGCGCTGGTGCCGGGGTTGGCCGTGTAATGGACGAAGATATTTTTCACTGACTCCAAAGGCTCCCCGGGGCGGGAATACTCGTTGGGCGTCAGGAAATCCTCCGTCCACTCCGGATGCTTTGCGAATGCGTCCGCCGGGATTCCCTGCACCATGGTGCCTGCGGGCTGCCCGAGGTTCCCCAGGGAATCGCCGGATACAGGCAGGGCGTTCTCCTCCGGGGCATCGGCCTGACGATTCTTGACCGCGAAGTAGACTGCGAACAGGAGGATACACAGCACCCATGCGCCCAGAAGCAGGCGTATCCTGAACAGTTTCTCTTTTCTGTCAGGTGCGGCCGCGGGGCTTTGCAAAGCGGCAGCGCTTTGGCGTCTCGCGGCTGCACTTTGTTGCCTTGCTGAGCCAGGCTGCCAGACCGTTCCCGGCTGCCTTGCCGCGCTGCGCTGTTTGGGAGCGCTGCGCTGCCACAGCATGTCCTCCTGCCACACCTTGTCCCTGCGCCGCGCCATACTCTTCTGTCTTGTCTCTCCCCTTTGCTGCACTGCAGCTTTCGGGCGCGCTTCAACGCGACTCCTCGCCATGCCTCCCGGCCGCCTTGCAGGGTACTGTTCTGCGCTGCGCTGTTTTGGAGCGATGGGTTGCCTCACGCTGTTTTGGGTTTTCATGCTTTGCCGCGCCCCGCTTCGGTACGGCTCCATGCCGCGTTGTCCTGCTGCGCTGCTCTGGGGCTGCCGCTTTCTATTTCCGCCAGTCGGAATCGGCACCTGTACGATCTTTCCTTTTCTTGCGGGCTCCCGATCCCGGTATCCGTCGAACATGTCGGTGGTCACCTCGCGCCTGCGGCCTCTGTCGGGAGAACCGGCCGGGGCTGCCGTCATGCCATCCCACCCATCCGGCTCATATCCTGCCATGGGCATTCGTTCTTCCGGAAAGCTCCTGTCATAATCAGCCCGGGGATCCGGTATCAACCTGTCGTCCGCCGCCGTCCCACCGCCATAGGGTTCGCGGCTTCCCGCCATCCTGCTGCCATATGCAATAGGTCTGCGGCCTCCCGCCGCCCGGCTCTCATCCGTATCCAGCCTGTGTATCCTGACCCTCTCCCGGCCATTGGAGACAGGCCCTCCGGTTCCTGCCATTCCCCTGGCTGCCGCACGGGAGCCCCTGCTCTCTGTCTCCCGCCCCCGTCTGCTTCGCTGCTCTTCATAATCTACCAGATACGGGTTGCGCCTGGGTGCAACCTCGTCATAATCCTCTCTTCTCTGCGCGCTGCTGCTCTGCCTTACCATCTCTCCACCTCATCCTGGTCCATGTTCTTATATGAGTCTCATGATAAAACAGAAATGTATCATTTTTGTTTATGAAATGTTAATAGTTGAAAACTTTTTTGAAGAATAATCAAAGGTTCCGAAAAGCCCGGTAAGTCCTCGCCATCCCCTCGGCGATTTCCGTGTAGCGCATCCCCAGCAGGGTTTTCCCTTTTTGATTTGAATACAGTTCTGTCTCCTCCTCTGTCACCGGAAACGGAAGCGGCAGGCCCTGTCCCTCAGCTTCTCTGGCAGTCAGCGGTATCTGCTGCACCTCCACATCGGAGGCTCGCTTCAGTTCCCGGAAAAAGGCCTCGTAGGTCAGCACTTCCTCCCCGCAGAGATTGTAGGCCTCTCCATAGGCCTTTGGGTTCAGCAGGCATTTCAGCACCGCCTCTGCGGCATCCCTTACATAGACAAACTGGAAAGAGCCCGTGGCATCCGTGATATCCGGAAGCACATGGTTCTGCACCATCAGGCGGATATAGACGGATTCCCTGGGGGCATAGTTCAAAGGGCCATAGAGGATGGCAGGGCGCAATATCGTGCACGCTATGCCCCTTCCTGCGCATTCCTCCCGCACCTCCCGCTCCAGAGCCACCTTTCCTGCGATATAGGCACCCGCCTCCCCGGGCAGGGGCCTGGTCTCCAGCGGAGTCTCCTCCCCTTTCAGGCCGCTTATGCCCCGCTGATAGACGTCCACGGTGCTGATGAAGACATACTGGCGGATGTTTCCCGGCATATTCTCAAGCACCTTTGCGATGTCTCTTTCCTCATAGGCGCAAAAATCTACTACGCAGTCATAATTATCCTCCACGGACCTCCATACTGCCGCGTCTTTCCTGTCGCCGGTTATCTGCTTCGCCCCAAGCTGCTCCACGGAATAAGTCCCCCGGTTCAGCACCGTGACATCGTGTTCCTTTGCCGCCAGCATCACGAAGACCCTGCCGAAAAAGTAGCTGCCTCCTATGACTAAAATCTTCATCTCTCTCCTCCCTTAGCCCCCTGCTTTCATTCTCTTCAGAAAGCATACGCTCCCGGCGCAGTGCTCTCCACCGCTTTCCCGCTCCCATGTGGATCCTTTCCCGGTTCTTTTCCGGGCCTTTCCCGGTTTCGCTTTTGTCTCTCCACTTCGAAACGGCGCCCCATCTTGCCAAAACCGGCAGACCGTGATTTTTTCACAGCCTGCCGGCTTTTCCTCTGTGATTATTTTCCCCGGTTCTCCTCCCGTTACAGGAATTCCTTTACGGACTTGTAAACGCCCTCCGCGTCCAGCCCATACTTCTGCACCAGGGCTCCTGCGGAACCGGACTCGCCGAACACGTCCTGCATGCCCAGCTTCTTTACTTTGGTGGGATGGTTCGCGCTCAGGCAGTCGCACACCGCGCTGCCCAGGCCGCCAATGACGGAATGCTCCTCCACGGTGACCACCTTTCCGGTTTTCTTCGCGCTGTTTATGACGATCTCCTCGTCCAGAGGCTTGATGGTACAGATGCTGACTACCTCGGCGCTTATGCCCTCTGCCTCCAGAAGCTTTGCCGCGCCCAGGGCAGAATCCACGCAGATGCCCGTGGCGATGATAGTCACGTCCGTGCCCTCCCTGACAACGGAGCCTTTTCCGATCTCAAAATGATAGTCCGGCCTGTCGTTGATCACCGGCACTGCCGCCCGGCCGAAGCGGATGTAGACAGGTCCCTGGTGCTCCAGCGCGGCGCGGACAGCCGCCTTTGCCTCCACATCGTCCGCAGGGCACATGACCACCATGCCGGGAATGGTGCGCATCAGGGCGATGTCTTCGTTGCACTGATGGGTAGCGCCGTCCTCGCCTACGGTGATGCCCGCGTGGGTGGCCCCGATTTTTACGTTCAGATGGGGATAGCCGATGGAATTGCGCACCTGCTCAAAGGCTCTGCCCGCGGCGAACATAGCAAAGGAACTGACGAAAGGAATCTTTCCCACCAGGGAAAGGCCCGCCGCCACGCCCATCATGTTGGACTCCGCGATGCCGCAGTCGATATGCCTGTCCGGATATGCTTTCTTAAAAATGCCGGTCTTTGTGGCCGCTGCCAGATCTGCGTCCAGCACCACCAGATCGGGGAACTCCTCCGCCAATTCTTTTAACGCGTTGCCGTAGCTCTCACGAGTCGCCACTTTTTTGATTGTATTCTCTGCCATCACGCCTCACCTGCTTTCTCTAATTCTGCTCCGATTTTCTCCAGGTCAGCCATTGCTACCTTATATTCCTCATCGTTAGGAGCCTTGCCGTGCCAGTCGACACTGCCCTCCATAAAGGACACGCCCTTGCCCTTTAAGCTGTGCATGACGATACAGGCAGGCATTCCCTTGGTGTCCCTGGCCTCCCTGAAAGCGGCTCTGAGCGCATCGAAATCATGGGCGTCCACATTGATTACATGGAAGTTGAATGCCTCAAACTTCCGGTCGATGGGGTAAGGGGAGCAGACCTGATCCACCGGCCCATCGATCTGCAGGCCGTTGTTGTCCACGATGACACAGAGATTGTCCAGCTTTCGGAAGCCGGCAAACATGGCCGCCTCCCACACCTGGCCCTCCTGGATTTCTCCGTCCCCGAGCAAAGTGTAGACCCGAAAGTCCTTTCCCTCCATCTTTCCGCCCAGAGCCATGCCTACGGCAGCCGAGATTCCCTGGCCCAGGGAGCCCGAGGACATGTCCACCCCGGGGATATGGATGCAGG
This sequence comes from uncultured Acetatifactor sp., assembly GCA_949840885.1. GTDB lineage: Bacteria > Bacillota > Clostridia > Lachnospirales > Lachnospiraceae > Acetatifactor. The sequence goes on from CATKYJ010000042.1 coordinate 26,881, forward strand.
GATGCCCCTGGAGATAAGAGCCCAGCTTGCGCAGGGTCTTCAAATCCTCCACCGGGAAAAAGCCTCTGTTTGCCAGGGCAGAATACAGGCCGGGGGCGTTATGCCCCTTTGACAGCACGAAGCGGTCCCTGTCTTCCTTGTGGGGGTCTTTGGGGTCAATGTTCATTTCCTCAAAATACAGATAGGTAAACACATCCGCCGAGGAAAGGGAACCCCCGGGGTGTCCTGCCTTTGCGCTGTGAACTGCCGTGATAATGCCTTTTCGCACGTCATTGGCGCGCTTTTGCAGCTCTAAATTGTCCATTTTCTCCTCCATTTCCGCCGCTGCCTCCATGGGAGCGCATTGCCTGTCCCCGGACAAACCTACTTACAGACATATCGATTTTACATGAGCAGATAATCTCTGTGCAGGCATATGGCCGTCTTCATGGACATATTGCCCCTGTTTGTGCATGCGGCTGACTTATTCTATACTTTATACAATAGATAAGATACTTCCTATGCGTGCTGCCCGTAATAGGCATTGGCGCCATGCTTCCTGTAATAATGCTTATCCATCAGTTCCTGGGGCGCGGGCTGGACGTGATGGTTGATGGCCTCGGTGCGGTAGGCCATCTTCGCCACTTCCTCCAGAACCACCGCATTGTGCACGGCCTCATGGGCGTCCTTTCCCCAGGTGAAAGGTCCGTGGTTCTTGCACAGCACTGCGGGAACGGACACGGGATCCTTGCACATACGCAGGAATTCCTCCACGATCAGGCGGCCCGTATTCTTCTCGTAATCCTCCGCGATCTCCTCCGCATTCAGGCATCTGACGCAGGGCACTTCCCCGTAAATGTAATCCGCATGGGTGGTGCCGTAGCAGGGAATGCCCCGGCCGGCCTGAGCCCAGCTGGTAGCATAAGAGGAATGGGTATGTACGATTCCCCCTATCTCAGGGAATGCTTTGTAGAGTTCCGCGTGGGTGGCGGTATCCGAGGAGGGATTATAGCGCCCCTCCACCTTTTTGCACTCCAGGTCTACCACTACCATGTCTTCCGGGGTCAACCTGTCATAATCCACCCCGCTGGGCTTGATCACGAACAGCCCGCTCTCCCTGTCTATGGCGCTGACATTGCCCCATGTGAAAGTTACCAGGCCATATCTGGGCAAATCCAGATTGGCTTCACAGACTTGTTTTTTTAATTCTTCCAGCATAATGATTCTCCTTTCTTAAATATATTCGCTGCCAGGCGGCTCTGAAAGGCAAAGTCTCTTCGGCCCACTCACCTCTCTATGCCAGCCCTTTCACAGCCGCTTTCTCCGCGGGCAGCGTGCTCTTATATTTCTCTATAAACGCATCGAAGCCAGCCACGTCCTCCGGCTTGGGCGCAATGGTGGTGCCGGTCTGTCCGGCGAATATCCTGTTGCTTAAGTAATCCGGCAGGGACTCGTTCCCCTCTTTCTCGTACATGTAGGCCGCCAGCACTGCCATACCCCAGGCCCCGCCCTCACTGGCGGTATCCATCACGGTCACCGGTGCGTTCATGGCCGCCGCCATCAGCTGCTGTCCCACCACCGGGGTCTTGAACAGGCCGCCGTGTCCCGTGAGGGAGTCCACTTTCACCTGCTCCTCCTTTAAGAGGATGTCGTTTCCGATCTTTAGAGCCGCCATGGCGCTGTAGAGATGGCTGCGCATGAAATTGGCCAGAGTGAACTTGGCATCCGGCGTGCGGACGAACATGGGCCTGCCCTCGCTTAAGCCTGTCACAGGCTCCCCGGAGAAGTAATTGTATGCCATCAGGCCGCCGCAGTCCGCATCCGCCTCCAGGGCTTCCCTGTACAAAAGACCATACAGTTCGTTCTTGTCCAGCTTGCCTGCCGCCGGCAGTGCCGCCGGCCCTCCGGGCAGCTTGCCCATAAATTCCCCGAACAGATTCACCCAGGCGTTTAAGTCCGAGGTGCAGTTGTTGCAATGCACCATGGCCACCGGGCTGCCGTCCGGGGTAGTGACCATGTCGATCTCCTCATGGACTTTGGAAAGGGGCCCCTCCGTCACTACCATGGAGAAGATGGAGGTTCCGGCGGAGATATTGCCCGTGCGCTTCCTCACGCTGTTGGTGGCGGTCATGCCGGTGCCCGCATCCCCCTCGGGAGGGCACATGGGTGCGCCGGGCTGCAGGGTGCCTGTAGGGTCTAAGAGTTTCGCGCCCTCCTCGGTGAGCCACCCGGCGGTCTGTCCTGCACGGAGCACTTTGGGCAGGATGTCCCGAAGCTTCCAGCCAAAATGCTTCTCCGCCACCAACTCGTCAAACTGTGCGATCATCTTTTCATCGTAATCGCAGGCCGCAGAATCGATGGGGAACATGCCAGAGGCCTCGCCCACGCCCAACACTTTCTCTCCGGACAGCTGCCAGTGAATGTAGCCCGCCAGGGTGGTGAAAAAGCTTATGTCTTTCACATGCTCCTCACCGCTTAGTATCGCCTGGTAGAGATGGGCGATGCTCCACCTCTGGGGAATGTTGAAGTCGAACACGGGAAGCAGCTTTTTGCACGCCGCCTCTGTCATGGTGTTGCGCCAGGTGCGGAACGGCACCAAAAGCTTCCCTGCCGTGTCAAAGGGCATGTAGCCATGCATCATGCCCGAGAAGCCAAGGGCCGCCAGCTTCGCCAGGGGCACCCCGTATTTCGCTTTCACATCCTCCGCAAGGCTCCTATAGCAGCCCCGCAGCCCCTCCCAGATGTCCTCCAGACTGTAAGTCCAGATATTGTCCTCCAGGCGGTTCTCCCAGTCCCAGTTTCCCTGGGCGATGGGCTGATGGCTTTTGTCCACCAGGACAGCCTTGATGCGGGTGGAGCCGAACTCCAGCCCCAGCACTGCCTGTCCCTCCTGAATCGCTCTTCTGATCTCTTCCATCATAATCCAACCTCTTTTCTGCATCTATGCGTCATTTTTATGAAATTTTCGAAATCAGGCAACACATGCTTTTCATCTATCAGTATAAAAAAAATATGCGGTAAAGTCAATATTGTCCGGCAATTCTTCGCATACCGCCTCATGCCCCGCCGGCCACAGACACCATGGATTTACTGAAAGGCATGACCTGCCCCCTGCTTTCATATACTGTAGCAACAGCTTCCTTTCAGGTGATCTTTTGAACAAAAAATCCCATATTTCCAACAAACAATTGCTTTTCGGCCTGGGCTTTCTGCTGGCCTTCCTGGGGCTGACCGTATTCCTCTTTACATATAAACGGGACGAAAAGCGCTTCACAAGCCTTACCACAAAGCTTTTTGTGCAGGATTTGACAGGCAACACCCTGAATCTCCACTATACCCTGGCAAATCCCGCGGATTTCGGCATCCGGGACTATACGCCCTCCCTGTCCGTCTATGAGCCCGGCAGCGCTTCGGGCAGCAAAGCGGCCACCGAGAATATGCTTGCCGCCATAAAGGGTCTGCGCACGGAAAAGCTTTCCCAGTCGGATGCCTGGCTGCAAAAGCTTTTAATCCGCTCCCTGGAAAATTCCCTGAACTTAAGCAGCTTCCCTTATTACAGCGATCCCCTCTCCCCCTCCTCCGGCGCCCAGACCCAGCTGCCGATTCTGTTGGCTGAGTATACGTTTCGCAGCAGGCGGGACGTGGAGGACTACCTGGCACTCCTGGACCAGGTGGACGACTATTTCGCCTCCCTCCTTGTGTATGAGCAGGAAAAAGCAGCAGCCGGCATTCCCCTGCCTGCGACTTTCCTGCAGTCCGTGCGGGAACAATGTGACACAATTGTCACAAAAGAAGCCCTGGAAGCCGGCACCCATTTCCTCCAGACCACCTTTCAGGAGCGGCTGGAAGCTTTGGCCGGGGAAAGCCTGGTCAGCGCGGAGGAAGCCGGCCATTACGTGGCCCAGAACGAACGGCTCTTAAAGACCGTGGTGCTGCCCGCCTATGCCGGCCTAGGAGACGGCCTCCTGCTGCTGGAGGACAGCAATGCCCTGCCCGCCGGGCTGGCGGCCCTGCCGGAAGGAAAGTCCTATTACGAGCAGTTCCTGATCTCCCAGACCGGCTCCTACCGCTCCATGGACGAAATCCGCAGTCTCCTGGCGGCCCAGTTTTCCAAAGAGTATGAAGCCGTGAAAAAGCTGGCAGCGGAGCATCCCGAGATCGCAGAGTTCTATGTCCGGGAGGACGCCCCGGCCTTTCCCTACAGGGAGGCCTCCCAGATGCTGCTGGACTTAAAAGAACGGATGGCAGAGGATTTCCCGGCCGTGCCGGGCGGGGCTGTGGATGTCCATGTCAAGGCCGTATCCGACAGCCTTGCGGACTACTGCGCGCCGGCCTTTTACCTCACCGCCCCCCTGGACGACACGGCTTCCAACACCATCTACATCAACCGCAGGAAAACTCCGGACGGGCTGGAACTGTACACCACCCTGGCCCACGAGGGGTATCCCGGCCATCTCTACCAGACCGTGTACCACAACCGCTCATTGCTTTCCTCAGGCGGGCGTCCTGCCAGGGAGGTTCTCTGGTACGGCGGCTACCAGGAGGGCTGGGCGCTGTATGTGGAATTTCTCTCCTACCAATATGCGGCGGATCTTCTCAGGGAGAACGGACAGGAATCCGCGGCACTGGCCGCCGGGCTGGAGGCCCGCAACCGAAGCCTGCAGCTATGCCTTTACTCCGTTTTGGACGTGCTGATTCATTATGAGAACGCCACATACAGCCAGATAGCAAAGGTGCTGAGCGGCTTTGGCATCACCGACAGCACCTCCGCAAAGGCAATTTACAATTATATCATACAGTCTCCCTGTAATTACCTGAAATACTATCTGGGGTATCTGGAAGTCCTCTCCTTAAAGGATCGGGCAAAAGCCCTCTGGGGGGAAGAGTATACGGATTACCGTTTCCACAGCTTCTATCTGGACTGGGGTCCGGCGGACTTTCTGTCCCTGGCGGAAATGCTGGAGGAACAGGCAGGACAGCGGGCAGAATGACTTTGGATGCAGGAGCCGGCATCCCGCTCAGGATGCCGGCCAGTCCTCCGCCATCTCCTCCAGATATCCCCTGTCCCACAGCAGGATCTTCAGCTTCTGTGCGGCCTCCACCGCAGGCTGGGTAAAATACTGGTTGGTCAGCACCGCGCCCACCATCCTGTCATAATAGTCCCGGCCCGCATAGGCTTCCTGAACCGCTTTCACCCCCACCGGGGCAGTGTAGCATTTGCACTGGATGGCATAGGTGACACCGTCCTTTTGGGCCAGGATGTCGATGCCGTAGTCCCCGCTTCCCTTTGTGACCTCCACTTCCTGAAAGCCGTTGTTTTTCAAAAGCTCCGCGCAGTAGTACTCAAAATCATGCCCCTCCATCAGATCGAAATCCTGGGGCCGGATACGCCCCCTGCGCCGCCGCAGGTAAAGGAGCGTGCTGCCCGCCATAGCCGCAGCACAGGCGATGATAGTAATGATGATCGTATTTGTATCCATACTCTGGTATCTTACCGTTCCCTTTTCACTCGAAATGTACTTTGCAGTCTATGTCCTTTGGCACCTCCGCCATATCTTCCGGACTACCCTCTGATTCCCAGCTCCTTGGCCACCTTTTTTACCTGCTGCACAAAGCTGTCCTCTTTCCGCTCATCAGGCATGTCTTTCATTGCGGTCAAAGACCATCTGTATATTTGTTCAATGCTGCCGTAGCCCCTTTTGAAGATCTTGGCGTACTTTACACAGTTTTCCTTAGTGGGCGCATCCGACAAGATCACTTTCAGTTCCTCGTCCGTCCATTTTGCGCGTTTTTTTGAAGTGTCCCGCTTTTCTTCGTTCTCCTTTTCATAGTCTACGAGCAGACTATGTACCAGCATCATCTTCTCATCGTATGAAATGTCGTCTATGTCGTTGTCCAGCGCCAAAAACAGGTTTTCCTTGAATTCTTTTCTCTTCATGCCATCCCCCTCAAAGTTTGCCTATGCCTTGCAGGCCATCTGTCTCGGTAGGTAAATTGTATGGACATTATCTCATATTTTCGCTTCCTTGTCCACATTTCTTTCCGGTTCTTGTTGCCGTTTTATCCGGACTATGCTAGAATATAGGGCGAATACAAGAAAGGCAGGGTTAAAAGGTTATTATGAGAATCAGGCCATATATACCAAACAAAGATTACGAATATTTATCGAAATGGATTGACGATGAAAGAACCCATGCCTTTTGGTGCGCAAATCTTTTCCCATACCCCCTCACGCCGGAGGCTTTTCATGATGTATTGGCAAAAAACTCCATGGAACGGGCGGACAGCGCCTATGTGGCAACTGAGGACCATGGGCAGGTAGTGGGATTTTTCTGCTATTCTGTCAATCCGGAAGATAATATGGGATTTCTGAAATTCATCATGGTGGATAAAGCCAAACGGGGCAAGGGGTATGGGAAAGAAATGCTGACACTGGCGCTGCGATATGCTTTCCAGATAACCGGCGCTAAGGCCGTTGGGCTGAATGTCTTTCCGGAAAACAATTCAGCCAAACGGTGTTATGAAAAAGCTGGGTTTGTCGAAAGGAATGTCACCAAAAATGCGTTTGCCTATAAAGACGAAGTATGGAGCAGATGCAATATGGTGGCTGTATTGTCAGAGGAATAGAATTCTTTTGGCTTTTATCAATTACATTCCCCTTTTTCTTGCCTCAGCCCGCAGTTCATTGCAAAATTCCTTGCAGTTTATCCTGCCGTACAATCCCTGTCTGCCCGCTGTCATTATTTTTTTCAGGGATTCCGGCACCCCTTCCTCTTTCTTAAAGTGGATCCTGTCTTCCGGCCCCCAGGCTCCCTGCTTCTGATTTTCCTCATGTATATGGAAGTTCACATTTGGAGACGTCAATACGTACTCCATCGCCTCCCGCTTTTCTCTTTCGCTGTCAAAATGAACCTGTCCGTTTTTTCCATATTTCAGCTTGCTCATATTTGTATGCCTCGCTTTCTTATAATCTGCAGCTCATTTGGCTACCGGAACATAATCTCTTTCATATAGTTTTAATATAGCCCATAAAGAACATTATTGCCTATAAATCACTGATTTTTGAAGCAGTCAAGATTTAAACCCTCTCCAATACATGAAATGATATCGTGGTGATTAAATCCAATTATCCATTGATATTTTTTTGAAACAATATAATAATCCAACCAGCCATTGTCCAAAAAAGCAGTATGGTTTAGCAAATCAAGTGCTTTTATTAATTCGGGGATGTAACTTTCAAATATCCAGAATTCTTCTCCGCCGTACCAATCACTGCCTTTGTCGATTAAAAAGTAAACCATTTTATTTTCCTCTTTTATAATTTGAGGTAAAAAATAAAACCATGTCGAATAATCGACCGCATAGCACCCGATAAATTTCTTCATGCTTTTAGGACTATAACCATTGGTATTTGCCCAATGCAGACCATTTTTCCATATTTTTGTTTTGTCCGCATATTTTTCTGCAATCTTCTGATATATATTTTCCCACTGGTTTCCACTCACTTTTCGAAAGCATTCTTTCGATATGCCGCATCGCGTTACCACTTCTTGTTCTAATCGAAATATGCCGCTTTTTCTGTCAGATTTCATAATTTCCCCAAACCACAGCCCCATGTGCTGCTTTTTTATTTACGCAGTATCTTATCCATGGCTTTCCCCCTGGCAAGCTCGTCAACCAGCTTATCCAAATAGCGGATCTCACGCATCAAAGGCTCTTCAATCTCTTCCACCCTGACACCGCAGACCACGCCTTTAATCAGCTGCCTGTTTTCATTGGGTTTCGGGGCATCTCGGAAGAAATCCCCATAGGGCACCGGCCTTTCCAGCATCCCCTCCAACTCCGGCTGGCTGTACCCTGTAAGCCAGCGGATCACTTCGTCAACCTCCTGCCTTGTCCGCCCCTTTCTCTCCGCCTTATTGACTAGCAGATGATACACCTTTGAAAAATCCATCTGATATATCTTCTCATTTTCCATAAAATACACCTCCTGCTCCATATTTCAAAAAATATAACACCGCCTGCTCCATTCTCCGCCCCCTCAAACACTTTCCAATCCTAAGGATGGTTCCCTGTCTCATAACACCACCTGGCAATATCGGACACCAATTCCATCGGAACCGTCCCACTGTAAGGAAGCTGTATGGTTCCTTTGCTGGTCTTGTATCCTTTCAGACGTTCGGAAAACTCCCTGACAGCCTCCGGCCCCGGATATAGGCCCACATGGTTTTTAAAACCGGCAAACTGGATGATATTATGCCCCTTCCAAAAAGTCGGCATACTCCATGAAATCCTCTCCTCCGCCTCCGGCAGCGCCGCGCTGAGCGCTTTCCTTATTTCTTTTAGATATCCCTGCACCGCTTCCGGCTGTGCCGCGATGTATTCATCCACCGTTTCCGGCGCTTTCCCGCAGTAATGGCTCTGCTCCTGCCTCTTAAAAGTACGCCCGCACTTCGGACACGTCCACATCTTCATCCCTCCTGCCTCATTCCCGTTCCCTGATTGTCACCAGGATCTTGTCTCCCGGCTGCTTCCCTATCCGGGAACGGATATCCTTACGCACGCCGATAATATAACACACACTCCCGTCAGCGTTCTTTACCCCCATATTTACAACACTGCCGTCATAAGGCTCCCCGTCAAACGTGGCGTGTACTTTCACCCTTCCCCTCCCAAACTCTTTCCTGACATCATAGGGAAAAATGACGTAAGCGCCCCCTGTCTCCCCCGCTTCATAAAGCAGGGATTCATACTCATACACTCTGTCGTTCAATATCTGCACCTCATCCAATCCGTTTCACCCAGTATACCAGAAGCACGCCCTAAGGCCCTCAGTCCCACCAGCAATCATAAACTGTCGCTTCTTTTGTGTACTTATCTAATGCCACCTTAGCAGCAATTCCATTCAGCGCTTGCCGGCCGAAAAGGCAGCCGCCTCTTTCACCCAGCCCATCAGTTCATCGTCAACCTCCTCTGTCCCGGAGACCAGGACATGGTGGGTAAAACGTCCGGGGTACGGCTCCACCGCTGCATCTATGCGCGGGGACTCCAAACGGTATCCCAGCCCGAATGTCACCACAATATAGACCTCCGGCCGCTCTTTCGCTTTCCGCACCGGCAGGAAAGAAACGAAAGCAAAATGATATCTGTTGGAAAAAGAAATCTGCGTTTTCTGTACTTTGACTTTCACGCAGTCCACCTCTGAAAAAACTTTTTCTTCAAAAGCCTCATACAGCAGCAATTCTTCCGGCTTTCCGTCAAAAAAATATAATACATCCTGATCCATTCTTTGCTCCTCAAACACTTTCCAATCCTACGAATGGTCCCCGTCTCAAGATACCGCCTGGCAAAGTCGGAGACCTAAAAAAATTACTGATTTTTCAAGCAGCCAAGATTTAATTTTTCCCCAATACATGAAATGATATCGTGGTGATTAAATCCACTCCCGGCCTGTTGGTGCGCAAATCTTTTACCGTATCCCATGACTCTATCCCCGCAGTCTTCCGATGAAAAAGCTCAAACCACCCGAAGCCGCTCCGGCTTCCACACCCTGCCGGTCACAGATGATAATTCTGCCCTGATTGTCCATAAGCAGGTTACACCAATGAAAGTCACCGTGATTCAGCACAGTCTCCTCGGAACCATGCCAAGAAATGACCCGGTTAATCTCTCCTGCAATACGCTCCAGCGGCGCTCCATCAAAAACACCGGAATGTGTATGCCTTACCGAAATTAACTATTTACTCGCTACAATAGTAAATTCTCCTGGCAACTTTTCATTTGTCCACGCAGGATGTTCATCAAACTTTCTTAATGTAAAACCACTATTTATGACTGAATTGATAATCTCACTAATTGTATACTTTCTATAACTGCATTTAGGCATCTGCTTGCGAATGTTTTCTTCAAAAAAACGAGCATGTGCCATTTCTCCTTCAAAAATTTCCCTTGAAAAATAACTCATAGTTGGTTGTTCAAAATTCAACATATCTGCTATTTTTGTAAATGGATGAAAATCACTGCATATCATTTTTCCATTATCTTTCAATAACGAATACATAATACGCATAAATTCATCAATATCATGAAAGTAATGTAATATTCCTCCTTCCATAAACACGACATCAAAATAATTCCCGTACTTCTCTATATCAATTTCTAATATATCACATACTTCAAAATTTAATTCAACTTTTGCGGCTGTTGCAACTTCAAGCGCATACTTCTTATTATCTTCTGAAATATCAAAGACTGTAACTTCTGCTCCTAAAATGGCCAGTGGAACAGCCTTCTTTCCGCAAGAACCGCATATGTTTGCCACTTTAATACCATTATAAGTATCAAAATAGTCAGAATATCTTTTCAACATTCCTATAGGATTTTCCAAGTCCCTTTTTGCCCTATCAACCGGTGTACCTGATTGTTTCACCCAAAACTCATACGCATTATATTCCCACGCCTTTTTATTTTGAATACTATAATCTATCATCTCTGAATATCTCCCCTTGCTCAATTCTCAAATATAATTGTACCACTTCCATTTATCGTTTCTGCAGCTGCTTAATCATTTCATAGCACTTTCCCGTATATTGCATAAATGAAGACATCTTTCCATTTTTCCATGATGACAATATTATTGCTCCAACTAATTTCTCGCACCAGTGGCGCGAGTTTTATAAATCCTATCAGCTCACAAATATTTTTAACAGTGACCCAGTTCTTCCTCCCCGGGTGGATGGAATACCAGCAAATCTTGTATCTCACACCCCAACACTGTACACAATTTGCACAGCACATAAACATCCAGCCGGGTAATGCTGTTCGTGCAGTAATTATCTATCTGTTTCCAGTTCATTTCTGCCTTGTGTGACAGCTTGTTTTTACTCAACCCTTTTTTCTTCAGCAGTTCATCCAGCCGGATTTCCAAATATCCGTAATCTTCGTCCACTTTCCCACCTCTGCATTTCCTATATTTATTTCACGCCTACAGTTCCATTCTATATTTATTGTAGAAACTTGCTAACCCTAAATAAATATTAGAATACTAAATATAGAAACATTAGTTCTCTTCTATCTTTCTTGCTCTTTTTCTGCTGGAACGAAGACAAGCAAATCCTGAATTTTACATTCCAATGCGGTGCAGAGTTTACACAATATAAAAGTGTAGAAATAAAGTGTCACTGAAAGCGGCTATGAATTGGAAAAGTAGATTAATATCAGGAAAGACTATTAAAGTTAGAGGTATATCTGTTAAAATATATCCAGAAAATACACTTTAATGCTTGACAGAAGGGGGATTTCCTATGAAAAATTTCAAAAGAGAAAATTTATTGTTTTCCTTATGCGGATTGAATTGTGGTTTATGCCCTATGAATCTCAGCCAATACTGTCCCGGTTGTGGCGGCGGAGAGGGAAATCAATCCTGTTCCATAGCAAAATGCAGTTTGCAGCATGGGAATGTTGAATATTGTTTTCAATGTGAAAATTATCCCTGCGAAAAGTATAATAATATAGATGAGTTTGATTCTTTTATTACACACCAACATCAAAAGCAGGATATAGAAAAATTCAGAGGACTGGGAATAGAACTTTATTCTAAAGAACAACAGAGAAAGAAGGTCTTGTTAAATCATCTTCTGAATACTTATAACGACGGACGAAAAAAGACATTATTTTGCGTTGCGGTCAATTTGTTAGAATTAGAAGATTTGGAAATTATCATATCCGAATTGAACGAGAATACTTCAAATCTCACATTAAAAGAAAAATCCGCCCATGCAGCCGGTTTACTTCAAGAAGCCGCTAAGCAGAACAATCTTCTGCTAAAACTACGCAAAAAGAAATAGCAGGTATCATGATACCCCCACCTAAAATCCAGTATTCCTTATACAATAGAAAGCATGCTTCGCATGCTTTCTATTGTCGTGAATAATTAGAGCCATTTTAGAGCCAACAGGCATAAAGCAATCCCGGAAACGCCCATTTTATCAGCATTTCCGGGATTTTATCTGCATACTCAAATTCGGCGTGTTCTTTGTTGTTATTAACTGTATTTGTTTAAGTTTTCTGCAAATACACGCCCTTTTTTACTTCAATTACATCATTTATTATGGCTTGCTGATTTTCTGTTGCCAAAATGTTGCCGCCTTTATTTATCTCTATAATGAGAACCGCACTGAACAATCTTTATCACATTATCTTCTATACGATAAACAATACGGTTTGCATCGTCGATTCGCCGACTCCAATAGGATGCCAGATCACCACTTAATCTTTCCGGCTTTCCGATTCTTTCGTATCCATTCCGGTCAATATCCTTCAATAGCTGGAGAATACGTTTCAATGTCTTTTTATCTTGTTTTGCCCAATATTCAAAATCTTCCCACGCCGTATCGGACCATGCCTTAATCATCAAAGTCCACCTCATGCACCGTACCACCTGTGGCTTCCATTTGCGCTACAGATTCCTTAAGCCTAGCCATATTTTCTTTCGAATAAAAGGGATCAACAGATACTTCAAACGGTATCCTTTTTTCTCGTCCCAGTTTTTTGAGGTAAATATTTATAGCCGTAGATAAAGACATTCCAATATCAGCACAAGCCTGTTCTGCCATTTTCTTTACATCATCCTCTATACGCAAACTAATTTGAGCCATTATATCACCCCTTTCTTAATAATGATATTAGTATATTCCATATTACAGCATTTGTAAAGTGTTTTGCTATACAGATTTTGATTTTATATGTTTTATCTTTGTTGTTTCTAACTATTTTTATTTAAGTTTTGTGCAAATACACGCCGTTTTTTACTTCAATTACATCAATTATTTTGGTTTACTGATTTTCTGTTGCCAAAATGTTGCCATCTTTTTAATATTATATTGTTGGTTTTATTTTGAATAACGGGTTTTCAACACTTCAAGACAAACTTTTCCGGCAGGCCCATCAACCACAGACTGCCAGAGCGCATCAGGGCACATTTCCTGGTCTGCTATACGGCACTGCTGGTATACCGCCTGCTGGAAGCAAAGCTGGACGACCAGGATA
>CATKYJ010000043.1 GCA_949840885.1 uncultured Acetatifactor sp.
CTCTGTCCGCTCTATGTCTTTCAACAGGTTCTTGTAATCATCCGTGTGAATCTTTATTCCTGCTGCCAACTGCGCATTTTTTACATAGTTCTGAACACCGCCAGAAAGATATTCCCATAGTGCGCCGTTTTTCAAGTCGGAAAAAGTCTTTGCGAACAGATTAGCCATGTTCTGCCACTGCCCGGAAAGAGTATCCAACTGCTGCCCGGCTTCTTCAATGCCGTGTATGTTGATATTAAGCTGTGCGGATTCATTTAGGACACGTCCGGCTCTCTCTCCGAACTGCTCTACTGCTTGCGCCCAATTTTCAATGTTTCCTGCTGCCTCCCCAAAAGTGGCGGTCATTGCGCCAGCGTCATAGTTTAATGCAGATTCCGGAATAGAAACGGCTCTTATCTGCTCTGCTACCTCTGAAATCTTTTGTCCGGCTTCTTCAATGCCGTGTATGTTGATATTAAGCTGTGGTTGCGCCGTCTGCATTTCCGAAAGCTGATTTTTGAGGCTGGCAAGGACATTTTCGTATTTCAGCACATCCTTTACCGCATACTCATACATCTGCCCATCAGTCTTTCCGGCAGCTTCCAGTTCTTCTTTTTTCAGTTTCGCACGTTCTAGAGCATTGGAAACGGTTTCAATCTGCTTCTGAATGGCAGCAGTCGAACCGACAAACTTAAAGTTTTTCCCTAAATCCTTATATTTTGCGGTGATTTCCTCAAAAGTTTTGGAAACTTTCTGCACTTCCGGCGCAATACTGCCAGAAAGCCCCTTTGCCGCATTTTGGATACTGGAAAGCCCCTTTACAGCTTCTTGCGCCTTTTTTGCAAAATCGTCAAGCCCTTTATTGTTTCCGATAGCAGATATGCCCTCGGCAATAAGCCCCATTTTTTTGATAAGTTCATTCAGGGAGACATTTGCAGCGTCAGACTTGCTTTGTATCTGAATCTCTAAAGAATCAACAACGGCCATAATACACCCTCCTTTCTGGTGCAATGGCCGCTGGTTTCGGGAACACTGGACGCTGGTAAAAACAAAAGACACCACATAAAACCTCATAGGCTCTATATGGTGTCTCGCACTCTGATTAAATTATATCATGTCGGAACCGGGATGTAAACGGAAAATCAGCCGTAATATGCTTTTTCCGCTTCTCGGCTCTTAAGCTCCATGGGAACAAGAAACATTGATAACGCTTTCATAAAATCCTCGCTGTTACCTTTGAGTTTTTCCAAGTCCGTCACTTCTCTTATGCCAGGATACAGCCGTTTCCGCTCCCTCTCCCACCTCTGCAACTCTGCTTTCGGATACTGCACAAGAACCTTAAGGACAGAAACAATAGGCTCGTTGGCTTCTTCGTTGGAATCAATATATATTTTTCCGTCATAATGCAGGAAAAACATATCACCACTGTTACACTGTGGAAAATCTTCTTTTTTCAGCTTTCTAAAATCCGTTACAATGATTCTGCCGTTTGCAAATATTTCTTTTTCCGCTTTCTTTTCAAAGAATTTCACCATAGAACCACACCCCCTATCGAAAACACCATATTCAGCACCAGAACCACGGACATAAAGCCGAATCCTATTTTTGTGGGCTTGTCCGTTTTTCCTCTGCCGGAATATGCCAGCACCGCAAGCAAGAACACATTCGCCATGCAAAGAAGAATCAATACCGCCAGAATCCACGCACTAACCATTAGATTTTACCTCTCTTTCTTTGTTCACATTCAGCATGAAAAAATGTTCCATCCTCCCCCCGGACCCACGGCAGCGAATCCTAAAATTATGGATTTCCTCTTTCCCGGTCAGTTCGCCGTTGACCTTGTGGCAATAGGGGCATAATATTTTCCCATCCCTGATAACTGCTTCTCTTATTTCTCCCATGTTACACTTCCTTTTTTTACATTTTTTGAATTTTTCAGACCGGGCAGCAGGATTAAGGCTTTTTTGTAATGGCCGACAACTGAACCTGCTTAGTAGGGGTGAACGCGCGTTCTATATAAACCCCCACTACCGGGCTTTTATCGGCTTGATACAGGCAAAAAGGGCAATGCACAACTACACTGTTTCCTGCGGTGTGCCTCGCCCTTTATCCTCTGTCTGTCTTATCCAAGTAATAACTTGCTCGCCGTTCCTTGTAATGCTTCTTCTATCTGCTTTGTTCCTATGCCTATATACCGCTGTGTGGTGCTGGTGCTACTGTGTTGCAATAGCTGTCTCACTAACTCAATGTTGTAATTGCTGTCTGTATATGCTATGGTGGCAAAGGTCTTTCTAAAGCTATGCGTGCTTACTCCCTCTATCCCCAAATAATCACATACAATCTTTAGTTGCTTCTGTGCGGCACGTTCCCCAATATTGAACAGTGCATCATGCTTTCCTATCCCCTTATTCATGGCATATTCAGACAGAAAAGCATATACACTATCAGGAACGGTGAATTGTCTTGCCTTGCCGGTTTTTTTCTCTGTAATGTCTAACCTATAGCGGCTCCCATCTTTCTTTATGCTTGCCATTGTCAGCGTCAGTATGTCGGATATGCGAAGCCCCAAATTTGCCTCTAACTGCAGTATAGTGGCAAGCTGTATGTTTGCCCTGAATTTCTTCTGCTGTCCGTCCTGCTCATATTCAAAGCCGCTCTGTATGGCTGTAATGATTTCCCTATAATCCCCTTGTGATAAAGCAACCGTTTTCTTATTCATCCCTCGTACTCCCTTTCATGTGTTGACATTGAATCTAAATCCATTATACGCAAAAGTTCGTATTTTGTCAACAGAAAGTTCGTATTTTGTTGCATGGGATTGAAATGTGCCAAAATCACCTAAAAACATAGAGAAATGCCCCGAAAAAGTTCGTATTCTGTTATAGAAAACGCACTTTTCCATAAAATCAGCCTATTTTATACCTTTGGGAAAGAACCATTGCCAGCCTTGCATATTTTCTTTCGCTTCTGCCTCGTCCTGCTCCTGAAGCTGTGCTATCCGCTCCCTTGCTTCTTCCTCACTCACTTCCAGCATTTCAGCAATCTCCTTTACAGAAAAATACTCCTGCTGCCCAAATTCCACCCCAAGAGACATTCTAAGCAAATTGTAGGTGGCAAGCGGTGTAAAGCCTTGCTGCCCGATACCATCCATGTATAACCTTGTTATTAGGTCTTTAGAGATGCCAAACTTCCCATAAGTTCCATAAAGCCGCTTTATGGCTATTTCTGTTGTCATTTCTCGCCCCCACTTTCTCTACCGCCTATACTGGTTAATGATTTCCTGCCGCTGCTTCTCTCCTGCCGTTCTATTTGCGGAATTTCTCGCCATCTTCACCGCCGCCGATTCCTCCGGCTGTTTCTCCTGCTTTGCCTTGCGGTAACAAATGACTTGCCCGGTATGTTCTGGTGTCCTCTCCACTCCTGCATCTTGGTAGACGCTCCGCAAGGCTTCAAGGCATTCATAATACCCCATCTTGTGCCTTTTGGTAATCTCAATCACCGCTTGCCCCTCTGTAATGCCGTTCTCTCCGGCTGATTCAACAAAATCCGTCAATGTGGTTTTTACAGATTCCAGTTCCATAATATTTTACCTCGCTTTCTACATTTCTTCTCGCCGCCTACGGTCTGCAAAATCCGGGTCATTCGCATATGCCGACTGCGCAATCTGTTTCCAACGCTCCATTCTGTCCGGCTCTTTCATAATCTGGCGCATTTTTTCTTGTTCTTCTTGCTCTTTTCGTGTGAATAATGCTGCCAGTCCGGGATTGCTTCTTTCAAAGTCCCTGATAACTTTTTCGTTGTCCTCCCCCCTTATTGCCTTGATTACTTTCCATTCAGTATAAGTCATAATCAACCCTCCTTTCTCTCTACTGCCTAAACAATGCCATATTTTCATATATTGCCTTGTGCCTTGCCATTGTGTCCTGAATTGCCAGAATTTCACTGCGCTTTTTCTTTTCCTCCACTAACCGTTCAACATCTCGTGTTTTCTTCGGTTTTTTATGCCCAAGACTTGCGCCCATTTGTTCGGCATAACAGGCGTATGCTTCGGGATTGCTTCGCTTGAATTCGCAAAGGAGATCATATCTTCCATTCCTTGATGCCGTTAAAAAATCCTCATAGTTTGCAATCCGTTCTCTTCCGCTTGCAATGCTCATCTCTCTTTCTTTTTCCGCAACTTCTGGTGCCTTTATTCTTCCAGAACATATCCCCAAATAAAAATCCCATAACTCGCTTGCGTCTTCTTCTCCTATTTCTGCAAGCCGCTTTTCCCTTTCTGCCGTGTTTGGCGGTGTGGAATACACATAATTGAATATTTTTGCCATGCGGTTATAATCTGTTTGATTCATATACATCCCCCTATCTAATTGAAAATGGCTTGTTTTTAAATGTGCCCTCTGCCAGTCTCCTGTTGTGAAGTCTTCGTTCCTCTTCCTGCTCCTGGTGGTATCTCGCCCTATACTGCTCGTACAATCCTGGGAATTCTTTAGCAAATTGTGATAATTCCTGAAGCTGTCCTTTATGGTCATCATCCATTTTCGCTTTGAATTGTCCATAGGTCATAGTTCCGCTCTCCTTTTGCGCCATTTCTGTAATTTGTTCCATTGTAATTCGGCCTACCATATAATCTCTTTCAAGACTGAATACCGCCGCCCGGTCTGCTTCACCCAATTCAGATATGGCTTGTTCCCTCTCTTTGCTGAATTGTGGTGTGGAAAATACTTTGCTGTGTAGCTTTGCTATTCGTGCATTGCCCATTTCTTATAACCTCTCTTTCTTACATTTAGTCTGGCACTTCCGGCACGTCTGGGAGCTGTAACGGCTCCCCATTCGTGAGTATCTTCCCATATTTTGCGGCGATTTCCTCTGGAGTCTTTGGTGTGATTGCCTTTTGCTGTGTCGTGTTGCTTGCATCCTCCAAAGAAATTGTGTCCTTGTAAGACAGCCAATTCTTCATCAGGAATATGCCCGAAGGAGGGCTTATCTTTCCACCCAAAACCGCTTGCTCAATAAATGCCCCAATAAAGCCCTTTGCAGATTGCACATACTCCTGACACTTTGCGCTGCAGTTTATACCATTGTTCCAGTTAAAAAGCGTTGTCCGGGAGACGTGCAGACTTAAACAAAGACTTTCTATCCCCGGCCTAATACTGGACTGCTGGCAAAATGAGAAATATTCATCAATCCGCTGCTTGATTTCATCATCTGTCTGCGGCTTTCCCCGGTCATGCAACTGTTTTAATGATGTAACAATTTCTTGTGCAGTTGACGGCTCAATTTCATCAATCTGTCCTTGTGGGTAATTGTTTCTTCCCATGCTTCACTACCTCTTTTCTGCCGATTTTCGGCTATTTTTAGACTTTCTTTTTTATGATGTTAAGATATGCGGACAACTTAGCTTTTCACCCTATCCTCATTATGCCCTCATATCCCCACCATGCTTTTCAAGAATCTGTCCTGCTCTTCTTTCGCTTTCCTTGACCTTATCCCCTCTTCTGGCATTTGTACGACAACGCAAGACCTTATAATTCGGTCTATCGTCCTATCTTCAAGATTCAGCTTTTCAGGAGGCATATTAGCTGTGTAAAAGGTTATGTTGCCCTCTGACAGCTTCTAAGTTTGCCTTAGTATCCCTACGCAGGATACTCTGCATAAAAGCCTTTGTGTGTTTGTCCGCAATCTGTCTCCTCACATTGACCTCTGGCATCATGACCGGAACAGACACGGCATATATCCTATCTGCAATCCTGGAATCTGTTTTCAAATCCTCCATCCGAACATTGCTTGTAAATATTGTCGGATAATGATTTGTATATCGCCTGTTAATCAATCTGAACAATGCTGCAGATATCCAATCCTTTCCCTCCACTTGTGCACCAATGTCATCTATGATCAGCAGCCCTGCATCAAGTATAGACTGCATCTGTGCCCTGCTGGCATCATCTTTAGCTTTTATAAGCTCTATGTAGTCGGTTATGCTTACAAACTTAACCGACATATCGTGTGTCTTAAGTATCTCATTAGCTACAGCGCAAGCAGCCATTGTTTTTCCAGAGCCTTTGGTACCAGAATAGAAATATAGCCCTCGCCCCTCTCGTCTAAATGCGTCAAAGCTATCAATAAACGCCTCTATGATGGCTTTTTGCGGTGCTATGTTCTGCCCGCCATATTTGTTCCAGTCAATGCTTTTGTATGTACAATACACATACTCAAGCGGCATGTCGCTTCTACCTCGGCGTTCATCCAAGCGGGATCTCAGCACGGCCCCATCCTCTAGCAAAATGGGTTGCGTATCATATCCGATATCCTCATACCGATGATACAATGCCAGACCAGACAGCGTCTCTGTCTTAATCTCCTCTATCCTGGTCACTGTCGCAAGGCCCCAAATATTGCTCATACCAGTCTGCTGCTTGTCCCCTACCTTGACTGTTCCGTCCATTGCTTCTTCCCCCACTGTCAATCCTGTCTGCATAATTGCCGTCAAGTGTTTTCGCCATATTGGCATCAGCAACTAACCAATCAAAGTTTGCTACCCAATTGCGGTTATTGCTGCCCTTCAGAAAGCTACTGCTCTCCGCCCTCTCAAAAAGTCGCTCAAAATCCTCCGTTGTGTATCCCTGGTTGTATCTGGCCCTGATAGCCTTTTTCCGCTTATCTGATAGTTTGGTAAGTCTGGGGAATGACACGCAAGTGGCATTATACATATCAGCTATTAGCTGATAATCTATGTTATTTTTTATATTGTTAATTATTGTATTGTTATTTTTAGTTTCCTTATCTTCCGCAGTCGGCAAAACCGTATCCTCATTTTGGGTAATCGGATAATCCAATATTACAACTTCATGCGTAAGTCGATAGACTGTGCGGCCAAACTTCCCATCATCATTCATTGTTTGCCGCTTTTCGACCACACCTGCTGCCACAAGAACATTTATATGACGATAAAAAGTGTCTCTGCCCATGCCCATCTCCCTGGTAATTGTTTCCACGCTTGGATAGCATTCATCAGTTGCCCCACAGAGGGCAGACAAATATGCATATAACCCTTTAGCCGCAGCACATATATTTCGGTTGCGTGTCACATCCTGGTAGACCACACCATAGCCCCCTTTCTTTTCCACTTCGCCACCACTCATTCTGCATATTCTTTTTCGATATAATCAAAAAATATGTCTTTATTTATCCTGTAGCTTCGTCCTATCTTGCGGGCGGCCCCGCTTTTTCTTGCAATCTCTCTAACTGCAGTTGCTCCTAAGTTGGAATCTTGACAAGCCTGTGTCAAAGTAATTAATACTCCATTTTGATTACGGTTTTTTGCTAAATTCATGCTCTACCTCCTTTGAGAACTATAAATTAATTTGTATCTGCATAGTTCGTCTATGCTTGTATTTTACATTTATCTGTGCTATAATACAAAATAAATAAGTGTACCACACGAAATATATATACATAGCAATTATATGTAGTTCGTATTTGGGATGGTGAGATAATGTATATTTATAATTTTGATATCATCAACAAAAAAATAATCCAATATAATAGCGAATCTTCTGGTGCAATGATTGTGGAATTATATGACCCTTTGCTAAGCTTTCTTAATAACAATTTTTCTGAATATAATCTTTTAAGACAGAAAATACTCCAATTTATTCAAGAATTTGAGAGTTCTTTTGATGAAATGGAACCTGATGAAATTATAGCACAAATTAGCAAAAGTTTTCCAGATTTTCAATTTGATGGAATCGACAATGGTGAAATATGGTGGATAGCGGAACTTATTCTTTATCTGCTGCTCCATTCCCCATATATCCCGTTTTTCTACATGTATAAATTGACTAGAGACGAAATCCAAAACGAAAATGAACTCGACTTTTTATATTGGCAAAAAAAAACACACGACAAAGTTCAGAAAGTCTTTGATGTAGATAAGAAAGGGTTTATAGAAAATTTTTCTCCTATGTGTAGGTTACATTACTACTTTGGAGAATCGCTCTTATTTAACGAAGCAGTAATTGTACATCCTAGTGACTATGAAAAATTTACTAAATCCTATAATTTTTTTGCTTATCCCTTTGACCCGACAAGTGAGAGTGCAACTCTTGAAGAGGAATATCGTAAATATGAATCACAACGTCAAAAATATATTCGGGATAATCTACATGTAATTAGTGGGTATAGATTTCACTCACTTGAAGAAGCTTATAGTTGTGAAATATTCAAAATGGCTCAACTTGGTATCGTATTAAGACAATGCAAAAACTGTGGAAAATACTTTATATTCAACCCAAAGCAACCAGCAGAATATTGCAGTAAAAAACTTCCGGATGTAAATATGACTTGCCAACAAGTTGCCGCCCAAAGGAAGTATAAAGAAAATCTTTCACCAATACAGAAATTATATACAAATGCTTTAAAAAACAGAAATAAATGGTATCCGTCCAAAAAAAGCGGATTGAGAACGCCAGAACAAACACAACAATATGAAAAATGGAAAAAAAGGACTTCAGAAATACGCAATATATTTCAGGAAAGGTATAATAATGCCCATACAGATATGCAAAAGGAAAAGATATTGGAAGACTTTAAACAAACTCTGAAAGAATGACAGTATAATAGAAAACAATAATACCACAAATACGATAAGAGCCGGACGCAATCTTGCGTTTAGATAAAATCAGGCATCCGAATTTCGAACAGCAGGAGGGCAAAATTTCATCTCTCTTAAAAACAGTATTTACCCACTTGTGGGCATGTTTGGCAAATCCAACATACCAACTCACCGGCATGACATTTTCACGTCTGTGCGGAAAGGATTAGGTGAACATTTTTCACCGTCAACTTACACGGAGGCCTTTCCGCATTTGCGCAGAAAAAATGCCGACACCCAAATGGGCGGCAGTCACCACCATATGGTTGCTAGTGGCAGTATTCGCCCTGTTGGCGAAAACCAGTACAGCGGAAAATCCCGCCCTACTGCCAGAATCCCCATATTCAATACCGTTACAATAAAATCAGAAACTTGTAGGACATTCCGAAAAACGGAAAAGCCGCCCCCATGCCCATATCCTGTTTCAAATCGGGGGATTGCTGTCGGGATGTACACCCATGTCCACCCCTCTGATTTCAAAGCAGGGTTAATCATCCTCTCTTTGCTCATCCCCCCGAGAGATCGGGGCTATGTCCCTGGACGCAAATCTGCTCCAGGAAAATTCCTGGTACTGGCCTGGTACGTTACAGTTTCCTGCAATGAATACTTTGCCTTATTGGGCGAACGGATATTTGTTGCGAAGACAGACGGCACCATTTCGTGCTTTCCCAGCTTGTCAGGACGCATCTGGCCTAAGTTGAACTTAGGGAACCTTTTGCGATATGAACCAGTGACGGGAATTTCCCCGTTACCCCACCGCATGTACGCCGCAGCTTCTTGCGATGGTTCTGTAAAGCTACCTACGAAGCCATACCTGTGAGTACACTCCAAACCAAAATACTTATTGGGGTATTTATTGGGGTAGATTATCATATGAAATGCCAGAAACCAGCATAGATACTGGATTTCTGGCAAGATGTCATTGGACGGATAGTCCAAAATACGCAGCCCTGTCAGCCCACGAAAAAAAGCCCACTGAAATATTCCAATGAGACTTTCTTCCGCAGATCTATTCTCTTTCGTACAAGTCGTCCTTTGTAAATCCGAAATCCGCTTTTATCCGTTCTACAGGGCGCCCCCGGGCGTATACCTGCATCCTCTCTGCAATGCCGTCATTTCCCGATGAAAATCATGGACAGCATTCCCGGCCCGGTATGGGCTCCGATGATGGGGGACAGCATGGTACGGCGAACCTCCGCGTCAATGCCCTCCTCCTTTACTTTCTCCACCAGGGCATCGGCCAGCTCCGGCGTGTCCGCATCGCAGATATATACGGTCCTGCACAGCTTCGGATTGTGGTTTTTTTTTAAATAGGTAAACAGAGCCGTCATGGCCGCCTTGTTGCCCCGCTTCTTGTCTATGGTCACCAGCTTGCCTTTCTCGTCAATCTTCAGGATTGGCTTGATGTTCAGCGCAGAGCCCACGATGGCGGTGGCTGCGCCGACTCTGCCGCCCCGCTTCAGGTACATCAGATCCTGCACCATGAAGAAATGGCGCAGATTCGGAATCAGGGCGCTGACATCCTCAAAGTTCTGGCGCAGGCCCATGCCGTTTTTCCGGTTCTCAATGGCCCGTTCCGCCAGAATGCCCATGCCGCCGGTAGCCGCCAAGGTATCCACTGACAGAATATCCTGTTCCGGATACTCTTCTTTCAGATTTCCGGCAGCCAGCATGGAGCTTTCATAGGTAGCCGACAGTCCGCTGGACAGACAGAAATACAGCACTGATTTGCCCTCCCGCAGAAATTTCCCGAAATATTCCTCGTACATATAGGGGGAAATCTGGGAAGTCCTGGTCAGGTCTCCGCCCCGCTGTCCGTCATAGAAACGCTTCAGCACCGCCTCGTCCTCGCATCCCCTGGACGTGCGCATCTCCTCCCCCAGGGAATACTCCATGGGCACAAATTCAATACCGTTCTCCCGCGCCGTCTCCCGGACAATGTCCCCGGAAGCATCCATGCATATCACATAATCGTTCATATCAGTCCTCCCTCTTTCAGGTAAACCGTATATTCAACAGCTGATTTGCAATTTATCTTATCACAAAATGTCATATCCCGCAACCTTTTGTTCCGGCCTCCGGCCGGACAGATCCGGTTTGAACCGGCTGTCGATGTTCACGGGCGGCTCCGTCGAATACTGCGGACACAGCCTCTGGGCTTCTGTGCCTGTTGCACTATAGAGAATCTTCCGATTCTAATACAGCTCACCGGCCATTTTCAGCTGTCCGGCGCTGGTAATCCCCAAAGTACAGTTTCTTCCTGTGGTCAGGTATATCACGTCGGTCCAGTCCTCCACATCGCACTGTCCCTCGTGATTGCTTCCGGCTGCAATTACAGTGCCGTCTTCTCTCAGCCCGGCCACATGGCTCTCTCCCATGGAAATGTCCTGAATGCCGGTCCAGGCAGACACCTGCGTCCTCCCGAACATAACCGCATACTCTCCGGCCGCTATGACTTCCACGCTGCCGTCCTCTTTCACGCCAAGGATATCTCCCCCCCGGCCTGCAAGCCCTGTTATTCCCTGACAGTTTTCCATTTTTTTCGTCTCTCCTGCCCTGGCCAGGCTGACGGTACCGTCCCGGTGCAATCCATATAGGCCATTCTGCGCGCTTCCGGCTATCCGGACCACTTCCTCCCAGCTTTCCGCTCCCGTTACGCTCTGTCTCTGCCTCTCCATCTCCTCCGCCAGCGCCCCATTCTCTAAGTCAGGTCCTGCCAGGCAGATTTCTACATGTCCGTCTTCGAGCAGGAACGCATACAGATGCCTCTGATATCTCCTCTGCAATTCCAGCGCCTGCACGACATGTCCCCCTGTATATGGCTCCGCATCCCCCATCCAGGTTCCTCCGCCGGCCCAGTCCCTGTAAAAGCAGACTCTGCCGTCTTTCAGAACCACCGCGTCCTCTCCCACGAAATCCGCAATCATCCGGGCAGACATTTCTTCCGCCGTATTCAACGTCTCCAGCGGGTTCAGATATATCCCTCCGCCGCCATGGGTCAGAATTCTATTCTCCCTGTCCATGGCTACCAGGTTATCGCCGTCCGAAGACTCCAGCACATGAATCCACTCCAGGTTGTCCATGGTCTCTATATCCGCATTCCCCACATTCTGCCGATATTCCAGAATGGTACCGTCTTTCCCAAGTCCGATTGCCATACCACCCATTACTCCCACGGCCTGTACCTGATCCCATTCGCTTAAATCCCCCTGCATATCAATGGCCATGACATCCGAGTCGCTGCCAAAGACCATCGTACCGTCTCTTTTGACGCCGACCACAGGCCATCCTACATACAATTGTTTAATTTCCTGCCATTCTTCTGGAAGCAATGTATCATGCGGCACCGCACTTTCCTTAATACATGCGGACATCAAGCTTCCGTCCTCTTTCAGTCCCAGAAGTGTATCCTCGGAGAACAGAAACAGATGCTTCACTCCCGTCCATCCGGATACCGGAAGATATTCCTCCTCAAATCTGAACGGACGCAGAGAACCGTCCTCGTCCACGCCCTCAGCGCTGCCTGCGTAATGGACCGTACCCTCCCTGTCCAGTCCTATTACGCCGCCCCAGTCCGTAGACGTAATGGCAACAATATCCTCCCACTCCGCCGCATGGCTGAAATGGTCTCCTGCGTTCATCCCACAGGCCAGCACCTTTCCCTCTGCCGTCAACCCATAGCTGACATCATTTCCGCCGGCTGCAATGGAAACCACATTTTCCCAGGTATCCACATCGCATTCCCCGTTCCCATTCCTCCCGGCGGCGAATACCTTTCCGTCCGAGCGCAGACCAAGGGAATGCCAGGGACCCGCGGACACTGCCACAATATCCCTCCAGTCTTTTACCATGCACTGCCCGTACGCATTTGCGCCTCTGGCCTTTACAGTGCCGTCCGGCATTACAAACAAAGCATGGGTTCCTCCGATACTAAGGCTGGTCTGGGAATCCGGAAATGCCACTGTCTCTCCCAGCTCTTCCGCCTCAAATTCCACTGTCTCTCCGATTTCCGGCGCAATGGCTTCTGGTTCTGAACCGTTTTCTGCCGGATTGACTTCCGGGAAATTTCCCTTACTCTGTTCCTGTGGATGCGACCACAGCAAGATCGCCCCTGCAGCGGCCGTCAGCAGCAGACAGCCTGAGCAGATTCCCGCAGCCAAAAGAAGCTTCCTGCCGGAATGATTCTTTATGGCTTTCCTTTCATACAGAGCCTGCATCAACTCCGTGACAGTCCGGATGCGGTCTTCCCGCTTTACGGCCAGGCCTTTCAGGATGGCTGCCTGTGTGGATTTGGTGACATTTGCGTTCAATTCTTCCAATGACTTCAGATCGTCCCGGAACAGCCTGTCCATGGCGGGCACAGGGGTCTGGCCGGTGAGCATCCGGTAGAACACGGCACAGAGCGCGTACACATCCGTCCAGGGGCCTTGTTCGCCCTGGGTGCGGTATTGTTCCTCCGGAGCGTAGCCGTGTTTTAGGATAATGGTCAGGGACTTCTGATCATTCTTTTCCGTCATGCGGGCGGCGCCGAAGTCTATGAGTTTCACGGAGATCACAGCGGCAGACTCGTCTCCCCCGGGCGATCTGTCTCCCGCTCCACCCCTGCCCGAGAAATCTTCCTTTTGGCTGTCCTGAAATGTCAGCATGACATTGTCCGGGCTGATGTCCCGGTGGATGATTCCGGCTTCGTGGACTTTTACCAAAGCCTCCAGCACCGGCTTCATGATATCCAGCGCCTCTTCCTCAGATAGCCTGCCGCCACGCTCTTTCAGGTAGTCTTTCAGGCTCTGGCCCTCTATGTACTCCATGACGATGTAGGCGGTCTCGTTCTCATAGAAGAAGTCCTTTACAGACACCACGCCCGGCATCTCGGAGAACCGGGAAACGTTCTGAGCCTCTGTCACATATTTTTTCAGGCCCTGCTTGTAGGTGACGCTTTTGTCCCCGCTCAGAGAAATGACTCTGTCCCCGGTCATGGACGTGGTATCCCTGCTCACCAGCTCCACCGGGAAATATTCCTTGATAGCGATGCGGGTTTCCATGTTCAGGTCGTAGCCCATGTAGGTGATGCCGAAGCCGCCCTCGCCAAGCAACGCGCCCACCAGATATTTCCCCGCGAGAATGGTATACAGCGGCAGGCAGCGGGCACTTTGTTTATAGGTATTCGGGTTATATCCACAGTATGGGCATCGCTTCTGATTCGTCACCGCCGTTTCGTGTCCTTTTATATGCAAAGGCGCATCTGCGTGCTCCCCTGCTTTCAGCGGCCGGATATCTATCTCCCGCATACATCCGGGACAGAGTTTATTCAAGTCCATTCTCTTTCCTCCTGTTCCTTTTCTTTCTGATATTCCTATATTTCGATGCACATGGCTGCCGGAATTTGCCAATCCGTTCAGGGCGGGAATATAGCCGGCGGTGTATCTTTAACTGTATCCCTTGACGTTCCCTTATCTGTATGCTATCCTTATCTTGTTTCGGATGCTCTTCCAAAAGCATCCTCAGGATTTCCGGCATCTCGCCAGATATCCCCATTATTTTTTATTTTGCTTTACCACAACACAAAAAGGAGGTTTTCTATGCAGCACTGCAATCACTCGTCTCTTGTCTTTCCTAAGGTCCATCCTCTGCCCCAGGCGCTCGGCAGCCCCAGGCTGAGATCCGATGTCCTGCTCCAGATTCAAAGCGACCCAGATGCCTATTCCGCTTTCCGGGCCCTCTCTGTGCAGGAGCAGGAGGCTTTCCTGGGCTTCTGCATGGGAGAGCGGGGACTGAAAGTCGCCTACGACCCTTTCTTCAAGCACATCTTCAACCCTGAACTGCACCCAGAGAGGCTAAACCGCCTCCTCTCCTCCATCCTGGAACAGCCGGCCACCGTCATGAAAGTGCTCCCTACGGAGCGCCGCCTCGTCTCGGAGGGCAGTTCCCTCATCATCATGGACATTCTGGTGCAGCTGGCCGACGGGCGCTTGGTCAACGTGGAGATGCAGCGCATCGGATACGACTTTCCCATCGAGCGCGGCTTCTGCTATGGGGCTGACCTGCTGGTACGCCAGTACGATGTCGCTAAGCAGGACCAGGGAAAATACTTCTCTTACCACAGTATAAAGCCCGTCTACGTCATCGTCCTCATGGAGGAGAGCCCCGGCCTGTTCCATCAGTTCCCCTCGGAGTACATACACCGCTCCCGCTTTCTCTTCAACACCGGCCTGGAGATGGAATCTCTGCTGAACTTCATCTATATTCCACTTGATATTTTCCGCGGAATATACCATAATAAGAGTAAGGAACTCGATGTCCTGCTGACGGAGCTGGATGCCTGGATGTATTTCCTTAGTTCGGATGAGCCGGCTGACATCCTGCGCATCACCAAGGCATATCCCTTTTTTCAGGAACTCTATCAGGACATCATAACTTTCCGTTTCAATCCAAAGGAGCTGATTGCCATGTATTCCGAAGCACTGCGCATTATGGACGAGAACACTGTCCATTACATGATTGACGAGCTGAAAGCAAAGCTTTCAAGGAAAGACTCGGAGCTCTCGCAAAAGGATTCCGAGCTTTCGCGGAAAGACTCCGAACTTTCACAGAAAGATTCCGAAATCGAAAGCCTCCGCATGCAGTTGGCAAAGTACGAAAAGCAAGAGCCCTGATGCGCTGGTTTGCTGTCTGTAAATTCACGCAATACCGTCATCCCCTGAAAATTAATACAAGCTCCCTGCCAGCATCAAATCCCCATCCCTTGTGATTCCGATGGTGCAGTAGCCTGCTGCTTCTATATATATAATATCCTGCCATCCGTCCACGTCGCATTGTCCCCGGTCGTTTTTACCTACGGCCACCACGGTGCCGTCCGATCTCAATCCCACTGTATGGATCTCCCCTCCGCTCACCTGAACCATATCTCCCCAGCCATTTACCTGGCTTCTTCCCGTATCGCTGCGAGAGTCCGGCGTGCTGACCACGCTCCCATCTTCTTTAACTCCAAACAAAATGTCAGCGCCCTTTCCCAGACCGGCTATGTCATCGCAGTCCGCCCGAAACTTGCCGCTGTCATCATGGTTTGACGTCTCAAAGCCGTAAACAATTTCACCGCTTTTCGTACGTCCCACAAGTCCGTTGTGATAATCAATGATTTCAGCAATCTCCTCCCATCCGGAAACTATCTCCCACACTCCTCTTCCTTTCCCTCTTTCCGCCTCCTGGGGATCTATTTGCACTTTCCCGTCTTTCATCAGAAACGCTGTCCGCCGGTCGTCATACTGCACCACCTGGGCTACACCGTCCGACGGCATCCACAGCTGCTCCTCATACCATGTCTCTTGGGTCGCCACGGCAATCTCCGCAGCAGCCGCATCTTCTCCCATTGCGGCCATAGTCTCTATTCGGATCGCCTCTTCCTCCGTCATGGGTTTCCAGCCATATACCATCCTGTGCCACTCCCCGCTGTCCGTAAGATAACCCGCCGCGTTCCCATCCAGCAGACATATCCCGGCAATCTTTTCATCCCTGTCAAGTGCTCTGCAAAGATCACCTAAATGGCCGGATCCGTAATAGAGAATCTTTCCGTCCCGGGTCTTCCCTACAATTCCCTCCGGTATACTGTTGTTTGTCACCAGATTTGCCCATTCCAGGTTCCGGAAATCCTCCAGCGCTGCATTTCCGCTGTTGATATGGTATTCCAGTACTGTCCCGTCCTTTTTCATGCCATAGCATGACTCGGTATCTTTCATATGAACGGATTCCAGATCCGTCCAGCTCTCCAGCACTGCGCGGATGTCGTCAGACAGATAATTAGAATAGCCTTTTGTATTCATTCCCTCGGCAAATACAACACTTCCGTCTATTGTGACGCCTGCCCCCTTTCCATCATGGTCCAGCTGCTTTATCCGGGGAAAGTCCTTATATTTTTCTATTGCCTTTCCCATTCTTTCTTCCAGATTTTCCTGTTCATTAGCCGTGTTTATTCCGTATACGGCTATCTGGTAGGTTCCGTCCGGCTTCAGGCCCACCAGCTCATGGTATCCATACTCGAACACCACTTCCACATCCGGCAGTTCTCCCAAAGTCACGTATTCTTTTCCCTCACCCCATCCCTCCATAACAATCGTTCCATCCGTTTTGATGCCGATTATATTAGTGCGCTCCGGACACAGCAGTTGTCTGATATCCGTCCATTTTCCCACGTTTTCCAGCACACTGTCGTCCTGATAGCCGCCTGCGATATTCACGGTTCCCGCTTGTGTCACTCCCAGGGTAAGGTTATCCCACGCCGCTATCTGCACAATGTTCTCCCAGGACTCCACATCACACTGCCCATGTTCATTACTTCCCACCGCCAGCACCGTGCCGTCCGCACGCAGCCCCACGGAATGGTTCGTGCCCGCGGCCACTGCCACTATGTATGTCCAGTCATATACGTCGCACTGCCCGTATCTGTTATTACCTCTGGCCTCTGCTGTTCCGTCCGGCTTACAGAATATGATATGTTCGCTGTCCCACTTCTGGCTGACGCTGTACTGCGCATTGTAAGA
Organism: uncultured Acetatifactor sp.; assembly: GCA_949840885.1. Classification (GTDB taxonomy): domain Bacteria; phylum Bacillota; class Clostridia; order Lachnospirales; family Lachnospiraceae; genus Acetatifactor. The sequence goes on from CATKYJ010000043.1 coordinate 17,164, forward strand.
CACAATTGTCTCTCCCAAAGGAGCCTCTTCCTCTCCGGCATCCTCCATGGATGCCCCCATGTATTCCCCATTCCCTGCGGTATTTTCTGCCGTTTCCCCCTGTCCACCCGTATCTTCCCTTTCGTCGTTTTCCGGAGTACCCTCTCCGCCGGGAATCTCCGCGTCCGGTGTCCTGCCGGGTTCCTCCGTTTCGGCAAGGAAGTCATGTGCCTCAGGCACGTCAGGTGAAAGGAGCGGAAAGGCCAGTACCGCGCCAATGACTGCAACGGTCAAAATGCCGGCGCCTGCCCACACCAGACGCCGGTTCCGGCCGGAAATCCGGCGGGACATTTTGCCCTCATACAGAGCCTGCATCAGCTCCGTGACAGTGCGGATGCGGTCTTCCCGCTTTACCGCCAGGCCTTTCAGGATGGCTGCCTGTGTGGATTTAGTGACGTTTGCGCTCAGCTCCTCAAATGTCTTCAGGTCGTCCTGAAAGAGTCTGTCCATGGCGGGCACAGGGGTCTGGCCGGTGAGCATCCGGTAGAACACGGCGCAGAGCGCATACACATCCGTCCAGGGGCCCTGTTCGCCGTGGGTGCGGTACTGCTCCTCCGGGGCGTAGCCGTGCTTTAAGATGATGGTCAGGGACTTCTGGTCGTTCTTTTCCGTCATGCGGGCGGCGCCGAAGTCTATGAGTTTCACGGAAGTCACATGGCGGCTATTATCTATCTGTCGTCCTCTGTCTGCAGCCATTGTTTCTGTTCCTGCCCCATTGCCTGTATGGATCCTGCCGGCTTCCCCTGCCCTGCCGCCTGTGCTGCTCCTGTCTGCTGCAGCTATTATGCCAGATTCCCTATTTCCTATCGCACCGAAAGCCTGCCCTGGTACAGCTTTGTATTCCGCTTTCGTTCCTGTAGCGCCGCTATATTCCCCACCGTCCCCTCCATCCCCGAATGTCAGCATGATATTGTCCGGGCTGATGTCACGGTGGATGATCCCGGCTTCGTGGACTTTCACCAAAGCCTCCAGCACCGGTTTCATGATATCCAGCGCCTCTTCCTCAGATAGCCTGCCGCCACGCTCTTTTAAGTAATCTTTCAGGCTCTGGCCCTCTATGTACTCCATGACGATGTAGGCGGTCTCGTTCTCGTAGAAGAAGTCCTTTACAGACACCACGCCCGGCGTCTCGGAGAACCGGGAAACGTTCTGAGCCTCTGTCACATATTTTTTCAGGCCCTGCTTGTAGGTGACGCTTTTGTCCCCGCTCAGGGAAATGACTCTGTCCCCGGTCATGGATGTGGTATCGCGGCTCACCAGTTCCACCGGGAAGTACTCCTTGATGGCGATCCGCGTCTCCATGTTCAGGTCATAGCCCATGTAGGTGATGCCGAAGCCGCCCTCTCCCAGCACCGCGCCCACCAGATATTTCCCCGCGAGGATGGTGTACAGCGGCAGACAGCGGCTGTTCTGCCGGTAGGCAGCGGCGTCAAAACCGCAGCGGGGACATTTCCCCGCTTTCTGCCGGCCCTCCGCGTTTGCCCCGGACTTTCCGTGTTCCGCCCCGGGCAATTCCCGCATACAACCCGGACACAACTGATTGATATCCATTCCTTTCTCCCGTCCTTTCTTCCTGAAATCCGTATCTGTTCCCGAAACTGCATCCCCTGAAGCGTCTGCGCTTAACATGGCTTCCGGATTCTGCAGTGAAACTCTCCTAGACCGAGTCCGTCCAAGTCCTCAGAACTCCCCGGGCAGCTTTCCGGCCACCAGCAGCGTCCCGTCGGACTGTATGCCAAGGGTATAATACTCTCCTGCCGCCACACAGACCACATCCCTCCAGCCGCTGACCTCACACTGGCCGTTGGCGTTGGAGCCCGCAGCCAGGACAGTTCCGTCCGACTTTAACCCAACCGTGTGTTCCGCGCCTGCGGCCGCCTGCACCACATCCCTCCAGCTATAGACATTGCCGTATCCGCCATTGTTCCTTGCGCTGATGGTGCTGACTTTTACGGTGCCGTCCTCCAGGACGATCACCGCATGATACATGCCGCAGGCCACGGACTTGGCGGAAGAGATGCTCTCCGTATGCGGCTCTCCGTACATAAATTCCCGGCCGCTTCCGACTATGCTTCCATCATCAAGCACCGCCACTACCGTTCCCCGGCCTCCCGCCGATATGGCCTGGACATTTTCCCAACTGCTTATTTCCAGCTCCCGGGCATTCGCTCCGGCAGCCCTTACTTTTCCGTCCGTGCCCAGGCCCAGCACGATCCCGTCGCAGGCCTCTATCCTCTGTATGCCCGTCCAGTGGGACACCTCCTCATAGCCCTGGCCGATGACCTGAACCGTACCGTCCTCCCTTACCCCGAATACGGCGTCCCTACAGGCTGCCACATCCTGTATCCCGCTCCAGCCGCTGACTGCCGCCTGTCCGAAATCCTCTCCTGCCAAGCCCCATACCAGCACTGTGCCGTCATTTTTAAGCCCTGCAAGATACCCGCCTCCGGATACCGCTTTCTTCAGTTCCCGCAGCTCCTCTCTGGCGGCATTCCCGTATTCATAGGTGGTCCTGACGATGCTGCCGTCCGCTTTCCTGCCGAACAAAGTCTCGTCCGCCGCCGCAATGGCCTCTATTCCCTCCCATGAGGCCACCCTGTCCCGGGATACGATAGAACTTCCCGCGACCACCACCGTCCTATCGCTCAAGATTCCCGCCAGACAGCCCTCACTGAGGGAAATGGCTGTGACCTGCTTCCACGAAAGGGCATCCTCAAACGCTCCGCTGTCCCCCGCTATTACAACGCTGCCGTCCGCTTTCAGCCCAGCGCTGACATTCCCTCTGGCGGCAATCTGAACGATATCCGTCCACTCCGCGGTCCGGCACTGGCCCTGGGCATCGTCTCCCGCGGCAACTACTGTTCCGTCTTGGCGCAGACCCAGAGAGTGGTTTCCGCCTGCGGCCACATCCCGTATCCCGCTCCAGTCGGACACATTGCACTGGTTTTGGGTATTTGCGCCTGCAGCCACCACGGTGCCGTCCTCCCTAAGCCCAAGCGTATGGTTCTCTCCGGCAGCCGCTTTCACAAGCCCTTTCCAGGTATCCACCGCGCACTTTCCCTCTGAAGTGTCCCCTGCGGCCACGGCGCTTCCGTCCTCCCGGACCCCCACCGTGTGGCCCGGGCCTGCACAGACGGAGCGGATGCCGCTCCATTTGCCCACATTTAGATTTCCGTAACGGTTCATACCGCTGGCTGCCACGGTGCCGTCATCCCGGAGCGAAATCAGATGGTATGCCCCCGCCTGCAGTCTGCCCGCCGCCTCCGCGGCCTCCTGCTGCAGGGCGGCCAATTCCTCCGGCGATACCGGCTCCGCCTCCTTTCGCGCCGGCTGCTTTGCCGGATCCTGTCCCCCGGAACCGTAAGAGTCCCCTGAATCGGAACCTCCCTGGGGCTGTCCCGGTGAAACCTGAGCCCCTGCCCCGATTGCTCCCTGTCCGTCAGATATGTCTCCCGCCATCTGCCCTGCTATCAGATATGCCCCTATGCCAAGGCACAGAGCTCCCGCCACGGACGCACCCAAAATCACAGGCAGCATACGCTTCCCTCTCTGCCTGCGAAACTTCCCGGCGCCGTAGAGCGCCTCCATCAGCTCCTCCATGCTCCGGCAGCGGTTCTCCACCTTGATGGCCATCCCCCTGTCCAGAATCACATATGCCGTCCGCTCCGACACCTGAAAGCCCAGGGCGGAGAATTCCTCCAGCGTGTCCTCGTGGAGCCTGTCCATGGCGCCGGGCGGCACCTTTCCTGTGATCATCCGGTACATGGTGGCGCAGATAGCGTACACATCCGTCCAAGGTCCCTGGTTCCCATGGCTCTGGTACTGCTCCGCAGGCGCATAGCCGTGCTTTAAGATAATAGTAAGGCTCCGCTCCGTGTCCCCTCCCGCGAATCTGGCCGCGCCGAAGTCAATGAGCTTCATCCTGCCGTCCTTAGTCATCATAATGTTGTCAGGGCTGATGTCCCGGTGGACAATGCCCGCCTGATGCACCACTTTCAGGGACTCCATCACCGGATGAAAGAGCTGCAGCACCTCCTGCTCCCCCAGCTGTCCTCCCCGCTCTTTCAGATAAGCGCCCAGAGTAATGCCGTCCACATATTCCATCACCATATACGCGGTATCATTTTCAAAAAAGAAATCCTTTACGGCCACGATGCCCTGCAGCTGATAAAATTTGGACAGATTCCTGGCCTCCGCCATGAATTTCTCCAGCCCCTGGCGGTAGCTCTCCTGCCGGACGCCGGAAAGCGCAGTGATGGTATTGCCCCTGCCGGCCCCTGTCTCCCTGGTGGCAAGCCCCATGGGAAAGTATTCCTTGACGGCCACCCGCACCTGGAGATTTAAGTCCCACCCCAGATAGGTGATGCCGAAACCGCCCTCTCCGATGGCCTTTCCGATCATATATTTTTTGTTCAGCACATGCTTCAGGGGCAGCCACCTGGGCGGCTTCTCATATCCGTCCCTGACGAATCCGCATACAGGACACGGCCTGGCGGAATCCCCCCACTCATTCATACATCCGAGGCACAGCCTGTTCGGATCCCTCATCCTTTTCTCCTCCCTCATACCTTGCGGCGGATTTCCTCTCATGACAAAGACTTCTGCGGCAAAGCCTGCTGCCACAGAAGTCCGTAATGCCCTTACATCAGCGTATTTTCTACACTTCCCGACATGCCGCTTCGCCGCAATACAGCAGAATGCAGTCCTGTTGTCAAGAACAATCAATACCGGGGCCAGCAAAGCGCAAGGGACGCGCTTGAAAGAATGCCCCTGCGCACCTCACACTCAGCCCAGCCGGAACACATCCCCGTCCTTGCCGATCTGGATGGTGCTGCCTGCGGACATGGGTACTGCCGTCCTCTCGGGGAGCCGCTTTCCGTCACCGCCGAAAGTCCCGTTTGAGGACTGATCCGTCACCATATACATGCCGTTATCCGCATTATAGCTTACTTCGCAATGTCTCCTGGAAGCCTTTTCATCCTTGACCACAATACTGCATACGGACGGATCGCGACCGATTACAACTTTGTCTCCGCTCTTCACAGGAATCTCCGCGCCCATGTAAGTGCCTCTGACGCCGATCAGCTTCCCGTCTTTCCTGCCGGCTTTCACATTCTTTCCGCCGGACGCTTTCGCTTTCCCGCCGTCATTTTTCACGCATCCCACGACAGACACCACGAACTGGGCCACAGACAGCGCCAGCAGAACGGGGCCGCCGAAGCTTATGCCGTAGCCTGCCGCTGCGAACGCAGCTATGCAGGCCATAATAATTCCGTACACCACAATGGACACCAGGCTCAGGCCCACAGAAAATCCGTAGCTGAGCCGCCCTTTTCCCATCAGGTTTAAAGCCAAAACCAGCAGTCCCAAAATCACCGGAATCAAGAACAGAAAGGTGACTCCCGGGCCGCCTCCCAGCATATCGGACATCTTCGACACTGCCAGGCCCGTCAGATTCTTCGGGTACATGTCCCCAAGCCCCAGCGCGCTTCCCAAATCCCCCAGGCCCCCCATAAGCCCGGACAATTTTCCGTAAGGCAGCACAAAATACGCGATGAGATGCACCAGCCCCATAACCATCAGTGTCATACGAATCTTGCTCTTATTCTTCATTTATGTATCTCTCCCTCCTGATAAAAAATCATTCCTCTTCCTTTTTCGGGTGATCCTCCCAACTGAATTCCGGCCCGCACAGAGCCACGAAAATCAGCTTCTCATTGCCAACGGAGAGGATGTCGTAGTTCTTCATCATCTCGTTGTTCAGCACCACTTTGTCGTTTAGGTAGAACAGCTCTCTGGCGTCTCCTGCCTGGGCGATAAAGCATTTCGCTCTGGGCTCATAGATGAGCACCGCGTGACGCTCTCTGGATACGCTCTGATCTCCGGTCAGCGCCACGTCCATATCCGGATTTCGGCCGATGAAGTTTCTGCCGGATTTCAGCGGGAAGCTCTTCCCATAGTGGTCTCCCTCGATACAGGTCAGCCATCCTACCGTGGGCTCCGTGCCAAAGGATGCCGCATAGAAGCTGACAGTCTTGGAGTCGTCGGACGCCCCATAGGATGCCGCAGGCGCGGCCGGCGCCGCTGCTTCCCTCTCTACAGCCGCGCTGACGGCATCCTGCAGGGATACGGTCTTGCTGTCTTCATCCCCGAAAGTGCCTGCCGCCGCCCTGACCTGGGGATCCATATCCCCGGGATCCATGGCAACCGTAACCTCCGATGCAGAGACTGTGGGGTTGCAATGCGGACAGGTAGTAAATTTATCCGCATCATAAAAATGACCGTTATTACATCTCTTCAGATTCATTCCAAAAAACCTCCTTTAAATTTATCTATTTGAAACAACAGCCTATTTGAAGTCACAGCCATCGTCACAAATCTGATCCCGCAAAAACTGCGGCTCCCGAGGCCAAAACGCCTGCCCTATACCGTCCGCACTGCCCGTTACGCCTGGAGCAGTATCACGCTGGTATTGTCCTGCCTGCGCCCCCCGGCCTGTACCGCCTCCTCCACCAGCTGCCGCACCTTTGCCCCCAACTGCATCCTGCCCTCCAGGATTTCCTGAATCCGCCCATCCGGCAGGCTCTTGTAAAGTCCGTCGCTGCACAGCAGGATCCGGTCTCCCTCCTCCAGGCGGAAAGGGTTGGGATTCACTTCCATCCGTTCCACCCCGCCCACTCCCAGAAAGCTGATGAGAGCCTCCGCCTTGGGCAGTTCCTGTCTGTATTTTGCTTCATCGATGGCGCCCTCCGCCAGCATCCCGTCCAGGAGCAGACGGTAATTGTGGGCAGGCACCGGGCAGAGCATCTGGCCGCGGCGCAGCAGATAGATACGACTGTCCCCCACGGACAGCCAGTAGAGCCCCTCCGGCCGCACTGTCACAGCGACTATCGTAGTACCGGCTCCCAGCCTTTTCCCATTGTCCGCCAGCCCGTAGACGGCCTCGTCTATGTCCCCGACGATTTTCCGGTAAAAGCCCGGCACATCCGACGGCTCTCTTTGGAAAAAGGTCTCCGCCAGCATCCGGACCGCCAAAGCGCTGGCTTTCTCCCCTCCTGTCATGCCGCCCATGCCGTCGCAGACCACTGCCAGAACGGCTCCGGATCCCTCCCCCACGAACAAGGCGTCCTGCTGGCTCTCCCTTGCACCCGGTACGGAATATGCGGTATACCGCAGTCCGCTCCCGCTGTCCGTCTCCTCCAGATTCAATGTCACGACCCTGCTCTCATCTACCATCGCTCTCCACCCCTACCGTAATCACGCACTGCATGCTCCCCACTCCGAGCCGGTCTCCCGGGAACACCTTGTATTTCTTCCCTTTCTCCAGACGGACTCCCTGATAATACAGCCCGTTCACGGACTCGTCGATCACATAGAACCCTGCTTTCTGCGGTGCGTACAACAGCTTGAAATGGCAGCCGCTGATCTCCGGGTGGCCGCTTAAGACGATTTGGCTCTTCTTCGGAGACCGGCCCACGGTCACGGGGATATCCGCTGCAAAGGGATATCTCTTTCCGACACATGCCCCCGCCACCACCTCCAGCCAGGCGTCCTGTCTCTCCGGCTCCATGTCAAGGGTCTTCTGCAGGGTCCGGATGTCCTCTGACGCCCCAGTTTCCCAGGACGGCCGGCTCTCTCCCGGATCCGCATTCCCGGGTACGGCCGGGCACTGCGTCCGGCTGCGGCAGGTTCCCTGCAAAATGCCGTCGATGAACTCCGACACGGTCTGGGTGCGGAACTTGGGATCCAGCATTAGCGCCTGCTCTACCGCAGCGGCAGTCTCCCGGCTGCACTCCGCCACCAATCCGGACAAATCCTCCACCCGGGCGCCCATGAGCCTGTCAGGCGCCACAGGAATCATCCGCCCCGAAGCCGCATAGTAAAAGGTGCCGGCCAGCGCATACACATCCGTGAAACTCCCCTGGCTTAAGTTGCTGGCATATTGCTCCGGCGGGGCGAAGCCCGGTTTCAGCACCACGGAGAACTGTTGGTTCTCCGACACGGACATAAGCTTCGCGCTGCCGAAGTCAATGATTTTGATAGCGCCGTCCGGCATCACCATGATGTTCTCCGGGCTGATGTCCCGGTGGAAAATGCCCGCCTGCCTGTGAATCATGTCCAGGGCAGCGCCCGCCTTTTCTATGGCCTCGCAGGCCAGCGGATACGGAAGCTTCCCTCCCATGGAGCGCATCAGCCGCTTCAGGGTAGTCCCCTCCAGGAATTCCATCACATAATATGCCGTCCCGTTCTCCTCAAAGGACTCCCATACATGGACAACCCCTGGGATGTTTCCCATGCGCATCAGTATCTGGGCCTCCTCCAGAAAGCGCTTCTTCCCATGGAGAAAGGCCCTTGTCTTCTCCTCATTCGGCACAATCCTGCCTGTGGAATCTCTGGAGGCAATGGCCTCCGGCATGTATTCCTTTACCGCGCAGACCAGCCCTCTGTCCGCATCCGTGCATTTGTATGTAATTCCGAATCCGCCCGCGCCAAGGACGGACTCCACCCGATATTTCCCACCCTGTAAACTCTCTGTCTCCACGTTCTTACGTCCCTTTCTGCCGCCGGCGTGCTGTCACCAGCGTATGGTAAGCCTCAGCCGTCCTGCGCCGATCTCGTCTCCCGGGCGCAGGGTATAAGCGCCTGTGCCCAGCCGGTTGCCGTTCACCTCCGTATAGCCGCTCTGACTCAGGTTCCGTATCATGAGATTCCCTCCGTCAAGCTCTATGGCAAAGTGCTGTCTGGACAGCGCCGGATCGTCGAAAATCAGCTCGCAGGTGGAAGCCCTGCCTACAATCATGCTCTTTCGAATCACCACAGGAATTTCCTCCCTCTGTCCCTCCACATGGAAGTAGACCTGCCTCTCCTCCCATTTCTTCTCTTCCACGGATATATGCCGGCGCACCTGGGTGCGGGATTCCAGCACAGCCTTGCCCTCCACGGTGACCACTGCCTGCCTTTTCTGAAACCGCTTCCAGAAGATCCAAACGCCCCCTGCCAGCAGCACCAAGAGCACCAGTACCCCGGCCCAGCCATAGTCCCTAAGCAGATTCGTCTCCCCGGCCGGTTCCCCGCTTTCCGTCAGGGTCTCCGCCGGCACCTCGGTCCCCTCCACCTGCAGGCTCCCCGCCGGGCTTTGGCTTTCCAGGGCATTGCGCTCCATGGAGCGGTCCCTGATATTTTCGCAGACTATATCGTAGTCCCCTTTGGCCAGATCCTCCGAAAAGGTCAAAACGACGCTGTCCCCGGCGCTTCCCGGAGAGGCATAGGCCGGAACAACGGCGCCCTGCTCTCCCTCCAGGCGAAAATTCTCGGCAGCCTCCGCTCCCTCTACCGGCTCCGAGAACAGCACGCGGATCTGTCTGGCTCCCTCCTGAGAGACCTCTGTCACCACAGGGGCTTCCGTGTCCTGTATCCAGCGATCCTGCATCACACTGCGCTGCCGCTTCTCCCCCTGGGCCGCAAATTCCAGCACGGCGCTCACCGTCTCGTGGGACACCCGGTTGGAATCTGCGGCAAAGACCGCCTCGTATGAATCCAGAATTTCCTGCCTCACCGACTCGAAGCTTTCTTTTTCCTCTCCGGACTCCAATATGGTCAGGCAGCCTCCCGTAGTCCTTGAAAATTCCCCGAAAGCATTCACCGCATCCTGCTTTGCATCGGCCACGGTAAATCCGTAGACAGGGATACTGCTCCTCTGCAGAGTCTCCAGGGCCTCCTCCTTTGTGGCCATCCCTTTGGCAATATCCTCGCCGTCCGTGACCACGAAGAAGACCCGCCTGGCCGGCCGGGCACCCGTTAAGCTCCCTGCGTCCTCTGCCGCTTTCTGTATGGCTTCGAACAAAAGCGTGTACTGATCCGTATTCTCCAGTCCGCGTATAAGCGCCCCGCCCTTGTCCTTTGCCAGCTCCTCCCCGGTCAGGTCAAAGAGGACCTCCACCTCCTCCCCGAACGTCAGAAAGGCCATCTGATCCTGGGGGCGCAGGGTCCCCGCAAAGTCCGCCAGGGCCTGGGTGATACCGTCAAATTCCCCTGCCCGGATAGAGGCCGACACATCCAGCAGCACATAGTAGCGGATGCTTTCCCCGGTCTGTGAGAAACGCTCTATCCACCGCAGTTCCAATGCTTCGCTTCCAAGGTAGGCTGCCAGGTTCTCCCCTGTCTGCTCCCTGTCCCCGGAAAAATAGAACCGGACTTCCGGCATGTTGATGAACACCTGCTCCAGGCGGTTCTGCCCGGTCTGTCCGGCGTTTCCTACATTTTGCTCCATATATGCTCTCCCTTACAGAATACTGCCAGCTCCAGAACACTCTCCCCCAGGCAGATTCTGCTTCCCTCCGAAAGGATCTCCGCTTGCTGCGCCGCAGTGCCGTCCAGGTACGTGACCGTTCCCTTTCCCGGCACCAGGTAAAAGACCCCCGCCCTCTCCTCATAGACTACAGAACAATGGTTGTCTCCGGAGACCTGGGGGTCCCGGATACAGATATCCGAGCCCATGTTCCTGCCGATTCGGTTAAAACCGGCGTAAAGCCTGTAATCCCTGCCCCGCCCGGGACCGCCGATACACACCAGCCAGCCTGCAATGAGCCGCGGCTCCTCTGCGTATGCCGCTGTCTTCTGCTCATCCCAGACCCCTGTGACAGACTGCGTCCGGGGCCGGCTGGCCGTAAGCCGGATTTCCTCTGTGGCGGAAAAAGCCTCCAGGCTGACGGTTCTCACCTCTTCCCCGCCCTCCTCACAGCCGGGACAGACAGCGTACTTCTCATCATCGTAAAAATGTCCCTGGGGACACTGCACAATCGCCATATAATCTCCTCTTCCCATGCCGCCCCGGACTGCCGCACCAACAGGGCTGCATCCCGCCGCTTTCCGACAGTTTTTCCTCCCGCTGCCCCTTTTCGGGTCTCCGGATTCCCTGCCACAGGCACATGGCTGCCCAGCCTCTTACTCCACCCAGACCGCAACCGCAGAATAGTTGTCCATGTTCGTGCCCGCCCCGTGCCTTATGACCAGTGTCTCCATATCCTCCACCCACTGCTCCACGGTGGAAGCCCGCTTCAGCAGAGCCGTCATCTCCCTCTCCTCCACAAGCTCCCAGAAGCCGTCCGAACACAGTAAAAAAGCCTGCTTTCCCCTGCGGTCCACGGGCTCCGCCAGCTGATAGGCCGGCCTGTCCCACTCGATTCCCATGACCCGCAGCAGGCGGTTGCGGTCCGGGTGATGCCTGATCTCGGAGTCCCTGATCTCCCCGGCTGCCACCAGCATCTGGGGTACACTGTGGTCCATGGTCCTGCCCACCAGATGATTATTCTGGAAATAGTAGATACGGGAATCCCCCACATGCCCCCAGCGGATCTCTTTTGGTCCTACCAGGAGTGCGGTCAATGTCGTCTTCATGCTCCGGCTGCTTCCCTCCCGGCGCTGCCGCTCCAGGATACCCGCCTGCCCGGCCTCGAAGATCACTTTCAGCACATCCTTTGAGCCGCCCTCTGCCTGAAACTGCATGATCGCCTGCTCTATGGCGATCTTGGACGCAATCTCTCCCTTTCCGTGGCCCCCCAGGCCGTCCGCCAGAAAGAAGCCGTAGCACTGCTCCCTCTGGTGCATCCCCACACAATCTTCATTGATTGGACGGCTTCCCGTCCGGCTGATAATCTGATATGTAACCATACTGTCCTCTTTATATTCACTCTTTTTTCAAATAGTGTACTTTTTGGAGCAATCTGCCACAGCCCCCTGAAACATGGTTTTTTTAGTTATTTTTAGTTATTTTTACCAAAAAGTATTTGCAATACTGTCATTTTATGATAGAATAAAAAATAGTTTTGACAAAAAACAGAATTCCCAAAAAGTACACTTTTTGGAACGCAAAAACGGCTCAGCCTCTCGACCAAACCGTTTGTCTCTTCCTTATCCGTCTATCATTTCTATATTTTACGCCTGGAATGCTCTTCTTCCATCCCTCTCCCGGAAACGCCGAACCGCCGTCAGTCCCCCGCTCCCTGCCCGTGGCTGCGCACAAACTCCCTCTTAATCTCCAAAAACTGCCCTGTCTGCATCAGAATATAAAAAAGGATGGCCCGGGCCTCAAATTCCTCCCGGCTCTGGGGCAGGGGCTGCCCTTTCATCTCCGTCAGCAGCTCCTCACGCCTCTCCAGCAGATTCGCCACCGTATTGTCCCTGTGGAAATCCTGCCCTATCTGTCCCAGCAGTGCCGCAACCTGCCCTGCCTGTGCCGGCAGGTACCGAAGCCTTATGATATTGTCGTATATGTCCTTAAGGACTGTGCTCTGCTGCTCTCTCATGGAAATGTAGTCAAGCTCGTAAGTCCGCTTTGCCAGCACGGTATTTCCGTAGTCGGATACGGCGCAGGCTTTCGCCTCGTGAAGCGCCTCCCGCAGTCTCGGGAAGCAGTCCGGCTGATAGCCCTCCTTGTCCTCCCTGGGCAGCCACCCGGACATCCGCTCCAGAATTCCTTTCATCTGTCTGTCCGCCTCCTGGGCCAGCCTGTCAAACTGGCCCTCCTTTCTGCGAAGATGCAGATTCACTAAAATCCCCGTCCCTGTGCCGATCAAAAGCAGCAGCACCTCATCGAACACCAGCTCCGGCTCCATGTGGCCCTCCGCCAAAAAATGCGTCACCAGCACCGAGTCCATGGCAATGGCTTCGGTCCAGCCGGCGCAAAGGCACAGCAGCGCAAACAGGAAGAGAAACGTTCCAAAAGCCCACAAGTCGTATCCCATCAGGGTAAAGCAGGTTTTGGACAAAAACAGCGCGCATAGGAAAGCCAGCCACCTGTTTCCCGCGCTTCTCAAGGTCTCTCTCTTGGTATTCTGTATGCTCAGCACCGTGATGATGCCTGCGGTGGGGGAGTATGCCAGCCCCAGCTCCCCGGCCAGCCCAATGGCCATTGCGGCCGCGGCGGCTATTTTCAGGCTTTTTACCAGCTGCGGCTTCCACGCAATCATCTTTCCGCCGTGTGCGCCGTATGTGTCTGCGTCATGTCTTCTGCTCTTTTTCATGGCTTCTCACTCCGTCAGGGCCTTATGGGACCAATCCTGTTGGTTTCCGGCTTATTATCCTCAAAATGACCTTTATTCACTCAGGCAAATCGGAATATGGCATAATTTCCCACAGCCGCGATCTAACGGCGCAGTCTCCCCCCAATATCCTGAATCGCCCCTGACCACGCCTCATGAATCCGCCGGGGCCGTTCTGCCGTCCACACCTCTCCCGCTACTTTTCCGCTTTTGCCCTGACTAGCAGCATCATGGGACGGCGCAGTTCATCCCGCATCCCCGGAATGTCCATCATCTCCACGGGGGGCACCGCCTCCTCCAGGGCCTGGATTGCAAAGCCGTTCTCCAAAAGTCCCATGACGATCTGCGTCAGGGTGTGATGCTGCTTCATCACCTCACACCCCAAAAAGCGGGTCCTGCGCTCCCCGGGCATGAAATAATCGTCCACCGGCCAGTACAGGGGCTCTCCGTCCCGGCCGTAGATCCAGTCCTGCCCCACACCTGCCGTGAAGACCGGGTGCTCGATATTAAAGAGGAACACGCCCTCCGGCTTCAATGTCCTGCGGACTTTTCGGAAAACTTCCGCAATATCCCGGATATAGTGCAGCGCCAGGTTCGAGATCACACAATCCCATGTATTCTCCGGATATTCGTAGGCTTCTATCCCGCAGACCCTGTATTCTGTCTGCCGGTCCGCATTGCGCGCTCCGGCCTCTTCGATCATCTTGCGGCTCAGGTCGATTCCCAATACCTGTCCGGCCCCTTTTTCCACGGCATACCTGCAGTGCCACCCGTACCCGCACCCCAGGTCCAGAACGCTCTTCCCCTCCAGGGGCGGGAACAGGGACCGAAACTGGCGCCATTCCCCGGCAGCGTCCAATCCCTTTTGGCTGCGGGACATTTTCGCATATTCTTCAAAGAATTTCTCATTGTCATATTCATTGTGCATGGTCCGTTTTCCTCCCTCTGCGTTTCCCGCACCTGTCTGCCCTGCGTCTTTCCGCGGCCCGTTCCGGGCTGCGGCCCACCGCCCGGGCTGTCCGGGCAAGCTGCGGCCTCATGGGCGCAGTCCCCCGGAGGGCATCCGCAGCTCTCGGCCGCTATGCCTTACAGATACCCGCATCTCACATCAGGTCGAACAGGCTCATCTGAACGGCCTGCACGGTCTCCTTGTCCTCCCTCTCGGCCCTCTCCCGCCGCGCATCCCCTGACGGAATCTCCTGCAGAAATAAGGAGGGCTCCTCCCCGCAGACCAAAATCAGCTCCTCCCGGGCCCTGGTCATGCCCACGTAGCACAGGCGGCGCTCCTCCTGTAAGTCCGCCGCCCCGCCGGCAAACTCTAACGGGAGCCGCCCCCTGTCCATCCCATAGAGGAATACCACAGGGAATTCCAGGCCCTTGGAGCCGTGAAAGGTCATCAGCGTCACCGCGTCCGCCGTGAACTTCCTGCCGCTGTTCCTCCGAATATCCCCATCCTCCCCGAAAGAAAGGGTGTGGAGAAAGGTTTCCGGCTGGGGGTACAGAACCGACATATCTGTCAGTTTCTTCATGGCCTCAGTGTTCTCAAAAGAAAGATCCCCGCACCACTCCTCCAGCAGCTTCACCGTTCTGCCTTTCCTTACCTTTTTCCGGTATTTTTCCGCCAGGAGAGCAAGCTTTTCCTCCCGGTTCTCCCCCAAAAGAGGACCCAGGAGCCTGCGGCAGAGCGCCTCGCAGGCCTCCTCGCCGGGATACAGGACATGCCGGAAGAAGTACAGTGAGGCCCGCACCTCCCGCTCCTGCAGAAAATCCTCCCGCCCTGCCACCAGGTAGGGAATCCCCTCCTGGCGCAGACACATTTCCAGCAAGGCCGCCTGCCTGTGGGTCCGGTAGAGCACTGCCATGTCCGAAAATCCCCGCACCCTGCGCCCCTCCTGTGTGCCGTTTTGATCCGTGTCCAGCATGTCGATGCCGCCGATCTGGCGGGTAATCTCCTTGGCCACGAAAATCGCCTCCCTGCGCTCGTCCCCTGCCGACACCATGCGCACGGGCGCACTGTCCCCCGCCATTGCCGCCATGGCTTTCATCCTGCGCTCTCCCCCTCCGTTGTGGGAGATCACGCCGAGGGCCCCGTGCAGAATGACCGGATGGGAGCGGTAGTTCTCCTCCAGGCGTATGACGTCAAGGTCAGGGTAGTCTTCTTCCAGCCGGGAGAAGACCTTTGGGTCACAGCCCCGAAAGCCGTAAATGGACTGGTCCGGGTCCCCGATCACGAACAGTTCCCTGCCGCCCCGTCCCCACTCCCTTACCAGACGGTACTGGAGCGGGTTGATGTCCTGAAATTCGTCGATGAGCAGATAGGAGAAACGCCTGCGCTCCGGCGCATCCTCCGGCATCTCCTCCAGCAGCTTCAGGGTCTCCAGCAGCAGGTCGTCATAGTCCAAGGCATGCGCCTGGCCAAGCAGCTTCTGGTAATATTCGTACACCCGCCGGTTCGGCGTGTCTTCAAAATCTTCAAAGGAAAGCTCCTGTTCCGGTTCTATTCCATGGCCGGTCTGTCCCTGGGGCAGATACAGTCCGTGCAGGGCGGGGGGGTCTGCGGATGCCTCGGGCACAGGCCGGCCGTCCAGGGCAGGGGCCTCTTCGGAAGCCTCAGGCACAGGCCGGCCGTCCAGGGCAGGGGCCTCTTCGGAAGCCTCGGGCACAGCCTGTCCATCCAAGGCAGGGGCCTCTTCGGAAGCCTCGGGCGCAGCCCGGAAGCTCCCGCCCAGGCCGTTCTTCACCCGCGAAAGCTCCCGGAGAAATTTTCCGGGGGAGTCTTTCTTTCCGAATTCCCGGAGCGCCTTTTCCGCCAGCTCTGTCTGCAGACCCTCGTCCGCCACCACAAAGGAGCGTCCGGCCTCCTGGAGGAAACGGCTGCAGATGGCATGGAATGTTCCGATCCGAACCTCTGCCATGTTCCTGTCCTTTGGGCCTTTCCTCCGCCCCTCCTCTGCCCGGCCCCAGTCCGCTGTCCTGGCGCGCATCTCCTCTGCCGCCTTGTTGGTAAAGGTCACTGCCGTGATCTCCTCCGGCGCGATTCCTCTTTGGTCCAAAAGATACCGCAGCCTGGCGATCAGCGTTCTGGTCTTGCCCGCGCCCGGTCCGGCGATGACGGCCACGCAGCGCCCCGCCCGCTCCACAGCCTCACGCTGGCGCTGGTTTAAGATTTCGGCGGCCTCCGAGGCTTTTCCGGCACCCGGCTCCTGCCCGGCGGTGTCCGCTCTCATGGCCTGCCCGCCAGACTTCAAGGCTGTCTCCTCTCCCGGCATTTCCGGAATCCGCTCCTGCGCCCGGCTCCTGCCCATGGCCTCCATCTCCTGAGCTGTGAAAAAGCTCATCTGCCCCTCCAGGCTGCTGATGTCCTCCGGGGTGAGCAGCCCTATCTTCCCATACTCTCCGTCAAAGCCCGGTGTGCGCGACACCTTTCCGTCCCGCAGCCGCCGGATGCCCTCGGCCAGCAGCGGCCCCGCAGCCTTTTTGATATCCTCCAGAGGAACCTCCCGAAGAATTTCGAACTCCGGCCCCAGCCTGCCCAGCATCTGCTCATATTTTTCCAAAGCCTTTTTCCCGGCTGCGGAAATTCCCATAGAGGCACCGATGACCTCCGGAAGCGGCACCAGGCTCTCGAAAGGGCGTCCCTCCGGCAGGACAAAGCCCTCCGCCCTGTCCCTGTCTGCCAGCTGCTCTATCCGGTTCAGCACGCCGATGGTGATCTTCTTTCCGCACACCGGACAGCGCCCTCCGAATCTTTCCGTCTCCCGGGGGCTGATGCACAGGCCGCATTTCCTGTGCCCGTCATAATGGTACTTTCCCTCCTCCGGGAAAAATTCAATGGTGCCCTCCAGCCCCTTTCCCTCCTGAACGGCCTCCGCCAGCCCTTTGTAGGACATCTCGATGTCGAAGAGATTGGCCTCCCTCCCCAGCTTCCCGGGGGAATGGGCGTCGGAATTGGAGATCAGGTGGAACCGGTCCAGGGCGCCCACCCGCCAGATCATGGGCGGATCAGAGGAAAGCCCTGTCTCCAGCGCACGGATATGGGGCGTCAGGTCTTCAAAACAGTCTTCTATACGATCAAACCCGGAAAAGGCCCCGAACAGGGAGAAATGAGGCGTCCAGATATGGGCCGGCACATAGACTCCCTCCGGAGCAGTCTCCAGCATGATCTCCAGCAGATCTCTGCAGGGAATTCCCAGGATGGGCCGTCCGTCGGAATGGATGTTCCCGATCAGCTCCAGCCGCCTGGCAAGCATCTCCGCCTCCTCCAGCCCCGGCAGAAGCAGCAGGCTGTGGACTTTGCGCACCCGGTCCCCCTTTTTGTAGATGGAACTGATTTCGCCGGTGACCACAAAGCGGGGCTGCATGCCGCTCTCCCCCGCTCCCCCGATCCGGTATTCCTTTTTCAGCACGTACAGGCCGTCCTGGGCCGGTTCCAGCTTCTCTTTCAGCTCCTCCCGCCAGGCCGGATGG
Source organism: uncultured Acetatifactor sp. (assembly GCA_949840885.1). Classification (GTDB taxonomy): domain Bacteria; phylum Bacillota; class Clostridia; order Lachnospirales; family Lachnospiraceae; genus Acetatifactor. The sequence goes on from CATKYJ010000043.1 coordinate 34,710, forward strand.
GTAAAGTCCCCTGTGCCCACGATGTGGATTCCCTTTTTCCTTGCCCACAGATCCAGATATTCCGGCGTGCAGTCCCGGCTGGTTGCCCGGGAATACCTGGAGTGGATATGCAGATCTCCTATGTACATCTCTCCTCACATTCCGCCGCCCGAAAGCGGCCTGATTTAATCTCCCTCAACGGCGTCCGGATCCCGCCGACCAATCTTCCTTTGTCAGAATGTTTATCTCGTTGTCTTCCACCGTCCCTATTTTGGTGGTAAAGGTATCGTATGCGTAATGCCGGAATCCGCATTTTTCCTGAACCCGGGCGGACTGGCTGTTGGACAGGAAATGCCCGCAGAAAATCACGTCCAGGCCTGCCTCCTCAAAAAGATATCGAATGGCTCTCTCCACCGCCTCCGGCATCAATCCCAGCCCCCAGCAGCTCTTGGATAGGACATATCCGATTTCCCTGCATTTCTTCTCCCCGAATTCCGGATACCGCTCCTCGTTATATTTCTCGATACCCAGGGAGCCCATGACCTTACCCTGATATTCCAGGGCAAAGGTTTTCCGCCCTTCTATGAAACGCTCCAATATCCCGCGGGATTCGTCTCTGTCCGCATGGGGTTTCCACCCCGCCATCTGCCCCACGCCGTCCACGGACGCGTACTCGTATAAGTCCTCCAAGTCCGTGTCCCTCCATGGGCGCAGCGTCAGCCTCTCGGTCCTAAGTGTCACATTGCTTATATCGATTTGAACATTCATGCATTTACCCCCATCGTTCTCTCTCCTGTCAGGCTGGTATATTGGCCCAGTCCCGGCTCTCCCCAGCGACGACGCCCCCTGGCCGTCCGAAGCCTCATTCCCGCATCCGCCGGACCGGGCATCCCCTCCCGGCCTTTGCGCAGTCAGACCGAAATATGATATATCTCCACGATCTCGCCGTCCTCATCCGCCGCGTCTTTGACATACACACCGCCGTTTCGCCGTATGGTCTTGGCCGAGCCGATGTTGTCCTTTGCGCAGGTAATGATTACCGGGGCTATTCCGTACCCTTTCATGATCGGCAAAGCCATGGACAGCATCCTAGCGGCATAGCCCTTACGCCTCTGGGAGGGCCTGATGCCGTAGCCCGAATGTCCGTCCGCTTCCGCACACCGGAGCCGGATGCTGATGGCGCCCAAAATAGCCGCCCCTCTCATGAAAAAGTACAGCTCCCGCCCCTCCTGTCTGTCGTTCTCTATCCCTTGCAGCCACTTCTCATATACCACATTTTCCCGCTGTATAGGGCTGTAGCGCCGCAGGGCTCCCGGATTCAGTCTCCCCCCGAAGCTTTCCCACTCGTCCATCATCTCTTCGTATTGCAGCTTGTGCTCTATTGACGGCCTTACCAGCCTCAGTTCTTCCATTCTGCCTCCGCTTCCCCACTTCATATGTCCCTCGCCCGGATACCGCTCTGCAGACGCCCTTGTCTCCCGGGCTGCGAAACTACCTATGCGCCTTAAAAATCAGCCTCAGCGCATCGCCCTCCTGATTTTTCCGGTATGTCCAGGCTTTCCTGGCTGAAAATGCCAGATCAGCCACGAAGACAATGCTGAATATGACAGTGATCGCGACTCTTATCTGCATGGGAATCCCGCTGATCACGCTCTCCACCACAGGCTGCACAAAGCGGAATACTATAATGGCGCCGAATCCGAACAATACGGCATTTCTCAGGCAGACTCTCCCCTTGATATGAAAGCGCATATGGGAGTAGTCCCACCATTTGGAATGGAACAGCTTCTCCAAGATTCCGCCCACAACATACTCCACCACGGAGCAAAAGAGCACTCCGAATACAAATAAGATGACATAGGAATCTTTTACGCCGTCAAGGGCCACTGTCCCGGCCGCCATTCCCACACCATATATGGGGCAGAAAGGCATATGCAGAAATCCCCGGTTTTGAAATTCCCCGGCCTCAATCCGCATGTCCACCAGCTCCACCAGCCAGCCGGCAAATCCCCAGAAAAAAAATGTCAAAAACAACTCGTAAAAACCATATTCAAACGGCATTTTTCGCCCCTCTTCTTCCCTTATTCCTCCAGTCGCTCCAGCGCGGCCTGGGCTTTCCTATCTCCCTGTTCGGCCGCCCTTTCATACCATGCCACCGCTTCGTCCACATTCTGCTCCACTCCCCTGCCGGTTTCATAGCATAATCCCAGATTGTACTGGGCCGTATTAGAGCCCTGCATGGCGGCTTTGCCGAACCACATGGCGGCCCGGACGTCGTCCTGCTCCACGCCGTTCCCCGTGATATAGGCGATACCCAGGTTAAGCTGCGCCTGCATATGCCCCTGGGCGGCTGCCTTTGCGTACCACTGGACCGCCTTGGCGCTGTCCTGCTTTACGCCGTCCCCCTTTTTGTAGAGAAAGCCGAGGTTGTTCTGAGCGTCCGCATGCCCTTGTTCGGCTGCTTTTCTGTACCATTTGGCTGCCTCCGCGCTGTCCGGTTCTACGCCCTCTCCGTTTCTGTAGAGGTAGCCCAGCTCATATTGGGCATAGGCGTCTCCCTGCAAAGCCGCCTTTTCAAACCATTGGAAAGCCTTGGCGAAATCCTGTTCCACTCCGGTTCCGTTCCTGTAGCAGCATGCCACCTCATACTGTGCGTCCCCATGGCCCTGTTCGGCCGCTTTCTCATACCAATAAGCCGCCTTGGCAAGATCCTGGCTCACTCCCGTTCCCCGCTCATGGAAAACGGCATAATTATACTGTGCCTGGGGCAGTCCCTGCTGCGCCGCTTTCCGGGTCCACTCTGCCGCCAGGGTAGCGCTCTGCCGAACCCCTTTCCCCTTTTCATAGCACCAGCCCAAATCGTTCTGCGCGCTGGCGTCTCCCTGCTGCGCGGCTTTCTCGTACCATTCGGCCGCCTTGCGGTAGTCCTGGGTTACGCCCTCTCCTTCCTTATAACAGTATGCCAGGTTGCACTGGGCATATATGTGGCCCTGGACAGCTGCTTTCTCATACCACTGGGCCGCCCGGGCGCTGTCTTGTTCCACGCCTGTACCCAGATCACAGCATAAGCCCATGGCATACTCTGCGTCGGCATCCCCCTGAGCCGCAGCTTTTTCATACCACTGGGCCGCCTTGTTCACATCCTGCTTTGCACCTCTTGCGTTCTCGTAGCAGAGCCCCAGCTGGTATTGGGCGGATGCATTCCCCTGTTGCGCCGCTTTTTCAAACCAGAAAAAGGCATCGTCATCGTCCTGGTCCACGCCGTCCCCGTAGAAATAGCATATGGCAGCATTATACTGGGCGACAGCATTGCCCTTTTGGGCCGCCTCCAGATAAAGCGTAAATGCCTTGACGCAGTCCTGCTTCACACCGTTTCCTTCTTCATAGCATACGCCCAGATGATTGAGGGCCAAAAGACTTCCCTGGCTGTAAGCTTTCTCAAAATATTCCACCGCTTTCCCGAAGTCCCGGGCAATACCTAATCCTTGATAGTAGCAGATTCCCAGCTTGTACTGGGCGTCCGAAAAGCCCTGCTGCGCGGACTTTATGTACCATTCCACCGCTTTCTCATAATCCTGTTCCAGACCGCCGTATCCGCACTCATAGTAAACGCCCAGATTATACTGGGACCATTCGTGCCCCTGCTCCGCTGCTTTTTGGTACCATTTAAGCGCCTGGACCCGATCCTGTTCTACGCCATGTCCGTAATCATAGTTTACGCCCAGATTGTGCTGTGCATCCGCGTCGCCGCCCTCCGCCGCTTTCGTGTACCAGTATACGGCTTTTTTATCACTTGGCCCCACGCCCTTTCCCTGACTCCAGCACCAGCCAAGGCTCCTCTGGGCGGCGGCGTTTCCCTGCTCTGCGGCTTTCTCATACCATGCCACTGCCTGGGCATAATCCCTTTTCACAAACCAGCCGTACTGATAGCAGTCGCCCAGCGTCCCCTGGGCGCCGGGGTCTCCGGCCCGGGCGGCGGCATAACATTCCTCCAGGCGAAAGTCGTCTTCCAGGATGCTCTCTCTGTTGTAGCCTTTGGCAATGCCTGCGCTGCCTCCGGACAATATACTGTTTTTATTCATGATCATTCTCTCTTTCTTTTTGGCTGCATGTAATGTTGAATGTCTTTATTTTATCATACTACGCACCAATATGCTATTATATTTTACACAATCCCCCCAAGGCTGTACAGCCCTGGCAGAAAATGTTATACTTGATACAGCTACTGCCGGCGGGCCCGCGCTCCAAAAGGCAGGAAATCTTTTGCAATTTTTTAAAAGGAGTCTGAAAAATGGATCTCATAGAACAGCTGAGAATTTTAAGACAAATCTATCGCCATGAGAATGCTTATTATGACAGTGAAAAGGCTCTGCATCTGCACCGGATACCTGCGGATATCTCGGCAGATGAGCTGGAAGCGCTGGGGCAGGCCGGACGCATGCCCAATCAAATGTCCTCTCCCGGGCATGACGAAATATGGGACGCAATGTACGCTCTGGCGGACACATGGACCCTTTCCCAGGCAGCGGACGCATTCATAGCAGGGCTGTGGACTGCCCCTTTCCTGTGGCAGTCCGCTTTGACGGCAAAGCTTCTCTCCCTGGTCACGCCCCGCCATGCTTTCACCCCCTATCAAGGGTCCGCGGACACCTGTATCATCTGCGGCTTTCGAAAAAAAGCCGTGGACTCCACGCTGCTTTGGTACAATCGGATGACCGGCGGCATCCCTTTGGACGGCGATCCCACGGGGTATGTATTTGCACTGCGGGAAATGGCACAGTCAGGGCTAAAACCCACTCCCACATCATACGACCTTTGGACTTTCCGCGCCGTCCTGACTGTGATACGACACATGCCGCCAAAGTCAAGATACAGTAAAGTGAGGGATTCTCTGCACAGAGAAAAGCTGCTGCCCGCTTCCCAAAAAGCAAATGTCTGTTCTTTGCTGCAGATCTGACGCTTAAACTTTTATATCTTTTCTTAGAGCATTAGGATTTTGTTTTTCCCTACTCTGCCAACGGCTCTTGCACATGCAAGGCACAAAAATCCTCTCTGCCTGATATGTTCCTTTATCT
>CATKYJ010000044.1 GCA_949840885.1 uncultured Acetatifactor sp.
TGTTAGGCACGCCGCCAGCGTTCATCCTGAGCCAGGATCGAACTCTCATGTTTGTTCATGGTCGTCCTCTCCCAATGCCACAGTCTTCGCTTGGCTGCCGGCTCCCGCCGGCTTCCTCGTGTATCCTCGTGGTTCATTTAGGTTTGTTCTAGGTCGTGTTAAACTCTTTTTCTCTCTGAATTTCCTCCGCCGCTCTCGCAGCGGTCCGGACAGGTCTCCCCGTCCTTTTTCGGAATCTTCAGGGTTGCATTGCTGTTCATTTGTCAAGGTGCTTCGCCGTCTTCATCAGCGGCAACTTTGATAGGATATCATACCTCTCCGCTTTTGTCAACTGCTTTTTTGCAAATTTTTTTAACTTTTTTTACTCTGTTTTTATCTTCCAAAAAGCCAACAAATTTTGCAGTGCTTTAAATCTTAGCATACCTGCCAAAATTTGTCAATACTGTTTCGACAAGTTTTCCGTAAGTTTTCTCAGAGGTTTTCTCAGGCTTAGTTTTCTCAGACTTTCTGAAGTTACCTGTCCAAAACACGCTTCACAGAAACAAAAAAACAGAAGCATTGAATCCACAACACTTCTGCATTCATCATCTCGACAGCGAAACGGAGAAAGAGGGATTTGAACCCTCGCGCCGGTTGCCCGACCTACACCCTTAGCAGGGGCGCCTCTTCGGCCTCTTGAGTATTTCTCCTTAATCCGAATTTACGCGCTGCCGATATGCTGTTTTCTGGCCACTTGTGCGGCACAACTATTATTATACATAAAAGGACCATTCTTGTCAATTACTTTTTTCAATGTTTCCGAAATGTCTCCGAAAAGTGTTTCCGAATCGCTCCGCAAATTCCCCACGGCTCCTCAAATTCGTTTCTCCAGTCCTCCCGGCGTTTCTTCAAACATTTCAATAGTCCCGCCGGTACTTCTGCACAGCTGTTTCATACAAATCGTTTCCCTCAGCATCCATCACCACAATAACCGGAAACTCTTTCACCTCCAGTTTTCGGATAGCCTCCGTGTCTAAATCCTCATAGGCAATCACTTCCGAATGAATAATGGAGTGAGACAGCAGTGCTCCGGCGCCACCCACCGCGGCAAAATAAACCGCGCCGTTGCGCACAATGGCCTCCTTCACTGTCTGACCTCTTTTTCCCTTGCCCACCATCCCACGTAGTCCCAGATCCAAAAGCAGGGGGGCATATTTATCCATACGGCTCGCCGTGGTCGGGCCCGCAGAGCCTATAGGCCTCCCCTCTCTGGCAGGCGAGGGGCCCATGTAATAAATCACATTGTCTCTCATGTCCAAGGGCAGCTGCTCTCCCCGCTCCAAGGCCTCGCACATTCTTTTATGAGCCGCATCTCTGGCCGTATAGATGATTCCTGTCAAATATACATAGTCCCCTGCCCGAAGAGAAGCAGCGGTTTCAGCAGATAACGGTGCCGTAATATGTCTTTCCATTTCCGATTCCCCTTTATATTGTCCTCACCGCATGGCGGTTTACGTGGCAGCAGATATTCACAGCCACAGGAAGTCCCGCAATATGCGTAGGATAGGTGTCAATATTGACTGCCAGCGCAGTGGTTGTTCCCCCAAGGCCTCCGGGCCCAATGCCGGAACAATTGATTCTCTCTAAAAGTTCCTCCTCCAGGCTGCGTACATATGGTATCCCGGAATGCTCATCTACCGGACGTGTCAAAGCGCGTTTTGCCATCAGGGCACATTTTTCAAAGGTCCCTCCAATGCCTACTCCCACCACCATGGGCGGACATGCATTTGGCCCGGCCTCCTCCACTGCCCTAAGCACAGCCGCTTTCACTCCCTCTATGCCGTCAGCAGGCTTTAGCATAAAAACACGGCTCATGTTCTCACTTCCAAAGCCTTTCGGCGCAACCGTGATTTTTACCTTATCCCCAGGTACTATAAAATAATGTATGACAGCAGGAGTATTATCCCGGGTGTTTTCCCGCTCAATGGGGTCCTTTACCACTGATTTGCGCAGGAAGCCCTCCTGATACCCCTGCCGGACTCCCTCATTAACAGCCTCCTCCAGCGGTCCTCCCGCAAAATGTACCTCCTGCCCCACTTCCATAAATATAACTGCCATGCCTGTATCCTGACATATGGGAATCATTTCCTCTCCGGCAATCTCCATGTTCTCCTGCAGCTGCCCTAAGATCTGCCTGCCCAGCGCAGACTCCTCTCTCCTTGCCGCTGTCAGCATGGCACATTTCATATCCTCTGAAAGATAGTGGTTCGCTTCAATGCACATTTCCTTTACGGCTTCCGTAATTTTGGAGACATCCAGTTCTCTCATATCCACTCCTTATCCCCCCAGCATTTCCGCTTGCAACAGGCCGCACTATTCGACAATTGTCTTCATCGTGGCATCCAGCTCTTCCTGACTCGGCTTGCCAGGCTTCCAGTTAATAGCCTGCCCATCGTCAACATATCTGGGAATTAAATGAAGATGAAAATGATGTACTGTCTGGCCGGCTGCCTCTCCGTTATTCTGTACCAGATTCAATCCGTCGCAGTGCAGCTTCTCCACCATGATCCTGGCCATTTTCTGAGCCAGCAGCAGCACTTTGGAGGCCGCCTCTTCCGGAAGATCGTATAGATTCTCCGCATGCTCTTTGGGCAAAATCAAGGCATGGCCCCTCGTAGCCGGTCCCAAATCCAGAATCACCCGAAAATCCCGGTCTTCATATAATGTTTTTGACGGAATCTCCCCGCCGGCAATCCTGCAAAAAATACAGTCCTCTTTTTTCATCTTTCCGTTCTCCTATTCTCTCCGGTTTTCCCACATATAGTTCCTTATGCTTTTTCTTCAAAGCCGAACAACTGGTCAAGTGATCTCAGAAGCTTAAAATCTCCTTTCGCTTTCATGACCCCTGACATAAAAGCTCTCTGAAAAGTCATACGCCCATTTACGATATCTTCCATGGTCGCCTTCCCCAACTGCATCTCCACATCAGGCTTCTCGCAAGAGCCATAGCTGCATTCCAGCAGGGAACCGTCAACCGACACAACCAGTTTCCTCTTTTTCTCTTCAATGGCAAAGGAATATTCTGCCCTGAAATCCGTCTGCGGTTTAAAGGCTTTCTTAAAGGCGGCCAGATATTCCTCCTCGTTATCCGTCACTTCCTCGTCCAGCATATCCTGAAACAGGCTTGTCAGTTCCCGGATGTCCTGCTTCTGCCGCTGTACATAGCTGTCATCCGACACATACTGGGACAGCTGTTCTGTCTCCTGAGGCGTCAGGTTGTTGCTCTTAGGCACGGCAATTTTCTGCTTTACCGCCTGATTGCTGGCAGGGAAGCAGGCTATGTGCTGGTTGATGGAGCGGTACATATTCTCGGCTTTCTTTTCAATAATTCTAATATACTGCTCATTCATTTCCAGAGTGACTGTATTTTCTATATAGCCGCAGATGCCGCTGCAGGGCAGTCCGCCCAGAATCTCCCATGCGGTAGAGAGGTTCAGCTTTGCCTCCCGCTCCCCATAGGTAGTGGACATTACCACCGGGCACATATAGATTTCCGCTATCTTCTCCTTGTCCCCGAACAGCCAGCAGGCATCCAGAAACTGCTGCATATATCCGCCTATGCCATACCATTCTACAGTGGTGGCAAGAATAATGCCGTCCGCGTTTTTTAATGTTTGCGGCAGCGTAGGAATGGCATTCTTGCTTTCATACAGATTATAGCGCGTGACCTTGACGCGAAGTTCTTCCAGGATTTCCTGCATCTTGTTAATGACAAACAAAGTCGGGTCATCGATAATGCCTCTGCCGCCGTAATAAATATTAATATTCAAAACCACACCTCGCATTCCATTCTCTATAAAGCCCTGAATATCCCTTTCGGAACATCAATCCGTTCTCCTCTGCCCCCACCTCATGAATAAACACATTATGCTGGCAAATACAAACCCCGTAAGCAGCCCTCCCACATGAGCAACATTGTCAATATTCTGACCTGTAAAACCGCTGTAAAGGGAATATGCTATCATCAATATCACCCTTGCAGGCGTCACATTCTCCATTTTTCTACCCGAAAGCAATACCATGGCCAACAGCACTCCGTCTAGTCCAAACACTGCTCCGCTGGCTCCCAGCGAGGCTGACATGTCCCCTTGCATCGCCCTGGACAACAGCGAAAGCACGTTCCCGCCAATGCCGGAAAGGAAATACAGTACGCCATATCTGATATGTCCAACTTCCTTTTCGATCATGGAACCCAGAAAAAATAATATCACCATGTTATTAAAAAGATGATTGATCCCACTGTGGAGAAACATGGCCCACAGAATCCTGCCGTATTCCCCCCGCACCATTACGCTTATGATGTCCAGTTCACCTGCATTGTATAGCAAATCTCCCGTAAATTCGCACAGAATGAAAACAATGACATTGACAGCCACCAAAGCTGTGCTCACAATGGGTTGGAATTTTAATGACCGCAAGGACTTTTCTCCTCCTGAGTATCTCTTTTCTGTCATATCGATTCTAGCATAATTCCGGACACTTTTCAATCAATATTGCCCTAACGGAAGATAAAAACCACTTTTCCAAATTTTATTTCGTCCCCTTCCTCCAGTTTTTTCTTCTCATAAGGGTGCATCCGCTGGTCATTCTGAAAGGTTCCATTGGTAGAATTCAGATCCTCCAGGTAAACATTCTCCCCCTCTTTCGTGATACGGGCATGCATTCTGCTGACGGAGGCATCCTGTAATACCAAGTCCACCTCCCCTTCTTTCTTTCCTATGGTAAGATTCACCTGCTCCAGGCTTAAGACAAGCCTCCCCTGGGGTGTGAGCAATCTGTGGGGCTGCCTTGAGGCCTGCGTTTTCTCCTCAAAAAATACGGTCTGTCCGTATGTGCTTTCATATTTGGTTTTCTCCGCCACCGCATACTCGTAGTCCATCATTTCCTGCTGCATGGACTGCCGGTAGTCCTCCCGCAGCTTCTGACTGCGGCCGCGTTTTCCCTCCAGAATGCCCCTGAGGCCTTTTTTGCCGAATTTTGTCGGTTTTTCCTGTAGGGGCGCTTTCTCATTTTCGCTTTCGTGAACGGAGACTGTCGGCACAATGCTTTCATCCGCCTCCTCCGCCCTGGACTCTTCTACCACTGTATACGCCAGTTCCGGAAGTTTCCTGTCTTCCAGGCACTGTGCATCCTCAAAGATCTGGGTCTGCAAATAAGTCTCTCCATTGCGCTCTACCCTCTCATACATACGATAAACGCAGTCCACAAGCACCTCATCATTATAATCTATGTGTTCCACCCAGAACTCCATCAGCTTCATAAAGCCCGATTCCCCCTCATAATAGGGGACATAGAGGAAAGAGAAGACATTGTTCTCCAGTTCCTGAAAAATCTGCTCCGGATACCAGACAATGTTGTTCATGTCCAGCAGGAAGCGGCCCAGTTCCTCCCGAATATGCCGCAGGCTCCAGAGGAAATCCCGTACCCATTCTCTGGTGATGCTGCGGCTGCCAAACAATAGCGCCACGTTCTGCCTGGAGGAAATATCATAGTAAAGGTAGGCCTGTCCATCGATATAGCGTAGATTGCACGGAAGCAGTCCTTTGATCTGACATCTCCCCAGAATACTGTACTGGTACTTTTTCTCCTCCGGCAGTTTGTCCAGCAGGATTCTCTCATAATTGCAGTTCAGGCTTCTCACATATTCCACATTCAGCATACTCTGTCTCTACCTCCCTGTTTCCTCCCGGATCCTGCGGCACAGCCGGATAAACGTTACCGGTGAAATCCTGCTGTATCCATAATCGGCTTTCGACTCCCATACATTGTCCCTGTTCCAGAAGTTCCATCCTGGTACAGGAAACGCCAACTGCCCCGCTCCTTCCACACAAAAGCGATTTCTGTCTAGAGTCGCCTCCAGCTGCGTAATCCTCCATGCCATGTATTTTTCCCTGTACAGCCCAGCCATGCGCTCCTGTGCCATCTGCTCCAGCTGTGCTGTGTCGGAGGTTTCCACGAGGCTTCCCCAAAGGGCAATTGCTCCGATGTCCTGCTCCAGCAGACACCTGTCGTATTGGAACAGCATGATGTAAACCACAAAGAGTATAACTCCTATCACTACAGGCAGCACAAGGGCAGCCTCCACCGTAAAATAGGCATTTCTTTTTCTGTAAGCTTTTTTTGATTTCATTGCCCCTCCTGTAAGACTGCCCTCAAAGCATTACCACAATCAGCCATGCCGCTGCCAAAAACGGCACAAAGGGAAGACGGCTGTTCCTCCCAACCCTGCGCATTGCCAGCAGAATCAGAGCGCACAGAGCCGCCAAAAACAGGCTGACCCCTAACAGCAGCAAACTTCTCTCCCCTCCCAGCGCCATCCCCAGACAGCACAGTACAATGCCATCCCCATACCCTGCTTTTTGAGTCACAAAGCCCAGGAACAGCAGCAAAGCGCCCGGCAGCAGACCCGCCATTGCCTGCGGATAACCACTGTTCTGGCAGCAGACTGTCCACGCTGCCAGAATGCCTCCCAATATAAGCATCCAGACTGGTATTCTGCGCGTCTTCAAATCCATGATGCCGGAGACTATCAGCCAGCCAGTTATAATCACCATACTCCACATACCCCTTACCCTCCGCATCGACTGCAAATTCTTAATCCTGCCTCCTGCGCCTGTTCTATGGTCATAGAAGTCACTGTCCTTTTCAGGCCGGAGCACCCCCTGTCATAGTGGTAGCGGTCTCCCTCATTGGTAATGTATAAAGTGGAGGGAAGACTTCCATCGGCACATCTGGAACAGGGATAAAACTTGCCTCCCCCCTGATTCCGTAAGACCTCAATCACTTGGGAGGAAACCACCCTCACGGAAAGCATCAGATGCGTACATTCCATGCTCACATGATACACAGACCCGTTTTTCGTCACATAGACGATCTGAGTCACCTCTCCCGCTTCCCCCTCGCCGGACACCTGGTATCCATTCCAGATATGGGCATAGTACCGGTTTGCCATTCGAAAGGGCCGGAAAGCGATCAGGCTGCTCCAGGGGGAAACTGAATATGTGACTATAATGTCGATCATATCGTCAGAGCCTAGGATGTCGCTCTCCCACAGCTGCAGGCTGGCTGCTCCATTGGTGAGAGGAGAGTGATTCAGGTAATCGGCGCCTGCAGAGTTTATCAACTGTCCTTTTACATAGGTGGCGGAAATCGCAATCCCTGCCAAGTCTCTCCACCAGCCGTCATTGTCCTCCGGCATTTCCCCGCTGTCCAGAGCATAGCCATATACGGACATTTTGCTTCCGGTCTGCCATAGGGCCAACTGCAGATTTCCATGCAGGCGAATCATCTCTATGGCACATCCCAGATTCAGAAAGAAAAACAGGAACATGGGAAGCACTATGGAAGCCTCCACAGTCATACCCGCCCTCACCTTTCCGAATAAAAAGGTAAATAGTGATGTCCCCTTTAAGGAATGTATCAGGACGGATGGCCGGCGTCTGCCGCCATCCTGGGAAGGAGCCGGATTCCGGGCAGAATCCGAAAAAAGCGTCTGATGTGTCGGAGAAGGTTTTCCTTGTTTGACCAAATATTTTGTTTTGCTGTCACAATTCCATAAAGAGGACATCACTAGTCACCTCGTTTTTCTCTATTCATAGCTTTTCTGTCTGGTTATCTCATACTGAAAGCCGTGGCTGCTGCCAATTTGAACCCGGGCTTCCACCGTCCTGAAGCACCCGTCCAGTCGAAACGATATATTGCCGGAGGTCTTTCTGATGTCAGCTTCCACCATGTCCATTGCCCGGGCCGTAAGGGTGTCCACATCGGAAAGCATCATGAAAATCCTCAGATAATCCTCATAGGCAAGTCCATCGCCTACCGTATTCTCGTCCTGCAGATTGCCGCTTAAGGCTGATGTCAGACTATAGTGCCAATTGCCATCGTTCTTTAGAAGCGGCACCTTGCCCCCTGCCAAAAGAGACTTGACATCATATATGCTCTCCGCATAAGCCCAGGCCAGAAGAATCGCGCTTTCTAACAGCGGCGTCAGCGCAGGCAGCGCGATCACGGTACAGGCCGCCAATGCCGCCACCCGGATTTCTGCACGCTTTTCCTGATTCGATATCAGATACATGGCATTCGCCGCCTCCCTGAGTATGCACAGACGATTGACAACGCTTTTGAGATTCTCCAAATCGCTGCTCTTGCCCCCAATCAGATATTCAATCTGATAATGCAGCGCGTCTTCCTCGCATTCTTTTCCGAACCGCCCCATATACCGTAAGAGGTATTCCTGAAAAAGGAACTTCTCTGTCAGCTGCTCCATCTGCGCCTGCTCATCCTGCGGCACATTTCCATGGTTGACCTGCCCCTGACGCATCCTGTTCTGGATCAGGCTTTCTGTATGTATGATATTGGCAGACACATTCGCCTCATCCACCACCAGCCGCAAAAGCCCCAGTCTCTTCTTTGCCTCCAGTTCACTTGTAGGATTCTTTACCTCTGCCCTCTCCCACCTCTCCTCATCCACCTCGATTTCCATTCCGTCATATGTGTCCACCCACTCTTTGATCTCCCCATCCAGTTCCTGCTTCCTGGCTTCCTCTCTCCCCTCTTCAAGGCCATTGATCTCCACTTTCTGTACCCAACCCTGAAGTTCCTGCAAAAGTCCCAAGCCCACATCCGCCTTAACAGCCTCCACGGCATCGCCCCGAAATACAGCTCCGCCATAATCCGTCAAAATCGACACTTTTGTCAACTCTGCCTGTCCCGCATAAAGCCCCAGAAAATCCCTGTAAAAATAATCTGAAAGAAAAATATCCTCATAGCTAAAGTTTTTGGACAGATATTCAGACAAATGCGCCTCCGTATTGGCCTTGCCGCAACTCGCAGTCCCATAAGAAGAGTCAATAGCAAACAAATTGTACTGCCTGAACAATTCCCGATGATACTCCGCCATAATACTGGAAAGCCCGATATCCATAACACACTCGGCCTCCAGCCTGGCCCCATTCCTGCGGACTCCCTCCAGCAAAGTCAGAAAAAGCGACAAAATAACCGCAAGGCAAAGAGTCAGCGCCACCGTCAAATACCCCTCCCCCACTCCTCGACCTCCAACCCTGTCTCCCCCAAAACACACATCTCTCAACCTCTTAATCTCCATCCAATTCTCCCCCCTAATCCCATAAACCGTCCAATACCCATCCCGTCATACCCCATAACCCCAAACACCACCAACACCCTTACCAACCCCCTCCCCCCGCACAAACCCACACAGCCGCCCATCACACGGAAGAATGCCCTCCCCTCGGGCATTCTTCCGTGTGAGAACGGATTGCAGAGCGAATGTATTCGCTCGCAATCCTAGAAGTTCTTGGGCGGCGTTCTTCGGCGCCCTGTAACTTCTTCTCACACTGTGCCCGTCTGCGAAGTAATCTTCTGAAAAAGCGAATTGATGATCTGCGTAATCTGGCTCTTGAAAATAATCACCAGTCCCACCAGCACCACAATAATCAGAATAATCTCCACTGTCCCCATTCCGTCCTCTTCCCGTATAAACTCCCTCATTCCCTTTGCCTGTCTCATTTTTCCTCTCTTTCTGCCGCAGCCGCGGCCAATCAACACTACAGTTACATATTGGAAAAGGCAGGAATCATGATAATGACCATCACCACGCCCAGCATCAGCATCATGGGCACGAGAAGTTTTGTCCCTGCCTCCTCTCCCATTTTTCTGCTCTCCTGGAGACGCTCCTGCGCAGACTTGTCCGCCTCTTCCCGCAGTCTTTCCAACAGGGTGCTGTTTCCCCTCTTCAGATTCTGGGAAAGCAGCGCCGTCAGCCGGATATATTCCTGCAATTCCGTCCTTTTCCCCAAATGCTCATAAGCCAGGCTCTCGGAGATCCCTGAGCGCAGTTCCCGGCAGGTGTATAGCATCTCCTCGTAAGCCGGCATCCGCTTCCCGCCCTCTTTGCGTTTTTCCTCATAGTCCCCGGCAATTTTCTGAAAGGCTCCCCGGATGGTCATGCCAGCCCCCACGAACAATGCCAGCTTGTGCACAATCTGCGGATATTCCCGGCGCAGAATCTTTTTGCGCTTCTCCAACTGTTCATGGAGATCCCTATCCAGAAACAGGAATACCGCAGCCGCCGTCACCAGGGCAACTGCCCACAGGATCAGGCTGTTGTCCTCCACTACCTGCCTCCAGCGAATGCCCTCTCCCCTCCATTCCGCCGGAAGCCTCCATTCCTCCTGGCTCAGGCTCCCATCCTGGGATTTTCGCAGCGCTTCCTCCAATTCCATATACATCTGTTCTTCCTGTGTAAAGGCAGGCGGCCGCAGAGTCACGGACAATTCTCCGTCTCTCTCCTGCTCTCCATAAGTCAGCCGGAAAGAAAGCTTCACTACTACTTCTTCCTCCTCCAGGGAAAAGATCTGACCGGAGTCGCCAAGCAGTCCCGGCTTGCTGCTCTCCCAATGGACAGATATGGGAAAATCCCCGTATTTTTCCTGCAGGCTCAGATCCGAGGTCACATTCTGCAGGCTGTCATTGGAGCCCAAAATATATTCCGGCAGCTTTTCCGTCAGTTCGTCAAACAGCTTCCCCGCCTCTTCCTCAGACAAAAGCCTGGGCTGCACTTCCATCCGAAAATCCATCTGCCGCTGCCCATACTCGGTCTCAATATCGATTTTCTGCGCCCCGTCCCTGTAGCTTCCCCGGAGCACTGTCCCATCCTCCCCTAAGATGACCTTGTCCATGGCGCTAAATCTGGCTGCAGTCCCGAACAATGTGCCCACAAACAGCACCGCCAGGCAAATTGCCGCCTTTTTCCCATAATATTCCGTCTTCAGACACTCCCTGGCCTCTCCCGGATGGAGGCTTGCCAGATCCCTCTCCACCTGAGGAGAGGAAAACAGTCTGGGAAGCCTGTTTCCAAGCTTTTTATAGAGATACAGAGCCATTTTGTAAAAAGGTTTTAGGACAGAAGCCGTATTTACCGGCGCCATCTCCTTTCTCGCCAGGATAAACAGTACCAGGTACCCCAAAAATATCACCAATGCAATCCAGTACAATCATCGCACCTCCTATCCCATGTCCGCCATAATCCCTTTCATAATATGTTCTCCCAGCAGATAGGCCCCAAGGTACAAACCCAGGCATCCTGTCATCACCGCCACGCCTACTACATTGTGATAAAGCGAGTCAAAGTAACCCGGATTTCCCATGTCAATGTAGAGTAATATCCCAAAAGGCATTATCTTCATGATGGTCAGTTCCATCTTTTTGCCCCCAAGCAGCATCTGTATCTCCTGGCGCAGTTCGATCTGTCTGCCTATCTGTCCCGCTGAATTTCTGATGATCTCCGCCATATTCCCCCCATTTCTCTTGGCAAGGGCAAAAATCTGGGCGAACTGGGCAATCTCTTCACAATCACTGCGCTTTGCCATATCCGTCAGGAGTCCCTCCAGGGAAATGTTGATATGCAGCCCCCGCCTGATCAACTTCAGTTCCTGGCAGATGGCGGCTTGCTCTCCATACATCAGGGCCATGTCCTGTCCACACTCCAGAAAGGCATTCTCCACGGAATACCCTGCCTGCAGGGAGGTGGCCACTGCCAGGATACACTCCCTGAACTGTCCCGCCAACTCCTGTTTCGCCTTTTCAAGCTTTTGCTGCCTGATCATCCAAAAGGCAGCTGCACCAATCAGGGAAAGAGGAATCAATGCCAGGAAGCTGCGATAGAAGAAATAGGAAAACACACCTGTCACACCTAGGCTTACAAGCACTGCCCTGGCTCTCTCCCCCTTTTTCCAGCCATATTTACAGCAGTCCTGCCGCTTTAAGCTTCCTTTCATGGAGCAGTCCTCCTTTCCGACACAGATTTCCCGCCACATGGCCTGCGCCGTCCTCCCCGGTCTCCTCAAAGCAAAACAAAGAGTTCATCCTGATTTCATTCTGCTCAAAGCCCGCCACCTCCGTTATCTCCAGCACCTTTCTGGATTTATCCCTCAGTCTGCCCAGATGGACGATGACGTCCAGTCCTGAGGCTATCTGCTGCCTGATCGCGGCCAGGGGAAGCTCCATTCCCATCAGAACCATGTTCTCCAGCCTGGCCAGCATGTCCTTGGCGCTGTTGGCATGTCCGGTTGACATACTCCCGTCATGGCCCGTGTTTAAGCATTGCAGCATGTCAATGGCTTCAGCCCCTCGCACCTCTCCCACCACGATTCGGTCAGGCCGCATCCGCAAAGACGATTTGATCAGGTCGCGGATGGTGATCTCGTTACAGCCCTCCACATTGCTGTTCCTGGTCTCTAGGCGCACCAGGTTGGGAAGCCCCTGGAGCTGCAGTTCCGCGCTGTCTTCGATGGTAATCACACGCTCCTCCGAGGGGATAAAGTGAGACAGGACATTGAGAAAGGTGGTTTTTCCGCTTCCGGTTCCGCCGCTGATGAAGATATTGTACTTGGCCTTTACCAGCCGCTCCAGAAAGGCGGCAGCCTCTTTGGAAATAGAATTGCTTTGAATTAGCTGCTCCATGGTAATCGGCTTTTCGGGAAATCGCCTGATGGTAACTATGGGGCCGTTGAGCGCTATGGGGTTCATGACGATATTGACCCTGGCCCCATCGGCAAGCCTTGCGTCCACAATGGGAGAGGCCTCATTTACCACCCGGTTGCATCCGGCCACGATCTGCTGTATCACGTCCTGAAGTTTCTCCGTGGACTCAAAGCTGATGTCCAGCTCCCGCAGCCTTCCGTTCTGCTCCACGAAAATATGATCTTTTCCATTGATCATGATCTCCGTGACGGAACTGTCCTCCACAAATATCTGCAGGATATCCAGTCTGCGCAGGGAATCGAACAATTCCTGCCTCAGCCGTCTGCGCACTTCCACCGGACAGGCCATCAGCCCCTGCTCCAAAATGACTTCGTCTATGGTGTCCTCTACCTCTGCATCCGTGAAATCTTTCACAAAGTCCATCCGCTCCTGGACTTTGCCCCGCAATTCTTTTTTCAGTTCCGTGTACTCCATTTTAGCCGTCCCCTCCCTCTTCCAGGCTCTTGACAAGCCCTTTCACCAAGTCCGCCAGTTCTCCCTTAGTCAGCTGCTCCAGATCCTCCGGGAGTTTTTGGATATGGGAGAGCGAAAGCCTCTTTGTCTTACCCAGCACATCGCCGTACTCGTACAGCGCCAGAACCTGCTCATATTGGAAAAGCTTGGCCTTAGCCAGCCTGTCCTCTTTCGTCAGGGTATAGACCTGTCTGCACATCCGCAGAATCTCAAAGAGCCCCTGCATACTCTCGCTCAAGTCCATGACCACATACTCGTATTCTTCCAGCTCCTCGATTCTTTCCAGCAGTCCCAGCCACTCCTCTACAGTGACTGTGATTAGGTTCTGCCCCGATTTCATGGGCGGAACATAGTCCAATGCGCCCTGGTGCCTCAGAATCGTCTGGAGCCTTAACCTGAATTTGTCTTTCTGGGCGTTCAGGAAATAGAGGAGATCTGCCAAATCCAGGGTCTGCATATCCGGCAGAAGCTCTGAAATCCCTGCATAATGCTCAAAATTCAGATAGAGCGTGGGGTGTCTTTTGGCCAGCATCAGACTCAGGGTGATGGCAAAAGATGTCTGCATGCACCTGTGCACCGGGGAATAGTTTCCGATGAATATGGTCTTGCGGTTCGTGCGCAGAAAGGGAAGCTGTACATCTGCAATGTCCACATAGACTCCCAGCAGCTGCTTGAAGACTTCCTCCGCCTCCTGGTACTTGTCCACATAGGAAAGGTCCTCCCATCTCATGACCCCGCTCTCATTTAGCACTACCAGGCATTTCGGTGCAAGTCCCTTAAGCTTTGGGCAATATGCGGACTCTGCCACCACCAGCATATCCAGCTCCTTTTCCTCCGCCTCCAGCAGCTTGTCCACATTGGTGTAGGTATGCAGCTCCCAGGGGAGGTTTTTTCGTTTTTTCATAAATTCCGTCATCAGCTGCGCATACTCTTCCTCGGTATCGCACAGTGCCATGACTTTACCGGTCCTTTTTTTCAATTTTCAATAGACACCTCCCAGAAACATGAGAATGCTCACAAACACAGGCCCGGACAGGCAGACCCCACGCCTTACCCGTCTGTCTGTTTTCTTCAGAATCTTTACCAGTGAAATCATTGCCGCAACCAGCAAAGAACAAAACAAGAATCCAAGAATCTTTTCCGCGGGCAGATACCCCGCTGTCATTCCAAGAAGCTTCACATCACCGGCTCCAAGACCTCCGGTCTTAAAAAACGGATACAGGACTGCCATGACAAGCACTGCCTGTCCCAGATACCAGAACGCGCCAGGCGCCCGTTCCTGGTAAAGCCGCCACCCTGCTCCTGACACTGCCATACCTAAAATCAGATAGTTCGGTATCCTCCTTTCCCTGTAGTCATAGCCACATGCCAATGCTAAAAAAACACACAATGCCCCAACTGTATCATCCCTTTCTGTGTCATAATACCTGGTCGCCGAGGCGAAACATGCCTCCGGAATTATCTGAGTCGTAGAAGTCATTTGAAATACTTGATTTGAAACGATAGTTGCATTATAACCGCTCTGCCAGCCAATTTCAAGAGTTCTGATGAAAAAAGTCAAATTTTGTAAAATACTCACAAAGTTTTGTAAATCCCAATCCCATAAAGTGCCAGGAGCCCCGGAAATCCAAGGATTCCGGATGTCAATACCGTAGCCGCGTTGATGCCCACCCCCAGCGGCATCCCAACAAAGTCCAGAAAGGAATTGATAAAATACATCGCAATCGTCCCCAGGATCCCCCTCATCAAAAGGTTCAGTATTTTTTCCATCATATGTCGCATTCCTCCATTTACAGCAGCCTTTTCGCCCTTTGGAATATAGATATGTCCTCTTTCTCCAAATATGCAAAATTTATGTCAGGCAAAAGGAACTGATAAATTTTTCCAAAACTGGAATAATCTGTATGCCCGAAGCCTATACTTTTACCAGAACCGCCATCTGCCTGGCCCAGGCAAATCCAGCAGAAAGGAAGACTGCCATGAAAATGTATTTTAAGCAAAAAGTCGGAATAGACCACACAACAGAGGAAGACTACACTCCTGTAACGTTGCAGGATTCCATAGAAAAAACCCGTAAGGCCCTAAACGATGCCTATGCGGGTTTTGATAACGCCGTGGATGTGGATATGATCGATAGCTACATCTATGAGATCAATTCTCTCCAAAAAAGATACAAGCACCTGACCGACCTGGCCGCTCTGGAGACCGCCCCCGAGGAGGCGCTATACAAGCATTCCCCGGTTCGCGCCCTGATCAGCCATGTTCTCAGTTAGGGTATTTCGCCCATAGGTCAGTCCGGCATAGACTGTCTGGGAGTTCTTCATGACAGGGCCTGCGCTGTTTTGCTCTGCCAGCTTCGTGTAGGCTTGGCAAAGGGGCTCTATGACTTTCCGGATCTCCTCCAGGATCTGCCCGTCCCGGCACTGTTCCCCCCGGGCCAGCCGCCTGGTGCAGAACAGGTAGAGCTGCATCAGCGCAGGCGCCGGTTCATATTCCATGTGCAGGGAGCCCATCAGCTCGTTCAGGCAGCCCCTGGCCTTTCGGACAGCCTCCCGGAACTCGTCCTGTTTTCCCTCTCCTGCCATTTCCCCTCCCGCAAGCGCCTGCACCGCATCCTCCAGGTAGCACAGCAGCATTTCGTACAGGATTACCACCAGCTGGGTGGAATTGGCCTGGGCAATGCGGAATGTAAATTGTTGTTTGTCTTCTCTTTTCATAGATAACCAGCCTTATTTCTTCAAATTCCTGCGAGCATGCCGGGATTACTGCAGCAGCTGCAGCACCTGGGACGGTCTTTCGTTGGCCTGGGCCAGCATGGAGGTGGCCGCCTGGGTCATCACCTGAGCTGTGGTGTAGCTTGTCATCTCCTCCGCCATGTCCACGTCCATGATGCGGGAGTAGGCCGCAGTCATGTTCTCGGAGGTCACGTCCAGGCTGTTGATAGTGGACTCCAGCCGGTTCTGGTAGGCGCCCAGCTGGCCGCGGATATCGGTTATGAAATGGATGGCGCCGTCAATCCGGTCGATGGCCGCCGTGGCCTTTTCCTCTGTCCTCACGTCCAGCATCCACTTTGTCACCATAACCGGGTTGCCATTCTCGTCCAGCTCCTCTACCTGCACCTCTTCGTCCAATCCCATGAAATGTGTAGAAATCTTCGGAATATTGATATCGATGATCTGCCCCTCATTGGCGCCTACCTGCAGCCGCATGCCGCCGATGCCCTCCACATCCAGCGTTATATCCTGGGGCCCGGCAGCGGCCATCTTATCCAAATCGCATCCGGACAGATCCAGCACCATCTTAAATCCGTTCCCTCCCTGAATGGTCAGGAGCTTATCTTTCATGGTGGCTGTGACATCGGTGGGGAAACCGGCTTTGGGGTCTATCTCCGCCTTATATTCCGTCTCCGGCGGGACAGGCTTCGTCACCGTTATCCCCAGCTCATATTTCTTTATGGCCACCTCCGAAGAGTAGGAGGCCACCTTTATGTCCAGGCCGTCCGGGCCATAAGCGGCATCGTACTTGCCCTCCATATACCCTTTCATGGAAAACGCCCCGTTCAGGAGCTTTTGCCCGTTGAATTCGGTGGTCTCCGCCACCCGGTTGATCTCCTCCGACAACTGGTTGATCTCTTTCTGTATCACATCCCTGTCGCTATCCGACTCCACTCCATTGGCCGCCTTCACCGCCAGCTCGTTCATCCGCTGGAGCATCTCGCTGATCTCCGCCATGGCTCCGTCCGCGGTCTCGATGATGGAGACGCCGTCGCTGGCGTTCTGGTTGGCCATGGACAGGCCCATGATTTGGGCGTTCATGCGCTTGGCCATGGCAAGCCCGGCGGGATTATCCTTGGCGCTGTTGATCTTCAGGCCGGAGGAAAGCCTCTGGAGGGACTTTGCCACCGCGCTGTCGTTGTTGGCCAGATTGTTGTTGGTAATCATTGCGGATACATTGTAATTGATTCTCATCTCTTAAACCATGCCTTTCCCGTCACCTGCGAACCTGTCCGCACATCCTTGGCGCTGCGCAGGCGCTATATTTGCAAGACGCATCCCTTCGTCCCTTAAATCCTTAGAAATATCCTTTATGGGGCCGTCCGCACCACCGAGTGCAGGAACACCTTTGCCACCTGATAGAGTTCGGCGCTGTCCGTGGGGGTATGCTCGCCTGATTTGATCAGTTCGGGCATCCTGGCCTCGGAGGTGATGGTGGTGATATTGCCCACCTCCCAACTCTTCTGCGCTTCCTCTTTAAAGGTATCGGCTATCTGGCGCAATTTCATTAGTTCCACTTTTCCCTCGCCGAACATCATGCCGTGAACCTGGCCGTTTTGCAGATAGAGACGGGCCTGGATATGCGCTTCCTCGGAAATCGTCACACCCACGGTAACGGTGCCTTTCTCCTGGCTGCCCTTGTCCAGGGTCAGATGGACTCTGGTCAGGGTGTCGCCTACATAGAGAGGCAGATAGTACTCTTCCCGCTTGGCCAAAGCCGCGGCCACGGTGAGCTGCTTGTGGTTCAGCTGCATGTTCCGCACGTCCACGCTGCTGTCCGCCTCCGCAAAGGTGGCTTCCTCCACATTTGCCAGGGCAGCCTCGGTAGTACGGCTGTAGTCCTCCACGAATTCCTCCATGTTGTCCAGCTTCCGCCACAGCGCGGCGGAACCGGTCTCCTCCGCCGGGGCTTCCGGCTGGGGCTTCTCGGCCCCGGACTTGTTGGCCAGCATAGCCATAAGGTCGTTCATGGAATACTGCTCTTTCTTTTTGGCGGGCTTCCTGTCCGCGATCTCGAAGAGATTGTCCACGCCGTGGTTCAGTGCCTGGGCCGCCATCAGATTGTCCGCACTGGAGGGCAGCGCCCCTCTCTGGAGCATGGCCACGCTCTCCTTGTCTGCAGCGCTGACTGCCTGGCGCTGATTTTCCAGTTGGGTCTTGTTATATTCCCTGGTGGCATCCGCATCCGAAGACACTTTTGTGATCACATCGTTGGCCGCCTTGACCAGAGCCTCGGACACGGCTTCCGCATGGGCGCTGGCAGTCTCCTGGGCCTCTGGAACTTCCGCCTGGGGCACCTGAGGCGCCGCCGTCCGGGCGGTTGCCGCCATCTGAGCCGCAGCCGCCTGGGCCGATGCCCCGCCAGCCCAATTCCTGTCGTCCGCTGCTGTCTGCTCCGTCTGGCTTCCGGCCTGCTGCTTTGCCTCGAACCGGTTCTCCTCCACGTCCGCGGCAGCATTGGATTCCCGCAGTTCCTGTACGGTCTTATGGAAAGCCCTGGAAATCTGGGCCGATATGCTCTCCCCCTTGCGCAAGACTTTCAGCTTATCCCCGGTCTCGTCCGACACCCGCATATCCAGGGGACGGTTTCTGCTGCTCTGCAGCGCCGACAGCAGATTGGAGAAATGAATCTCCGTCCGGGAGTTCACCAGAGCGCCCACCGCAGCGCCCTCCGCTTTCTCCAGCTGGCGCACCAGACGGTAAATGCCGATATAGCTCTCCCGCTCCTCCGGCGTGATCTCATTGTTGCGCTCCAGCCCATACAGGAACCTGCTGTAGCTGTCCGCCTCTTTCTTGTACTCCGGCGGCAGGGCCTTGAAGTATTGTTCCAGTTCTCCGAAGCTCTTCTCCAGAGGATTGAAGCCGTCCCGAATCATCTTCAGCGTGGCCGCAGGGGTCAGCTTCTCCAAGACACCCTGCACCTGCCTGTCGGCCTCTCTGACGGCCTCCAGATTGTGCAGATTCATCTCCATCTGGTTGTAGCCCAGGATCCTCACGGCTCTGCGGTTCTCGTCCGTCAGTTCCACTCCCAGGTCTTTCAGGATATGATCCACGCTGGCAAAGGCTTTCTCGATGCTGTCGCCCAAATCGCTCCTAGGCCCTGTCATCAGCTTCTCGTAGCTGGCCTGTGCTTTCTCATAAGTGGCCTGCAGCGCCTTGCCCTCGTTATAGATGGTCTCCAGGGAAGCCTCTCCCTCTCCCTTGGCAAACATCCCCAGCACATCCGCGGGCAGGCCTGGCAGCTGCCCTGCCACATTGCTGGCTTTCTGATAATTCTGGTATTTCTCCACAGCCATACTGTCCCTGGGGAAATACTGGTTGGCCAACTGGTACTCCGCCCGCTTCAGGGCCTCGATCAGTTCCACCATGGGCTCCGTATCGATGGAGAAGCCGCTGCGCAGCAGCCGCACATTCACCTCCGCCGACATCCGAAGCCTTACCTCCTCCAGCTGTCTCCTGGCGGTGATATCCCCCACTGTGGCCTCCCAGAGCTCGCTGCTGTGGTAGAACTCAGAGATGGCCGCCGCCCTTTCATACAGATTCCCGCCGCTCTCCCCAAAGGAGGCATGGACAGGGTCTCTGCCCTGAGACACTGCCGCCGCAGCCGCTTTCGCGAAACGCTCCTCCGTCATGGGCAGTTCGATCTCCTGCAGGGTCTCCAGCCGCTTTAGGTTCTCCGCTGTCAGCGGGAGCCCCTTGTCCAGCAGCCATGCGGCGTTCATGCGGCTTTTCTCGTTGACCTGGCCAACCGCCTGCTCTATGACCCGGTCAATCTGCGCCTGGAGTCCACTGCCCTGCCCCCTGCCCGCGCTCTGGGTATAGTACCCCTGCACATCCTCCGCGTAGAACCTGGGGGCGGCAGAACCCTGTCCGGCGCCGCTGCTCTGGGCCAGGTACAGGTTCCAGATCTCCGCCTCCAGCTCATTGTCTATCAGGTAATTATAAGAGCCCTCCCCCAGGGGCATTAGCTGCGAGTTCATGGCCCAGGCCCGGGATATGGCAGAGAGGTTCTCCTTTGTAAGCGGCACGTCAGCCTCCCGGAAGCTGTCCACCACAGACCTGGCCAGCACCTCGCTGCCCAGAGCCGCCGCCAGTTTGCTTACATCCATGTCGTCCGTGTAGCCTACGATATTCTTCCCTGCCCGGGCCAGCTCCGCCTTGATCTTGTCTACGATGGTCACGACCTCACCGGGCTCCATGGAACCCAGGTCAAAGCCCTCTTCCTGCATCTTGGCGTAGTCCTCCTGGGACATGGTATGTGACATGACTGTCATATAATCCCGTTCCACAGCCACATCCACATTCCCGGCCTCCTCCTGAAGTTCGATCAGGCTCTTGCCTTTCTCGCCGGCTGCGGCCAGGATGCCGTCCTCCTGCCTGCCAAACATGTCGGCGAAAGCCGTCTGCCCCATTGCTGTGGCGGACGTCTGCTGAGCATCCCGGTTTAGCTCCGCCCGTCTGCGCTCCGCCTCTTTGATTGCCTGCTCGCTGAATGTTATCTTCAAAATCGTATCTCCTGTCTGTAAAATAGATGAAAAAAGGCAGGTGCAGCTGTCCGCACCTACCCTTTATTTCGGTAAAATCACAGGAAACCTTTATGCCTGAGTCCTAAAATGTGAAGACCGCCGCGCCGTAGGGGGGCAGATCTACCGCAATGGAATACTCCTTGTTTTGGCAGGATATTTTTTCCACGGGAATTTCCTCAGCGATTTCGTTCCCCCAGCCCCCGAACCGCTCCTCATCGCTATTCAGCAGCAGTTTATATTTCTTTCTGGTGGAGACAGAGGGTACCGGCACCCTGTAGCCCTCCCGCTTTATGGGCGTCATATTCAGCACGAATAAGAGGTTGCGGTTTCCCTTGGAAGACTTGCGCACAAAAGAATACACACTGTTCTCCGCATCGTCCGCATTCATCCACTCAAACCCCAGCCAGCTGTCGTCCGTCTCGTAGAGCGCGGGATATTTGCGGTATATTTTCAACAATTCTTTCATGTAAGCCTGCAGGCCTCTGTTCTCTTCCTCCTGCAAAAGGAACCAGTCCAGTTCCCGCTCCTCGCTCCACTCCCGCTCCTGCCCGAAGTCCTGTCCCATGAACAGGAGCTTCTTGCCGCAGTGGCCGAACATATAGGCATAGCCCACCCGCAGGTTGGCGTATTTATCTTTTTTGTAGCCCGGCATCTTGTTCACCATGGAGCACTTCAGATGCACTACCTCATCATGGGACAGGGGCAGTATGTACTTTTCATACTCATTATAGCTCATGGCAAAGGTCAGGGCGTAGTGGTTCCCTTTCCGGTACAGGGGATCCAGCTTCATGTATTCGCAGAAATCGTGCATCCATCCCATATTCCACTTGAAAGTAAAGCCCAGACCCTCTCCGCCGATGTCGCCGGACACATTGGGCCATGCAGTGGACTCCTCCGCTATGGTGATGAAGCCAGGATAGGTTCCCCGCACCACGGAGTTTAAGTGCTTGAAGAACTCGATGGCCTCCAGATTCTCATTGCCGCCGTATTTGTTGGGCACCCACTGGCCGTCTTTCTTGCCGTAATCCAGGTAAAGCATGGACGCTACGGCGTCTACCCGTATGCCGTCTATATGGAATTCCCTAAGCCAAAACAGCACATTGGCGATGAGGAAGTTCTTCACCTCAGGCTTTCCGTAGTTGAAAATCTTCGTCCCCCAGTCAGGGTGCGACCCCAGACGGGGATCGGGATGCTCAAAGATGCACTGGCCGTCAAATTCCGCCAGGCCATGGGCGTCCGTGGCAAAGTGGGCAGGCACCCAGTCCAGAATCACGCCTACCCCGATCTGGTGCAGCCTGTTCACCAGATACATAAAGTCCTTAGGGCTGCCGTACCGAGAAGTAGGCGCATAGTATCCCGTCACCTGGTAGCCCCAGGAACCGTCAAAGGGATGCTCCAGGATGCCCATCAGCTCCACATGGGTATACTGCATCTCCCTCAGATATTCTACGATTCTGTCCGCAAATTCCCGATAATTGTAAAAGCCCTCTTTTCCGTCCGGATGCTTCATGAACGAGCCCACATGGCACTCATAGATGGCCATGGGCTGCTTTTGTACTTCCTTGCCGTCCCGGGCTTTCATCCATTTCTCGTCCTCCCATGGAAAGCCGGAAAGATCCGTGACTACGGACGCGGTTCCCGGCCGGTATTCCGCACTGTTGGCGAACGGATCTGCCTTGTAGATCTTTCTGCCGTCCTGGGCTGTGATCAGGAATTTGTACATTTCCCCTGTCTGTATCCCCGGGACGAACAGCCCCCAGATGCCCACTGGCCCCAGTTTCTCCATGGGGTTTGCCCCCTCGTTCCAGCCGTTGAAGCTGCCGATCACATGCACTTGGACAGCATTTGGGGCCCAGACTCCGAAATAAAC
This sequence comes from uncultured Acetatifactor sp., assembly GCA_949840885.1. GTDB lineage: Bacteria > Bacillota > Clostridia > Lachnospirales > Lachnospiraceae > Acetatifactor. The sequence continues at coordinate 22,224 of CATKYJ010000044.1, forward strand.
CCCTTTTACATTGTCTTCCTCAGACAGGTGGGCGCCCAGCTTCTTGTAGATGTCATAATGGGTCGCCTGAGAAAAGAGGTATTGGTCGGCCTCCGAGATAAAGACCTTTTCCGGCCCCGCTTTCTCTGCTGCCTTTTCCACTGCTTTTACCACATCTTTTTTCACGGTTTTTGCAGCTGCTTTTTTCGTTGTTTTTTCCCCTGTCTTCTTTGCCATACCCTTTCCACCTTTCACGCAACAAAGTCTTTCTCTGTCAATATCACCATATCTTCATCGTCATATCGTCTCGCCAGAAGAATATCGAAGAAATGCCCCAGCGTCTTCCTGGAGGCCCGGTGCATCGCCTCGTCCATAATCTGTTTTACCTCCATGACTGTCACCACATGGTCTATGGTCTGCATCTCCTCAATGCGGGTGTGCAGCGCCAGCACGCCCAGATTGTCGATGGAATATTCCTTTTCCCGGGCATACTGCCGACCGAAAGCCACCAGGGCATCATTGCTCAGCGCCTCCAGATCCACACGGGCGGTAAAATCGCCATACAGATCAGGTGTCCCCAAAAACAGCTTCTTGATGGCCTTTTGCGTGTCCTCCAAGACCACAATGATGCCGAATCTCTCCTGCTGGAGCTGTCTGTGGAGCATGGCGGCGGTCTTGACGCTCATGCCGGAGGCTTTCTGGATGATAAGGGCTCCGTTTCTGAGCTGCTCCAGAGTCTCCGCCACATTCTTTTCGTTGAGCCCCTGTCCGGACACCTTCGCCACCTTGCCGGAGAAATTGCTGTCTGTCATGCGGATCTCCCGCATCATGTTCTTCGCCAGCGTCAGGGTGTCCATGCCCTCTTCGCCTGTAATGATGAGATTCCCTGTATAGGCCGCCATGCTGATGCCATCCAGCGCTTTCACCAGCTGTTCTCTGGAACGGCGATTCTGGATGTAGGGGGCGAAAAGCTCTTTCTCCTCCCTGGTCAGTCCTCTGACTTTTGCGTGGTCGTGCTCGGCGAAAGATTTGTCGCCTTTTTCCGGGCCGCTTTCCGTCTCCCCCGGTTCCTCAGACCTTTCCGGCCGTTCCGCCGCCTCTATCTGTTCCTGGATCTCCTCTATCTCATCAACGATATCTTCTTCCTCTATGCGGGAATCCTCAAAGAGCCGCTGATTCCTATCAGTGTCACCGGCGTTTTCCGTGCCCTCCGCTTCTTCTATTACTTCCCGGTAGTCATCCTCTTCGTATCCGGCCTGCTCGTCCCCGGCATATTCGGCCTCTTCTTCGTATTCAGCCTCGTATTCGAATTCAGCCTCGCCTATGTACTCCGGCTCATTTTCCGTGCCGTTTTCTTCCTTGTATCCGGTCTGCCCGTCCCCGGCTTCGCCATATTCCGGCTCGTCCTCAGTCCCGAATTCTTCCTCATAGTCTAAGGCATCCATATAATCCGCGTATTCATCGTTCAAAGGCTCATCTTCCGCTCCGGCTTCCGCTTCATATCCGGCATCTTCTATATATGTGTCACCCTGTTCATATGTTTCCTGCTGTTCATACGCTTCCTGCTGCACATACTCTGCTTCATCGGCTTGCCCTGCTGCATATCCAGGATTGGCTGCATCTGCATCTTCCTCCGAAAATTCCTCTTCAGCCTCTGTCCCCATTTCACCTGGCTCTGCGCCTTCCACACCGTAGAGTGCATCTTCTTCTGTATCGATATACTCCGCGTCTTCGGCCTCGCCATATCCTGCCTCTTCGGCCTCCAGCTCCTCAGCCTCGCCATACTCTACGTCCCCGGCCTCCAGTTCCCCGGTCCCGCCATATCCTGCCTCTTCGGCTGTCAGTTCCTCAGCCTCGCCATACTCCGCGTCTTCGGCCTCCAGCTCCTCAGCCTCGCCATACTCTGCGTCCCCGGCCTCCAGTTCCCCGGCCTCGCCATATCCTGCCTCTTCCGCCTCCAGCTCCTCAGCCTCGCCATACTCCGCGTCTTCGGCCTCCAGTTCCCCGGCATACTTCGCCTCTTCGCCTGCCATACCCTGGTCCTGCTGCGCGCCGGTCTCCGCCATCGCCTGGCATGGCTCGGTCTGCTCTGCGCTGTCAATCTGCCCCGGCTCTCCCTTTTCAAGCTGCTCCAGCAGGCCGTCCCTGATATTGGCCTCGAACTCCGTAAACATAGGGCCAGTCTGAGTAAGGACATGCCTGCGCACCTCCTCCTGGCACTTCGCTTCGTTCTCTTTCTTTATCCGCTCCCACTCCACCAGAATGTCGTCCAGCTTCATCTGGCCCGTTATCTGCTTCTCAACGACAACGCTTTCCGGCAGAACCATACTGATCTGTCCGTTTGCCTCCTGGGAGAGCACCTCCGCCATCTCCCTAGGCGGCTGAGCGCTTGACAAGGACTCTGGCGCATTTTCCTGATGCGATTCCTTTTCCTGTGGAGCCGCTTTGCAGGCGGCCTCCCCGGGTACTACAACCTCCGTCTCTTTCTCCTGCGCCATGGCGCTTTTCTGTGTCAGGGCTCCCCCCTGCACCGTGGTGTTTTCCCGCGTCAAGGCCTCTTTCTGCCCCAGAACCCCTGCCTCGTCCGCGGTCTCTTCCGGCTCCTGCCCAAAGGCCTGTTCCCCTGGGCAGCATTCTTGCTGCGATACGGATTCTTGCCGCGGCTCATATATCCATCCGTCTGACGCTTCTGCATCCTGCGCTGCGGATTCCTCCATGGGTTCTGCGCCCTCCTGGTCCGTCTCCAGTTCCGGCAGAGCGTCCTCCATCTCTCCCGTAGCGCCGAAGAACACCTCTGAATCCTCTATCTCATCCTCCCAGGAATCCTGGTATCCGCTTTCCTCCGGCTCCTGCGCTTCCCGGGCATAAGCCTGAGGGTTTTCCTCTGCTATAGTGCCCCTTTGAGCCATGTCCTCCGCTTCCAGCACCTCCTGGAGCCCTGCTGCCAGTTCCTCCTGGAGATTGATGGTATTATATTTCCCCACATCCATGGTCTTCACCTGAATGTCCATTTCCTCCGACGGCACCTGTCCGGGGGCGCTTCCCCCCGCATAAGCGGCCTCCTGACCGCCCTCATCCATGTGCTCCTCCGGCAGCCAGTAAGCCTCCTGGCCGTCCAGGGATTCCTGCCCATAGCCTGCCCCGTCTTCCTCTTCCTGTACCTGTTCCGGCAGGGTTTCCTTTTCAAAACGGCGGCCATAGATCTCTTTCTGGGCAGGCGTCAGCGGCTGATGGAGCATCTTCAGCTCCATGGCCTTTACCACATATTTCCCATCCCCGAACCATAAGATCAGTTCATCGCATTCCTCCACGCAGCGGGTGGCCAGCCCTACCCTGTGGTAGAGATAGGCCAGCTCGTAGGCCCATTTTTCCCTGTAATCCCTTTTCTTCAGCTCCTCCAGCACGCTGATCCGTTCCTCTAAGCTCACCTCCTGCGCCTCGTAGAGCTTGTACTGCAAAATATAGCGGCCCGTATCCCTGGGGGCCACTTGTATGAATTCTTTGTAGTATTTCAGAGCCTGCACGAACTCTCCCGTCTTGGTGCAGAGTTCGCAGAGAGAATAGCAGATCGTCCTGCCGCCGGGCCTCCTCTCGTAGGCCAGCAAAAGCATATTCTTCGCGTCCTCGAACCGTCTGTTTATCTTGTACAGATCGCTGACCGTACAGAGCATCATGACACTCTTTACCCTCCGCCAGTCGATGGTGTCCGCGATTTCAGCCGCCTGTACATAATTTCCCTGCCCTATCAGGGATTTTATTTCTTCCGATCTTACTTTATATTCATATTTATCCAAGGTAATCCGCCCCTATCTCAAATGACCGCCCGCCAAAAGATGTTTGTCCATTTCGTTGACCATTATTCTTTAGTGTACCATAGTCCATACGTTTCTGTCAAAAAATTTCAGAAAATTTAAAGCCGTCCGGCAAGTTCGGCAAACTGCTCCAGGGTCAGTGCCTCCCCCCGCACCATGGCAGGAAGCCCCATTTCCTCCAAAGCTTTCGCCACTTCCTCTCTGGACGCCTTAAGTCCCGGCGCGTTCCCCAGGCTATTTGCCAGAGTCTTGCGGCGCTGGTTGAAAGAGGCCCGGATCATGGCAAACAGCTTTCCCTCGTCTGCAACCTCCACCGGCGGCGTTTTGTACCTGGTCAGGCGGATCACGGCGCTTCCCACGCCAGGCCTGGGGATAAAGCAGTTGGGCGGCACATTGGCCACCACCTGGGGCTGTGCGTAATACTGTACTGCCAGCGAAAGGGCTCCGTACTCCTTGGTACCGGGGCCGGCCTGCATGCGCTCTGCCACCTCTTTCTGCACCATGACCGTAATGCTCTCCAATGGAGCGCTGCCCTCCAGCAGCCCCATGACAATAGGCGTGGTGATGTAGTAAGGCAGGTTTGCCACCACTTTCACCGGGCCTCCCCCGCCATGCTCTTCGGTGATCTGCCTTATGTCCAGCTTCAGGATATCCTCGTTGATAATTGTCACATTAGAATAGGGAGAGAGGGTCTCTTCCAGAATGGGAATCAGGTTCCTGTCGATTTCCACAGCCACCACGCTCCCCGCCCGCTCTGCCAAAAGCTGGGTCATGGTGCCGATGCCGGGGCCGATTTCCAGCACGCAGTCTTTTTCCGTCACCTGTGCCGCGCTTATGACCCTCTCCAGCACATTGGGGTCGATGAGAAAGTTCTGACCGTATTTTTTCTGAAATGTAAAGTTATGTCTCTGCAGCACCTCAATGGTGTTGCGGGGGATTCCAAGATTTGCCATTTTCTTATTCCAGTTCCGCCTCTGGAGAGGCTGTTTTATTCGGCTCTTGTCCTGCCGGCGCAACGCCGTTTGCCGAGCCTGCAGCTTTCCGTGTCTGCCGTTTTCCGAGCCTGCAGCTTTCCGTGTCTGCCGTTTTCCGATTCATTTCGTCTTTGTCCGGACAAGCGCATCTTTACGTCGATGCCATATGTCTCATCGCTCACTCCGCCCCTGTCCGCTGCTTTAGAAAAGCCAGCACTTCCGTCAGATCTTTCAAAATAATATGGCTAAGCTGCCGCATCTCCTCATCGGGCGCTATCATGTCCGGCACCATGACGGGGCACATTCCCGCCCTGCTGGCTGCGCGTATTCCATTGGGGGAGTCCTCGATGGCATAGGTCTGCTCCGGCTCCGCTTTCAGCTTCTCGCAGGCCAGCAGATAGATATCGGGCCTGGGCTTGGAATGCTCCACCATGTCCCCTGTGACCACTACGGAAAAATAATCCGACAGCCCGGTCATTCTCAAATGGCTCCTCACGGACTCCCCCCTGGTGGAGGAGGCCAGTCCCACAGCATGGCCGGATTCTTTCAGCCACTCCAGGAGCTCCCGCACCCCGGGCTTTACCGGCACTCCGTTTTTGCCTATGTAGCCGCTGAACCACTCAGCGGCTTCCCTGCGGAAAAACGGATAGTCGAAATCTTCCCCATAGGCATTGAAGACGACCTGTCTGCTGTCATTGGAATTCAGGCCGATGCACTGGGGGAACACTTCCTCCATCCCGGGCAGCCCCCACTTCTCTGCCACTGCCATCCATGCCTCCATGCAAAGCCTCTCCGTGTCGAAAAGGACGCCGTCCATATCAAAAATGACTGCTTTCATCTTACTCCACATACGCAAAATCCTCCAAAAAGTGAATGCAGTTATACAGCACCAGCACGTCCATCCCTTTCCTGGGCTTACAGTTTTCCATAAATTCATACAGCCTGCCCCTGAAATGCCTTGGATCCAGTACATAAATCTTCTCATAATGGGGTATCAGAAGCGGCACAAAGCAGTTGGCGTAGGAATCCTTGATGACGAACAGAACCTCCCCATTACGGTATTCCGTCTCTATCTCTACCAAGGCATGATTATCATCCAGGAAAAACCCGTATTTGTTCTTTGTGTCCAGATGCAAGGGGGCATAGCAGGTATCCGTCTGTGTCTCCTCCGCCAGATCATAGGTCACCTTTAGCGGCTGTTCCAGGGTCTTCGGGAAATAATAGATGCGGTCCCCCGCCATGTTCAGATTCACTTTTGAATGCAGCGTCCCCAGAAAGTCCTCCGCCACCAGCTCCATATTCTCCGCACCGTAATCCTGCGCCTCATGCCCGGTGTGCTCCGCCCAGGCGCTGTATCCGCAGGCGGCCCCCAGGGAAGTCCAGTGGTGGTCCGTGCGGTAATAAATCTCCTCCTGTGCATGCTCCTGCAGAATGGAATACACGTCCACATAATGCTTCCCCACATGCTGCGCCACCTGATCCAAAAATCTCTTTTCGTCAAAATACGGCGCATAGCCAGGCAGTTTGTCCGTGAGAATATTGTCCGCCGTAGGCACCAGCATCACTGTCGCGTCCCAGTCCCTGACCAGCTTCTCCAACAGCGCGATCTTCTTGTTCACCTGCACGCCGGAATAGTCCGAGGGCAGATGCCGCTCAATCAGGTATCCGTCCGAGCCCAGATAGACCCCGTTGATCTCCTTTTCCTGCAGGGCCAGATCCATGTATGTCTTGATGGTGATCCATTTGTCCCGGCTGACGAACTGATCGGTCAGATAGGTCTCGTATTTCTGGGTATAGTCCTCCCACAGGAGGGCGTCCAGCGTGAACCTGGGCTTGGAAGCCAGCACCCTGTTCTCCGTCTCCGAGAACAGGCGGTCCCCCTGTATCAGATCGGCTGCCGTGAAGACAACGATCACCGATGCAATGATTATGATTGTAAAAAGGGCGCTTCTCTTTTCATCCATCTGCAATCATTCCTCTTGACCTGTCCGGTCAATTCCTTTCGTTCTCCTGAAAGCCATTCCCCTAAAAACGGAAATACAGAAAAGGGTTATAAGACGCATCCACAATACCGGCAACGGACAAAAGCAGCATTGCCACCGGAATAAACTTTTCCCCGAACCGGTACAAAGCCATTTGAAACCCCGTCCTGGAATTCTTAAGATACTTGGCAATCCTTTGGGACAGCGGCGTGGAGGCGATTACGCCGATCAGGAACAGAACCAGATACTGCCGTCCCAAGTAGATACCCTGTCTGTCCATCACGCTGCCGGTCATACCTGTCAGGGCCCTTATATAGCCCAATATGCCCGCCGGCGTCTCCAGGGCGAACAGCACCCACCCTGCCACAGCCACAAGCAGCGTATACACAATGCCGATCCCCTTTGGCAGCCAGGAAAGAAGCTTTCCCAGAAACAATTTCTCCAGCGTCAGGGCAAAGGCGAACCATAATCCCCACAGCAGAAAGTTCCAGCCTGCCCCATGCCAGATGCCTGTGAGCATCCATACAATCAGAATATTCAGAAGCTGTCTGGGCCGCCCTCTCCTGCTGCCTCCCAAGGGAAAGTAGACATATTCCCGAAACCAGCTGCCCAGGGAGATATGCCATCTGCGCCAGAACTCCGTCACCGAGGCGGAAATATAGGGATAATTGAAATTCTCCGGGAACACAAAGCCCAGCATCCGCCCTAGGCCGATGGCCATGTCGGAATACCCTGAAAAGTCGAAATAAATCTGGAAGCTAAAGGCCACAATCCCCAGCCATGCGGTGAGCATGCTCATTTCCTGGAATCTCATTTTGCTGACAAAAGCCCAGAGTTCCCCGATATTATTGGCCAGTAATACCTTTTTTGCCAGCCCCACGCAGAAGCGCTGCAGTCCCTGGCTTACATCCACAAGGGTAATCCGGCGGTTATGCAGCCGTTCCTCCACATCCCGGTACTTTACGATAGGCCCGGCGATGAGCTGGGGGAACATGGCCACATACACGCCGAAGTCCAGCAGATTCTTCTGTACCTTTGTCTGCCCTCTGTACACGTCGATGGTATAGGACATGGTCTGGAAAGTATAAAAGGAGATACCGATGGGCAGGCCCAGTTCGAAAAGCGGAAAACTCGTTCCCAGCACCCCGTTCACGGACTGTATCAGGAAATCTGCGTATTTAAAGAAGCACAACAGCCCCAGATTGATGATCACTGAGGAGAGCAGCACCAGCCGGGCCGCCCGCTTCCCCCGCAGACGCTCCAGCAGCCGCCCATGGACATAGTCCACAACCGTGGAGAACAGCATCAGCACCACGTATACCGGTTCCCCCCAGGCATAGAAAATCAGACTCCCCAAAAAGAGGACGAGATTCTTCATCCTCTCGGGAACCAGATAATATAGAAGAAAAAACAAAGGGAAAAACCGGAAAAGGAATACTACGCTGCTGAAAACCATTCCTGTGTTCTCCTACTCTATGCCCATGGGGCGCTTTTTGTGCCGCAAACCCTTGTATGCTCTAAAGGGGCAGCCGTCTGTCAGACCGGCCGCCCCTTATTCCCTGGCCTGAAACTTATAGCTGACTGCGGATTGCCTCGATTACCTTGTCGTTTCTCTCTTGACAGGCCTTGACCACAGCTTCATCGCCCTGTTCTTCCACATCTGTGGTATCCCCGCCAAGCATAACGAACATCACATAATTACCGATGGTCTCAACCCGGGAAGCCTGAATCTTTCCCAGGTTCATGGGATACTGCATAGTATCATTGACCTTTGCTTCGCGGTAAGCCTCCACGATCTCCTGGACTGTCTCCAGTTTATCCTCTTTTGCCTTGACAATCAACAGCGTGTCTACATGAGCGCTCATCATAGGCATCTCCGCCATGTAGTCATCGTACATGTCGGAGGTGATTCCGAAGCTCATCTCCAGCATGTCAGGCTGCAGCACCATGTCCGGCCAGTATCCTCCCTCGGCGGCCTCCACCGCCGCAGCTTTCAGCTGCTCCATCTCCTGGCTCCAGCCCTCTTCGCTGCTCTCAGCCCCGTCTCCTTCGGAGCCAGCGCCGTCTGACGGCGTCTCCACAGAGGGAGTCTCCAGGGACTCTGAGGGAGCGCTCTCCGCGGAAGATTCCTCGCTGCTCTCCTGCCCGGTTGACGGTTCCGCGTCTGACGAGCCGTCTTTTCCGTTGCCGCCGCAGGCTGTCACGGAAACTGCCAGCAGGGCCGCGCACAATAAAGCAATCGTTTTCTTTTTCATAAAAACCTCCTGTTTACAAATAAGTTTCTTTCTAAATCCTAGTCTGTCCCGATTTGGATTTTCTACACACAGTATACCACAGTTTCTTCCAAAAGAAAAGACCGCAGTGACAGACTCGCACGATACCTTTTTCTAATGTGCATGTATTCCAGTTGATTTTTCCTCATAGATAAAGTATCATGAACTCAACTACAGACAAAAGCAATGGCAAGAATTCACAAGGAGGAACCCATATGAACAGTGATTCTTTTCGCAACAGACGAAACGGCTTCGAGACCATGGACGGCGGGCAGAGCGGCGGCTCTCAGAAGAAAAATCCCACCGGAAAAATAATGGCCATAGCAGCCGTAGTTTTGGTTCTGGCAATTTTAGCCCTGAACTCCACTTATGAGATTAAGGAGCAGGAACAGGCGGTGCTGATCACCTTAGGAAAGGCCCAGGCCGTATCCGAGCCGGGACTTCACTTCAAGATACCTTTCATCCAGCAGGTGAGAAAAGTGAACACCACCATCCAGGGCTTCGCCATCGGATACAACACGGAAAGCCAGGAAGTGGACGAGGATGAGTCCCTGATGATCACATCGGATTTCAACTTCATCGATGTGGACTTCTATGTGGAGTACCGCTACAGCGATCCGGTAAAGGCTCTGTACGCCTCCAAAGCTCCCCTGGATATCCTGCGCAACATCAGCCAGAGCTGCATCCGTACCGTCATCGGCAGCTATCCCGTGGACGATGTACTGACCACAGGGAAGAACGAGATTCAGGCCTCCATCAAGGAGATGATCCTGGGGCGGCTGGAGGAACAGGACATCGGCATCCAGCTGGTAAATATTACCATACAGGACTCCGAGCCACCCACCATAGAGGTTATGGAGGCATTCAAGGCAGTGGAGACGGCAAAGCAGGGAAAGGAAACCGCCCTGAACAATGCAAACAAGTACCGCAATGAACAGCTCCCCTCCGCACAGGCCAAGGCGGACGGCATCATCAAGGACGCGGAAGCCCGCAAGACCGAGCGAATCAACGAAGCTACCGCCCAGGTGGCCCGCTTCAACTCCATGTACCAGGAGTACATCAAGAACCCGGCAGTCACCAGACAGCGTATGTTCTACGAGGCCATGGAAGATGTGCTTCCGGACCTGAAAGTCATCATCGAAAGCCCCAACGGGAATATGCAGACCATCTATCCCATTGAGTCTTTCATAGGGACACAGGAGGCGGATGAAGAGGATGCCGTACAGCAGACTTCCGGTTATAGCGTCGGCCAGGGCGGCTCTTCCGCTCCGGCGGATGATGAGCAGGAACTCCCGGCAGATTAACCCCGGGCATGACCAGTGCCGCGCCGGCACAGTTCCTCCCGCAGCCGATACACCAAGAATGCAGACTGATTCAGTCTAGTCAAGAAATAGGAGAATCTATATGAAAATAGCAAAAAGAGCCCTTTTGATCGCCGTATTGTTCGTGCTTTTAGTAGCCGGTGCAGGCAGCATCGTGATCACCGGAGAAAATGCGTACAGCCTGGTCCGCCAGTTCGGCAAAATCGACCATGTAGTGGCGGAGGCTGGCATCAGCTTCAAGATACCCTTTATCCAGAGCGTGGACACCCTGCCCCGCCAGACCCTGCTCTACGATCTGCCCTCTTCGGATGTCATCACCAGCGACAAGAAGACCATGATCTGCGACAGCTACATTCTCTGGCGCATTTCGGATCCCCTGAAGTTCGCCCAGACCCTGAATTCCTCCATCACCAACGCGGAGGGCAGGCTGGATGCCATCGTGTATAACTCCACGAAGAATGTCATCAGCAGCACCACCCAGGATGACGTGATCTCCGGGCGGGACGGCCAGCTTTCCGCCGCCATCCTGAATAATATCGGCAGCTCCCTGGACCAGTACGGCATTGAGCTGCTGTCCTTTGAGACCAAGAAGCTGGATCTCCCCGGCGACAACAAGGCTGCTGTCTATGAGCGCATGATCTCCGAGCGCGACAACATCGCGGCCACTTACACCGCGGAGGGAAGCTCCGAGGCCCAGATCATCCGCAATACCACGGACAAGGAGGTCACCGTACTGTTGTCCGAGGCGGAGAAGAACGCGGAGATCATGATCGCCGAGGGCGAGGCCGAGTACATGCGGATCCTCTCCGAAGCCTACAACGACGAATCCAAGCAGGATTTCTACTCTTTCGTCAGAAGCTTAGACGCGGTGAAAGCCTCTATGACAGGGAAAAACAAGACTATTATCCTGTCTCCGGACTCGCCTATCGCGCAGATCTTTTACGGGAAATGATTTGGATCCTGCCACACATTTCCCTCTCCAAAACAGAGCCGGGAATCTGCAGATCAGATTCCCGGCTCTTTGTAACCTGACTTTTCAGTCCTGTTTTATCATAGTCAGGCCAATATGGCTATAGGGTTTTGCTATTCCACATCCTGCAGGGCAGCGAAGTCCTCCTCGCCGGTGCGGACTTTGATGACCCTGTCCACATTGTAGACGAAGATCTTGCCGTCCCCGATATGTCCGGTGTAGAGGGCTTTCTTGGCAGCCTCCACCACGGTTTCCACGGGGATCTTGCTGACTACCACTTCCACCTTTACCTTGGGTAAGAGGGTGGCGTCCATCTCCACGCCCCGGTACATTTCGCCTGCGCCTTTCTGGATACCGCAGCCCATGACCTGAGTCACGGTCATGCCGGTGACGCCCAGATCGTTCATGGCTTTCTTCAGCTTGTCATACCGGGACAGCTTGGCAATGATGGCCACCTTATACATACCGCCGGCGGATATGGCGGGAGCCGCCGCCACCTGTACCGCGGCTGCCCTCTTGGCCGGGGAGGCCGCTTCGTAATCCTTCGTTCCAAGGTCTGTGTTCTCGTTCACGTCCATGCCGTAATTTGACACATCCATGATGGAGAAGCCGGAGTATGCGGAGGCAAGGCCGTGCTCCGGGGCATCCAGCCCTATGATCTCTTCTTCCTCCGTGACCCGCAGCCCCACGGTGGCTTTGATGATCACGAAAGCGATGGTGATGGTCACCGCGGCCCAGGCCCCAACGCTTAAGACCCCAATGAGCTGCAGTCCCAGCTGCCGGAATCCGCCGCCGTAGAACAGGCCGTTTATCTCGCTGCCGGGAGCGCTCGTGGTGGCGAACAGACCGGTGGCGATGGTGCCCCAGATGCCGTTTAAGCAGTGCACTGCCACTGCGCCCACGGGGTCATCTATGTGAAGCTTGTAGTCAAGAAGCCACACGCCGAACACTACCAGCACGCCTGACACAGCGCCGATAACCGTAGCGCCAAAGGCGTCCGTCACATCGCAGGGGGCGGTGATGGCTACCAGACCTGCCAAAGATGCGTTCAGGCACATGGACACATCGGGCTTGCCGTATTTTAACCAGGTAAAGATCATGCATATCACCGTTGCCACTGCAGGCGCTACGGTTGTGGTCAGGAAGATGGAGCCAAGCTGTTCCACGCTGGTGGCCGCCGCGCCGTTGAAGCCGTACCACCCAAGCCACAGGATGAACACACCCAGGGCTCCCAGAGGGATACTGTGCCCGGGGAAAGCGTTTACCTTGGTTCCTTTGCCGTCCTTGTCTTTCACGAATTTGCCGATGCGGGGCCCTAAAAGCTTCGCTCCGATGAGGGCGCAGATGCCGCCTACCATATGGATGGCGCAGGAGCCGGCGAAGTCGTGGAAGCCCATCCGGGAAAGCCAGCCGCCGCCCCAGATCCAGTGAGCCTCTATGGGGTAGATCAGGGCCGATATCACTGCGGAATAGATGCAGTAGGAAAGGAACTTGGTACGCTCTGCCATGGCGCCGGACACGATGGTGGCCGTGGTGGCGCAGAACACCAGGTTAAACACGAAGTTGGACCAGTCAAAGCTTTCGTAGGCCGTGAAGATGTCGAAGCCGGGCTTTCCGATGAGCCCTGCCAAATCCTCCCCCAGCAGCAGGCTGAAGCCGATCAGGATGAACACCACGGTGCCGATGCAGAAATCCATCAGGTTCTTCATGATGATGTTGCCTGCATTCTTGGCTCTGGTGAAGCCCGTCTCCACCATGGCGAAGCCCGCCTGCATCCAGAACACCAGCGCCGCGCCTATGAGGAACCAGACGCCGAACAACATGCTGTTCATTGATTCAAAAATCTCTTCTGTCATAATCTCTCCTCCTCTTTTCTATAAGCCCTGTGCAGTTCCCCTGCATGAGCTGCGGATAAAAAAACGATACGCCTGGAATCATTCGAAGCCCCTTCGCATCGTTGTATGTAAAAAAGGCGCTACGGTCATCCCATAGCGCCTTTGCTTTACGAGTGTGAGTATAGCACCCTGTTTTTCATCTGTCAACAGATTTTTCCAGGGGCAAAATATGCGGGTTATCCACAAAATGCACAAAAAAACGGATAAATGCCCTGTAAAACACCCCGATTCTTGTATTATTTGTACAAAATTCTGGCAGGTGCTGTCAAATACCAGAGAAACCCCTGCCACTTTCCCGCTGTCCGCCCACTGGCGCAGCCTCAAATTTGGTAAGGTTTATGGATGGTAAACTGATGATAAATTTTCGTTCCAATGGTCACGTCCCGCACTTTCCGAAACCCCAGCTTTCCGCAAAGGTTTATGGAGGGGACATTCCCCGGCTCCACCAGGGCCTGTATCTGCTCAAACTCCAGAGCGCTCCAGCTATAAGCCAGGACAGCCCTGCAGACTTCCTGCGCATATCCCTGCCGCTGCCAGGGCACGCCGATGATAAAGCCCATCTCCGGATCCTCGAAGCCCTCCCTGTAGGAGACACCGGCCCTGCCGATGACGGCACCGGTCTCTTGCTCTACCACTGTCCAGACCCCGAAGCCAAAGAACGTGTAGACCTTTTCTACGTATTCCTGCACATAGCGCTTCTCTTCCTCCACATCCGGATACAGTCCCTCCATATATGCCGTGATGGCCGGATGACTGTAGAGCCGGTAGAAGGCGTCCACGTCTGCCGGAACGGTCTCCCGGATCAGGCACCTGGCCGTCCGCGTAATGTTCCAGGGCAGGCCTTTCAGCCTGCGGTAGACGCGCTCTATATATTCCGGCTCCAGATCCTGCGGATCCTCCACGGCGAATAGAAACCGGGAAAAGTCCTGATCCCGGTTCCCCGGATGGAGGAAGACCAGCACTGCCTCTCCTGCCGCCTGCAGCCTGCAGGCTGTCTGTTCGTCGTCTGTCAGATACAGGATGCCCCGAATGCCCTCTGTATCCACCTCAATTTCCTTATAGTAAGCCACCTTTTCCTCCCATATTGCCGTCTATGGCAGTATTGCCACAGAAAAACACGCGAAAACCTCATCTCGTCCGGAATTTCTTCTTTACGAAATCCCCCTTTTCGGGTACAATAGGTTAAGCCGATTCCAGGAACCGCTTCGCTAACCCTGTAATCAGCGTCATTTTATGGCCATCCGGCGGCTTTATGCCCCGAATAAGGACATTATACACTATTTCAGCGAGAAAGGATAACTGATTATGGCAAAAAATCCCATTGTAACCATCACTATGAAAGACGAAAGTGTCATCCGTCTGGAGTTGTATCCCGAGACAGCGCCCGTTTCCGTAAACAACTTCATCAGTCTCGTAAATAAGAAATTCTATGACGGCCTGATCTTCCACCGGGTCATCAAGGGCTTCATGATTCAGGGCGGCTGCCCGGACGGCACGGGCATGGGAGGCCCCGGCTATTCCATTAAGGGAGAGTTCGCCCAGAACGGCGTGAATAATGCCTTAAAGCACACGGAGGGTGTGCTGTCCATGGCAAGATCCATGCATCCGGATTCGGCGGGGAGCCAGTTCTTCATCATGCATAAGAACGCGCCCCACTTAGACGGCGGCTACGCTGCTTTCGGAAAGGTCATTGAGGGAATGGATGTGGTGAACCGTATCGCGGAAACAGCCACCGATTATTCCGACAGGCCCTTAGAGCCCCAGATCATGGAGAGCGTCACCGTGGATACCTTTGGAGCGGAGTATCCGGAGCCGGAGAAACTGTAAGCTGAGCACGACCCATTATTTCCTGAATTCCTGCATGTCTGTTTCATTTTTACCACTGTCCCTTGCGGGGATATAGCAGCCGGAACCAGGGGAATAATGGGGTTTCGATCCGAAAACCTGGTCATTCATATTTTGTTTACAAATCATTCAAGTATTCTTAAATAGATGATCATTCTTTAGACATCTCTTTCCCCTATACTAAAATCATCGACAGAGCAACAGGTCGACAGCAAAAAAGGCAGCCACAGTTACTGTTTACTAAATAACTTTTTCATAATAATGCCAAGGAGCGCAAGCTTCTTGGCATCCTCCCTTTTTAGGGAGATCCTCCCTTTTTAGGGAGATCCTCCCTTTTTAGGGAGATCCTCCCTTTTTAGGGAGATTTTTCTTTTTATGGACTTTTTCAGGCTTTTACAGCCCGCCTCCTTTCAGAAGCGCCGCAGGTTACAGCTGGGGATACAGCTCCTGGAAAATAGCATCCATCAGGGGCTTCCCGTTTCTGCACTCCGCCACCGTAGAGATCACGGCATTCTTGTCCCGCAGAATGATGGAGAGCTGCAAATACTTCCCATCGGCCCGAAACGATCCGCAAGGCCCTCCCCAGAACAGATATCCATACCCATAGTCCTCCTCAAGGCCGGTGGGAACCTGAACTTTCAGACTCTCTGCCACCCAGTCCGCAGGAATCAGCAGCTTTCCGTCCCACATTCCTTTCTGCAGATACAAAAGCCCCAGCTTATGCAGCTCGGAAAGAGTCAGGAACAGGC
>CATKYJ010000045.1 GCA_949840885.1 uncultured Acetatifactor sp.
CTGTCATGGTTCTACAGCCATAGCTCCTTCGAGCGTCTCGCTGTCATGGTTCTACAGCCATAGCTCTTTCGAGAGTCCCGCTGTCATGGTTCTGCCGCAGAAACCGGTTCATGAAATCTATTATCACATTTTCGTAATGCACTTCTTGGGGCACTTCTGGGCACAGGTTCCGCACCCGGTACATTTCTCCTGGTCAATGGCGGCGTGGAAGTCCTTTACCTCCACCGCTCCGGCAGGGCAGTTCCTCATGCACAGTCCGCAGCCGATGCAGCCCACCTCGCAGGCTTTCATGGTCACGGGTCCTTTATCCTTGGAACTGCAGGCCACCACATATTGGGCATCATAGGGAATCAGGGAAATCAGATGCTTCGGGCAGGCCTCCACACACTTTCCGCAGGCCTTGCATTTTTCTCTGTCCACCACTGCTACCCCATTTACCACATGAATGGCGTCAAATGGGCAGGCCTTTACGCAGGAGCCGAACCCAAGGCAGCCGCTGTTGCAGGACTTTGGGCCTCCGCCAGGCACAAAGCCCATCATCTGACAGTCCTGGGCTCCATAGTAGGCATAGTCCTGCTTCGCTTTCTCGCAGTCCCCCATGCAGGCCACAAAGGCCACTTTCCGCTCCGCGGCCCCTGCCTCAACGCCCATAATGGCAGCGATCTTCTCCCCCACCGGGGCTCCGCCCACGGGGCAGGCATTCACGGCGGCCTCCCCCTTTGCGATGGCCGCGGCCAGGCCGCTACAGCCCGCATAGCCGCAGCCGCCGCAGTTGTTGCCCGGCAGCGCCGCCAGCACCGCCTCTTCTTTTTCATCTACCTCTACCCTGAACTTGATACCAGCCACGCCCAGGAAAAGTCCTACAAAGATACCCACCACGCCCACCACGGCCGTAGCGGTCAAAACACCAGTTATGCTCATGTCCGTCTCCTATTCCAGTTCCGCATGGGTTTGCCAGGTACCCAATATCAGCAGAGAACTTCCGGCCGCTTAATACGCGTCCGTAAGTCCTCTGGGCGCACCTGGCAAACCCTTGCTGTTTTCCAGTTCCGCATCAGTCCGTCCGGTTCCAATGCTGTTTATGTTTACAATAAGCCAGAAAATCCGCAGAAAGCAATCGCCATCAGCCCTGCCGTCAACAGCACCGTGGGCATGCCCCTGAAAGACTCGGGGATGTCATTGTACTCCAGCTTTTCCCGGATGCCCGCCAGGATTACGATGGCGATGCAGAACCCCACTGCCGTGGCGAAGCCGTTCACGATACCGGTAAGGATCCCGTACTCTTTCTGTACATTGGTGATAGCCACGCCCAGCACCGCGCAGTTGGTGGTGATCAGGGGCAGATACACGCCCAGAGCCTCGTACAGCGCCGGCATGGCCTTTCGCAGGAACATCTCCACAAACTGCACCAGAGCCGCAATGACCAGAATGAACACAATGGTCTCCAGATACTCCACATGGAACCTGACCAGCACAAATCGGTAGATCACGCCGGCCACCGCGCTGGCCAGGGTAATGACAAAGATTACCGCCACCCCCATGCCCGCGGCTGTGTTGGTCTTGCGTGAAACTCCCAGAAAAGGGCAGAGCCCCAAAAACTGGCTTAACACCACATTGCTCACCAGAGAGGAGCCGATCAAAATGACAAGCAGCTCTTTTACATTCTCCATTTCCATCTATCTGTCCTCCCTCTCCGAATCTTTTGTCTCCGGGCCCGCCTTTTTTACAGCAGTCCCCTGCTCCATGCTTTCGGCCTGCGTCCCGTTCTCTCCATAGAAGCGCCTGGTACAGCCTTTTTCAGAGCAGTTCATGCAGTCCTCGCTGCACCCGGATCCGATCTTCTCATAAGGCTTCCCGGCCTTTTTCCGCACATTCTTGATATAATTCTGTAAAGCCACCAGCGCTGCCAGCACGAAGAACGCCCCGGGAGCCTGGCCGAAGATCCGGATGGGCACAAAGGAATCCGGCAGAAGCGCAAATCCGAACAGCTCCCCGGCTCCCAGAAGCTCCCTCACCGCCCCGATGCAGGTCAGGGCAAAGGTGAATCCCAGTCCCATGCCGATCCCGTCGAACAGGGAGGGAATCACGGGATTGGAGTAGGCATAACTCTCCGCCCGCCCCAGAATGATACAGTTCACCACGATCAGCGGGATATACACGCCCAGCGACTTGTTCAGCGCCGGGATATAGGCCTCCAGAAGCAACTGCACCGCTGTCACAAAGGACGCGATGATGACGATAAAGGCCGGAATCCGCACCCGGTTTGGAATGATATTTCGCAGCAACGAAATAATCAGATTGCTCAGCGCCAATACTACCATAGTAGTAAGACCCATGCCTAAGCCGTTCATGGCCGAGGTGGTCACGGCCAGCGTGGGACACATGCCCAGCATCAGCACAAAGGTGGGGTTCTCTTTTACCAGGCCATTGTAAAGCCTCTCTCCTGCTCTATTCATGCGAGGCACCTCCCTCCGTCAAAGCCCTTGCCGCTTTCAGCCCTCCGTTCACTGCATTTGTGACGGCCTTTGTGGTTATGGTGGCACCGGCTATGGCGTCTACCTCGCTTTCAGAGGCAGCGCCTGTCTTGGTATAGGTAAAGCTGTCCGCAGTCCTGTCGTGGAACTGGGGCGCCAGCACCTCGGGTGCCAGCATTCCCAGCCCCGGAGTCTCCGAGATCTCCAAAATGGAAATGTCGTTCAGCGTTCCCTCATTTGTAATGCCCAGGTACAGTACGATATTGCCGCCGTACCCCTCGGTGGAGATGGATTCCACCACCAGGCCCAGCTTCTCTTTGTTGCTGCCAAGGGCCTCATAGACGCTGCCGATCTTTACCCCGGTCTCTTTCAGTTCCTGTACAAAAGCCTCGTCCGGCTCATACGCTATCTCCTCAAAGGAGGCGGCTGCCTGAAACACGGCCGCGCAGGCCTCCTGGATTGCCTTTTCCTGCTGGATGCGGATGCGGTCTTTGGTCAGATCGTTGACCACGCCTAATACCAGCCCGGCAATCAGGGTAATGGCAAACAGGATTCCCGCCTCTTTTAACATCACTCTGACATCACTCTTATTTTTCACGGCGCTTCCCTCCTCTCTCATATCCGAAAGCAGTGGGCTTCGTGTATTTCTCGATCAGGGGTACCAAAAGATTCCCCAGGATGATAGCATAGGAAACGCCCTCCGCGCCGGGGCCGAAGATACGGAAAATGCCCGTCAGCAGGCCAAGCAGAATACCGTATACATATTGTCCCTTTATCGTGATAGGCCTGGTCACATAGTCCGTGGCCATGAAAAACGCGCCCAGCATCAGGCCTCCGCCGGAAAGCTGCGCCGCCAGATAGGCGGGATGGAAGCCATGGCCTCCGAAGATCCCCGCAAAAAGGACGAAAGTCACTATGTAGCTGCCGGGAATCCGCAGATCGATGACTCCCAACAGGATCAGGATACAGGCCCCTGCCAGGATGGCGATCACCGAGGTCTCGCCAATGGTGCCCGCGGTGCGGCCCATCACCATGTCCAGCACATTCACTGCCTCCCCCGCCTTTAACGCCGCCAGGGGAGTTGCCCCCGTGTAGGCATCGCATTCAAAGGCCGTCATGGCCGTGGGGAAAGAGATCAGCAGAAAGCATCTGGCAGCCAGCGCCGGATTCATGAAATTCTGCCCCAGCCCCCCGAAGAGCATCTTCACCACAAGGATGGCAAAGACCCCGCCCAGTGCCGCCATCCACAGAGGAATGGTCACCGGGAGGTTCAGGGCCAACAGCAGCCCCGTCACTACCGCAGACATGTCCGTAATTGTCAGTTTCTTTTTATAAAGTCCGAAGAAATATTCCGTCAGAAGCGTGCTGGCGATGGTAACCGTCATCACCGCCAGGGCCCTGGGGCCGAAATTATAGATTCCAAAGCCGGCCGCAGGCATCAGGGCTATGACCGCTGCCGTCATGAGCCCATTCGTGGCCACTCTGGAACGAATATGAGGATTCGATGATACTTTGAACAATCCGCTCATAATTTTCTCTCCTGGTTTATTTTTATACCTCTCTGCGCGCTCCTGCGCGCATACCAATCAACCTTTTCTCTTGGCCAGCTGGATCTTGCGCATGGACTTGATCTGCTGGGTCAGGGGCCTTTTCGCCGGGCAGATGAAGCTGCAGCACCCGCACTCACAGCATTCCATGCCGTGATTAGCCAAAAATGCCTCCTCATCTTGATGCTGGGCGTAATCTGCCAGTCTGCTGGGGATGACCCGCCCCGGGCACACCTCCACGCAGCGCCCGCAGTTGATGCAGGGGCCGGGCTCCATGGCGGACACATCGTCCTTGGACAAAGCCAATAGCGCCGTGGAGGTCTTGGTGGTAGGCACGTTTAAGTCGAACATGCCAAAACCCATCATGGGGCCACCGCAGACGATCTTCTCGGGCGTCCCTTTGAATCCCCCTGCCGCCTCCAGCAGTTCGCTGTAGCTGGTGCCTATCCGCACCCGGAAATTCTGGGGCGCCACGACTGCGTCCCCGGTGACAGTGACAATGCGCTCCATCAAAGGCCGTCCTTCCATCACCGCCCGGTAGACGGCCACCACGGTATCCACATTGTTCACCACGCAGCCCACATCGGCAGGGAGCATGGTGGAATTGATCTTTCTTCCAGTGGTGGCATAGATCAGCTGCCGCTCGCCCCCCTGAGGGTACTTGGTCTTCAGCGCCTTGACGGATATCTTCGGATCGTCCTTTACCAGGCTCCTTAACAGGGAAATGCAGTCCGGTTTGTTGTCCTCCACCGCAAGAATGCCCGTGGCATTGGGAAACAGCTGCAGAATGATCCTAAGCCCTCCCACCAGCTTTTCCGGCTCCTCCAGCATCCTGCGGTAGTCAGAGGTCAGGTAGGGCTCGCACTCGGCGCAGTTCGCGATTATGTAGTCGATTTTCTCCGGTTCCTTGGGAGACATCTTTACATGGGTGGGAAAGCCTGCGCCCCCCATGCCTACGATTCCGGCCTCCTTTATGATGTTTACGATCTCCTCCCGGGACATGCCCTTAGTGCTCTCCTTGGGGGTAAAGCCCACATCCTCATATTGTCCGTCATTTGCCACCACAATGCTCATGACCAGGTCTCCTGTCACCACCCGTCTGGCCTCAATGGCTTTCACTGTGCCGGACACAGAAGCGTAGATGGGGGCCGACACAAATCCGCCGCTCTCGGCAATTTTCTGCCCCATAAGCACTCTGTCCCCTTTCGCCACAATAGGCTTGGCCGGGGCGCCTATGTGCTGGGACAGGGGATAGACCAGGTCGTCTCCCGGCAAAATGTCCGCAATGGGCCTGTCCTTGGACAAATCCTTTCCATCATAGGGATGTATGCCTCCCACAAATGTCAACTTTGCCATGTTATCTTAAGTCCTTTCTCAAAATCTTGCCTGCTTTTAACAGATACTTTAAATATACTATTTTTTTTCGGAAAATACTACTGGAATTTTTAAAAATGTGATATGATATACATGGAAAGATTAGGAACTGCGAAGCAGTTCTTTGGTAAAGGGAGGCTGTCATGAGAATATCTGAGGAAATATTGGAGAACTTTTCGATTCCCTATCCGCTGGACAGGCTTGCGCCCTTAGAGCGCGTCCTTTTTCTCGACATAGAGACCACCGGGTTCACCGCCAAGTCCTCCTGCCTGTACCTGATCGGCTGCGCCTATTTCCTGGCGGGAAAATGGCGAACCATACAATGGATGGCCCAGTCCTATGAGGAGGAGGCTTCGGTGGTAAAGGCTTTCTTTGATTTTGCCAAGCCCTACCGCTATCTTATCCACTTCAACGGCAATAATTTTGACCTGCCTTTCATCACGCAGAAATGTGCCCAGTACAATCTGCCTTACCATTTTGATTCCTTTCAGGGCATCGACCTCTACCGCAGGGTGGTGCCTTACAAATATTTCCTGAAGCTCCCCAACTGCAAGCAGAAAACCCTGGAGCAGTTTCTGGAAGTGGCGCGCAAAGATGTGTTCTCCGGCAGCGAACTCATCGGCATTTACCACGACTATATCAAGAACCCCTCCGAGTTCTCTGAAAATGCCCTGCTTCTCCACAATGCGGACGATCTCAAGGGAATGCTTCAGACCCTGGACATGCTTGCCTATTACGACCTGTTCAACCAGCCGGTAAAGGCAAGGCGGGTGCAGGCCAACTCCTATAAAGACCAGAACGGAAACCGGCGAAAGGAACTGCTCATCCTCTTCCAGCCAGGTACGCCCTTGCCAAAATCTGTCTCCGTCACTGTGGGCGGCTGCTATTTCAGAGGGGACGGCGCGGACTGCTCCCTGAAGATTCCTATCTTTGAGGAGGAGCTGAAATACTTTTATTCCAACTACCATGACTACTACTATCTTCCTACGGAAGACGTGGCCCTCCACAAGTCCGTGGCCGGATTCGTGGACAAGGCCTACAGGGTGCCGGCCTCCGCCGCCAATTGCTATACCCGCAAGGTGTCCAGCTATCTGCCTCAATGGGATTTCGTGTTCTCGCCTTTCTTCAAGCGGGACTACAAAAGCCGTGAACTTTTCTTTGAATTGACAGACGAACTGAAAAAAGACCGACAGGCCTTTTCCACCTATGCCACCCATGTACTGAGCATGATGGCATCCAGCTATTGACTTTTGGCTGGCCCATAGGGCGCGGGAACCGCCTGGCGACAGGAAAATACGAAACGGCAGCGAAAGGATTTCATCTCCCGCTGCCGTTTTGTGTTAATGCGATCAAGTGGCCCTCTGATAATAGAAAGCACTTTTTCTGAAATAACCCATGTCCTTGTGATTCATAATCTGCTCTGAGGCGCCGATGAATAGCAGGCCCCCCAGCACCAGGGAATCATAAAACTTACGGTATATCTGGTCTTTGACTTCCTCAGTAAAATAAATCATCACATTGCGGCATACAATCAGGTGGCAGGCCGCAGGATAGGCATCCCGCAGCAGATTATGCTCCCTGAATTCCACCCTTGATTTAATTTCGTCTGAAATCACATATTCGTTTCCCACCTGTCTGAAGTATCTTCGCCTCAGATCTGCCGGCACGGCCGCTATGCTCTTCTCGCTGTAAATGCCTTTTCTGGCCGTCCCAATGATCTGTTTGTCCACATCCGTGGCATATACCCTGATATTGCTCAGGGGCAGGTGCCTGGACATGGCCATCACCAGCGAATACGGCTCGTCCCCCGTGGAGCATGCGGCGCTCCACACTTTCAGATTCCTGCCAAACCTCTGGATCAGTTCCGGAACGGCCTTTTCCTCCAACACTTTCCACTGATCCCGATCCCGGTAAAATTCCGAGACATTGATCGTGATGTGGTTGACGAATTCTTCAAACATTTTTCTGTCCGTCTTCAGACAGAATACATATTTGTCATAGCCCTCTACACTATGCTTGGATATCAGATTATCAATTCTGCGCTTCATCTGCGCTTCCTTGTAACAGCTCAGATTGATTCCTGTCAGTGTCAGTACTTCTTTTTTGAAATACTCATAGTCGAATATCATGGCAGTCACCATCCGATCGTTCACTTATAGGCAGGACTTTACTCGGCATCTTCCTCCGCCTGAGCGCTGATCACTGCGTCAATGTCCACAGACACTTCATCCTGATTGGAATCTGAGGCAAATGCGGCAGCCATGGCCTTGATGCTTAAGGAGATCTTTCTGTCGGCTTCGTTGAAGTCCACGATCTTGGCCGTCACTTCCTGACCAACGCTCAGCACATCAGCCGGCTTCTCCACATGCTCCCTGGAAATCTGGGATACATGAAGCAGCGCGTCCACCCCTGGCTCCAACTCGATAAATGCGCCAAAGTCTGTCATCCTTGCCACCTTGCCGGTGACGATGTTCCCGATGGCGTACTTGTCGGCAGCATCTCTCCAGGGATTCTGATCCTCAAACTTCAAAGAGAGGGCAACCTTGCTTCCATTGATCTCCTTGATCAGAACCGTCAGCTTGTCTCCCACCTTGAAGACTTTCTTGGGATGCTCCACGCGGCCCCAGGACATCTCAGAGATATGAAGCAGGCCGTCCGCGCCGCCCAAGTCAACAAATGCGCCGAAATCCGTCACATTCTTTACAACGCCCTCTACCACATCGCCTTCGTGGATCCTCTCGAACAGTTCTTTTTGCAGCTGAGCCTTTCTGGCTGCGATCAGTTGCCTGCGGTCACCGATATATCTTCTCCTCTTGGGATTATACTCGCTTATGACGAATTCGATCTCCTGTCCCAGATACTTGCCCAGATCCCGCTCGTAAGTATCGGATACCAAGCTGGCCGGAATGAAGACCCTCACCTCTTCGTAGACAACGCTCAGGCCCCCTTCCAGAACCTGGGCCACGGTGGCCTTTAGCACTTCGCCGCTGTTATAAGCTTCCTCGATCCTCTTGTTGCCCCTGTCGGCTGCCAGGCGCTTATAGGTCAGCACCACCTGCCCCTCGCCATCATTTACTTTCAGCACTTTCACTTCCATGGTGTCGCCGGGCTTTACCATCGTAGACAGATCTACGCTGGAATCATTCGTATATTCGTTCTTTGCAAGGATACCGTCTGACTTGTACCCGATGTTCAGGACAATTTCCTCTGGCTTGACATCAATGACTGTGCCTGTGACTACCTCTCCCGAATGTATTGTCCTGATAGAATTTGGATCTTCCAGCATTTGTTCAAAAGTTAATTCTGACATAATTTTGAACCTCCTCGATTAATTTATTTGGGGTGGAAGCCCCTGCAGTGATACCCACTCGTCGAACAGATTTAGGCAGTTCTAAATGCAAGTCATCCAGTGTCTGTATAAAATAGGTGTGCGCGCATTCCTCCTTACAGATCTCATACAGCTTCCTCGTATTAGAGCTATGCTTTCCTCCTATTACAATCATAACATCAGCTTCCGCTGCCAGGGTCCTTGCCGAGCGTTGTCGCTCTTCCGTCGCATTACAGATAGTATTCACACCAATACTATTGTAACCTTTTTTTTCCAAAATTTCAACTACATTATGAAATTTATTGTAGTTATATGTCGTCTGGGCCACTATGCATAGTTTTTCCCCCTCTGCGGGCCTGAAATTCTCGGCTTCACACTGGTCTCCCAGCACCGTGACAGCCCCCCTGCACCACCCCATGATGCCCTCCACCTCCGGATGGACGGCATTTCCCACAATGACGATGTGGCGCCCCTGCCTGCTTTCCCTTTCCACGATTTTATGAATTCTCTTTACGAAAGGGCAAGTGGCATCGATGCACTCCAGATTCTTCTCCTCAAGGATATGGCAGATTTCCTCAGGAACGCCATGCGCACGGATAATGACGCTGCCCGAGGAAAGCCCCATAAGTTCCTCTTTCGATTCCAGAACCCCAACGCCCATCCCGGCCAGTTCCTTTACTACTTCCTCATTGTTCACGATAGGGCCATAGGTATATATAGTTTTCCCGTTTTTTATCTGTTCATACACGGTGTCCACCGCACGCTTCACGCCGAAGCAAAAACCCATATGCTCTGACAGCTTTACTTCCATATAAGAATCCCTATCTTGTGCTCCTGCACAGTTCGATGACAGAGGATATCACCTCTTCCACCGCCATGTCCGATGTGTCCACCACCACCGCGTCAGGCGCCTGCCTCAGCGGTGACTCCTCTCTGTTCATGTCGCGAAAGTCCCTGTCCTCTATGTCCGCTTTGATTTTTTGCAGGTCGCAGTTCTCCCCTTTTGCCAAAAGTTCGTCATATCTGCGCCTGGCACGCACATCGCTGCTGGCGGTCAGATAAATCTTCAGCCGGGCATCCGGAAGCACGCAGGTTCCGATATCCCTGCCGTCCATGATGCAGTCGCTTTTTGCCGCAAGATTTTTCTGCAGGGCCACCATGTTCTTGCGTACCTGAGGAATGGGACTGACCATGGAAGCCGCCTCCCCCACCTCCTCGGTGCGAAGATATGCGTTCACATTCTCCCCGTTCAAAAAGACTACCTGGACGCCGTCCTCATACCGGATGGTCACATCCGCCTCGGTGCATTTCGAAGCGATCTTCTCCCTGTCCGTCAGATCCACGCCCTCACGCAGCATATACAGCGCCACGGCCCGGTACATGGCTCCGGTGTCCACATAGATCAAATTCAGTTCTTTCGCCACTGCCTTGGCAATCGTACTTTTCCCTGCCCCTGCAGGCCCGTCAATCGCCACATTGTATCCCATAGTCATCCTCCATACATTCCCATATACCAACTGATGCAAATCCGGAAGAATGTCCGGCTTTTGCCATTCTGGCCTGTGAAATTTCGATTTCCAGGCGCCATGCTTTTGACGCTTTTGTCCGTGTACGAAAGAGGCACACCCTCTTGCGGACTTAGAAAATCTCTGCACCCTTTCCAGCCAAATGCCCGGTAGACCAGGCGATCTGCAGATTAAAGCCCCCTGTCAGCGCGTCCAGATCCAGCACTTCCCCGGCAAAATATAGGCCTTTTACTTTTTTAGATTCCATGGTGGAGGGGTTTATGTCCTTTACGCTGACCCCGCCTTTGGTGATCACGGCCTCCTCAAACCCCCGAAGCCCTGTCACGGTAAGCGGCAGATTTTTGATCAGCCCGGCAAAGGCCCTGCGCTCCTCCCTGGTGATTTCATTGACTTTCTTGTCCGGGTGGATGCCGGACATATCCCGCATCACCGGAATCAGCTTCATGGGGAAAAGTCCCCCCAGAGCGTTCTTGAACTGTCTGTTCTTATTTTCCTCGAAGTCCCGAAGCAGACGCCTGTCCAACTGTTCCTCGTCCAGCGCAGGCTTTAAGTCAATGAAAAGCCGGTTTTCTCCCTCTGACTGCTCATCTGTCTTCTTCCCGGTTTTTTTCCCTTTCTGCCCGATAAAGCAGCTGGCGGAGAGTATCAGAGGGCCGCTGACCCCGAAATGGGTGAACAGCATCTCCCCGAAGCCCTCATAGACTTCCCTCCCCTGACAGCAAAGCCGCACCGACACATTCTTCAGCGTAAGCCCGGAAAGCTGCCCGCACCACTCCTCCCGGACATTGAAAGGCACCAGAGAGGGGCGCTGGGGGGTCACTTCATGGCCTGTAAGCTGCGCGAAGCGGTAGCCGTCCCCGGTGGATCCGGTGGAGGGATAGGAGAGTCCTCCGGTACAGACGATGCAGCGGTCAGCATATAGCCTGCTGCCATCTGCCAATTCCACCCCGGCTATAACGTCCAGGCCGGATTCCTGCTGCAGCACCAATGCCTTAACCCGCGTATTCAGGAGCACCCTGACGCCCAGCCGCTTAAGCGCCCTCTGAAAAGCCCCTATCACGTCTGAGGAATGATCTGAAACGGGAAAAACCCTGTCCCCCCGTTCCGTCTTTAAGGGGCATCCCTCCCGCTCCAGGAAGTCCATCACCGCCCGATTGTCGTAATCGTAAAAGGCGCTGTACAGAAATTTGCTGTTGGTGCACACATTGGAAAGAAGCGTCTCCATGTCCCCGGCGTTGGTGACGTTGCAGCGCCCCTTGCCCGTAATGAACAGCTTTTTCCCTAATTTTTCATTCTTTTCTATCAGGCATACGCCGGCGCCGCTGTGTGCTGCCGCCACCGCTGCCATCATCCCGGCGGCGCCTCCGCCTACGATAATCACTTTTTCCATTGGAATGCTTTTCTTCCATTCTATCCATCAAGCTTCCGACAATTTCTTCTATGCCGGAAGCTTGCTTTTCTTTTCAATCCGTTGGTATTCAAATACAATAAACACAAAAATACAAAAAGCGCCGATACACTCTGCTTGCCGCTCATCCTGTACCGGCACTTTCCATTTGTTTCTTTATACTATTTCAAACAATAGAATCCTTTATACAGGATATGCGCCATTCTCGGTATCTGCCTGGGTCATGTCCACCTTGTCCTGCTGGGCCTGGCGGTACTTGAAGAAATCTGTGGCAACCTGGGGGAACAGGGCATAGGAAAGCACGTCCTCGTCCTGCTGCTTCCACTCGCTCATCTCGGCTTCCAGCTTATCCATCTCATTCTCAATCATGTCCGCATAGCGGCAGGTGATGCGCTCCTCGCCGGGGATGACCTTGTCGATGACATCCTGGTTCATAGGCTTGATGGTCTGGCCGTACTCGCCGCGCAGCACTGCCTTGGTCTCCTTGGTGGCCATCTTGTAGCGCTCGCCCATGAGCACGTTGAACACTGCCTGTGTGCCCACGATCTGGGAGGAAGGCGTCACAAGAGGCGGCTCGCCCAGATCCTTACGAACTTCAGGGATCTCTCTGAGCACGTCATAGTACCTGTCCTCCGCGTTCTGCTCTTTCAGCTGGCTCACCATGTTGGAGAGCATGCCGCCGGGCACCTGGTACAGCAAGGTCTTGATGTCCACGCCCATGACCTTGGGATTGAGCAGACCGCTCTTTAAGCACTCGTCACGGTAAGGGCGGAAGTAGTCGGCGATCTCCGCCAGAAGATTCTGGTCGAAGCCGGTGTCATAAGGCGTATCCCGGAATGTCTCTACCATAACCTCGGTAGCGGGCTGGGAGGTTCCCAGAGCCAAAGGACTCATAGCCGTGTCGATAACGTCCACGCCGGCTTCTACTGCTTTCAGGTAAGTCATGCTGGCCACGCCGGAGGTATAGTGGGTGTGCAGCTGGATGGGCAGCTTGGTGTTCTCTTTCATGGCCTTGATCAGTTCGGAAGCCTTGTAGGGCACCAAAAGGCCTGCCATATCCTTGATACAGATGGAGTCCGCACCCATCTCCTCGATCTTCTTGGCGGTGCTGGCCCAGTACTCCAATGTGTAGGCATCGCCCAGGGTATAAGACAATGCGATCTGCGCATGCCCTCTGCCCTCCTGCTGCTTCATACGGTTGGTGGCGTTTACGGCCTCCTGCAGGTTGCGCAGGTCATTCAGGCAGTCGAAGATACGGATGATATCAATACCGTTGGCAATGGACTTCTGTACGAAAGCGTCCACCACGTCGTCCGCGTAGGGCCTGTATCCCAGAATGTTCTGTCCGCGGAACAGCATCTGCAGTTTCGTCTTCTTGAATCTGTCGCGGAGCTTGCGCAGTCTGTCCCATGGATCCTCTTTCAGGAAACGCAAGGATGCGTCAAAGGTAGCGCCGCCCCAGCACTCCACAGAGTGATATCCCACCTGATCCATCTTCTCCGCAATGGGAAGCATGAACTCTGTAGGCATTCTCGTGGCAATCAGAGACTGGTGCGCGTCACGCAGTATCGTTTCCGTTATCTTAATCGGTTTCTTTGCTTGTTCTGACATTTACGAATTTCCTCCATATGATTTATGCTTGTTGCCGACAATGGAATCCACGCTTCGCGATTCTTCTATTGTCATGAAAAATAGGCTTTTACCCCTCTCACGGGTTCTTTCAAAGCAACGGCAGATCTGACTGCCCGTGAGTATACCTAGGCAACCGGGAATCCCCCGGCTGCCATGTATGCTTCAAAAACAAAACGGCATTCTGCCTTAGAACACCCCGAAGATAGCCATGAACGTACCGGCCGCCACGGCGGTTCCGATAACGCCCGCCACATTAGGTCCCATGGCATGCATCAGCAGGAAGTTGGTAGGATCCGCCTCGGCACCCACTTTCTGGGACACGCGGGCCGCCATAGGCACGGCAGACACGCCTGCAGAACCGATCAGCGGGTTGATCTTGCCATGGGTTAGCTTGCACATAATCTTGCCGAACAGGACGCCTGCCGCAGTACCGAAAGCAAAGGCGACCAGGCCCAGAGCCACGATCTTAAGTGTATCCCAGTTCAGGAACGCCTCCGCGCTGGTGGTAGCGCCCACGGAAGTGCCCAGCAGAATAACCACGATATACATCAGAGCGTTGGAAGCTGTCTCGGTAAGCTGGCGCACCACGCCGGACTCCCTGAACAGGTTGCCCAGCATCAGCATGCCCACCAGAGGAGCCGTGGTAGGCAGAATCAGGCATACCACAATGGTAACAATGATGGGGAACAGAATCTTCTCCAGCTTGGACACCGGGCGAAGCTGCCCCATCTTGATCTTCCGCTCTTCCTTGGTGGTCATCAGCTTCATGATAGGAGGCTGGATGATAGGCACCAGAGACATATAGGAATATGCCGCCACAGCGATAGGTCCTAAGATCGCCGTCTGCCCCAGCTTGCTGGCCAGGAAGATGGAGGTAGGGCCGTCGGCGCCGCCGATGATGGAGATGGCTGCCGCCGCCATGTCGTTGAACCCTAAGAAGATCGCCCCGAAATAAGCTGCGAAAATACCGAACTGTGCCGCCGCGCCCAAAAGGAAACTCCTAGGATTGGCGATCAAAGGACCAAAGTCGGTCATGGCGCCTACGCCCATGAAGATCAGGGAAGGCAGAATGGCCCATTCGTCCAGTTTATAGAAATAATACAGCAGGCCGCCCACACCGTTAGCGGCGTCCTCCGCATGGAGCATGATGTCAGGATAGATATTCACCAACAGCATGCCAAAGGCTATGGGAGTTAAGAGCAAGGGCTCGAACTCATGCCGGATAGCCAGATAAAGGAAAAAGCAGGCAACCGCAATCATCAGATAGTTTCCCCAGGTCAGATTGAAGAACGCAGTCTGATGGATTAGGTTGTTCAGCGTTGAAGCTATATAATCCATTTGTTGACCTCCTGTTGTTTTTGGCGATAGACAAGCGCGTTAATGCCCCGCCGCATTAATTCAAAGTAGCCAGTACAGCGCCCGCCTCTACAGCATCGCCCACTGCCACATCAATGCTGGCGACAGTTCCGTCTTCAGGAGCCACAACAGGGATTTCCATCTTCATTGCCTCGATAATGACTACTGCATCGCCTTTCTTGACCGCATCGCCTACCTTTTTCTCCAGTTTGAAGACCTTGCCAGCCGCGCCGGCCTCGATCTTGATGCTGCCTGCGCCGCCGGCAGGAGCTGCTTTGGGCGCTGCCGCAGGAGCAGCCTTAGGCGCTGCCTTGGGAGCAGCCGGAGCCTTTGCGGCTACGGGAGCGCCGGACGTATTTTCCTCTACCACTACATCATATACATTTCCGTTTACGGTAATTGTATAATTTTTCATTTTTATTTCCTCCTAAAATAGATTGCTTAATTGTTTTGTTTTCGTAAAACCTATCTTCTTCTGATGGAGCGCACTACAAATCCGTCCGTGGTGACAGCGCCCTCGCTGGCCGCAATGGCTGCTGCAATGACAGCGACCAGTTCACAGTCGTCCGTCTCCTCTTCCACGCTTGTCTCCTGCTCCACGATCTGCGTCACGGCATTGTCCACGCCTGTCGCTTTCTCTGCCGCTGCTTTCTTCTTCGCCATGTTCTCCTGGATCTTGGGAATCACCTTGAAACAGGAGATAATCAGGCTGATCAGAATCAATACCGCAAATACGGTGCCCATGCCGATCAAGGTATTGAGGCCCGCATTGGCCATCAGCTCGCCCGCGGTTGCACTGGGATTCAAGGCAGCGGACTTCAGGGTCAGGAACATGTCATTGGAAAAGATCAGTTCTGCCGTGGCGTTCTTTTTTTCACCGGTGACTTCCACTTCCACGATGATCTCTTTTCCGTCAACTTTCACTGTGCTTCCATTGGTGGCGGTAATGGCTCCCATGGACTCCCCGGCAGAGCGGAAAGATTCGATTGCTGACAGGAATGCGTTCCCATCCACCTGGATATTATACTGGCTGTTCAGCATATACTCGATCTCTTCCGCTGTATACTCACTGAAAGCTTCCGCCGCTGTGTCATCCATATATTGAGCAAACAGATAGAGCACCATCTCGTCCGCCAACTGCTGTGCATTGTTCGCCTTGTGCTGCCCGTATTCCGACAAAGCATCGCCGCTTCCGCAGGCTGTCAGGCCAAACAGACAGGTAATCGTACACAGTATGGCTATCAATCTCTTCATCATTTACATCACCCTTTCTATACAGTTCCGTGCTTTTTAGCGGGACGATCCTCGCTCTTGGTGAAGAGCATCTCAAAAGCGCCGATAACGTATTTTCTGGTGTCAGCGGGCTCTACGATGCCGTCCACATATCCCCGCCTTGCGGCGCTTCCCGCGCTGCAGTTTTGCGCATCGTACTGCGCCGCTTTCTCGTTTATGACATCCGCGCCCTGGCCGTCATACATGATCTTCGCGGCAAGCTTTCCCTCCATGGTGCCGATCTGGGCATCCGGCCATGCAAAAGTGATGTCCGCGCCAATGGCCTTAGAGTTCATGGCGATGCCAGCCGTGCCCAGGGCCTTGCCCACGATGACGTTCACTTTCGGAACCGTGGCGTTTGCAAAAGCGTAGGTCAGCTTTGCGGCTGCCTTAGCGATTCCTTTTTCGGAGCAGATGGTTGCCTTATAGCCCTTTACATTGGTCAGGGTCAGCACGGGAATCTCGAAAGCATCGCAGAAATTCAGGAAATCAGCGGCTTTCTCACAGCCCTCTACGGACAGGACGTTCTCCAGCTTCTCCGCAGCCTTTCCCTCTTCATCGCAGATCTCGCTACGGTTGGCCACTGCGCCTACCGTCACACCGTCTAACTTCATAAAGCCTACTACCATATCCTTTGCGTAGGCTGCCTTAACTTCAAAGAAATCGTTATTGTCCGCCAGGATGGAGAGCGCTATGGAGGTGTCTCCCGCGCAGCCCGCAATCTCCTCGTTGACACGGTTCAGATCGTCCGTGCACTCCACAATATCGCTTCCCTCATTGCCATTGGAGGGCAGGAAGCCGATCAGATCCCTGATCTTTAAGAGTACTGTAGCCTCGTCCGCCACCACGTCCACAATGCCGCTCTCCTCGGACTGGAACGCAGCCGTAGAGGAATCGCATTTGGTGATCACATTATGATCCAGCGCATTGGGAGCGTTGACGAAAAGCTTCGCGTCCTTCTCTCCCATGAACGTGAAGTCCGTCAGGGTCGGGAACAGGGCCAGCCCGCCGCCGCAGCTTCCCAGAATAGCGGTGATCTGGGGGATGATGCCGGAAGCCAGTGACTGCTTCATGTAGATAGCGCCGAACGCGTTCAGCGCATCTGCTGCCTCCTGCAGCCTCAGTCCCGCGGAATCGATCAGTCCGATCACAGGGGAACCGGTCTTCATGGCCAGGTCATAGAGATTCGCGATCTTCCTGGCATGCATCTCGCCTATGGTTCCATTCATCACGGAAGCGTCCTGGCTGTACACATACACAGGCTTGCCGCCAATCACTCCATAGCCGGTAATGCAACCGTCAGAGGGAGTTTCATTAGGTTTCATATTGAAATCAGTAGCTCTGGCTGTCACAAGGGCGCCGATTTCAACGAAACTGTTGTCATCGAGCAAAGCTGTTATTCTTTGGCTCGCTTTTGAAGTAGTACTCATGCTCTCAGTCCTCCATTTATAATTAGATAAATACGAACAACTAAACCGGGGCATTATCAGAAAAACGCAAATACCCCCATGATTATTGTCCCAAACAGTATAACATAAAAAATGCAACTCGCAAAGAACGAATTGCATTTTTTTGATAAATTTTTTGAATGTTGACCCCATTTGTTTATTTTTCTATCCATTCTGCAAATTCTACCGGCAAAATATCATCCGTATAAATGCCATTGATCCCCTCTGCCAATCTCGTCTTCGCCGTCCCAGGATGAGAGCAGCTTATTTGCTTTCTTGATTTCATCGTTATCCATTTTCTTCTTCCTCCTGTAAACAAAAAGCATGTCAATAGGATTTCATAAAACTCTTATTCTATTATGCATTTGTAATGGAAGTTTTGTCCGATTCAACAGAAGCCGCATCTGTATTTAATGGATGGCAAATCACTTAATACTCCCCATGGACTCTTACACCGCGGCATTGCCTCTATCCAAAAACGCTTCCGTTAGCCCGTGTTTCTGCATCTTTAACGTAAGCCTGGTTTTCCCGTATGAACGGATATTCAATCCTCTCACTGTTCAACAGGTCATATGCCTTTACTTTCCGATAGGTATTTCCCATCATTTCTTTTTCTCTGTATCTGCGAATCTTATCCATATCAAATTCTGCATAAAACAGCCCCTGGGGCAAATCGTCAGCCAGCAAAAGAATATTATCAACACAATTTCCGTTTTCATCCCAGCAGATCGGGCTGAACGCACAGGAATTCCCTGCGTTTTCACCGTTGGGATTTGCCATCGCCACACCAACCATATTCTCGTAGGCTCTGGTGGATAAGGCGCACAGGCGCGGCTTCATTGCGCCGCAATCGTTGGGAACAAGAATGATTTCCGCCCCTTTGAGCATCAGAATTCTTGCACTTTCAGGATATTCCCGATCATAGCAAATCATAATTCCGAGTTTTATTCCGTGAAAATCGCACACCTGAAATGCCTCTCCGCTTTCCAGGCATGCTTCATCCGCGAAGTCACAAGTATGCACTTTAGAATACTTCATGAGCATAGTGCCGCCTTTATCTATTACATAGGCAGAATTTTGAGGCTTTTTCCGCCCCTTTGTAATGGCTGTGACAATGATGCCGAGGTTCAACTGTTTTGCAGCGCCACAAATCTGTTGAAGATAGGGGTTGCTATCCGCAAGCGCCTCCTCATTGCTCATAGGTAATTCATATCCTGTCAGAAATGCCTCGGGTAATAGGAGAATATCAGCCCCATGCTCTGCCGCTTCTCTCATCTTATCAAGGACTATGTCTGTGCTTTCCTGCTGTTTTCGGTTTAATGATTTCATTTGCAAAATTGCTACTCTGAAGTTCATGATATTTCTCCTCGCAAAATTGATAATTCCAAAGCTTTTTCACAGCATTGATACTCTTTCGCAACATAGCATATACCCACACAATATAAGATAAATTCTATTAAGCACTGTGGGCAGTCAGCTGAAAAACCGTTTGTGTCTCTTTCCTCTTTTTGGGCTTACAGAATAACCTGCAGCAGTATAAACGCCATTACGGCAATATAAATGATTCGGAACACTGCATCTCCCACATAGGTATCCCCATCTGCATCGTCTGTCTGAAAGACTTTCGGATTTTGCCGAAATATGCCGCATTGCAGCTCCTCCACATACCAGTTCCAGCCAGAGGCACCTGAATAGAGCTTTACCTCGGGTGATTTCAGATATAGGTGCACCGGCACGCGGTAAGCGCCGGTCTTTATCTCCGTGCCATAGTCAAAACCCTCTTCTATCTTCTCAATGTTCAGATAGTATCTTCTTCTGTAATAGATATGTCCATGACGGCCCCTGAACGGGACTTTCTCCGACTCAACACGCCGGATAATGCCCCGGCAGCACCTCCCCCTGGAAATCGCCTCCCGCCGTTTTTTGCGGCAGGTCAGGACAGCCCGGCCCTTTGTATACCCTATGTACAGCGGCAGCACCCCGCCCAGCAAAAAGATGGCTGCGTTGGTACCGTTCAAGGTTCCTTTCAGCAAAGCGCTGAACACCGAACTATACCAGACAACCGCAAATGTCAGCAGTATGATCATGTCCCACAGTTCCTCCTCTGCTGGCAGAATTCTTCTTTGGAACATATGGCCCTTTCCCCTCATGGCATGTATGTTATTCGTTAATAAAGCATCCGGATAATTATTCTCCAAATGCTTTGTGATTGGTTATCATATTTTACTGTTAAAATATTCCTGTGTAACTTGTAACTGTTTCTTTAATATTTCCCTCCACATATGAGGACGAATTTCTCCTGAGCCTTTTGAAACCTTTGTCAATTTCATATTGCCATCATCATCCAATTTTCGATAGAAATAATGATCCGTATCCTTATATAGCTCCCATCCATCTCTATCACAAAATCTCTTTAATTCTTTCCATCTTGGCATTGTAGCATGTCTCCAATCTTTTCAGGATTATCTATAATCAATGCTTTAAAGATGTAAGGAATATGTTTTTTCCTATTGGGGCTGCGAGAATACATTTCGTATTCGTTATAGTAATCCAAAGCATATTCTAATATAGCATTCCCCATATTCAGACGTGCTTCCTGCTCGTCTTTCCCATTTTCCACAAGATCAATTTCATTAAGAGACAATGTAATAGAGCCATCATCCTCAATATATTTCATGGCACTGAAATAATATACCTCCAAAAGTTCGGATATTGTTTCCAAATTAGAAAACCACATTTTATCTCGTGTGCGCTTGATAAATTTAGGTTTTTCATGAATGACACTATCACAAACTGCACTCCATTCTTTTCTTACTGTTGTCGCCTGTTCCATCAACATATCTGTCATCTCCTTTGATACCTCCATCATAGCAAAAAGTGTACACATTGTCAAGAATGTACACTTTATTATATGATGATTATCTAATTTTATGTAATAAATTTACTTTCAAAAATTTATGTATTCCCAACCATCCAAAAAATAGACAGAGAAAAATGAAGCCCATTTATTTCTCCAAGTTCCAGGTGAGGAATTATACTTTGCATGTACTCCTACAAAATTATTTTCCTCTGGGCCATCAAATGACGCTCCGCAATTCAAACAGAAAGCAATCCTCTGGGACATCTTCAATCCCCAAGCTGAAAATACTTGACAAAACTATAGTATGCATTTAAAATACATACTATAAAGAAATGAGTTTTTCGACCGTACAGCTATTGCTCAAGCGGCTTGCTCGTTTCTTTTTTTGTTCTTAAAATATCATACAGATACAGTTTCCCATCTTTTGCATGACGTACCAGTGTAAGAATCGGCAGCAGATGTATTTATCTGTCCTATTCCAGTATAAAAATCCTCATAGTCTTCATCCTGTATATCGAATCCAATCTGCATATTCGCAATTTCAGTAATCCCATACAGAGCAAGCGTATTCTTGCTAAAGCTAATGGATTCATATGACTTTTTACCGGCAGCTACATCTGCATTGAGATAGCCGTCACCCACCATATACCCATTAACAGCATTGCGATCGCATCCCAAAGAGCCGCTAATAAAGGATAAATTTGCAGTGCTATTATTTTCAATCAACAATTTTAAATCAACTGAACGATTGGTATAGTTCAGTTCCGTAGCCGTTATTTTTATATCATTTACATCAATAAGCACAGTTTCCTCAATATTAACTATTGGTGTAAAAAATTGAAATACGATACCGCAAAAGTTTCCTTTTGGGGGGACTTTTACTTTGGCAATTAACCAAAGGTATCATCATACGCCAAAGGCGGTATGGCAAGCTGCCATACCGCCTTGAAGCGATCCTCTCTTGTGTCTACATAGCGGCCCCTGCCTGGCGGAGGGATATGCCCTCCCTTACCGCCCGGGCCGCCGCCCCTGTGGCCTCTCCCCACGACACTTGAAAAGTCCCACTGCCGTGGAAAAGGAAAAGTCATTGTTTACCAGGCAATGTTTCGTTCTCCTCATATCGACTTCTATCTGCCCGCTGTGGCGGACACAACAGACCACCATTTCCGGACGATCTATTTCGCGCCGATCCCGGCCCTGCCAGAACTTTTTTCAGGATTGCCATCCAGTCAATCCGCATCTCTTTCTCATGCCTTAATCTGATCCTCCAGCACTTTCCTCGCCTCCGCGATGCAGTCCGGAATGCCTGCAGGGTTCTTGCCGCCGGCCTGGGCCATGTTCGGACGGCCGCCTCCGCCACCGCCTACCTTTCCGGCGATGCCCTTGATCAGGTTCCCCGCGTGGGCTCCTTTGGCAAGGGCCTGGTCGGTAGCCATGGCGATCATGTTCACCTTGCCCCCTGCATTTGACACCAGCACCACTACACCCTCTCCCAGCTTTTCCTTTAGCTGATCTCCCAGATCACGCAGCCCGTTCATGTCCACGTTCTCCACACTAGCGGCAAGGAGCTTCACGCCTTTCACCTCAACCACATTGTCCATCACGTCCCCAAGGGCTTCCTTTGCTGCCTTGGCTTTCAGGGACTCCAGTTCGGAGGAGAGGGCTTTCACCTCTGCTGTCAGATGCTCACATTTCTCCACCAAAGTGGCCGGCGTAGCGCGAAGCGCCCTGGCCGCCTCCTCAATGGTCTGCTCCAGCCCTTTATAATAGGTAAATACGCCGTTCCCCGTCAGAGCCTCGATCCTGCGGACGCCGGCTGCAATGCCATTCTCGGACAGAATCTTGAACGCAGAAATGGCCCCCGTATTCGCTACATGGGTACCGCCGCACAGCTCCGTGGAGAAGTCACCCATCTTCACCACGCGGACCTCCTCCCCATATTTCTCGCCGAACAAAGCCATGGCGCCGGTCTTGCGGGCATCCTCGGTGGCCATAACTTCCGTCACCACAGGGAGGTTGGCCGCAATCTGCTCATTGACGATCCGCTCCACCCTGTCCAGTTCTTCCTTTGTCATGGCCGCAAAATGGCTGAAGTCGAAGCGCAGCCTCTCGCCGTCCACATAGGAGCCGGACTGTTCCACATGAGTGCCCAGCACTTCCCGCAGCGCTTTGTGGAGCAGATGGGTGGCGCTGTGGTTCTTGCAGGTATCCCCGCGCTTTACGGCATCCACGGTCAGCGTGGCCATATCCCCCACCTTGATCATGCCCCTGGTGACAGTGCCGATATGGCCTACCTTGTTGCCCAAAAGCTTCACGGTATCCTTTACCTCGAAGCTGCCGTCCGCCGTAGTAATGACGCCCGTGTCTGCATTCTGTCCGCCCATGGTGGCATAGAAAGGGGTCTCCTCCACGATGACAGTGCCCACCTGGCCGTCTGTCAGGGCCTCCACCAGCGCATCCTCTGTAGTCAGCACCGTAATCATCGCATTGTGCTGCAGCCTGTCATAGCCCACGAATTGGGTGGTAATGGCAGGATCGATGGATTCGTACACGGTCACGTCCGCTCCCATGTAATTGGTCACCTTGCGGGCCTTGCGGGCCATCTCTTTCTGCCTCTGCATGCAGACGCCGAAGCCTGCCTCATCAATGGTAAAGCCTTTTTCTTCCAGAATTTCCTGGGTCAGATCCATGGGAAAGCCGTAGGTGTCGTACAGCTTGAATGCATTTTCACCGGAGAGTTCCGTGGTGCCCTCCTCTTTCATCTGGGCCTCCATCTGGCCAAGGATACTTAAGCCCTGGTCAATGGTCTTGTCGAATTTGTCCTCCTCCTGGGTCAGGACATTCAGGATGAATGCCCTCTTTTCCTCCAACTCCGGATAGCCGTCCTTACTCTCATTGATGACAGTCTCACTCAAAGCAGCCATGAACTTGTCCTTGATTCCAAGGAGCCTCCCATGCCTGGCCGCCCGGCGGATCAGGCGGCGCAGCACGTAGCCCCGCCCCTCGTTGGAGGGCAGGATGCCGTCGCTGATCATGAACGTGGTGGAGCGGATATGGTCTGTGATCAGGCGGATGGACACATCCTTTTTGTCGTCCGTCTCATACACCACGCCGGCGATGTCGCAGATCCTGTCACGGATGGCTTTCATGGTATCGATATCAAACACGGAGTCCACGTCCTGCACCACCACCGCCAGACGCTCTAACCCCATGCCTGTGTCGATGTTCTTCTGGGAAAGCTCCGTGTAATTGCCATGGCCGTCATTGTCGAACTGGGTGAACACATTGTTCCACACTTCCATGAAGCGGTCGCACTCGCAACCCACCTTGCAGTCCGGCTTCCCGCAACCGTACTTGATTCCCCTGTCATAGTAAATCTCGGAACAGGGACCGCAGGGGCCTGCGCCATGCTCCCAGAAATTATCGCATTTTCCGTTCTCGTCCCGGTAGAAGCGGGTGATCTTCTCCGCCGGCACTCCCACTTCCTTTGTCCAGATGTCAAAGGCCTCATCGTCCTCACAGTAGATGGAGGGGTAGAGCCGCTCCGGGTCCATGCCCACCACCTGGGTCAAAAATTCCCAGCTCCAGTGGATGGCGTCATGCTTAAAGTAGTCCCCGAAAGAGAAATTCCCCAGCATTTCAAAAAAAGTCAGATGTCTGGCAGTTTTGCCTAC
This sequence comes from uncultured Acetatifactor sp., assembly GCA_949840885.1. Lineage (GTDB taxonomy): Bacteria > Bacillota > Clostridia > Lachnospirales > Lachnospiraceae > Acetatifactor. The sequence continues at coordinate 23,900 of CATKYJ010000045.1, forward strand.
GTTCTCGATATCGCCGGTGCGCACGCACTTCTGGCAGGTGGTGACCCGGCGTCTGGGCGGGATCTCCTGTCCAGTGAAATAGGGCTTTAAGGGCGCCATGCCGGAATTGATGATCAGCAGGCTGTTGTCGTTATGGGGCACCAGCGAAAAGCTCTTCATTTTCAGATGCCCTTTTCTCTCGAAGAACTCCAAGTACATTCTTCTCAATTCATTTACACCATATGGCTTCATGTGTTCTTCCTCCAGTTAATTGCAGCCCCTCTGTACATTGGGGCCTTTTATGCTTATTTTTCCTAGCGTCTATTATAGCACTTATTTTCATTTTGTATAGTAAAAATTCACAGGAACGGCCCGGGAATGCACTCAGCCGCCTTTCCCGCAACCTTACCATCGTCCATGTCCGTAAAAGACCAGAAAGCCTTGGCGCAGTCCTTTTTCCTAGTGCTGCGGCACATCCTCCCTGCTTTTTGGTATATACCTCATATCATTCACATTATAGACTGTAATGAACGCGGCAGGATCCTCTTTTGTAATGTACTGCATTAATTTCTGATATTCGTTTCTGTCTACGATTGTAATGATCTCATTTCGAACAATGCCGTCATAAGCGCCTTTGGCCTCATAGATGGTGGCCCCGCTTTTCAATGTATGCAGAATCCATTCGCAGATCTCCTCTTCCTTATCCTTGGAAATAATGCAGACTCTCCTTTTCATGTTCTGCCCGAAGATGAAGTGATCCAGCACGATGCCGTTCAGGTATGTTCCCAGGACGCTCAGCACCACTGTCTTCTTATCGTACACAAAGGCTGAGCTCAATGCCACCAGCATGCCGCTCATCCCCATTGCTTTTCCAAGATCCATATGCAGATACTTGTTCAGGATTTTGGCTACGATATCCAGTCCACCGGAAGACGCATTCATATTAAACAAAATGCTTATCCCGATGCTGACCACAAAGATATAGCAGGCCACATCCAGCATCGCATCCCCGGTAAGGGAGCCATTGTCCGGCAAAAGGATTTCGAAAACGCCGATGAATACCGGCAGGAGAATGGAGGTATACACCGTTTTGAATCCAAATTCATGGCCGCAGAGCAAAAAGCCCACCACCAGCAGAGCGATATTCAGGGCCATGGTAATTGCGGATACGGATAATGGAATCACATTCGATAAGACGATGGCCAGGCCGGATATGGAACTCACTGCGGCGTGGCTTGGCACCAAAAAGAAAAAAACTGCGGCGGCAACGATCAATGTGGCCCCTGTCATTACAAGCAATTCCCGAATTGTCTTTCCCATTTTCAATTGTATCTCCTGTTCTTTGCTTTTGTGTCCTTGTTCTGCTTATCCGGATGCTTTCTGAAAAGAGTATAACAGAAGCCCATTTTCATTGCATTTTCGTCCAAAGTGTGAAAATACTAAAAACAGAAAATGTTGCCGCTTACCGATGGTGCGAGGAACAAATTATTCGGTACGAAAATACTGCCTCACTTTCATTATGGAGGCGGGGTGCTTTTACCGGATGTTCGTATCCGGTTTTCGGCTGCTCAAGAGGCAAACCGTTTCCACATTCCCCGTCCAGGGAAACTGATCCACTGCAGCCGCGCGCTCCACCTGGTACCCATGTTCCAGAAATACTCCCAGATCCCGCACAAGGCTGGTGGGCTTGCAGGATATGTACACGATACGTTCCACTCCATAGGAAATGATCTTAAGCAGCGCTTTCTGATGAATCCCGTCCCGGGGCGGATCCAGAATGATGAAGTCCGGCTTCTCCTCAATGCCGTCCAGCGCCTGAAGCACGTCCCCGGCAATGAACCGGCAGTTCTCCAGCCCATTCAGCCGCGCGTTCTCCTGCGCCGCAAGGACTGCCTCCTCCACGATTTCCACGCCGATCACCCTGCCAGCCGCCGCAGCCATCAACTGCGCGATGGTTCCCGTGCCGCTGTAGAGGTCGTACACCACCTTATCCGGCGCGCCGTCCGGGCGGCGGCTGCCCAGTTCCCCGATGTAAGACCTGGCTGTTTCGTAGAGCACTTCCGCACTGTAGGTGTTGGTCTGGAAAAAAGAAAAGACAGACACCTTAAAGCGAAGCCCCAAAAGCTCCTCATAGAAATAATCCTGCCCATAGAGAATGTCCGTGCGGTCGCTGCGCACCACATCCGCCTGGGAGTCATTGACAATATGCAGGATTCCGGCGAACTTACCCTTAAGTCTGCCGTCCCTCTCCAGCTGAAGCAGTCTTTCCAGAAAGCCGGTTATCAGCTGGCTCTCCGTTTTTGCCTCTTTCGCGCTGTCGCCGTTTTCCGTTGGCGGCATCGTCTCCCTGCTCTCGCTGCCAGAGGCCCTCGCTTCAGATTCTGCTGCATATGCCGCACATCCGCCGGCCTTTTCCCGCTCTCCCGCGGCGGCTTCTCTCCCACCGCCGGCGGTTTTCTCCCCATCTGCGCAATTTCCATAGCCGGCAGGTTCCTCAACGCCTGCCCCCCAGGGTTCCTGCGAAGTGGTTACCAGAGCCACCAGTATCTCCCCTGTCCGGGAGGCCTTGCGCACCAAAAGATGCCGCAGATACCCCTCATGCCGCATCCTGTGGAAATAGGACACCCTGCCGTATGTCGGGTGCTCCGCAAAGTACTCCCGCACTGTCTTTAAAATCAGGCGGAAGTCCTCGTCCACAATCCGGCAGTCCTCCACGGTCACCACATCAAAGAAGCTCCCCCGCTTGTGCATCCCCAAGGTCAGCGGACCGTCTTTCCTATCGTCCCCAAAGGAGAATTCCATCTTGTTCCGATACCCATAGGCCACCGGGCTTCCCTTGATGCCCTCCCACTGCCACTTGCTCTCCTGCCGGCCCAGACAGGCGTCCAGCAGACGCTTCACTTGCCCCTCTTTTACCTTAAGCTGCTCCTCATAAGGCAAAGACAGGTACGCACAGCCTCCGCATACGCCAAAATGGGAACACGGACTGCCCGTCTCCAAAGGCGACTTTTCCATCACCTCCAGCAGACGGCCTTCCGCCTTCCCGTTTCGCACTTTACTGACGCAAAGCTTTATTTTCTGACCGGGCAGGCTGTTACCCACGGTGACGGTACCCTCCTGCGTCCGGGCTATGCCCTTGCAGGGGAAATCCACCCTTTCCACCGTGGCTTCAAAGACCTGTCCCTTTTTCATCTGCCTAGTTCTCTCCCTCGTCTACGAAGAAGTCATCGTCATCCTCTGCTTCCTCGTCCTCTTCCTCATCTTCAAATTCATCTTCAAATTCGTCCTCGAAGTCGTCCAGGTAACGGGGATTCAGATAACGGTAAACCGCATATACAATGCCTGCCACAGCCGCGATGACACCGATCACTGCCAGGATGCACAGCCATACATTGCACTCTTTCTTCTCTTCTTCTTTCTTTCCAAGCAGCTCATTCAGCCTGGCGATGTCAATCAAATTCTCAAGTCTGTTCATAAGATTCCCTCCATCTCGGCAGATCGGACTGCCCTTTATCGCAAATTCTGTTGCTTAAAACCTACAATAGAAACTGCTTCGCATTTTCTATTGTCTAAGACCTATAATAGAATTCAAAGCTGCATTCTATTATCCAAAACCTACAATAGAAACCGCTTCGCATTTTCTATTGTCTAAAAGCTATTATACCATATTCATTTTAAAAATACTACAATCTTTTCAATTTTGCAAAAGAAGCGTACATAATTTTTTGTCCTGCCCTGTCAAAGTCTACTGTCACTTTGTAGTCCCTGGGTTCCTTGTCGATGGCAAGTACGCTTCCCTCACCGTACTTTATATGGCAAACCCTGTCTCCCACGCCATAGGAAAGCGCCGTTGGAGCCTGGTAGGGCACCCCTTTGGAAATGCCCGCCAGGTGATTCAGGCTGCCGATGCCCTTTGCGATAAAGGGCTTATCCGCCTTAGGCGTCGTCCTGGGACGTATAATGGCCTTTGGACGGCCAATGCCCCCTTGGGGGGCCGGGGAACTTCCGGCATCGGCACTGCCACTATTTCCGGCATCGCGGACAACGCCGCTACCCTCCCGCTCCCTGTTCTTCTCCAGGAAAGCGCCCGACTCCGGAAACACAAAGGCATCCGGCTCCCGGCTCACTTTCCATCGCTTGGAAGCAGCTGCATTGCTGTCCAAAAGTTCATCCGGAATCTCCCCCACAAACCGGCTCACCGGATTGTACTGGGTCTCCCCCCGGATCATGCGCATCCTGGCACAGGTCAGAGTCAGCTGATCCATGGCCCTGGTAATGCCCACATAGGCCAGCCGCCGTTCTTCCTCTAAGTCGCCGGGGTCATCGGAATTGATGGTCAGATACCCCGGGAACAGCCCGTCCTCCATGCCCGCCAGATACACATTGGGAAATTCCAGCCCCTTGGCGGAATGCAGCGTCATCAGCAGTACCCTGTCGTCATTGCCGTCCACATTGTCGATGTCCGCCACCAGGGCCACTTCCTCCAGGAATTCCGTCAGCGTAGGCTCCTGGTGGCTTTCGGCATAGTTCACCGCCTTTGTGATCAGTTCATCCACATTGGCCATCCTGTCCTCGCCGCCCTCATCGTCATAATCCTCAAGGTATGCCTCATATCCGATTTTGTCAACGATCATGCGTATCAGTTCCGCGATGGTCTTTTGGTTCCGTTCTTTTCTCAGGCTCTGTATCAGTTGTACGAAAGGCCGTATCTTTGTGGACGCCTTGCCGAGGCTCATGATTTCATCCGCCTGTTCCATGGCCGCGTAGAGTCCCATCCCCCGCATCTGCGCATAGTCTTCCAGTTTCTCCAGAGTTGCATTGCCAATGCCTCTCCTTGGCACATTCAGGATACGCCGCACCGCCACCTCGTCCCGGCCGCTCTCTATGGTCTTTAAGTATGCCAGAATGTCCTTAATTTCCATTCTGGAATAAAAGTTTGTACCTCCTACCACATTATATGGCAGGCCCTCCATAATCATGCGTTCTTCCAGAAGACGGGACTGGGCATTGGTGCGGTACAGCACCGCGCAGTCCTTGTATTTCGCCCCCCGCCTCACTTTTCCGGCTATGTCCTGCGCAATAAATTCCGCCTCCTCGTAGGCCGTGTCGAACTGCCGCAGCCGCACTCTCTCGCCATCGCCCCTGCCTGTCCACAAAGATTTGGCCTTGCGGCCCACATTATTGCTGATCACGGCATTGGCCGCGCTTAAGATGGACTGGGTGGAGCGGTAGTTTTGCTCCAGCTTGATGGTCACCGCCTCCGAAAAATGCTCTTCAAAGTCCAGAATGTTGCGGATATTGGCCCCACGAAATTTATAGATGGACTGGTCATCGTCCCCAACAACACATAGATTGCGGTATTTCTTCGCCAGCATCCCCACCAGTTCGAACTGGGCCGTGTTGGTGTCCTGATACTCGTCCACCATGATGTACTGGAACCGCTCCTGGTAGGAGTCCAACACCTCCGGGCAGGTTTTGAACAGTTCCACTGTCTTTACGATAATGTCGTCAAAATCCAGCGCATTGTTGGCCTCCAGGGTTTCCTGATATTCCCGGTAGGCTTTTGCGTAGATTTTTTTCATATAATCGTAGTCTCCGGCCGCCTCCAGTTCATACTGGCTGACGCTTATAAGCTCATTCTTGGCAGCGGAGACAGCGCTTAGCATGGCCCGCTCCTTGTATGTCTTGGGATCCAGGTTCAGCCGCTTTATGACCGTTTTCATCACTGTCTTCTGGTCATCGCTGTCATAGATGGTAAAGCTCCTGTCATATCCCAGCCTGTCGATATGGCGGCGCAGGATGCGCACGCAGGCGGAATGGAAAGTGGAGACCCAGATCTGATCCGCGCCGAAGCCCACCAGCCTGTCCACCCTCTCCCGCATCTCCCCGGCCGCTTTGTTGGTAAAGGTGATGGCCAGGATATTCCATGGATTGATGCCTATCTCATGAATGAGATAGGCGATCCGATGGGTCAGCACCCTCGTCTTCCCGCTTCCCGCTCCCGCTATCACCAGCAGCGGCCCGTCCACCGTGGACGCCGCCTGCCTCTGCTCTTTGTTCAGTGTATCCAGTAAACCCATTTTCTCTCCCTCATCTTAGTCTCACAGATATTCCATTTCGCCGTCAGGCTCCAGGCTCTCCGCTCAGGAAAAGGGAACGCCGCCCGAAAGCAGCGTTCCCGAAGTGAAAGCCTTAGTTCTTCAAGGCTCTTCAAGGCTTTTATATCCGGTCGTTCTCGTTAAAGATATCTCCGCATTCCGGACAGAATTTCGGTGGATGCGCAGGGTCTTCGGGCTCCCATCCGCATTTGTCGCACCTGTACAGCGGCGCTCCCTCCGGCTTCTTCGTACCACAGTTGGTACAGAACTTCCCCTGGTTCACAGTTCCGCACCCACAGGTCCACCCTGCCTCCTGCGGCTTGGGGCTGCCGCATTCCATGCAGAACTTTCCCCGGTTGTCTTTGTGGCCGCACTTGCAGCTCCAGCCCAGCACCGGCGAGGCACTGCTGGCCGCGCCCCCTCCCTGGTTTCTGGCCGATTGGTTTTGGTTCTGCGCCGCGCCCATGGCAAAAAGGGATGCCGCGTCCATGCCGCCTGCCGCGCCTGCCATATTCATGCCCGCAAAAGCCATCATGGGGCCGGTAGCCGTGTTGGAAGCCGCCGCTTTCATGGCATCCGCCTGAGCCCCTACCAGCGTGGCAGCCGCCATGTTGGGATTCCTCAGCACTGCGCTGCTCTGCAGATCGCTGATGCGCTTTGCCGTCTCCTCCGGCATGGAGGGTGGATTCATGGTCATGCTGACCACCACAATGCCCCGCAGCTTCTGCCACTTCTCCGAGAGCTCCGCGTTCACTGCGTCCACCAGCTCCATCACATGGTTCGGGATGTCGGACACCCGCACCCGCAGGCTGCTGATCCTGCCCAGAGCCGGCTGCATGGCTGTCATCAGCTCCGCTTTCATCTGATTTAAGATCTCGTTTCTATTATAGACATCGGACACGTTTCCGCACACATTCTGATAGAAAAGCAACGGATCCGCCATCCGGAACGAATAAGAGCCATTGCAGCGGATGGTCACATCCATGTCAAGTCCGATGTTGTCGTCTATGTAGCGGAAAGGAATGGGCGTCACCGTACCATACCGATTGTCCATGATCTCCTTTGTATTGAAGAAATAGACCCTCTGATCCTTGGCCGCACTGCCGCCAAAGCTGAAACGCTTTCCGATCGCCTTAAACGTCTCCTTTATGTTCTCCCCCAGATCCCCATAGAACAAGCTGGGCTCCGTGGAATTGTCGTAAACGAACTCCCCTGCCTCCGCGCAGAATTCCGCAATGCCGCCCTGCTCCACGATGATCATGCACTGCCCTTCATTGACAGCAATGATGGAGCCGTTGGAGATGATGTTGTCCACCCCCTTATTGCCGTTACGGCCTGTGGTGCGCCTTTTGCCCTTGGCCACCAGTATGTCATTGGTAAGGGCATCGCAATAGAAATATTCCCTCCACTGATCCGCCAGCAAGGAACTGACGGCATCCTTTGCCGCTTTTATCAAGCCCATCTTCTCATCCTCCGATTCTTTTAGATTTTGTTCCCCGAATATTCGATTCTTTTTCCATTTTAGCAAATTTTCCGCATTCTCTCAACCGCTTTTATGAAATAATCTTTACAAAATGGGATTTTTCGAATAAACTAGAAGAATACACACTTATCATAAGGCAGAAAGAAGAGATGCAATATGGGTAAAAAAGCTACGAAAGCCGCCGATAACACGTATTATCAGGCACGTTCCGAGGCGGCGGAGAAAAATTCCGATTTTTCCAGCCGGGAAAAAGCAGCTGAGATCATTGGCATCGACCGCACCAGGCTGGCCCGCATAGAACTGGACACCATTCCCCCCTACCCGGAGGAAGTCAAGGCCATGGCCGAGGCCTACAATATGCCGGAACTGTGCAACTCCTACTGCGCCAGGGAATGTCCCATTGGCCGCGACACCGTGTCGCAGGTCACCATCGATGACTTCGACAGACTGGCCCTAAAGGTGCTGGGCTCCCTGAAAGACATCGATTCCCTGCGAGCCTCCCTTATCGCCATCTCCGAGGACGGTGTCATTGAGGACAATGAGCGGCCTGCTTTTCAGAAGATCCTGGATTCCCTCCAGAAGATCAGCGACAACGCCAATGCGCTGCGGATCTGGGCCATGAAGAATATCCGGCTCAACTAAATAAAAAGCTACCGCAGGGGGAATCTCTGCGGGCAGGTCTCCCTGTTGGGATATCCCCTGCCCTGCGGCCATTCCGCATCCTGTGGCAGCCTTGTAACAGCCTGTTTTGGGCCAGAATTCCGCAGAACCTGCCATCCGCCAAAGCGCGGGGTTACTTGGCGGCTTCTTGGGCAAATTCCTTTGTCACCAGATCTCCATAGGGCACCTGTTCTTCCAGCACCCCTGCATCCATTAAGATGTTCTGGAGCAGCGAAAATGCATCCTCCTCGAAAATCAGATTTTCTTTCCAAGTATCCTGCTGATAATACCGGTTCACAATGGTGGTAAGGGTCTCCATGTCCGTCTCGGCGAACTGGGGCGCTATTACCTTTGCGATCTCCTCCGGCTTGTGGCTGCGCACATAGTCCATGCCTTTCTGCAGGGCGTCCGTGAACGCCTGAACCGTATCTTTGTTCTTTTCCAGATAGCTCTTCTTGGCGGAAAAAGAAGTATAAGGCACATACCCGGAGTCCTCTCCCAGGGAGGCTACCACATAGCCCTCGCCCTTTTGCTCCAGAGAGGTCGCATGAGGCTCGAATTCTACAGAGTTATGTGCGTTACTACACCATTTTCCCGATACGTTTTAGCTAATAAATTGCTTTAAGGTCATTTTCCTCAAATATTCTCAGGAATTACGAGATTTCTGTGTTTTTCATGTCGTTCCGGACGCATCTAACTTTACCCATTTCAAGCAGGATTTCTTATCGGACTTACAATCCATGGTCGATCACCTTGTTGACCTGACTGAACCGATATGCCAACGGATTGATTTGGAAAAATATCCATGGTCCTCTTTGACACTTCCGGCATTGAGGCATGGGTGACGGAAAACAACCCCAAATACGCCAACCGTATCACAAGGCAGCTAAAAGCCTAAAAAAGTCCTAAGGTCTGGATGATTCCTATGAGCCTTACAAAGCCGCTTATGACTCCATGCCCCAATTTCTCTCCGACAGATCCGCGTACCGGATGTGCTTTAATTTGTCCGGCTCTTTTGCGTTCGCTGTGTATATCGTGAATAATCCGGGTGGTTTTGAGCCACCTGTCCGGTCGAAGTGAGCCACCGTTCCGTTTTCGAGTGAGCCACTATTCCGGCATCATTGAGCCACACTCTTGATCTGATTAGAATGAATGTATGCGCA
>CATKYJ010000046.1 GCA_949840885.1 uncultured Acetatifactor sp.
CTGCGAGGTCTCCCCTGCTCCCGGCGTCTGCACGTCATCCGCCGCCTGCCCGGTCTGCGAGGTCTCCCCTGCTCCCGGCGTCTGCACGCCGTCCGGTGCCTGCCCGGTCTGCGAGGCCTCCCCTGCTCCCGCCGCCTGCCCGGCTTCCTCCGCAGCCCATGCCACGGATGCGGGCCACCTGAGACCGGATCCCAGCAAGGCAGCTATTGTCAGTATTCCGCATATGTACCTTCCGTATTTTTTCAATCCTACTCCTATCTGACCGCCCCGGCGGACTCGCAATGTATACTGACGGTCACTAAAAGTTGCCTTGAAATGGTACCCGGCTCACCAGCGAAAAGCATCATGATTCGATGGCAAATTTTACCGCTCGTCAGTATCTCCTGTAAAGGCAGCCCTCGATCCCTGCTGCCATATGACGCAATCCATCATAGCACATAGTTCTGTCCGCTGCAGTGGCAATTTCTTCCGGCAAGCCCCTGCCAGCCCCGCATCTGTCCCCGCGGCCGCAGAGCCGCATAGAGACAGCGCCGTCTTTCTCAAAGTCATGCCGCCCGTCCCCGCAGCCGCGCATGGAGCTTTCGCAGCGTCCCGGGCGCTATGGCGAACAGGGTGTGGTACAGCTTGTTCTTCCGGGTCAATATCCGGTTTCTCATGGCTTTTCCCCAGTTTTTCCGCATATATGCCACAATTTGCCGGTAAACCATATTATCTTTCCTCATCTGCGAGATGGGAATGTGCAGCAGATACTCCAGTCTCTGGAAAATGCCGAACCGAAAGGCCGTCTCCTCCAGTTCCGGATAGTCCCTTTTTACGATTTCCGCCACCATGTCCGCATTCTCCACACAGTCGGCGTACACGGTTGAGAAAGTCTCCCTGTCCGCTTTCCGGGAATTGCTACCTATCCGGTAGAAAACATGGTACGCCTGCTCAGGCAGGGAAAGTACCGCCCCCATCCGGGGCAGCATGCGCACCAGCAGGTGGAAATCCTCGTTCAGCTTGTCCACCGGAAAAGGATCCTGCAAAAACAAGTCCCTGCGCACCAGCTTGGTGCAGAAAGAACAGTCTCCCACATGCAGCAGGAGTTCTTTCATAAACTGCCTGTTTTCTATCACCACCGGCTCTTTTGGCGGCACACAGATATCCGGCAGAGGATTTCCCTTTTCGTCCGTCTCGTCCCTGGCCACCTGAGCCGCGGATACATGGAATTCCCGGATCCCCCTCATAAGCAGCTCATACATGTCAGGGGAGAGATAGTCATCACTGTCCACAAACCCCACATATTCGCCCGTGGCATGCTTCAGCGCCAGGTTCCTGGCCGAGGAGGAGCCTCCGTTTTCCTTATGAAAAACTTTGATCCGCCCATCCTCTTCTCCCAGTCTGTCGCAGAGGGCTCCCGTACCGTCCGTAGATCCGTCGTCCACCAGAATGATCTCCAGCCTCCGGTAGGTCTGGGCCGTGATGGAATGGACACATCTGGGCAGATAGTCCTTTATATTATAAACTGGTACGATGACCGTAATCAAGGGAGTTTCCATTATATTAATCTCCGTTTGTTTTATCGAATGAAAATGTGCTAAATATTCTATAATCCATTGTCAATACTATATTTATTATAGCCGGATTTGCTATGGCCGGAAGCGCTCCGACAATATCCTGGCCGGTGCACAGGGGGCATAGCTGCCGGACTCCTCTGTCTCCGCCGAGGCAGCCCTGCATGTCTTTGCACATTGGATCCCAACAACCCTCCTGATCAGTCCCAGCAGCTGCCTGGCCGCATTCTCCGCGTTCCAGACTTCGGTAATCGTCCGGTAGGCTGCCGTCCCAAGCTTCCGGCAAAATTCTCTGTTACGCACCAGCCTCTCCGCCGCCTCAAACAGCCGGTCCGGCTTTTTATCCTGATAAATCAGCCCGTTTTCTCCATTCCTTACCAGGTACGGCACCGCCCCGATCATATGGTCGGCCACCAGGGCACAGCCGCTGTTCATGGCCTCATTGGCCACTGCCCCCCAGCCCTCCTGTCTGTCGCTGGTAAACAGGTAGATGTCCGCCCTCTCCATATACTGCCGAACCGCTTCCGGCGGCTGAAAGCCCGGAAAGGACACGCAGTCCCCCAGCCCGTACTTTTCCGCCAGCGCCTGGGTCTGAGCCCGCAGCTCCCCGTCCCCAATGATGTCCAGATGAAAAGCCAGTCCCTTTTCTTTCAGATATTTCGCCGTCTCCACCGGAAGTTCCGGATGCTTCCAGTCAATCATCCGGGCTGCCCAGAGCAGATATGGTATTTTCTCATCTCCGTATCCTTTTTGTCGAAAAAGTGTTTCTACATCATAGCGTTTCGTCTCCGGAAAATATCCCCAGCAGTACATTTTTCCGGGATATGCCCGCACGATCGTAAAGTCCGAAGCCACATAGGCTCCTGCGCACAACAGCCATACCGGGGCTTTCCGGTACCTGGTATGGTCATGGTACTTTTTGCGAAGCCCCCTGGGGGACACTGCTTTCCACTGTCCCGTCTTATACAGGCGTTCACTGATGCGGATGACAGGCCTCCCGGCCTCCAGCCTTTCTTCGATATAGCTTTCCTCGTCCGTTCCTCCAAACAATGCCACGTCACAGTCCATAATCAGCTGTCTGCAGGCCTCCGGCTCCTCATAATAGCAGCGCACATATTCAGGCCGCTGCTCCTCATGCCATCCCATCCGCACCCGCTCGTCCTCCATGGGTTCGGTCTGCACGAAAATGAACCCTCCCTCCAGGAACCCGTCCATGGCATTGCAGAAAGGTATCTGGTGGTGGTTGATATAGTTGGATATGAAAGCTATTCTACAGGATTTTCTCATATATTTCTACCAATTTTTGATAATTTTTCTCTCTGTCATGGGTGTGAAGCGCATGATTCCTGGCATTTCGACAGTATTCCGCCCTTTTTGCCGGATCCCGCCACATCTGCATCACAGCCTCTGCCAGACGGCCGGAGATGGCCTCCAGTTCGTCTCCGCCGGAGAATCCCTCATACACAATACCGTCCGCGCCCCCCGTGAAGATGCTGGAGACGCCGCCCACGTCCGCGCTGACGCAGGGAACGCCCAGCAGCATGGCCTCTCCCAGGGAATTGGGGGAATTCTCCAGGGAAGAGCAGCATACATACAGGCTGCTTTTCAGGTATCTGTCCCGCATCTGCCCTGCGTCCAGCTTTCCCAGAAAGCTCACCCTCTCTTCCAGATGCAGTCGTCTGAGCAGACTTCTCAGATATTTCCCATAGGCTGATATCTTCAGCTTCTCTTTCCATGTCCCGTATGCCACAAGGCTGTTTCCAGCCACCCAGACTCTTGCCTGGGGATACTCTTTCAAAATAGCCGGCATTGCCAGCAGCATATAGTGCAGCCCTTTTAGAGGATAGTCTCCCTGGCTTAGGAAGATGGTATATGGTATGCACTGCCTTTCCTCCCATATGGGCCCGTAAAATTCTGCCCGCAGGCTTTCGTTCATCTCATAGTACCGGGCCCGGGGATTCCAGGCTTTTGTATGAGTCCTGTCCCAGTGGGTCCGTCCGGTGATATTCCCTGCCAGGCCCACGGCCTCCCGCTCCATGCAGCCCCGCAGGGCGAATTTCTCCTGCTGCTGCCGCAGACTGTCCTGTTTAAGCCAGTCCCGCAGGGTCACTGAGCGGATCACCTCCCCTGGCAGACTTGCATAGTAGCTCTCTGCGCACAGGCTGCAAAGCCCCTGTATCCCCAAAAGCAGCCTGTCCTTTTGGGGGAATATCCGGCACATGGCCAGCGTATGGGGGTATTCTGTTCCAAAGCAGTGCACAATATCCGGTTCTTCAATAGAGACGATTTTTTTCAGAACCGGTTCCAGATTTTCATCATATTTTTCCGCATGGTTCACATCTTCCCAAAAGCCATAGAAAGAAAAAGAGGATTCCCCCATCCGAACCTTTCCGCTATAGATTTCCTGTCCCTGCGGGATCCTGTCCCGGGGCAGGGGAGCCGCAACGGACAGGCTGATATCCTTTGATCCGGCCAGAAGCATATCCGCCATCCCGTTAACCCAGCCCTCCTTGTTGGAGACCTCCATTCCCAGCTGGCGCGCAGCCGCCGGCAGCACGATATTACATAACCACAAAACTTTCATACGCCTGCACTCCACCTGTCATTCCTCGTCCCTTTTTCCTGCTGCCTCCTGGCGCTTCTTCTGCTCCTCCCGCAGGGCCGTGATCTGTTCGGCCTCCACGCCCTCGGTGCTGTCCGGCCAGAACAGAATCTTCAAGGTCAGCAGCATTAGCTTAATGTCCAGCATTACCGAATAGTTTTCGATGTAAGTCAGATCCAGCTTCAGCTTGTCATAGGGAGAGGTATTGTACTTGCCGTACACCTGCGCAAACCCGGCCAGACCGGCCTTGACTTTCATCCGATAGGCGAATTCCGGCATGACCTCCAGGTACTGGGCGATGATTTCCGGCCGCTCCGGCCTGGGCCCGATAAAGGACATGTCCCCCTTTAAGATGTTCACCAGCTGGGGCAGTTCGTCCAGCCTGCACTTACGGATGATTTTTCCCACCGGGGTAATGCGGCCGTCATTTTTCTGGGCAAGCCTCGCCACGCCGTCGTTCTCCGCATCGGTCCGCATGCTCCTGAATTTCATGATATAAAATTCCCTTTGATTCAGAGTGCAGCGCACCTGTTTATACAGCACCGGGCCGCCATCGTAAAGCTTGATGGCAAGCGCCGTCAACAGCATGAAAGGCGAGGCGACCACCAGCAGGATCAATGCCCCCGCGATGTCTATGCATCTTTTGACAAACCGCTGTTCCACGGTAAGGCAGTACTCGCGGGTCAGCAGCATGGGGCTGTCGAACACATGCAGCTCCTCTGCCCCCATCAGGATCACGTCCGTTATCTTGGGCAGCAGATAAAAGCGGATGGAATGTCCGTAGCAGAACTTGATCAGGGGCGTCCTGTCCACCACTGAGATATCCCCCAGCACCACTGCGTTGCACTCCCCCTTTTCATAGGATTCCAGCACGGCTTTGCAGACAGCCTCGAAGCCCTCTCCCACATGGACGGTTTTGGTAATGATATATTTGTCTCTGCGCAGTTCGAATTTTGTCCGGATATTTTCTATGGGTCTGTCCCCGTGTATCAGCAGAAGCTTGCGGGGCGGGAAAATACCGCGATAGACCCGGTTGGCCACATTGATGTAGATAATCACTACCGCAGTCTGCTGTATCATCATGAGGATGAACACGTCCGGGACGAACAGCTCTGCCGCCATTACCGAAAGCTCCGCATAGATCAGGATGTTGGCTATCAGCGTGGCAAAGACCTGGGAAAAGATCAATTCCACGTTCTTCAGGTATCCCAGCCGCATTCCTCCGTACATGGAGGACAGCAAAAACAGGATCGCCCCGTAAATGGAGATTTCCAGCACATGGCCTTTGCCCTGAAAGTATCTCAGTTCCTCTACGATGCTCCATCGAAACTGCATCTGCCACCAATAGGCGAACAGCGCGATCTCTAACCCCAGGCACACCATTGTCAGCCCCAGGTTAATCAGCCTCTTGAACGTCTCCAATTGTCTCAGTTTCTTTTCATTGGTATTCAAATTCAACGCACAGCCCTCCTCCCCTACAGTCTTCTTCTCACGGCTCTGACTGCCCAGAAGACAAAATGCCAGGCGCTGCGGGGGAGGCTTAAGCCCTCGGAATGCCGATACAGATGCCAGATACGCCGTATCGCCTCCAGCTTGTTGGCGGAAAGCGTATTGCCCGAACGCCGGTAGAGCACCAGATTCTCATCCAGCCCGTAAGCAGTATAGCCGTTTCGCAGCACCCGAAACCAAAGCGCCGAGTCCTCGCTTTTGATCACCGGCATCTCCAGCTGCCTTTTGTCAATCTTCGCAGTGTCAAACATGACCGTAGTTGTAAAAATCGTTGTATTGCTCAAAGCCTGCCTGTAGCACAGGGTTGTGGGCACATGCACCACTTTTCCCGTGCCCCTGCCCTGTTCATCGGCGAACTCATAGCCCGTAAAGGCGAAAGCGGCCCCTTTTTCCTGCATAAATGCAAGTTCTTTTTCCAGCTTCCCGGGCATCCACAGATCGTCCGCGTCCAGATAGGCTATATATCTTCCCCTGGCTTCTTCCAGCCCCCTGTTCCTGGCTCTGGCCGCGCCCATGTTGGAGGGCTGCCTGATCAGGCGTATCCGGGGGTCTTTTCTCTCCTCCATGCAATGCCCGATTTCCTTAAGGGTTCCGTCGCTGCTGCCATCCTCCACCAGCAGAAGCTCCCAGTTTTCGTAAGTCTGGGCAGTGACGCAGGCAATGGTCTCCTGGATATAGTTTTCTACATTGTATACAGGCACGATGATGCTCACCAGCTCATCCATGGCTTTCCTCTTTTCCTGCGGTTCGCACCGCATTCCCGTACATATACATACCGCATGCCGGTAAAATTTACCGCGAATCCCCACTGCAGACCGCCCAAACCCTTTGCTTGTTCTCCTGCTGTAAATTTAGACGGTATGCATTGTAAATCCGAATCCCTAAAACAGCGCGAAGACAAGATAGTCTCCCATTGTCCGGGCCTTTGTCCCCAGAACTGCCTCCATGCGTTCCGCAATCTCAGAGGGCACTGCCGCAGGAAGCAGGATGCAGTTGACTTTCCTCTCCAGCGCGTCCCGGATCCGCTCTTTCAGCGCATGGAGTATTTCCTCTTTGTCTTCATCCGGCATCCATCCATCGGCGGACTGCTCCACCAGTTCCACCCACTGATAGAGTTCTGTCGTTTTCTCGTCATAGGTGTCATAGGCGTATGCGTTCAGGGACATGTCCCACATATTCCTGCCGTAGACAAGCCTGATACGCGGATCTGTCTCCCTGGCGTATTCCAGGATTCCTGCCGGGGCCAGAAGACAGATCTCCTCTTCCGGGTAGCTTTCCAGAAGCATCTGCGTCACGGCGATGGCCTCTTTCCTCTCGGCATTCTTTTCCGCCCTCTCCTGCGGGTCTCCCCCCAGGTTTCCGCACAGCGAAATGGCCAGAAACACCAGCGCCGTCACAGGCAGGGCCCCTCTAAAGCCGCGGCCGTCGCGCCTCTTCCATTGCCCCTCCAGAAATATTACAAGCCCATAAGCCGTCACGGCCGTCAGCGGCACCAGGCTCCAGATCCACTCATAATCGTAGAATTTTGTCTGATACAGCATCAATGGCACTGCCGTCACAGGCAGGATGCAGCACACGGCAGCCACAGTGGCATAAAGGATAAGGGTTTTTTGCTCCTTTGCCTTTCCGGTAAGCCACAGATACAGCAAGGCCGCAATCAGCAGGGCTGCCAGCTTCCCGTCTGCTTTATAGTCCGCCCAGCCCAGGCCCGCATTTCGAAAGAGGTCCGTCATCCCTCATTCCCCCTTTCTGCGCTGTTTTCATCCGTCCTGCTTCCTGCCTGCAATCTATTGCAGAACAGTTTTGCCGCCCCCATCCCTGCCGCTACCGCCAGGCACATGCCGCAGCCGTAAAAGGTCCAGACCATGCAGGCTTCTGCCAGAACGCACAAAAGGATTCCAAACCATCTGCGCCGCAGACACAATGACAATGTCCAGGGCAGCAGCACGCTCCCCCGGATGGCCACTCCCCGGAAGCCGCAGCACAGCAGGTCGAATCCGTCCATCCCATAGCGGTAGGCCCCCACCCACATAAGAAAGGAGACCAGCAGCAGAAAACAGGCTCTCTTTTCGCCCTCCCGGGGGAACAATGTCCTGCCAAGCACAGAAAAGGACACATAGCTGCTTAAGAGCACTGCCATTGGAACAATCCTGTGAACTACCGGCACAGGCCCAAGCCCCGTCCATTTGCACAGACTCCCATACAGCGTTGGCAGACACAGAATCTTGAGTCTCAGCGGCATTCCCTCCGTATAGGGCATTCCGGTCATGGGATTGACCTGACAGACGCTGTCGGAAACCAGAAAACTTCCCACGGTCTCTGCCATCATATCTCCCTTTCTGTAGATAGCATTCCCCATCCCGACAAAAATAAGCTGGGAAATCACGATCAGCGCAAACAGTACCCATAGAACGCGCTCAGCCTTGCCCGCAGAGTGCTCTTCCCTGGGCTTTATGAAAATATGTTTTCTTCTCACAATCAGAAAGCCTGTCCCTGCCACAAACAGGACGCACAGGGACGCGGCTAACAGCATGGCGCAGTTCGTAAATGACATCTTTCGGAAAACGGCTGCCAGATGCCAGACCTCCGCCGCGCCGATGACCATGATCTCCCCTGCAATCAGACAATCCCCTATCGTAATTTTTTTCACTCTCCAAAACTCCTATCCGGCATTCGGCATTTCTTGGCTTGCATATCTTTTGGGACATATTCTACCACAATTATTCCACAAAGTCCACAAAAGCAGCCGGATTTTCCATCCGGCTGCTTTTCATTCCCGCAGTAAGAAGCATATCTATCTTCTGTTGTTTCCTCCGTACAAGCCTACATAGCCTTGATATCCAGCCGAACCTTGTCTGCGATACGGGCAATATACTCGCTGTTCGTAGGTCTGGTTCTGCCCGATGACGCGGAATATCCAAACATTTTTTCAAAGGTTTCTGCGTTTCCTCTGTTCCATGACACCTCAATGGCATTTCGTATGGCACGTTCGACTTTCTGGTCTGTTGTCTTAAATCTTCTGGCGATGGCCGGATATAGCAGTTTCGTCACACTGGTCACCACCTCCATGTCCCTTCCTGACAGCAGAATGGCGCTTCTGAGGTAGTGATATCCCTTTAAATGGGCCGGAACTCCCACATCCAACATAATGTCCGTGATATATTTCTCAAGGTCACAATCTTTGACTGCAGTGATCTCCATATGAATTCCCCTTTCTTATGTTGACTGCAGCTTGCTTACTACGATGAACAATTTCATTTTACCACAAAATTTCGTCTAAGAAAAGGTTTCAGGCCGCTAAGAATTTGTTAAGACTTTTTATCAATTAAAAACTCTCCCTCACCAAATAAATGGGACGTCTTTTCACCTCCATGTAAGTTTTGGCCAGGTACTGCCCCAATATGCCCGTGCAGAAGAACTGCACGCCGCTGGTCATGAGGATGATGCAGACCAAAGAGGGCCAGCCGGACACGGGATCCCCGAAAAGGAGCTTGCGGATTATGATGAAAGCGATCATGAGGAATGCCAGCATGCAAAAGAACACGCCCAGCACGGATGCCAGCATCAGCGGCACTGTGGAAAAGGCGCAGATCCCATCCAGCGAATATAGAAACAGCTTCCAGAAATTCCACTTGGTCTCTCCCTTAAGCCTTTCCACATTTTCATATTCCAGCCATTTCGTCCGAAATCCCACCCAGCCAAAGATCCCTTTCGTAAACCGATTATACTCCTGCATGGACAGGATGGCGTTCACCATCTGTCTGCTCATCAGGCGGTAGTCCCTGGCGCCGTCCATGATCTCTGTCTTGGAAATCTTCTTCATAAGCCGATAGAACAATCTGGCAAAAAGGCTTCGCACAGGGGGCTCCCCTTTCCGGGAGACTCTTCTGGTAGCCACGGAGTCATACCCCTGCTCCAAAAAGGAAAACATTTCCGGCAGCAGCGAGGGGGGATCCTGCAGATCCGCGTCCATCATCACCACATAGTCGCCTTTGGCGTTCTCCAGGCCCGCATAAATCGCCGCTTCCTTTCCGAAATTCCTGGAAAAGGAAACCAGATGCACCCGCTCGTCCCGCTCCCGCAGTTTCTTTACCTTCGGCACAGTTTGGTCCACGGAGCCATCGTCTACATAGAGCAGTTCCAGTTCTATCCCCTTTTCCGCAAAAAACGGATCATTTTTCATAAGTTCTTCATAGAAAAAGGAAACATTCTCTTCTTCATTGTAGCAGGGCACCACCACTGTCAGCAGGCTCATGGGTTTTTGCACATCCTTTCCTGGCAATTTTCTTTTAGTATACCTTTTTCCCAAGGGTTGCGCAAGACAAAATCCCCAGTCTTACCGGCTTATTTCTTAATTTTTTATCAATCGGGTGACTACTGTCATCTTTTGTGGTAGAATATCTTTATTCAGTGCATTTGTCTGCACTGATATAACAGGAGAGAACATTATGAAGAAACTTAAAATCAGCATTCTTTTTCTGGCAGTGCTTATGGCGCTGACGGCATGCGGGCAGGAGGAACCCGACAGTCCCGTCATTCCGGAATCCACTCCACCCTCCTTTGGCACTGAGGCGGTACCGCCCGAGCCCTCTGACAGCCTGGAGTCGGTGTCGCCGGAAGTCCTGACCGAGGACGATACGCTGCCGCCAAGAGACGGCATGGTACGCAGCCCCCTGACCAACGAATGGGTGGATCCCGATGTGGCCGGCTGCCGTCCCATAGCTGTTATCATTCCAAATGAAGTCAATGCCATTCCCCACTACAATCTGTCCAAGGCCTCTGTGGTCTATGAAGCCAACGTGGAAGGACGCGTCTCCAGAATGATGGCCATCTATGACGACTGGAAAGACTTAGAGAAAATCGGCAATGTAAGGAGCCTGCGCACCTATTATATGTACTGGGCCTTTGAGTGGGACGCCATCATCGTCCATGTCGGCGGGCCGTACTTTATCAACGATCTGCTTGCCCAGGAAACCACGCAGACCGTGGACGGCAACCTGGACTCTGATGCATACGCTTTCTTCCGTACCACGGACCGCTCTGCCCCTCACAATGCATATGTATCAGGGCCTGAACTGTCCGATGTGATCAGCCGGAAAGAATATCCCCTGGCATACAGGGGCCTTACGGATGCCAGCCATTTTCAGTTTGCAGGAAAACTGAACCCCAACACGCTGAGCCAGTATGGAGCCGAGGCTAAGAATGCCACTTACATTGACATGTCAGGCTGTTATCCCCTGACCAGATGCTATTTTGAGTTCAATGAAGAGGACGGGCTTTACTATCGCTCCCAGCATCTTACCGGCGGCACAGACGGCCCTCATAAGGATTCTGACGGAACCCAGCTTGCCTTTAAGAATATCCTGGTTCAGTCCGTGAAGTACGAAGAGCTGGGGAATGACTATCTGGTCTTCCAGTGCCATGACACTACCCGGGACGGCTGGTATTTCACCAACGGAAAGGGCATTCATGTCAACTGGGAGAAGACCTCGGACTATGGGGCTACCAGATATTATGATGACTACGGAAACGAAATTGCTCTGAACACCGGAAAGACCATGATATGCGTCATAGTAGAGGACGACAATTTCACTTTCCGTTAAAAAAAGCGCCGCAAAAGCGGCGCTTTTTTATTCTCCCAGTCCGTTCTCCACTGCACGTACCAAACAGTCCAAAGCCTCCTGCTCGTCCTCGCCCTCGCAGATGAACTCGATCTCATCTCCGCTCTTCACGCAGGCCCCCAGGACGCTTAGCACGCTCTTGGCATTGGCCGTGCTCTCCCGGAACTGAAAAGTGATCAAAGACTTGAACTGCATTGCTTCCTTACATAAAATCCCCGCCGGCCTTAGATGCAAGCCAGTAGGATTCTTGATTACTACTTTCTGACTTACCATTTTTACGTTTCCTCCAATCTGTTTTCCCCGTAGCATATACCTCTCATCTTTAGAAAACTCTCGTTTAGCACGCCTGGATTTTCCCGGCTAAAAGGCTAGAACATAACGTCCTGTATCAGAACTGCCAGCTTCTCCGCCTCTTCCCGGATGATCCGCTTGTCTTTGCCCTCTATCATAACGCGTACCAGGGGCTCCGTGCCGGAGGGCCTGATCAGCACTCTGCCCTCTCCGGCGAATTCCGCCTCCAGCTTGCGGATGGCCTCGGCGATCACAGGGTATTCCATGTACTTCTCTTTCTTGTGGTTGGCCACCTTGGCGTTGACCAGTGCCTGAGGCAGCACCTCCATGATGCCCGCCAGGTCGGAAAGGCTCCTGCCAGTGTCCGCCATGACCTGCAGCAGATGCAGTGCGCTCAGCAGTCCGTCCCCTGTGGTGTTCTCATCCAGGAAAATGATATGTCCCGACTGCTCGCCGCCCAGGCTGGCGCCGATCTCTTTCATGCGCTCCAGCACATACCGGTCGCCCACCTTGGTCTGCTCTATGGTCAACCCGTTCTTTTCCCCCATCAAAAAGAATCCAAGGTTGCTCATGACCGTAGCCACAATGGTGTCTTTTTTCAGCTTTCCGTTGTTCCGCATATGGTTTCCCACAATGGCCATGATCTGGTCGCCGTTCACGATCTCGCCGGTCTCGTCCACTGCCAGCAGTCTGTCCGCATCGCCGTCAAAGGCAAGGCCGATATTGGCTTTTTCGTACACCACCCTGGCCTGGAGTTCAGCCATGTGGGTAGAGCCGCAGTTCGCGTTAATGTTAGTGCCGTCCGGATTGTTGTGGATTGCCACCACGCTGGCCCCCAACTCTTTCAGGGCCTCCACAGAGGTATAATAAGACGCGCCTTCCGCGCAGTCCACTACGATCTTTATTCCGTCCAATGCCACGGGGACTGACTGGATCGCATGGTTGATGTACTCCTCCCTGGCGTCCGTGCGGTACTTCACCTTGCCTACGGCAGTGCCTGTGGGGAACTTCACCCCGGGCATGTTGTTTTTCATCAGCCGCTCGATTTCATCCTCCAGTTCGTCCGGCAGCTTGTAGCCGTTTCCGTCAAAGAATTTGATGCCATTGAACTCCACGGGATTGTGGGAGGCAGAGATGACCACTCCCGCGTCTACCTTGTATTTCTGGGTCAGATAAGCCACTGCCGGCGTAGGCATAATCCCTACATACACACAGTTCGCTCCCACGGAGCATGCCCCTGCCATCAAAGCGTTCGCCAGCATGTCGCCGGAAATCCGCGTATCACAGCCTACCATAATGGTAGGTTTGTACTCTTTCTCTTTGGTCAGGACATAGGCTCCCGCCTGCCCCAGCTGCATGGCCATCAGAGGAGTCAGCTCCTCATTGGCGATTCCCCTTACGCCATCCGTTCCAAACAATCTGGCCATTCCTTATTCTTCCTCCACTTCCATGATATTCAATTTCACAATGATCTCGTTTAATGTGCTCACATCCCCCGGCAGCGTAAATTCCGCCGCAATCTCATGCTCGCCCGGAACCAGTTCTTCCATTTCCTCAGCGGCCATCCAGGCGCTGATGTCAACGGTGCCTTGGACATCGCCTGCATTCACTCCCGCCAATGCGTCCTCCAGGCCGGAAATCCTCAGCCTGTAGGTCTCCGGCTCCTCCGCGAACTCCCACTCATATCCTTCCGGCAGATTGACTATGGAAATATCCCCCTGGGAAAGCACCAGAGTCTTCTCCATTACAGGCTCCACATACACGGTTACGGCCACTCTTCCGTTGAAGCTGCTGTCCGCCAGGGCGGCATTGTCCAGGTACCTCCTGATGTCCACTGTCTTCTCCAGATTGCTTTCCGCGTCCGTGATGTCCAGTTCCCTCTCGGGAATGGTGATCTTGCTGATCTCTGCCAGGGCAGAGGTGGTTCCGGCTATTACCACACTTGAGGGCTGGCATTCCACTACGCCCGTGGCACGATACCCTTCCGCCGGAGTGCCGCTATAGGAGATTTCTACAGGCACCTCCTTGGTAGCCAGCACCTGTACCTCCACATGCATGATACTGGCGTTCTTCACAATGTGGGAGTCGTCCACCAGCTCTCCCTCAGCGTCATAGAAATGCACATCGGCGTTTCCCGACACATTGTTGGTGGCGCCGGTCACATCAATCTCGATACCTGCATTCTTGATGCTCTCCACCACCGACTGGGGACCGCTGATCTCCAGCCTGGTCTGATCCAGCTTTGTATTGCCAATGATATACCCCTCCGCCACATCTCCTCGGGTCTCGCAAAGTACATTGACCCATCTGTTGGCCTTTTCCTCCACATTCAGCTGCACGGCGTCCCGGCTGCCGGAGATGTCCAGAACCTCTATCTGGTCATTCAGGATCCGGTAGCTGATGGGGATCGTGTTCACTTCTGTCAGTCTGCTCACATCGGCCTCTGCCACAATGTCCGATGCGCTCAGTTCCTGTATGACATTCCTGGGCGCCTCCACTGTGACCCGGATTCTGTCCGAGCCCCCCAGCACCTCATAGAATTTATTTCCCTTTTCCAACAGTTCCGTATTGATCAGATTCACCTGAATATTGGAAAAGGACACGGTGTCCTTGGGATTGTCTGCCATGACCACCAAAAACCAGAACACAATGGCGAGCGCCACGGACAAGAGCTTTAGCCCCAGGTTATTCAGTATCTTTTTTCTCAGCTTTCGCCCTGTTTTTTCCTCTCCGTTTATGCGTGCCTTTTGCATCCTCGTCTCCATTCAAATCCATAATCTGCCGCATTTTCTCACGCAGCTCCTCCGCTCCCAGGTGCCTTTGCAATTCCCCCTCATATGCCAGGCTGATACCGCCCGTCTCCTCCGATACGATCAATGTCATGGAGTCCGTGGTCTCCGACACCCCTACGCCGGCGCGGTGCCTGGTGCCCAGTTCCTTGCTCAGGCCCAGATTGTCGGACAGAGGCAGATAGCAGGTGGCAAATGTCACCCGGTTGCCCCGCACAATCACTGCCCCGTCGTGGAGAGGTGTATTGTGTTCGAAGATATTGATCAATAGCTGGCTGGTCACCAGTCCGTCCACTTCGATGCCGGTCCGCTCATAATCTTTCAGGGATTCTTTTCTCTCTACCACAATAAGGGCGCCGGTCTTCACCTTGCCCATCTCCACGCAGGCTTTTACGATCTCGCTTACGGTCTTCTCTGAAAACGACTCCTCTACCTTGCGGGAGGAGTTGGAAAAGGAGGGCAGAAAGTTCTTCTCCCCAAGCTGCTCCAGGGCCTGGCGCAGTTCCGGCTGCATTGCCACAATGACTGCCGTCACCGCAAAGCCCAGTACATTCCGGGTCATCCAGATAATCGTATTCATCTGCATCAGATCCACCACCAGCACAAACAGACAGATCACTACCAGGCCCCGCAGGACCCGCCAGGATCTGGTGGTCTTCATCCATGCCAGGATGGAATAGAGCAGGAACGCGATGATGAGGATTTCCAGCACATCGTTTCCGTCTATGGTATTTGCGTATGTCTTGATATTTTTCAGGTATTCCCTAGCTGTCTCAACCCACTGCATCTCGTACCAACCTTACTTTTCACCAAACTACGGCCACTCTTCTCCATAATCCTCCACATTGTCATCCACAGGCTCCGGCCTCTCGGCATTCCCCACAGTCATGCTCCGCTGGCCTCTCCGGACTCCGCCGCGGTTCTGGAGCTGGGAAGCTGCGCCCCTGTCAGGCCCCGTCCTCTCCACGTCCACGCTGCGGCCGCCGCCGGACTGCCTGGAAGCCCCGCTTCTGGGCGCGGCAGCCGGGGTCCTGTTCCTCTGGGTGTTGATCTTCTTCACCGTTTTCGTAGGCACAGCCACTGTCATCTTCGGTACGGCCTTTACATAATAGTAATATTCATCATCCTCGAACTGTACCTTTTCCGTACGGCTGTAATCCACGCAGAAGCGGAAAAACTCCAACACCTTAGCCACTATAATGGCCAGCAGCGAACCTAAGAGCACGCTCCCCACGGAAAGGTTCACGTCATAGAGCAGATCCCCGATCAGGAGAAGAACCACATTGGTCATGGCTCCTGCCACCATGGCAATGGTCCAGGAATAGTCCACAGACATTCTGCGGATCAGATAGACCACAACCACTGTGAGCACAAAGGCCGCGATCATCACCAGCATGGCCTTGTTCCCAAGGATGCTCTCCACCATCATGCGCACCTTTTCCAGAATCTGTTCGTCCCCCATGGTACGGATATTCGCCGCACTGTCAATCACGGTCTGCAGCAGATAGAATACCGCTATGCCGCATCCCACGGACACCAAAGAGGACGGCCCGCACAACAGCCCCACCGCGATGGGAACCACATAGGGGATCTTGAACGAAAACAACAGGGGCGTCAATACCAGCACCAAAGAGTCCTTTGGGCTGAAGCGGAAAAACAGCAGATACATGATCAGGTACATGCACAGTCCCACCAGCGCCACCTCCATGGAAAGCGCATACATATGCATCAGACTGAACACCGCGCCGATCAGCGCCATGAGCCCCACCGGCAGAAACGAACAGGCCAGGGCTGCGATCAGCACAATTTTTACATCATTGATCTTCGTCATGTAGCCCATACTGCCATTCAGTGTGTTGAGAACGATAAAGGCCAGCAAAAATTTGATGACAGGCACGATAAATGCCTCGAATTTGCTGTAAATCAGCTTTATCCTTTCCCTCATTTCCAGTAAAACCGTCATTCTAACCTCCGGCTGTTCTCCCCTACTGTCCATCGTGATAGAGGGAATTCAGCTTTTTTAAATTATGATAATAACATTTCAGACTTTTCTTTGCCGCAGCATACCGCCAGGTACAGACAAGATAGACAAACACTGCATAGCCGCCTACCAGGGCGACAAAATACTGCAGGATCTCCCTGGCAAATGCCAGCAGATCCATCTTGTACAGATTTTCCATCAGTTCCTCGAAATGGCACAGCACATAGAGCCCCAGTCCGATCCCAAACACCAGGATACCGCAGATGATGGCTTTCAAGGTCTGCAGCGCAATGTAGTCGCTGCGGAAATAATTTCCGATTTTCACGTTCTGTCTGCCCTCTCCCTGCTCATAGGAAGCCATGCGGGTCATCAGAATAACGCGTTCTTCACTGAGCATAAACCCTCCTACTTCAAATACCTCATCTTGGCGCTGTCTCCCTGATTTTTCACAGGTTTGGGATCCGCCGCAGGCTTGCTGCCTTTCATCACGCTCTGGAGGTCTCTGGTCATGTTCGCCTTGCACTTGTCGCAGAATCTCCCGCTGCGGATGGGCTGGCCGCAGGATTCACAGTTCAGGTACAGCGCGGAGTCCGTTGCCAGTTCCAGCCGGTCCTCCCGAAGCCACTGGCGGATCTGATTGGGATCCACGTCACACTCCTCGGCCACTTGCTGAATGCCCACGCCTTTGTTCTGCCGGATGTACTCCTTTACCTCATGGAACTTCTCCTCCAGCTTTTCCCGACAGGCAGGGCAGATCACCTGACCGGCCACATAATTGAAAATACATCCGCAGCTTCTACAATTTCTTACGTTCATAGTAATGCCCCCTTGCGCGCTTTGGCGCGCGTACCAATCAATAAACTTTTCTTCCCTGTTCGTCCGCGCCAAATTTCCCATGGCCGCTTAGAATCTTTACACATTTGTGCCGCTGGCCAGGGCGATAAAACAGACTTCTTTCACGCCGGCCTCTTTTAAAGTCCCCGCCGCCTCATCCATTGTGCTTCCGGTGGTATAGATGTCATCCACTACCACTACTCTCTTTAATTTTACATCATTTCGCGCTATATTAAAAGCCTTTTTCAAATTATTTTGCCGTTCTTTCGGATTTTCATATTTCAGGGGCGCGGTATTTTTCACCCTGACCAGAAAATCCGGGCACACGGGCACTCCCAGGCGGCTCCCCACCGCCTCCGCCAACAGCTGCGCCTGGTTATAGCCTCTGACCGCCATCCGTTTCCGGTGGAGAGGAATTGGGATCAGCGCGTCCGGCTGTGTGCTTCGGATAAAGTTTCCCAGGTACTCCGCCATCTGCTCCCCGAAGAAATCCGCATATTCCCGTCTGCCGCCATACTTGAACCGGTAGATGGAGCCGGCCACGCTGTCATAGGCGTACAGCGCCCTCCCTCTGTCAAAAGCGTGCTTTTTGCTTCTGCAGTCGGCGCAGAACTCTCCCTCCTGCGCCAGCTTTTTTCCGCATTTCATGCACCAGGGCGGTGTAAGGAGCCTGGGTTTCCCCATGCATTCCAGGCAAATTTTTTCTCCTGCCGGTACTACGATTCTGTCGCAGACTGGACAGCGGAGGGGAAATAGCAGCTGCAATATGCCTTTCCAGACATTTTGTGCGAATTTTGCCTTGGCTTGTGCTTTTGGCCGGTTCGCCTGTACCTTTCTCTCGGCTTGTGCTTTTGGCCGCATCTGTATGGCGGTCTGCTTTCGTAATGTCTGTTTACTTTCTCTGTCCTTTCTCATGGTTCCGCGAATCCTCCTGTTTCCGGGAACCTCCTCCGACTTCAGACTGTTTTTGTCCTTTCGGACTATCTGTATTAATAGAAAAAACACTGCCCTTTGTGTTTTCCCTTAGAACCCTTGCTTATTTATGCTGACCGTCACTTGCCATTAAAATGCTCTTCTCTATACTGCTTTTATCCTAATCTGTGTGCCGTTTCCACACTGTCCGTACTGCCGTACTGCTCCCGTATCCTGGCCGCCAGCGCCGTGTACCTGCTCTTCTCGCTGACATTGTCTATCATGTCCCGCACGGTGGCGCTGCTGCCTAAGATCGTGACGCAGCTTTTGGCCCTGGTGATGGCCGTGTAAAGGAGATTGCGGTTAAACAGCATCCTGGGGCCGGTTAGCAGCGGCATGATCACCGCAGGGTACTCGCTTCCCTGGGATTTGTGTATGGTGATGGCATAGCACAGATCCAGTTCGTCCAGCAGGGTAAAGGGATAAGTCACCCTTTTTTGCTCATCATACTCTACCACCAGGCTAGAGGCCTCCTCCTGGATTTCCACGATTCTGCCCATGTCCCCGTTGAAGACGCCCAAGCCCCGGTCCACGGGAATGCCGTACTTGCTGACCACTTCCCATTCTAACTGATAATTGTTTCTAATTTGCATCACCTTGTCTCCCTCTCTATAGATGCAGTCGCCGCTGACATGCTCCCGCTTCCCCGGATCCGCAGGATTTAGGTATCTCTGCAGGATGCCATTGAGGGTTTCGCATCCCAGAGGGCCTTTGCGCATGGGGGTGAGCACCTGTATGTCAAAGGGAGTCGCTTTCACATACCTGGGAAGTTTCTCCTGAATCAATTGAATCATATGCTTATATATGACATTTATGTCATTTCTTTCCAGGAGAAAGAAATCTTTTGACTTGTTGTCCAGGGCGATCTGCTCCCCATTGTTGATCCGGTGGGCGTTGACAATGATGTCGCTCTCCTCCGCCTGCCGGAAGATCTTCTTCAGCTCCACCATGGGAAAGCACCCGCTTAAGATCAAATCCCGCAGCACCTGTCCCGGCCCCACGCTGGGCAGCTGGTTCACATCCCCTACCAGCACCAGCCTGGTCCCCGGGGCCACTGCCTTTAGGAGCGCCTGAAACAGCTGGATGTCCACCATGGACATTTCGTCTATGATAACCACGTCCGCCTCCAGGGGATTCTCCTCGTTGCGCTCGAACCTTACCTTTTTGGTATCCTCGTCCGACAGCGCGCTGTTCAGCTCCAGCAGACGATGTATCGTGCGGGCTTCAAACCCCGTGGCTTCTGTCATGCGCTTTGCCGCCCGGCCAGTGGGCGCTGCCAGCAAAATGTCCAGCCCCTCGGCCTCGAAATAGCGGATCATCATATTGATGGTGGTAGTCTTGCCTGTGCCGGGGCCTCCGGATAAGACAAACACGCCGTTACGGATGGCCTCCGTCACTGCCAGGAGCTGCAGTTCGTCCAACTCCATCCGCAGGTTCTCTGCCAGCTTCGCCAGCTTCCTTGTCAGCCTGACGTCCAGGCTCTCCGGCACAGACTTTCCGTTCCTTTTGTCTGCCCTTTTTTGATCGGGTTGCGGAAGCAATGCTTGGATGCCCTCCCCTTCGCCCTCCCCTGTCGGTGTGTCCTGCATCATGGAAATATTCAGTTCATACAGCATCCTTGCGCAGTTGAGCTCTGCGTAGTAATAAGTCGTGGGGAAGACCTTGTCTCCCTTTATCACCAGCTTTTTGTCCATCATCAGGTTGTCAAGCTGGGGGCGTATATATTCTTTCTCCACGTCCAGCAGCCTCTCTGCCCGCTCCAGCAGCGGGTCCATGGGAAAGTAGCAGTGCCCCTCCCCCACTGTCTGCATCAGGGTGTAGAAAATGCCGCTGCGGATGCGGTAGTCGGAGTCTGTGTGGATGCCGATCTTTGCCGCCAGTTCGTCCGCCAGGCGAAAGCCCACTCCATGAATGTCCTCCGCCAGACGGTAAGGATTTTCTTTCATGACCCCATAGAGATCACAGCCATAGGTCTCGTATATCTTCACTGCCAACGTATTGGAGATGCCGTACTGCTGCAGAAATACCATAGCGTCCCGCAGATCGCGCTTCTCCTCCATCTGCACGGCAATATCCCTTGCCTTTCGCTCGCTGACGCCCCGCACCTGCGCCAGCCGCTCCGGCTCCTCCTCAATGATCCGGAAAGTATCGTCCCCGAACTGGCTCACGATCCTGGCTGCCAGCGCAGGTCCCACGCCCTTTATGGCGCCGGATCCCAGATACCGCTCCATGCCCAGGCGGTCTTTCGGCACCACCACCTGAAAAGCCGCCATCTTAAATTGGGTTCCGTAGACGGGATGATCCACATATTCCCCCCGAGCCTCTATGTTCTCCCCCTGGGTCAGGCCTTTTCCCATCCCCACGCAGATGACCTCGCTGCCCTCGGTCATCAGGTTCATGACCGTATAGCCGTTCTCGCTATTCTGAAAAATGATATGCTCCACATATCCGCTGACCGTTTCCATCCGGCTTCCCCACAATCCCGCATATCAGAACAAGGCTGCCTATGCAAGCAAGCAGCCCTGTTCTGAATGTATCTTCTATTGATTCTCTTCCGGTTACTGATTCTGTGCCGCTGCGGCCACTGCCTCAGGGCTTTCGGCAGCTTTCTCCCCATCCGCGGGAATCTCTGCAGTGCCGAAATTCCGTTTCATCTGCTCGTACAGCATCTGCGCCAGGCCAAAGCCGCCATTCTGGTTCGTAGTCTCCTCCGCCACGGCCTGGATCATCTGATCCTTATAATAATCCATCATGGTAGCCGTGTAATTGGAAGTATTCTCGTTGGTGGGAATGGTCTTCATCATTCCCTTGTACATCTGCTCGATAAAATAGGCCTCAAACTGTTTGCAGGCATCCATCAGCTCGGCATCCGTCGCCTTTGAATAGTCTGCATCTTTTAACTTCCCCTGCAGGTTCGCCGCCCTCCGGCTGGCAGAATTGGCATAAGCATCGCTGTACATCCCTGCTATATTGCTAAAATCCATCATGGCTTATCCCTCCTCTTTGCACACTTATCTACGCAGGTTATTCGCCTGCTGCAGCATCTCGTCCGAAGCAGTGATCGCCTTGGAATTCAGTTCGTAGGCGCGCTGGGCCACGATCATGCTCACCATCTCGTCCACCACCTGCACGTTGGATCCCTCCAAATAGCCCTGGACTACTTTGCTCTTCTCCACCGCATTGCTGGTAGCCTCATTGATAGGCTGGCCGCTGGCCGCGGACTGTTCGTACAGGGTGTCCGCCAGGCGGTTCAGGCCATTGGGATTGTTGAACTGGAACAGCGCGATGCGAATCCCCATAGGCTGGGGGTTTTCCTTTTCGTCCGGATAGCACAGCTCCCCATCGCTGCTCACCGTAACCCTGCTGACTATGTAATTGGAGTTCAGGACGATAGGCCGTCCGTTGGTGTCCAGCACCGGCAGGCCGTCCTCATTGGCCAGCATGTTGCCCCCGTTTGCAGCCAAGGTGAACTGGAAATTACCGTTGCGGGTGTAATAGGTATTACCGTCCGCCCCCCTTACCGCAAAGAAGCCTTTTCCGTCTATCATGAATGCAGTGTCGCTCTCCGAGGAAAGGGCATTGCCCTGCTTGAAGATGGTGGAGATGGCGGAATTGCGCACACCCAGCCCTACCTGGGCGCTGGTAGGCTTCTGCTCTCCGTTTGCAGTGGTAGTCTTCGTCTGCAGGGTCTGATACAACAAGGTCTTGAACTCGTTCACCTGGGTCTTGAAGCCCTGGGTGTTCACATTGGCCAAGTTGTTCGCTATGGTGTCAAGATTCGTCTGCTGGGCAATCATACCGGTTGCCGCTGTCCATAAGCTGCGTACCATAATTCTGGTTCCTTTCTTTCAAGTCAGTCTATCGTCAACACAATGGGATTATACTCTTCCTAACTGGGTGGCCGCGATTTCCAGAGAGCCGTCATAGGTCTGGATGATCTTCTGGCTGCTCTCGTAATGGCGGGTAATGGCGATCAGGTTCACCATCTCGGACACTATCTGCACATTGGACATCTCCAGATAGCCGGACTTGATCTCCGCGTTTGCCTGGGTGGTCCTGGCTCCCTCTATGGGCCTGTAATAGGTCTCGCCGTATTTCTCCAGATAGTCATAATCCTCGAAATCCGTCAGGCCGATTCTGGCCACAGCCGCATCGTTCTGATAAATGGTGCCGTCCGGAGCGATTTTTGCATCCAGCAAAGTGTTTACCTGTATCCTCCGGCTCTGGGTGTCCAGCACATAATCGCCGTCCTCCGTCACCAGATATCCCTCCCTGGTCAGCGTGAACTGGCCGGCGCGGGTGTACATTGTGGAGGTCTCCCCTGCCTTGTTGGTAAATTCTACGGCAAAGAAGCCGTCCCCCGCCAGCGCCAGGTCATAGGTGTTGTCCGTGATGCGGAAAGACCCCTGGGTATAGTCCGTGTAATTCTCCCCGATCTTCACGCCGGGATTGTTCCTGCCGATGAGCTCCACCGCGGTACGGTGGCCGATGGAATTGTCTTTGATCTTTACGGCCAGCACATCGCTGAAGCACTGGCTGGTGGCCCCTTCCTTTTTGAAGCCTACCGTGGACGCATTGGCCAGATTGTTGGTCATGGTGTCGAGCCTGTGCTGTTCGTTGACCATGCCGGTGTATGCAGTGTATAGTCCTTTTAGCATTTGATTTGCAGCCTCCTGATTCTATTCCTATCTCTCGTTGTAGCCCGAGAGGAACTCCACATATTTGCCGGTTCCCACGGCCACTGCGGTCATGGGATCCTCGGCCGTGATGGTATTGATGCCAGTCTTGGAGGAAATCAGCTCCTCCAGGCCCCGCAGCAGGCTTCCGCCTCCTGTCAGCACTATACCTCTGTCCGCAATGTCCGCCGCCAGTTCGGGCGGGGTCTTCTCCAGGACGCTGTGGATGGTCTCCACCACCTGGGAAGTGGTCTCCCTAAGCGCCTCCTCTGTCTCCTCGGAGGACACTTTCACCGTCTTGGGCAATCCGGTGACCAGATTCCGGCCTCTTACATCCATGTAGTCTACTTCGGGTCTCTTATAGGCGGAACCGATCTTAATCTTCAGATCCTCCGCGGTGCGCTCACCGATCAGCAGATTATGTTTCTTGCGCATGTAGCGCACGATGGCTTCGTCAAAATCATCCCCTGCCACCTTGATGGAAGCGCTGACCACAGTGCCTCCCAAGGAAATGACAGCAATGTCGGAAGTTCCGCCGCCGATGTCAACGATCATGTTCCCGCAGGGCTTGGAAATGTCAATGCCTGCGCCGATGGCGGCAGCGATGGGCTCCTCAATGATATCCACATCCCTGGCCCCTGCCTGGTATGTGGCGTCTTCCACGGCTTTCTTCTCCACTTCCGTGACGCCGCTGGGTACGCATACTGCAATGCGGGGCTTCCTGAATGATCTCCTGCCCAGGGCTTTCTGGATGAAGTATTTCATCATCTTCTCCGTCACCGTATAGTCCGAGATGACACCCTGGCGCAGAGGCCGCACGGCCACGATATTGCCGGGAGTCCTGCCCAGCATCAGCCTGGCATCCTCCCCGATTGCCTTGATCTTCTGCGTGTCTCTGTCAAATGCCACTACGGAGGGCTCCTTTAACACCACGCCTTTTCCCCTGATATATACTAAAATGCTGGCTGTACCCAAATCGATTCCAATATCCGTACACTGCATATAAATGCCCCTTTCTATCTCTAACTGGATTCCCGGTTCCAAACAAAAGTCATACATACAGTATTATAACCGAAAAAATTCCATTTTCATAGGGGTTTATAAAAATTTTAAAAAATGTGTACAACAATCAGAGCCGCAGCCGAATCTTCTAATGATTTCGGCACGATCTTTCGGCTTCTTTAGTCTTTTTTCCCTTTTTCTTTTGCCAAAGATTTCCCGGCCTTGCTTTTGGCCAGCATTTTCCTGATATAAATGCCTGTGTAGGAGCCTTCCGCCTCGGCGATCTCCTCCGGCGTGCCCTTGGCGATCATGGTGCCGCCCCGGTCGCCGCCCTCAGGCCCCATGTCGATGATATAGTCCGCCGTCTTGATCACATCCAGATTGTGCTCAATGACTACGACCGTATTGCCCCCGTCCGCCAGCCGGTGCAGGATGTCCACCAGCTTGTGCACGTCCGCAAAGTGCAGGCCCGTGGTAGGCTCGTCCAGAATGTAGATGGTCTTGCCCGTGCTGCGCCTGGAAAGCTCCGTGGCCAGCTTGATGCGCTGGGCCTCGCCGCCGGACAAAGTAGTGGAGGGCTGCCCCAGCTTTACATAGGTAAGTCCCACATCGTAGAGAGTCTCAATCTTGCGCCGGATGGAGGGAACATTCTCGAAGAAGTCATAAGCCTCGTCCACAGTCATGTCCAGCACGTCGAAGATGCTCTTTCCCTTGTACTTTACGTCCAGGGTCTCCCGGTTGTACCGCTTGCCGCCGCAGACCTCGCAGGGCACGTACACATCCGGCAGAAAGTGCATCTCGATCTTAATGATGCCGTCGCCGCTGCAGGCCTCGCAGCGGCCGCCTTTTACATTGAAGCTGAAGCGTCCCTTGGTATAGCCTTTGGTCTTGGCGTCCGTCGTAGAGGCGAACAGGTCGCGGATCTGGTCAAAGACGCCTGTGTACGTGGCGGGATTGGAGCGGGGCGTGCGGCCTATGGGAGACTGGTCGATGGCTATGACCTTGTCCAGCTGTTCCAGTCCCCGGATATCCTTGTGCTTCCCGGGGATACATCTGGCCCGGTTTAAGTCTCTGGCCAGGCGCTTGTACAGGATCTCGTTCACAAGAGAGCTCTTCCCCGACCCGGACACGCCGGTGACGCAGGTCATGACCCCCAAGGGGATCTCCACATCGATATTCTTCAGGTTGTTCTCCCTGGCGCCCAGCACTTTCAGCCAGCCCCCGGGCTTGCGCCGCTGGTCGGGAACGGGAATCTGCAGTTCGCCGCTGAGATACTTTCCGGTGACGGATTCCGGGATCTGCATGATCTCCTGGGCGGTGCCGCAGGCCACCACCTCTCCCCCGTAGGAACCGGCTCCGGGGCCGATGTCAACTACGTAATCAGCCTCCAGCATGGTGTCCTCGTCGTGTTCCACCACGATCATGGTATTGCCCAGATCCCGCAGATTCTTCAGAGTCCGCAGCAGCTTGTCATTGTCCCGCTGGTGCAGGCCGATGCTGGGCTCGTCCAGGATATAGCATACCCCCACCAGGCCGGATCCGATCTGGGTGGCCAGGCGGATGCGCTGGGCCTCGCCGCCGGAGAGGGTGGCCGTAGCCCTGGACAGGGAGAGATACTCCAGCCCCACGTCCACCAGGAATCCCACCCTGGCCCGAATCTCTTTCAGCAGCTGCTTTCCGATCAGCAGCTGCTGGCTGGATAGCTGCATGTCTTTCAGGAAAGCATTGAGCTCCAGAATGGATTCGGATGTTATTTCATATATATTTTTATTGCATACCGTTACCGCAAGGGCCTCTTTCTTCAGGCGCATGCCCTTGCATTCCCGGCAGGGGGTGATGCGCATGAAAGTCTCGTACTCCTGCTTCATGGTCTCGGAGAAAGTCTCCCTGTACCGCCGCTCCACGCTCCGCACCAGCCCTTCGAAAGCCACCGGGTAGACGCCGCTGCCCCGCTGTCCCTGATAGTGGACCTCCACCTCTTTGCCTTCGGTGCCCCGGATCAGGATGTCCTTTATATTCTCCGGATATTCCGCGAAAGGCGTGTCCAGGTCGAAATGATACTCCTTGCACAGGGCCAGCAGCAGAGCGTTGGTGAAGCTGGTCTTATCCATGCAGGACTGCCATCCCGTGACGGCAATGGCTCCCTCATTGATGCTCATCCGGGGATCCGGGATCATCAGCTCAATGTCGAATTCCATCTTGTAGCCCAGGCCGGAGCATTCCGGACAGGCTCCGAAAGGATTGTTGAAAGAGAAGCTCCTGGGCTCGATCTCGCTGATGCCGATTCCGCAGTCCGGGCAGGAGAAGCTCTGGCTGAAAGTCATGGGCTCCCCGCCTATGACGTCCACCACCAGCAGGTTCTCCGCCAGGTTCAGCACATTCTCGATAGAGTCCGCCAGACGGCGCTCTATGCCGGGCTTCACGGCCAGGCGGTCCACCACGATCTCTATGCTGTGCTTGATGTTCTTCTCCAGCGATATCTCCTCTGTCAGCTCATAGAGATCGCCGTCTATGCGCACCCGGACATAGCCGCTCTTCCTGGCTCTGTCCAGCACTTTCTCATGCTGCCCCTTGCGGCCCCTGACCACGGGGGCCAGCAGCTGAAGCCTGGTTCCCTCGGGCAGCGCCATGATCTGATCCACCATCTGGTCCACGGTCTGCTTGGAAATCTCCCTGCCGCAGTTCGGGCAGTGTGGCGTGCCGATCCTGGCGTAGAGCAGACGGAAATAGTCGTAGATCTCCGTCACGGTTCCCACGGTGGAGCGGGGGTTGCGGTTGGTGGATTTCTGGTCGATGGAGATGGCCGGGGAAAGGCCCTCGATCTTTTCCACATTGGGCTTCTCCATCTGTCCCAGGAACTGTCTCGCGTAGGAGGACAGGGACTCCATGTAGCGGCGCTGGCCCTCGGCGTAGATGGTGTCGAAAGCCAGGGAGGACTTGCCGGAACCTGACATGCCTGTCAGGACCACCAGTTCGTTGCGTGGGATGTCTACATCGATATTCTTTAGATTGTGCTCATTGGCGCCCCTTATTTTGATGTATTCGCGGGGGCGCATTTTCTTTATCTCTTCCATTTGCCTTTGTCGATTTTCCTTCCTTTTAATATATAATATATGGCTTCCTTACGACTGCTTCTCCTCACTAAAGTCACGCAGCTTCTCTTTCAGTTCGATCATCTTGTCACGCAGCTCCGCGGCGGCTTCGAAGTTCAGGTCTGCTGCCGCCTTCTGCATCTTCTTCTGCACGTCCGCAATCAGCTTCTCCAGTTCCTTTTTGCTCATGGACTCCGGATCTTTCTCGAAGCGCATCTCCTCCTTGGCGATGACCTTGGAGATTGCTATCAGGTCGCGGACGGATTTTTTGATGGTCTGAGGCGTAATGCCATGTTCCTCATTATATTTCATCTGGATTTCCCGGCGGCGGTTGGTCTCGTCCAACGCCACCCGCATGGAATCCGTGATGGTATCCGCGTACATGACTACATGTCCCTCTGCATTTCGGGCGGCGCGGCCAATGGTCTGAATCAAAGAGGTGGCGCTTCTTAGGAACCCCTCCTTGTCCGCATCCAGGATGGCCACCAGGGAAATCTCCGGGATGTCAAGCCCCTCCCGCAGCAGGTTGATGCCCACCAGCACGTCGAACACGTCCAGACGCATGTCCCGGATGATCTCCGCCCGCTCCAGGGTGTCGATATCCGAGTGCAGATATTTCACACGGATGCCCACTTCATTCATGTAATCCGTTAAATCCTCCGCCATCCGCTTGGTCAGTGTAGTTACCAGCACCTTGTTGTGCTTTTCTGTCTCTTTATTGATCTCGCTGATAAGATCGTCGATCTGACCCTCCACCGGGCGCACGTCCACCTCCGGATCCAGCAGTCCCGTAGGCCGGATGATCTGCTCCGTGCGCAGCAATTCGTGTGCCTCCTCGTAGTCCGAGGGCGTGGCCGAGACGAACATCATCTGGTCGATATGGGTTTCGAACTCCTCAAAGTTCAGAGGCCTGTTGTCCAGGGCCGAGGGCAGGCGGAAGCCATAGTCCACCAAAGTCTGCTTCCTGGAGCGGTCTCCCGCGTACATCCCCCGGATCTGAGGAATGGTCATATGGGACTCGTCTATAATGATCAGGAAGTCTTCCGGGAAGAAATCCATCAATGTCAGGGGCGGCGATCCCGCAGGCATGGCGTTCAAGTGCCTGGAATAGTTCTCGATACCGGAGCAGAATCCGGTCTCCCTGAGCATTTCGATGTCGAAATTGGTCCGCTCCGCGATGCGCTGGGCCTCGATGAGCTTGTCCTCCCCCTTGAAGAACCGCACCCGCTCTTCCATCTCTTTTTCGATATTTTCACAGGCGGCCTTGATCTTGTCCATGGACACCACGTAGTGGGAGGCCGGGAAGATGGCGATGTGGTTCAGCGACGCGTGCACCCGGCCGGAGAGCGGCTCCACCTCGGCGATGCGGTCGATTTCGTCCCCGAAGAATTCGATCCGGATGAAGTAGTCACCGCCCTGGGCCGGATACACCTCTATGACATCCCCATGCACACGGAAGCACCCTCTGTGCATGTCCATCTCGTTGCGGGTGTACTGGATGTCCACCAGCTCCCGGAGCACCTGGTCCCTGTCCTTTATCATGCCGGGCCGCAGGGAGACGATCATGTCCTGGTACTCGTCCGGGCTGCCCAGACCGTAAATGCAGGACACGCTGGCCACCACCACCACATCTCTGCGCTCCGTCAGGGAGGCCGTGGCGGACAGGCGCAGCTTGTCTATCTCGTCGTTGATGGAGGAATCCTTGGCGATGTAGGTGTCCGAGGAGGGCACGTAGGCTTCGGGCTGGTAGTAGTCGTAGTAGGACACAAAATATTCCACTGCGTTCTCAGGGAAGAACTCGCGAAACTCACCATATAATTGTGCAGCCAGCGTCTTATTGTGCGCTATTACCAAAGTTGGTTTATTCAATTTTGCAATTACATTCGCCATTGTGAATGTCTTTCCAGAGCCTGTGACGCCTAGTAAAGTCTGGAATTGGTTGCCTTCTTTGAAGCCATTGACAAGGGCTTCTATCGCCTGCGGCTGGTCGCCGGTAGGCTTGTATTCCGAATGAAGTTTAAAGCATTTTTGTTCATTTTGCACAAAACATCACCTCTGATTCTATACTAAAAAGTATTTCTATAAGCCATTTTTTCGTCGTGGCACATCTTCATATTTTTTATGAATTTCCAAATTTTAGCTCCACGACGAATTCCGTTCACTCAAACCGATTTTCCGGATGTCCCAAAACTGTTCATTTTTACATGGACAGAATGGGAATACACAAGCTATATTATGGAAAGCAAAATCCGCTTTCCATAATCGTGTATTATCATATCACAATCCCATTCATTTGTACAGATATAAATACGAACTTTTGTTCGTTTATGTGTGTTCGTGTGCTATTTTTTGTTGACATAGACGATATTATTAAGATGTCTGCCGGATAGTACAAGCAATAAAGTCCATACTCTGAGCAGATTCTATTATTGAACAAAAAATTAAGAGGTATCGCAAACCATGATTATGTGAGAAAGCTTTTCTTTCTCAATAATATATCAGTTTTAAGATGCCTCTCATCATAAACTCTTATGCGTTGGAAATTGCCCTTCTGCGTTTGTATTCTTCAACCATCGCCATCATCTCTTTACTTTTTTGAATACTTTTCTGCAATTCTGCTTCATCAGCTTTATGATCTGGATCTGGCGCAACTATTTCCAAAAGTTCAAAGCCATATACCAAATCATTTAAAGATGCATTTCCCATAATCAATACCTCGCTTTCTACCGATAAAATAGCCCTGCCTCACTCTTCTAGGCTTCTTTCATGTTATGAGATTCTATGTAACATAATAAGATGTATCCGCAACAATGTCCAGAAGCTTGTCATCCTCCCCCTCTGTTTCCTTCGGGAGAACTTCATCCATAAATTCTACAAGTTCCGGAATCTCATCTGGAATAATATTTGCGTTATCCCCATATACATCCACTGATATAATCTCTTTCGCATGTCCCATCAGCTTGGAAACCGCTTTTGGGCTAAAATCATTTTTTAACAGCAATGTGCAGAATGTGCTTCTAAGATCATGCCAGCGGATATCCGGAAGGCCAGTATCTTTTAACAGCTTCTTATAATGTTTCCAGTGAAAATCCTTGCTGCGCGGCCTGCCATAGCTGGAACAACAGATATAATCTAAATCCTGAAACTCCTTTTTTCTGCGGCTACGTCTTTTT
This sequence comes from uncultured Acetatifactor sp., assembly GCA_949840885.1. Classification (GTDB taxonomy): domain Bacteria; phylum Bacillota; class Clostridia; order Lachnospirales; family Lachnospiraceae; genus Acetatifactor. Next base: position 30,096 of record CATKYJ010000046.1, read on the forward strand.
TCATATAGTTTCCTTTCTTCCATGATTGCCTCAAATACATAATCCGGTATCGGCAGCTCCCTTCTGCTGGATGAAGTCTTTAGCTTAATCTCCTGTTTTGTAAATGTCTTTGGAGCAAAATCTTCTTTTTTCGTATTGGCTGCCCTCCCTAACTGCCTTTCTATAGAGATTGTCCGATTTATATAATCTATATCCGAATATTTCAGCCCAAGTATCTCCTGCCTGCGGAGGCCCATAAGGACATTGAACAGCACCATCATATGAATCGGCGTATCTTTGCTTGCCTCCAATAAAATCTGTATCTGCTCCATTGTCAGGGTTTTCTGCCCATCTATGCTCCGGGTATGGTATGCCGCTTTTGCAATCTGTTTTGGAAGCTCTACCCCTGCAGCCGGATTCACAGGTATAATTTTCATCCCAACCGCATAATCAAAGGAAATATTCATCACCGTCTTTACCATCTTTGCAATAGAGACAGAGAAAGCGGCCCTGTCATTGTAGAGCCGCCTCACATCCCCTTTGCTTACATCCGCC